>CAZTGP010000213.1:0-1550 GCA_964613325.1 uncultured Roseburia sp. | reverse complement strand
AAAATCACTACAACTAGGAGCTGTCTCATCTTTCCAATAAGCAGTCATAGTTACAGTTCCCCCGTCTTGGTCATGGGTATAGTTCTGCCCTGGATTATAATTTCCACCAATACTTGCAGTCCAATACTTGAAAGTGTACCCTGTTCTTGTAGGTTTCGTGTTAGACAAATTCATCTGCACACCTTCTGTCTTTGTCTGATTCCCAGGAGCTCCACTTCCACCATTTGCCTCATAGTGTACCGTATGAACCTTCGGTCTGATTTTTACAGCCGACACATAAGTCAGATATCCACCGTTATATTTCCATACACCATTTCCTTTGTCATAATACCCAAGTGCATTCAGCTTTGCCTTTACATCTGATACAGACAAATTATAGCCACCAACTGCGTTCATGGTTGCAATCGCATTATCAATGGTATTTCCACAGATTGGATTCTGCGTATGTAACACAAGCTGATCGGACGGACTCGTATAAGTATGCGTATTTGTATTCCCAAAACTACTGATAGGATTCTTTGTTACCACCTGCAATTCAATTGCATCTCTTGCAGAATCATAAATGTAATTAAAGGTATATACATTGGTTCCTGTAATATTTCCCTGACCTGTACCACCAGTATCTCCAACATCATCCGCCAATACAGTAGTGTGGATACAAGCAAACATTCCAATAATAATGCCAAAGCATAATAGAATCTTACTCTTCCAATTCATATGTCCCTCCTAAATCTGCACTTTCCAAAGTAATCTGTAAAAACAGATTCTTAGTAACAATTTGCGTTCCTGCTTTATATTGAACAACCGCCGTAAAATACTCTGGCATAACAACTCCGTTTATGTTAGTTATTTGATAAGATACTTCGGAGCTTATTATTTCATCATAATCAACCTTTTCCAAAAGCTTCTGAATGACGCTACATTCCTGATCTAACACATAAACTTCCTGCCCTGTCATATCATAAGTTTTCGCATCAAATGTAACTTTATTCAGATTTCCATCTATCCCAGATTCTTTCAATAAACGCTCATAAAACTCATATCCATTTATCTGGTGATAATCAAAACCATATTCTGAAATAAAATCTGATTCTATTACTTTGTTAACCTCAAAATCTTCTCCTACTGATGCATTCGAATAATCCATTGTTTGCTCCGTATGATTGGACAAATCCAAATATGATAATAAATAGGATTCATACTTTGTGTTTGTGCCTCCATCTTCACTTTCCGTTATAGTACGAACTACTTTTTCTACTGAAAGAGCGTTCGTTGTCTCAAAGGTTTTCTTGAAATCTTCTGTAAGTACAGGCTTGTTACTTACCTTCTCCGCTATCTGCATCGACTCTGTTTCCACATCACTTACAGTTTCTGTTGACGGTGTTTTATACCCTCCACTGGGAAACTTACCACCATTTAATTTCATTATCACAACTACACCGATTGCAAGAGCAATTGCAATCGATAATATCCATACATTTTCTTTCGTCATATCCTCATCCTTTCCTATTTCACTTCTTCTTTGTAAAATACATCTGTTCCATTGTTAC
>CAZTGP010000212.1:0-1615 GCA_964613325.1 uncultured Roseburia sp. | reverse complement strand
GGCTTTTGAGCAACATGGCGGGCATGTATCCGTGTGCTAATACGCGAGGTAACAGGGGGGTAACACAGGGGGACGTGGCGGAGTCAGTCGGTCATTGCAACAGCCGCCTTCTCCAGCTCCTCCGCCAGCGCCTCGGCCGGTGTCCTCCATTGCAGGGTCTCCCGTGGTCTGCCGTTCAGCTGGTCCTGCATCAGCTGGACCTCGTCGTCGCCGACGTCCACGAACCGGGTGCCCTTGGGGAAGTACTGTCTGATGAGGCCGTTGGTGTTCTCGTTGGTCCCCTTCTGCCATGGCGAGTGCGGGTCGCAGAAGTAGACCTCGAAGCCGGTGGCCTGCGTGAAGCGCGCGGCGTCGGCCATCTCGCAGCCCTGGTCCCAGGTCAGCGTCGAGAGCAGCCCGTCCCTGATGGAGTCGGGCACGTCGGCGCACATCCCCACCAGCAGGTCGACGACCGTCTCGGTGTCGTGGCTGTCGAGTCGCCTGGCCACGAGGAAGCGGGTCTTGCGCTCCACCAGCGTCACCAGGCAGCTGCTCATGTCGCCGCCGACGACCAGGTCGCCCTCCCAGTGGCCCGGCACCGCACGGTCGTCGGCCTCTGCCGGGCGCCGCGATATCTCGCAGCCCTCCACCCACGACCTGCCACGTGGCCTGGGCGGCAGCTTCGAGGTCGGCCTGCGCCGGGTCCTGCCCGACCTCAGCGCCTGCTCCACGGCCAGCTCCTGGCGCAGCGAGCCCCTGCCCTGCACGTATATCGCCTGGTATATCGTCTCGTGGCTCACCCGCATCTCCTCGTCGTCCGGGAACTCGACCACCAGCCGTCTCGATATCTGTCGCGGCGACCACCTGTCGAGCAGCCCGTCGACCACGAACCCGCGCAGCCCGGCGTCCTCATCGAGCTTGCGTGCCCTGGGCCTCCTCGCCGCCCTCCTCGCCGCGACGTGCGCGGCGCGCGGGTCGTAACCGTCTCCCGTACCGTGGCGGGAGACCTCCCTTACGACGGTCGAGCGCGCCACCCCGAGCCTGCGTGCCACCTGGGAGCGCGTCATGCCCGTCTCCAGCATGGCGGCGATGCAGGCGCGGTCCTCGAAGTCCAGCCTGGCCCTGGGCGACCTGCGGGGCGGCCTGGGACGGTCCACGTCGACGGATCCTCTCAAGTTGTACCACATCCATTCCGGGGGCTCCTCGGCGCGGCCCCATCTCCAGATCGCGCAGGGGTCTATGCCCGTGTGGGCGGCGGCCCCCCGGATCGACATCCCCGACCTTATCGCCGCCCGGGCGGCCTTCCAGTCGTCGACCGTGTGTTTCCTTTGGTATCCCATTGCACCATTCCTTCCGTCATGTTGCAATGATCACCTGACTCCGCCCGTGTCCGCTGTGTTACTCGCTCTCATACGCAAGGTAACGCAGCGGACACGTCCCCCTGTGTTACCTTAACCTACATGAAACCATCCCTGGCGAAGCGTGGAACATCTCCCTGCTTTTCCAGCTTCGATATCTGTAATCATTCGCTGAAATGCCGGACGGTTGAAATTCGTACCTGTGGCTCCGTCATCGATATAGGTGTCGTACAGAATAAAGTCATTTTTGTCCTTTAAATAATCGGAGATTAGTTTCC
>CAZTGP010000211.1:0-1686 GCA_964613325.1 uncultured Roseburia sp. | reverse complement strand
TATTGCATCATCATGAAACTATTACAGTTACAGATTGGATTTTAGGAGGTGGCAGAATTGAATTTCATAAAGAAAAAGAAAAAAGCATCCATCATGGAAAATATGCTTGTCATGCTCCTAGAGCTGATTGTGGTTTGTGCATTTCTGGTCATTATATTTGGTGCATTTTCTGGAATCAGTGACAAGTGGGGGATGAGGCAGGCTGCAAGGGAGTACATGTTAATCATGGAAACGGAAGGATACTTAAATGCATCCGATCAAGCAGCACTTCGGACAGAACTAGAAAGCTACGGACTGCGTAACATTTCCTTTAGTGGAACAACTACAAGAGAAGTGGATTATGGAGATCGTATCTATCTGTGTATCAGTGGCACGTATGATGACAATATTCTAGCCTTTGCAGGTGGAATCTCAAAGTACACCACGCATCCAAGTTCTATCACGATTAACCGTCAATCAACGGCGAAGCAGTAAGGCGGTGAGTGGATGAAGAAAATGTATAGAAAAATGATGTCACAGATGAAAAAGAAAGAGCAAGCGAGCGGAGCAGTTGGATATGTATTCTTATTTTTGATTGTTCTAATCCTTGTTATACTGACCCTTTATCTGGGGCAGGTGGCAAAACTTATGACCCATCAGCATCATGTGGATGACTCCTTAGCAGATGCAGTATTAGCAAGTCTTGTGGCAGATGATGTCTATTATTTTGAGACGTATGAAAGAACAGGAACGCCAGTCATTCGATTTCAGAGTGTAGATGATTCCCATACAATTTTTACAGATTGTATGAGAAATGCCATCGCTGACACCCAAGGGTTTTATTACAATTTCAGCTTTGATTCCTATATCTGTTATGAAGTGGAAGGAACCAATATTAAGATTACGACCTATTCAGGAGATGGTGGAACAAAGCGGGTAACGACTGGAAGAGTTGGTACGGTTAGAGCACCTACAGGAGAAGTGGTAAGTGTGACCAGTGCTTATGGAAAAGTAAGATTTGATATAGAAAATATCATTGATAAAAGTTTCATTACAAAGACTAAGGACATCTATTGTACCTTAGAAATCAACAATTAGAAGGGAGACATTATATGTTTGAAAAGAAGATTACAGAAGAACAAAAGAAACAGATGGTAAAGGAAGAAATGAATAAAGCTAAGCAGGCAAAGAAAGGAAAGGGCGGGGAATCAAAAGCATTATCGGTAGTAAAGACATTAGTGATTCCAGCGGTTTTTGCAGCGATTGCGGTATGTGTACTCTATGTAGCGGTGCAAAACAGAGCAGCCCAGGAAGAATTAAAGACCTCAGTTGTCTGCATGAAGGAAAATGTGAAAGCAAATACTTATGTGAAAGCAGATGAAATCGAAAAGTATTTTACAACCACCTCGGTGGAGCTGACTGCAGTTCCAAAGACAGCGGTGAAATCCTTAAGTGAGTTAGGGAAAGATGGTTTCTATATTAAGGATGCTATGTCTTCATCACAGATGGTATTAAGTGATAACTTAGCGGACAAGGACGAAGTAATGGATAAGTACTTAAGCGGATATGAAGTTACATCCTTTGCTGCAGAGTCCTTTGATGGTGGAGTAAACGGAAGTCTTAGAAAAGGCGATATTGTATCAGTATATGCCATTGATCCAGCAACCGAGATGTTGGTGCTTATGGCTGATAATGTGTATATTGCAA
>CAZTGP010000210.1:0-1700 GCA_964613325.1 uncultured Roseburia sp. | reverse complement strand
GATAAGGATGAGATAATCCAAAGCCATGTGGTGCGTAGTGAGGAAGAACCTCTCCAACAAGGAAGTTCTCATACTCGCCTGTGATTAACACGGGAACTGCCATGCCCTGCCAAGGATATGCATCAGAATCCCCACCTTTAAACTTTGCTTTGACAGTCTTTCCTGTCAGTCCATAGTTCTTATTCATCCTGTTTGCCTCCGTTTTCTTTTTTGTCCTTTTGTTTGCCAGCCGCTCTGCTATATCACTGATTGCCGTAAGAGTATTGAATAAATCATCTTCGTTTTCAGCCTGTAACTCGGCGGCTAAATCAATCGTTTTCTGTTCCATGTTGTACCTCCGTTTCTGAACATCTCTTGCGTTCTAAATCTGTAAGTAAGGAAAAGGTTCATTTTCCTATTTTTCTGAAAAAATATTTTTCAAGATTTTTTCTTTTTCCTTACAAATCCGTAAGTATGGAAAATGCTGTTTTTCCTATGAGACCGGAATTTTATTTGAAGAAAACTAAAAGTGAAAACAACATATATAAGGAAGAAACTGCTCCGGGAATGTCCCCGGAGTTTTTTTATTAGGAAAGCAAGAAAATTTATAACCTCGATAGGAAAATGCCGGATTTCCTTACTAACAGAAATGAGAGGCAAAAATAAGGCTTCATCATTTAACGAAAGAGGTGAGTCCGATGGGATAGGATACAAGAACCCGGAAGGCTACTCCGATGTGGTTCCCTACCAGGCTATTTCCAATTTGGAAAAGGAGAAAAACAGATACAGACCTATCGTTTATATTTGTTCTCCTTACAGCGGGGATGTGGAAGAAAACACAGGGAAAGCCAGACGGTACAGCAGATTTGCCGTGGATCAGGGAGCAATCCCCATAGCCCCACATTTACTTTTTCCTCAATTTATGAAGGAAGAGAAAGAGCGTGAGCTGGCAATGTTTATGGACATAGCAATTCTTTCTAAATGTAAGGAATTGTGGGTGTTCGGAAAACCAACAGCAGGAATGCAGAGCGAGATTGCTTATGCAGAAAGAAAACAGATGACAATAAAGTATTTTGATGACAAGGAGATTTCATTATGTATGTAGGTAAGTTTAAAGGTTATGTAGCTGATGACGGTGTGGAATACAGAACAGATGCAAGAGAGGTCGGTGCAGAAGACCCGGTATTTGTGGAAGTGGGTACATCAAGACCAGATGAAGATGGTAAGGTATTTTCTTATCTTTATTTCGGTAATGAAATGCCGGGATATCTCAAAGTAGAAACACATGAATGCGGGGAGAATATTGCTGTTTCATTTAAAACAGACATTGCACCTACTTCTCTGATTAAAGCTCTTCATTATGCTGCACAGTGCATTCAGAATCAGATTGAAGAAGATGAAGAAACTTGGGAGGGAAACTAAATGAAGTTAGTCTTATGTTTGGCTAACTCCTCTGGTGATAAAAAGAACTGCCTCTATCCGAACCGGGTAGAGGTATCTTCTGCCGAGGAGATGGCAAAAGCGGTCAGCTTTGACCATGTGTGTGCTGAATACGATAAAAATTATCGAAGTATCAGCAATTTCAGAAAATCAAATGTGGTTGTTATGGACTGTGACAATGACCATAGCGATAATCCGGCGGATTGGATGACCTCGGAAGCGTTGGATGACCTAATGCCGGACATTGCATATGCGGTAGCACCTTCGAGACACAATATGCT
>CAZTGP010000209.1:0-1753 GCA_964613325.1 uncultured Roseburia sp. | reverse complement strand
ATATTTCTTGGAAGACAGTAGAAAAAGAGATTGGTGTTCTCATTATGACAGGGGAATATCAGCCAGAGCGACAATCACTTGATGAGATAGCAATGGATGGTGACAGGGAAGATATTATTGATGCTGATTATAGTGAAGTGGAAGATATCGAACCTGAAGAAGTAGAAATCATTGATTCCTTTGCTATTCCTGATGAACCAGAAAGTTATGAGAGTAACAGAGTACAGGCAGAAGCCGAGAAGTTAGAAGTAATTCCAACAGATTATGCACAGGTCATTGCGGATATGGATGAGGATAAAAGGGATGCAATGGAGATTCTCGTAACAGAGTGTTCCATTTATAGTCCGTTTCATCCATTTCTACAGGACTTAGCTGCATCATCAAGTCTGTTAATGCCTAATCGCTTGGAGTTCTTATCAGGTATAGCATTAGGGGATAAGGAAGAACGTACAGGTTACTGTAACAACCGCTATGGACTGGTTGAATATGTTATGAAGCCGTTTGAGGTTCAGTTAAATTACAAAAATCGACATGGCGAGAGAGTAAAGGACAGTACGGGATATCGAGAATTATATGAAGTCCTATCCTATATGTCGAAGCAGCCATTTTATTGTGGTGAGGATGCGAAAGCAAGATACTTTGAAATGCTTATCGGTGATAAGGAAAAGATGAAGCCTATTTATCGTGATTTCTTAGATAAGCAGAAAGCATATGTTGAGAACCAGGAGAAACAGAAAGCATGGAGCAATAGTTTTCATGGTGGGGCTACTAATGCAGAAGTATCTCAAACTGAACCAATTGAAAAAACTGTGGATGGAGAAAAGCATAACTTCCATTACAATCTATGGGAAGTAGCAAAGGGTGGAGCTAAGACCAGATACCAGTGGAATGTAGATGCGATTCATACTTTGAAACTTGTGGAAGCAGAGGGCAGACTAGCTACAGCAGATGAACAGAAAACTTTGTCGAATTATGTCGGCTGGGGCGGTTTGTCACAGGTATTTGATGAGAAAAACGAGAACTGGAAGAAGGAATTTGCAGAGTTAAAGGAACTACTTTCCAATGATGAATACACAGCAGCCAGAGCAACTGTGAATAATGCATTTTATACAGCACCAGAAGTGGCGAGTTGTATGAGTCAGGCATTGGTACAGTTTGGTTTTCGAGGTGGCAATGTATTAGAGCCATCTATGGGTATTGGAAATTTCTTTGGGACAATTCCAACACCAATGCAAAGAAGCAATTTATACGGAGTGGAATTAGACAGTATTTCAGGAAGAATTGCAGGGCAGTTATATCAGAAAGCCAACATCAGTATTACAGGCTTTGAGAAAACAACTTATCCAGATAACTTCTTTGATGCCGTCATTGGGAATGTACCTTTTGGAGATTATAAGATATTTGATCCAAAGTACAATAAGTACAACTTCCGTATTCATGACTATTTTATTGCAAAAGCATTAGATCAAGTAAGACCGGGAGGCATGGTTGCAGTAATTACCACAAAGGGAACACTTGATAAAAGCAATCCTACCATCCGAAAGTATCTTGCAGAACGAGCAGAACTGGTGGGTGCAGTCAGACTTCCAAATACTGCATTTAAGGATAGTGCAGGTACAGAAGTTACGTCTGATATTATATTTCTTCAAAAGAGAGAACGAAAGATTGACATTGAACCTGACTGGGTGCATTTGGGTTATACCGAGAATGGCATTGCAGTAAACAGCTATTTTGCAGAGCATCCAGAAATGAT
>CAZTGP010000208.1:0-1801 GCA_964613325.1 uncultured Roseburia sp. | reverse complement strand
ACTTAAGTTGTTCGAAAAGCTGCATCTACCATCTTCAAGATAGGTTTCCAGGTACTGTTTTCGATTTTGGGCATACTTCACCGCTTTATCCATGCGATTGTTCTCGTCTGGATGCTGTTGATCAAGCCATGACCAAAAGGCTTGTAGCACTGGTTTTTCTTTTTGGAGTCGATACTTATACCGCTGTTTATAAGAATCTCCGCGTTCCCTTGAATGCTTCTCAAAAGCGAAGAGCTTATCACAGAATTGTACGCCCTGTACTGCTGGTATGCTGTAGTCATACTGTTTTCCAGCAGGAATGGCATCCCAAAAGTATCTACGAACATGCGACCAGCAACAACACCTTGTAATTCCAGGAAGATTGTTATATCCCTGATATCCATCTGTTTCAAGGTATCCACTGTAATCTCCAAGGAAATCCTTGGCATTATACTTGGCTCTGGTCTCTGTGTACTTGTAAAGAATGATTGCTGGAAGACCATCTTCACCAGAGCGGTACAACCACATGAAAGAATCCGTTTCCGGATTTCGTCCTTCTTCTTTCAATACTTGAATACGAGTCTCATCCGCCATAAGGAATTGTCTCTTCAGCAGCTCTCGATGGAAGTATTCGTAGATTGGCTCAAAATAACTGGATGAACAGTGGATAATCCAGTTCGCAAGGGTAGTGCGTGAAATCTCAGCTCCGTATTGCAGCCAATCTTTTTCCTGTCGATATAAAGGAATTCCGTTACAGAACTTCTGGTACATTGCCCAGGAAACTGTGGATGGTGAAGCATAGCTGTGTTTCATTAGTGGTGCTGGAACTTTCGATTTTACAAACACTGGAGTTTCAGCTTCTGCCTTACATTTTGGACAGCCATACGTTCTGGAATAATATTTGATTACCTTTACTTTTGCAGGAATGAATTCCAGTTCCTGATGATCGTATTCGGTTCCAATTGGAATCATTTCAGTCCCACAAGCTGGACAGATTTTTTCTTCGTCTGTCAGATCATCGAGAATGATTTCTTCCACTGGAATGCCTTTAAATTTCTCTTTCAGGGAACGCTTTGGTTTACGTAAGTGCTCTTTGACTATGATATCCTCTGCTTCAATGGGAATGGTTTTTACATCAATGTCTTCTTCCTGAAATAAGCTCAATTGTTCCGGAAATGAATCTCTTTTTTCACTGGAAGTGCCAAAGAGCTTACGTGTCAGATATTCGATCTGCTCCTGTAATGCCGCTTCCCTTTTATTACTGGAGGAAACCATTTCCTGCAGTGACTGGATCAACTGATTCTGAGAGCTGATTGTAGTATTCAGTTGTGAAATCATATCTTTCAGCTCAATAAGTTGAAGATCTTTTGCACCTGCAGCCATTGGAGTCCTCCCTTGATTTGATATATTTATTATACCAGATTTAGGAGCTATAAGGAAGGAAAATAGCTTGAAAATCCAGTAAAATCAAGGGTTTCATGTGATTGTAGTAATTGTCAACAACTATATTTTATGTAAGTGAATTATCCACTTTTTTCTTGCTTCCAATTGCTTTTGGCTGCTCAATATCAAGTCCTGACATGAGCCAGTCGAATTGTTTCCACGTAAGGGATTTCACCTCGGATTGATTTCGAGGCCAACGATAACGTCCCGCAACAGCAAGTTTCTTATACAAGAGAACGAAACCATCGGATTCCCATAGAAGAACCTTAATTCTGTCATTACGTCTCCCACAGAAAAGGTAAAGTGCACTGCGCTTCGGATCCATATGGAGTTCATGCTCCACAAGTGCGCACAATCCATCTATTGACTTACGCATGTC
>CAZTGP010000207.1:0-1806 GCA_964613325.1 uncultured Roseburia sp. | reverse complement strand
GGCTCATGCAACGGTACTAAGCGACCAAAATACGGTCGCTAAGAACCGGCTTCGCTAGAGTACCTATGTTTCTTTGTATTCGTAGTACATAGTCAATTGAAGAATTGTGAGTTTCGCAATTAATTATAGTTTGCACATAAAGAGAGAATACTATGCAAGAAAAAAACTGCCTCAATCAATTAAGGCAGTTTTATGAATTCTGGTATGCGGTTGGTAAAGACTGTGTAGTAGGAAAAGCCAGCGTCTTTCAAGATGTCAGGCACCTTCTCGAAATCATAAGCCACATGCTCTGGCTTATGGGCATCTGCGCCAATGGTAATGATCTCTCCCCCTAATTCATGATAGCGGGCAAGAATTGCTTCCGTTGGATTTGGTGCACCGAGTCCATATTTGAAGCCGCCGGTGTTGATTTCTATGCCTTTTCCCATGGCAATCAGCTTCCGAAGAATCTCATCGATTACATCAGCGAACTTCTTGTAGCTGTAAAATGCATTCTTGTTTGGGCCATATCGCACGACATAGTCGAGATGCCCATAGACGTCGAAATCCTGATAACAGGCAAGATTCTCCAATATAGATTCAAAGTATTCCCGGTAGCCGTCATCTTCGGTGCGACCTTCATAGAATTCTTTATAGTATGGATCGACACCGTGGACCACATGGGAAGAACCGATTACAAAATCAAAAGGATGATTTTTCACAATCTCTGCATTTTCTAATGCCACCTGTGGCTGAAGACCCACTTCAATGCCCCAGTTGATGGAAAGCCGACTGGCATATTTCTCTTTGAGCGCCATGATGGAAGCATGATAAGCGTCATAATCCAATAGGAAAAGATCCGGTTCGGCCTGATAATCCAAGTCCAGATGATCGGTAAAACAGATGCCGTCCAGCTCCTTATCAATAGAAGAAAGTATCATATCTTCTGGAGCCGCCTCGCTGTCACCGGAAAAATGAGAGTGCATATGTGTGTCCCAAAGCATAAGTAATTCCTCGCAATTCTTGAAATTAATATCTGATAAGTAAGGTGATAAGAACCTTGTAATAGACTGTTATGAGTAACAATCATATCTAATATAAACTTTTTGAATAGAAAAGAGAACTATTTTTGTGTAAAATGTGGGAAAATGTATGGAAATAAAAACATTTAGTGAAAAAATTAACAAAGCCAAATAAAAGACTTGAACTTTATGCAATAATTGGTTAAAATAGAGAAAGCTTGGGAATGATAGTTCTCAAATGATAATTTATTTACAATTCTAGGAGGAATTAAAACATGGCAGTAAGAGTAGCAATCAATGGATTCGGCCGTATTGGTCGTCTTGCGTTCAGACAGATGTTCGGAGCAGAAGGATATGAAGTAGTAGCAATCAACGATTTAACAAGCCCTAAAATGTTAGCACACTTGTTAAAATATGATTCTTCACAGGGAAAATATGAGCACGCTGACGAAGTATCTGCAAGTGAAGATTCTATCACAGTATGTGGAAAAGAAATCAAAATCTACGCTTTCCCAGATGCAAACAATTGCCCATGGGGTGATTTAAAAGTTGACGTTGTATTAGAGTGTTCAGGATTCTACACAAGCAAAGATAAAGCTCAGGCTCATATCAATGCTGGAGCTCGTAAAGTTGTTATTTCTGCACCAGCAGGAAACGACTTACCTACAATCGTTTACAATACAAACCACGAGACATTAAAAGCTTCTGATACAATCATTTCTGCAGCATCTTGTACAACAAACTGCTTAGCACCAATGGCAGACGCTTTAAACAAATATGCAGCTATCCAGTCTGGTATCATGGT
>CAZTGP010000206.1:0-1852 GCA_964613325.1 uncultured Roseburia sp. | reverse complement strand
ATTGACGTATATTTTCATATGCGATCATATATGACGATCTAGCAAATAAAACCGCCATCTCTCCTTTATCTTATTTGATGAAACATCATCCTTTAACTCCGCCGAGCGCTACTCCCGCAACGATATACTTTGAAAGCAGGAAATAGACTATGATGAGCGGCAGTACCGTAAGCGTAAGTCCAAGATAGATCGAGCCGTATTCCGTCTTATAGATATCACCCCTGAGAAGACTGACCATTATCGGCATCGTATATTTATCCTGGTCGGTCAGTAGTACTAACGGTGTAAACAGGTTATTCCAGCTTGCAACGAAACTGAATATCGCCTGAGTCGCTATCGCGGGCTGTAATATAGGGATCACGAGTGAATTAAATATCCTGAATTCCTTTGCTCCGTCTATACGTCCCGACTGGACTATCTCCATCGACAGCGTAGCTTCCATATACTGTTTCATGAAAAATACCATTGCAGGCGAAGCGATCGCCGGCAGGATCAGCATAAGAAAATTATTTGTCATATGCATCTTATAGCACATCTGATAGAAACCTATCATAGTGCACTGTCCCGGGATCATCATCACACCCATGATGAATCTGAAGAACGGCTTCTTCATCTTCCAGTTATATGTGATTATTCCATACGCAGTAAGTGATGAGAAATACAAGGCGCATAACGTCGAACAAGTCGATATCAGAAGTGAATTAAAAAATCCCTTAATCGGATGAAAACTCTTGCCAAGAAGAATCTTCAGATTGCTCTTTAGATAAGTGGATGGAATGAGCGACAGCGCATGTTGCTGTATCTGCGTCGTTGATCTCGTCGCATTTACCATCATGATCACAAAAGGCATCACGCTCAGCATCGCCAGAATGATGCAAACGATGTAGACCACGACCATCAAGGCTTTATTCTGCTTTGTTTTGATCATCCCGCTGCCTTCCTTTCTGCTCTGAGCTTTTTCGCATAAGCCTTTTCCTGTTGTCTAATCTGCTTATCAAGTGCTTCCTGATCCTTATCCCTCATAAAGTAGAACATGATTCCGGAAAGGATACAGATTATTACGAACATTATCATACTGGCAGCAGATGCCCTGTTATAAAGATAGCTTCCGCTGAATGCCTGATTATATATAAATACGCTCGTTGTAAGCGTTGCGTTGTCCGGTCCGCTTGACTGAATGAACAGCTTCGGGATATCGAACATATTAAGGCCGCCGATAAGACTTGTTACCAGGGTAAATAAAAGGATTGTCTTAATATTAGGCAGTGTCACCATGAAGAAAGTCTGTACGCGATTCGCGCCGTCTACTTCCGCGGCTTCAAATATCTCCGGATTGATGCCAAGCACTCCCGAGATAAGTATCAGCATCGTGTACCCATACCACATCCAGAACTGGATAAATGCTATACTTCCCTGAGCCACCCCTTTATTTCGCAGAAATTCGACCGGTTTGCTGTTGATCCCAAGCTGCATAAACAGATCATTAATGGGACCCATCGGGTAACCGAGAAGCGCTCCAAACAATATAGCTACCGTCGCAGCCGTGATTATATTAGGCATATAGAACAATACCTTGAACAGTCCCTGTCCCTTTATCTTATTTCTCTTATCTGTGAACCACGCCGTCAGAAGGAGCGCCAGAAAGATCTGCGGAATAAAATTGAGTATCCAGATCTTAAACGTGTTTCCAAACGCTACTCTGAACGAATGGTTATTTAGTATCATCCTGAAATTCTTGAATGGATCACTCAGAAAATGAAAGGATGTTGCCCCCATTCCTTTCAGATCCGTGAATCCGATGATCGCTGTATATAAAATCGGATATAACGAAAAGATCAGAAATGCGACCGTA
>CAZTGP010000205.1:0-1968 GCA_964613325.1 uncultured Roseburia sp. | reverse complement strand
CAAGGCACTGCACCATGAAAAGGACGGATTTGTCCTCCTGTATAAACGTCTTGATGCAGGCGGCAGATATCAGTGGCCACGCCGCCGGGATGAAGTACGTGATCTGTCAAGACAGGAGTTCCGATGGCTGTGTGAGGGACTGTCAGTCGACCAGCCAAAAGCCATAAAAGCTGATGGGAACAGACAGTTCTGAGCCCTGAAAATGTGCCACAAAAAGCCACGAAATAATGACCGTTCAAAGTGCCAAAAGTGCCGTATTTTCGGCACTTTTGAAGCCTTTAAGTACTTTTATTTCAGCCCCGAAAATGGTATAATTCTCTTATCAATCAAAAGGACTTTCTTGTAAATGTCAGATCAGGATCAGGCCGTTTCAGGCAACAATCAGCAGGAACTTATAAAGCAGCTTCAGAAGACTATCGATGAACTGCGTCTTGATAATGCCAGCCTCAGGGCTACACTGGACAAGCTGCAGAAGATGCTCTTCGCTCCGCACAGTGAGAAGACACGTACAAAGGATTTTCCTGGTCAGATGAGCCTTTTCGACGAGGCTGAGTCCGAAGCAGACCCTTCTGCCAAGGAACCGCCTGTCTCTACACTGGTCGAAGGTTATGCCAGGAAAAAGGGGCGCAGCCCCAAATCCCGCTATGAGGAGATATTCTCCAGTCTTCCGGTGGAGAAGGTGTACTGCAGTGTTGCTGATGAAGACCGCGTCTGCCCCAGATGTGGGAGTGAAATGATCCACCTTGGAGAGGAAGTCGTCCGTGAGGAACTCAAGATCATTCCGGCTGAAGTAAAGCGTATCCAGTATGTCCAGGAGACCGTTATCTGTGACACGTGCAAGAAAAATGACATGGGAATTATCACAAAAGCCCAGGTCCCTTCACCTCTCTTCCAGCACAGTTACGCTTCACCTTCAACTGTAGCACACATCATGTATCAGAAGTATGTGATGAGCAATCCGCTCTACCGCCAGGAAAAAGACTGGGAGCAGATGGGCGTTCAGATCTCAAGGGCAACAATGGCCAACTGGATCATCAAGGCCGGTCAGGATTATATCCAGCCTGTCTTTGAAGCAATGCACAGACATCTCATTGAACGCGGATTTATCAATGGCGATGAGACCCCGTGCCAGGTGCTGCATGAGGAAGGCCGCAGACCACAGCAGAAATCTTACATGTGGCTCTACTGTACCGGAGAAGACGGGCTCCCGCCTATTGCCCTTTATGAATACCAGCCGAGCCGCGGCGGATATAACGCCAATGCTTTTCTTAAAGGATTTGATGGATTTTTCACATGCGATGGTTATCAGGGTTACAATGTCCTGAAAAAAGTAACACGATGCGCATGTTGGGCTCACATACGGAGGTACTGGTTTGACGCACTGCCAGGTAAAAAGGGAACATCCGACAGATCACCTGAACTGTCAGAGATCGGTCTTGACTATTGCAATAAGCTCTTTGACATTGAAGCTGAATTAAAGGATCTGTCTCCGGAT
This sequence comes from uncultured Roseburia sp., assembly GCA_964613325.1. GTDB lineage: Bacteria > Bacillota > Clostridia > Lachnospirales > Lachnospiraceae > Roseburia. The sequence goes on along the minus strand of CAZTGP010000205.1, from coordinate 473 downwards.
GACAGAAAAGCCGGACGCCTCGAGAAGGAGCGCCCGATACTTGACGCATTCTGGAAGTGGCTGGAAGGACTGACCCCCGCTAAAGGCACCAGACTCGCCAGGGCTGTCAAGTACACTTGGGATCAGAAGCCTTATGCCGAAAATTACCTGCTTGACGGCAGGTGCTCTATATCTAACAATCTTGCGGAGAACTGTGCGCGCCCCTATGTCATTGGAAGGAAGAACTTCCTTTTCCATGACACAGTCAATGGGGCAAATGCCAGCGCCGCTATCTATAGTCTTATCGAAACAGCCAAAAGGAACAGGCTGAATGTTTATCGTTATCTGAACACTGTTCTGCTCTATATGCCGGACTACATAAATGAGCCCGATGGCATTGAGGAGCTTATGCCCTGGTCAGAAATGATAAGATCGACCTGTGGAATGCCAGAGCGCGGAACAGAGCGCCTGACTTCCAATAAGCAGGAGTGAAA
>CAZTGP010000204.1:0-1991 GCA_964613325.1 uncultured Roseburia sp. | reverse complement strand
ATATAATTCGTATGAATCACTTTCTTTCCCAGCAGTGTAATTGCTTGCTGTGGACAGCGATTCACACATCGGTAACACATGGTACATCGATCTGATGCTGCCGCTTTTCCTTCTTGATTCAATGTTATATTACCCATAGGGCATTGACTGGCACAAAGCCCACAGCCAACGCATTTTTGCTGATTAATGGTTAATCGATCTGAATAGTTCTTTGTTTTATTATAAAAATATAAACGCTGCCCGAATAATCCTGCTAGATGATAGAAAACTCCTAATCCTTCTTTTGTGGGATTCCCCTCCTGTAAGAGCTTTACTGCATTCTCAATCTTTTTCTCGCTCTTTGAGATTGTAATCCGGTCTTCTTCATCTGTATGCTTTAATGCCTTCTCGTCGCATATACTGTCCGGCATACGAAGATGCAAGCCGCCAACGATCACTGCTCCGTATTTTCTCAACAACCGTGCCAGCATCCCCGCTCCATCTCCACTGAACAGCCCCATGGTAGCAATCACATAAATTCTCTTATTCTTCCACAACTCGCCATGCTCTGTAACAAAATCCTTTAGCAGCTTGGGAAGATTGCTGTATTGAACAGAATATCCAAAAATCAGAATATGTGATTCATTCAAGCACTTAACGACCTCTATTACCTTCGGATCTTCTATGGAATAACTTTCTGCACCTTGATCATATCGATTCAAAAAGTAATTCACGCAATGTCTCGTATTTCCAGTTCCACTAAAATATATACCAACAACACTCATAACCTTTTCTCCTTCTATTTTCTCAATGCATTTTCAACAGCACGCATAATTACTTTACTGGAATTCGTCGCACCCGATACTGCATCTACCTCAGTCTTCTGCTGTGAGACCATGGTATCTAAGATATTCTCTGCCGGCTTTCCCCGTTCTGTTCGATGCTCTAACAGTTCTGTTTTCACAAGCTTATGATCTGCAACCGTAACCCGTACCTTCGCATAAATGTATCCAACATTACAGTCACCAACATAGACACCATCTGCTACATTTTCCAGATTCACATTAGAAATACTGATTTCACTAACCTGCTTCTGATACTGCCCCAGGCTGGAAAACCCTACAACCACATGTCCGATTAAACACCCCAGAATCACAATGGTCGCTACACGATGAATAACAATCCAACGCTTTTTTAATTTATTGCGAAAACAATAACTCAGCACAGATATAGCTGCTGCTCCCAACATGACAAACCCAAGAACATACATAATTGTTGGTCTCTGCCTCAGCAATGGCCATGTGATAATCAAATGTACTGCTATCACCACCAGAAAATACATCCCAGCCACTTATGCGCTCCTCTTAATTTCTTTTTCATGGATTCTCCATGTATCTTCTTTACTACCATATTCATACACAATAAAATAAACATCCCCGTTAATATAAATCCAACTACCATATTTCTCTATCCTTTCTGACATTTATACATTGTCAATCTGTATCTTTACATCCTCTTCTACACTTACTTCATCGTTCGATACAACTGTTCAAACCCCTGCTCCAAAAACTCTTCCTTGGTCAGATGCATACATTTCTGAATATATGCTTCCTTGTTATCCGCAAGAACAATCAACCCATAAATGCTTCCCCACTGAGCAAAGATTTTTGCAATAAAGCCTTCCATACTGGACTGATTACTGTCTGTTTGACTCTGTCCCTGCAGCAGAACTCCGATGATAAACTGATTGATTTCTTCTCCTGTCTCAAAGATTTCTCGAAGAATTGGTTTCTCCTTCAAGCTTTCATCATCTACGCGGATTTCCTCTACAATCGCCTGAAAGTTCATAGGATACTCCTTCTTATATGTCACCATAGCATGGCAGATTGCCATATACTGATCATGAAATGTAACTTCTTTCTCCCCTTCATTCCGCGATATGCTGGTCTTCAACAATTCCAGCAAATATTTCATTGCCTCAAGAGATATATAGTCTACAATCTCTTCCTTGC
>CAZTGP010000203.1:0-2043 GCA_964613325.1 uncultured Roseburia sp. | reverse complement strand
AGCGAAAGCGTGCCTGTGTTGGCGTAATACATACTCTGTGACTTTTGATAAAATAAGAAAACATGTTTCACTTAGAATTTACAACTTATAGTCTACATCTGGATTGACGATTACATCAACGCCATTTATAAATACACCAGTCCCATTCTCGCAGAACAGGGAGAATAAAGTTCCTGTAAATGTCATGGTGCGGGTGCCTTCGGTACTCAAACCGGCATTGAGCCCAGATCCGATTGCTTGGTAAGCGATGCGGGCATTGGTGTTGCTGGTGTCTGCGATGGCATAGGAAAAGGTATATCCTTCGCGATTTGTGTCAATGCGAACCAGGAGATAATTGGTAGAATCATCAGATTCACAGGTGACAGGGATTCTTGCAAGCTCTACACCCATATCATGGATGTGTTTATAGAAACCTATGTATTTTCCATCAGTGTCGTTACCTACATAAATCTCATAATGGTAGTCATTGTTATAATATGTGGCTACACCACAGCGATGGGCGTTCGTATTCTTTAGATCAATGGCGGCAGTCAGCGTTGTGGTGAATTCTGGCTGCTTGAAGCTCATGATTGTAGGAGACTTTCCAGGTTCGTTTAAAGTAATGTTTGTCCCCAGTAGGGTCAGTGTTGCAGAGTCAGAATTGTGGATATAGTTGGTGGAAATAGGATTCCTTGTGTATTGCAGATGCTTATCCATAATCTTTTTGGAAAAATCAATATGAATGTTATGGTTGGATTTAATTGCTTTTTTTCCTATCAGCAGTTCAGGTGTGAAAATATCATTTTTATAGGGGAAGTCATTGCTCATAGGCATGACTTTCCCGTTTTTGGTATATAGAGCAGGATTCAATATATCATCCCCCGATTGAATCGTATACTGATTCTCTAAAGAATCTTCACAATTTAAGCCGGGAAGAGGTGCATCCATAACGAGTTCAATAGTTCCGTTCCCGTTATATCCAACTACAGGCCAGCCTTCTTCGTTCCAGCTTACGGGAGCGAGAAATGTTTCACGCCCCAGGTTGTGCAGAAGAGCATGAGAGAAACGACGAATTCCCAGACAGACCATCCACCAATTCCCATTGGAATCTTCCACTAAATCAGCATGTCCAGTTGCTTGGATTTCAGATTTCTTGTACTCTTTATGTGAGATGATTGGATTATGTGGACATGGAGTATATGGTCCATATATATGCTCAGAACGTTGAATAGTCTCACGATGTGCATACTCAGTTCCGCCTTCTGCAATCATTAAATAATAGAAACCGTCTTTCTTATATATATGAGGGCCTTCGGCACACTGTCCGCCACAGCCTTCACTGATTAATTTCTTCTCAGACAGGATTTCACCTGTCATTGGGTCTATTTCAAATGCAACAATTCCCCGCACGCCATCTAAAATTCCTGTTGAACAGTAATAGCATCGCTCATCATTGTCCCAGAAAAGGGATGGATCAATACCGCCCTGATCAATCCATGCGGGTTCAGACCATTCGCCGTGAATGTCGCTGGTATGAACGATGAAGTTCCCTTTGTCGGTTACATTTGTAGTAATCATGTAGAAAGTACCATTGTGGTGTCGAATGGTAGGGGCATAGATTCCACCTGAATTACGGCAGTTCTCAAGTTCTAGCTGAGATCGTCGTGTTAGGCAGTAGCCAATAAGTTCCCAGTTGACAAGGTTTTGGCTGTGATAAATTGGCACACCTGGAAAAAATTCAAAGGTAGAGTTTACAAGATAGAAATCATTTCCTACACGGCAGATACTTGGATCTGGATTATAACCAGGGATTATTGGATTTTTGTATAGCATAAGAGACCTCCTTAGGTAAAATATGAATGTGTTTCAACTGCGATTTTGCACTTTTGTAAATATATTTTATTTATCTATGGAATTATCATAATCGGAAAGGCGCAAAAGTGCAATGTTCATTTTGAAAAAATGGATGAAAAGAACAAAATCCCTGTATAATACCATGAAATGATAAAAGTTACTGTTCACACATATATTATTCCGAGAGGATTCCTGAGCATTATTTATATG
>CAZTGP010000202.1:0-2087 GCA_964613325.1 uncultured Roseburia sp. | reverse complement strand
TCATCAATTTCTACTTGATTAATTATTAATGTATGATTATAATTTAAATTATAATAATCGTAATTATATCAATGGAGGCCGTTATGTTTATTGGAAGAGAAGAGGAATTGAAGTTTTTAGAGGAGCGATATCAAAAGGGAGATGGACAGCTTATCGTCCTTTATGGTAGAAGACGAATTGGAAAGACAGAAATATTAAGAAAATTTTGTGAGGATAAAGCCCATGTATTTTATTCCTGTACAGAATGTCCAGATGCACAGCAATTAACACAGTTTTCAGAGAGAGTGTTAACAAAGGATATGCCGGCATCAAAGTATATCCAGAGATTTAATGACTGGAAACAAGCATTGTCGAGTGTAGCGGAGCTGCCAGGAACTGGGAAAAAGCTGTTGGTTATTGATGAGTTTCCTTATATGGTAAAGAACAATACTGCAATTCCTTCAATCTTACAGAATTTGTGGGATGAGACATTAAAAAATAAGAACATCATGATTATTCTGTGTGGCAGTGCCATGTCATTTATAGAGAAAGATATACTTGCCGAAAAGAATCCACTTTATGGGAGAGCAACAGGTATTTTGAAGATGAACGAAATGAGCTTTATTGATGCAGTTCAGTTTGTTCCCAATTATACGCCAGAGGAGAAGATTACAACATATGCGGTATTGGGAGGAATCCCACATTATCTAAAACAGTTTAGTGATAAAAAATCCATTGAGGAGAATATCGTTGAAAACATTCTTGCAAGAGGAAGTGCGCTTTATAGTGAAGTGGAGTTCTTGATTCGTCAGGAACTAAGAGAAACGAGTACTTATAACGTAATTATTGAAGCAATAGCGTTAGGAAATACCAAGTTAAATGATATTTTTTTAAAGACACAGATTGAAAAGAGCAAACTCAGTGCTTATTTAAATAATTTAATTGAGTTAGGAATCATTCGAAGAGAATTTTCTGTTGAAGATGGCATCAAAGAGTATGCCAATATACAGAGAGGTTTGTATCAGATTACGGATAAGTTTTTTAGATTCTGGTATGCATACGTATTCCCAAATTACTCGGAATTAGAGAGTGGGGATGCAGTGGGGATTTGGAAATATGTGGTGAGCAAGGAGCTTGATGTATATACCTCACATGTGTTTGAAGATGTTTGTATCGAATACTTAAGAAGACAAAATAGAGAAGAAAAGCTGCCATTTCATTTTACTCAGATAGGCAGATGGTGGACGAAGACAGACGAACTTGATGTTATGGCATTGGATCATACGAAGAAAAACTATCTTTTAGGCGAATGTAAGTATAAGAATTCAAAGTTTGCCTTATCCGATTTTACACATATGAAAGAGAAATTTAAGCCGAAAGGAAAAGAATTGAGCCTTTTTTATTATCTTTTCTCTAAGAATGGATTTACAGAAGACGTGATAGCACAAAGTGAAAAAGAAAAAATAAAGCTAATTACACCAATGGAACTTGTGCAATAATTCACATGTAGAATAGTGCAATAATTAGAAAGGAACAGGGGATATACGAATGAACTTTGAATTAAATGCATCAATGATGTGTGCTAATTATGGAAATCTAAAAAAAGAAGTACGTGAATTAGAAGCGGCAGGAATTGATTCTTTCCATATAGATATTATGGATGGACGATTTGTTCCGAATTATGCCATGTCTTTAAATGATCTCAAGTATATTGCGTCAGCGACAGAGAAACCCTTGGATGTGCATTTGATGATTGAGCATCCCAATACGAATATTCAACTATTCTTAAATCAACTTCGAAAAGGAGATACCGTTTATATTCATCCAGAAGCAGAGTATCATCCGTCAACAACACTTCAGAAGGTGATTGCGGCAGGAATGATTCCGGGAATTGCAATTAACCCTGGGACGAGTATTGAAACAGTTATGGAAATGCTTCGAATTGTCGATAAAGTATTAGTAATGTCGGTAAATCCAGGAAATGCCGGACAGATGTACTTACCTTATGTGGGGCAGAAAATTGATCGTTTGTTGAAGCTAAAGGAAGAGATGGGAGTTCAGTTATACTGGGATGGAGCCTGCAGTGCAGATAAGATTACGGAATTTGC
>CAZTGP010000201.1:0-2115 GCA_964613325.1 uncultured Roseburia sp. | reverse complement strand
TATAAGTAAAATCTTTTTCAATTATATAAACAGGGATGCATTAACTCAACTTCAGAACAGAAAGAAATACGAAGATATTTGTGCCTTTTGTGAAAAAAAGAAGATTGGTTATTGTATTTTGATGTTGGATATTGATGATTTTAAAAAAGTAAATGATACCTATGGACATGAAGAAGGGGATAATGTAATTCGTGGAATATCAAGTATTATTCGTCAATATTGTGGACGAGGTATTACTGCATATCGTTATGGCGGAGAAGAACTATGTATGATGTTTCTCGACATTCCAGAAAGACGAGCCAGAATAATAGCAGAAGATATTAGAAAAAATGTTGAGGAATCTTCCTTCCCTGCAAATGAAAAAGTCACGGTTAGTATAGGTATTGGAGTATCGCAGAGGGGTGAAAATAAATTTCAAGAGGCGGATCAGAATTTATATCAGGCAAAATCAGCTGGGAAAAATCAAGTAGTATAATTCACGAAAAAGTATAAGCCTTTTGTAAAGAAGAGGAAGGAAAAGTGTGATGGAACAATTGCAAAAGCAAAAAGATGAAGCTCTGGAAACGGCCCTTGGAGATGTTGGAATGAGATACTGGGAATATGACATTCTAACAAAGCGTCTTTATCGATCAAAACTAGTACAGAATGAGGTTGGATATTCTGCTTATAAGGAGAATGTTCCGGAATCCTATGTTGAAGAAGGGATCATTCACCCAGATTATGCCCAGGCGTACATAGCCTTTTATACAAATCTGAGACATGGAAAAGATGATAAACTGACATTCCAATCCAAATTTGCAGATGGTTCCTGGGGATGGCTGGAAATCTCATATAAAGTACTTTTTGACAAAGAGGGAGTACCCTATAAAGCAATTGGTATAGGTGGAGATGTTACCCAAAGAATGAATATGGAACAATCTTTGATTCAAAGTAAAGAACAATTGGAGATTGCGCTGGAAGCGGAAAGAGAAGCAAACAGTGCAAAAAGTGAGTTCCTTGCAAGAATGAGTCATGACATCCGAACACCTTTGAATGTGATTATAGGTATGAGCAGATTGGCAGAGGAGAATAATAATCCGGCTGATACAAATGACTGTCTTGCCAAGATAAATATAGCAAGTGAATTCTTATTGGGGCTAATCAATGATGTCCTTGATATGGAACGCTTAAACAGTGGAAAAACAAAACTGAATCTGACACCATATTCGGGAGAAGAGTTCAGTCAGTATATTGATGCTGTTATAAGACCATTATGTGATCAAAAGAATATTCAATTTGAGTATTCCTATGATGGATTATCTGATTTTGTGATTTTACAGGATAAGCTTCGAATTAATCAGGTATATTTTAATCTATTGTCGAACTCCGTAAAATATACACCGGAAGGTGGAAAGGTTATTTTTCATACCCATATAGAGAAAGCAAGCAATGATAAAATTGCGCTGACTGTCACAATTGCTGACACGGGAATAGGAATGAGTGAAGAATTCCAGAAGCACATGTTTGAGCCATTTACGCAGGAGAACCAAGTGGTTACGCCTTTGAGTGACGGGACAGGACTGGGCCTTACGATTGTGAAAAAAATGTGTGATATTATGAATATGACAATCCAGGTAAAAAGTGAACTGGGACATGGTACAGAGTATACGCTATATGGAGAATATGAGCTGGCATCGGACATTAGGGAAAATAATATATCAAAAGTAGATAAAAAGAAGCAGACTAATGAAATGATATTAAAGGATAAGACGGTTCTCGTGTGTGAGGATCATCCTCTTAACCGAGAAATTATAAAGCGTTTATTAGAAAAACAGGGTATGATCGTGGCTATGGCAGAAAATGGGAAACAGGGAATTGATGCATTTAAGCGCTCTACACCAAATAATTTTGCAGCAATTTTAATGGATATTCGAATGCCTGTAATGGATGGACTTCAAGCGACCAGAATAATTCGTAAATTGGGAAGACCAGATGCAAACACAATTCCAATCATTGCACTTACTGCAAATGCTTATGAGGAAGACGTACAGAAATGTCTAGATGCAGGAATGAACATTCACCTTGCGAAACCAATTGAACCTGAAAAATTATATGCAGCCCTGGAAGAATGTATCA
>CAZTGP010000200.1:0-2200 GCA_964613325.1 uncultured Roseburia sp. | reverse complement strand
GCCATAGCTGACATAATGTTCATGTATTTCTTTGTATCTGTAAACATAGACTTATAGGTTTCATTGCTTTCCTTAAACGCAGTACGTGCGGTATCCCCGAAAATCTTAGGGAATATTGACTGCATAAACATTTGCTCAGTATCCTGTTTTGCGGATTTAGCAAGCTGCGGATTATCTTCAAGCATTTTTTGAAGATTGCCAATGATTATTCTATCTGATTCTGTGATTTCTCCTGCATAGGCTTCATTAAATTTATTAATGATTTCGTCAAATGGCGTCTTCACTTCTTTCATACTTCCAGATTTCTTTTCTTTTGCTGTTTCATATTGTCCAGCGGTGTCTTTTTGTAATTCCAGACTACCCGAAAAAGTATGTTGCAATCGATAATACTCCAAACGAATTTTATTATCCAAATCTAAAACGTCTTTTGGATCCGGCGGTAAAAGAGTTACCAAATATCTGCAAAGTGTAAATTCCTCGTGCATTTCTCTATCAAAAGTACGGATTACCTGACTCATGTAATTATACCATTTAACAAATGAGCGTACATTCCGTCTGAATTCATATCTCTGTTGCTGATCAAGATTATTATAAGCATTTGCTACTGGCAATAATGCATTCGATATTTTAGCCTGAATAGCTTCTGCTTTTTTATTCTTGGGGTCAATATAGATTTCTGCAACTTTCGCTATATCTTCTCCTCCATATACCTTAAATTCTCGTAGAGTTCTTTGTGTTTTATAAATCAGGTCCACATTTACTTCTGCTTCAAGACTCGTTTCTGTATAGAATGGTTGGAATGATTCCAATATTTCTTCTTTTGTATTTACAAAATCTAAAATATATGTGTCATGCTTATCTGGATGAATACGATTCAATCTGCTTAATGTCTGAACTGCTTTTATACTTTTCAATTTCTTATCAACAATCATAGTATGCAGTAATGGTTCATCAAATCCCGTCTGATATTTTTCGGCAACAATTAGTACATCTCCCTGTTCATGGAATACTTCCTTGGTCTGAGCTTCTGACACATGATTTCCATTACTATCGACATTCATTCCACTTTCAGAATAATCCTGACTATTAGGGTCATCTGGATCCTTTACTATACCTGAAAATGCAATCATAACATCTAAATCACTATATCCCTTTTCTCTGATATATTTCTGCACCTCATAAAAATATCTTACTGCTGCCAATCTTGATGCAGTGACCACCATCATTTTTCCTTTTCCTTTTATTGCCTTACATGTAACCTCACGGAATGTTTCAACAATAATAGCAGATTTCTGCTGAATATTATACGGATGTAATTCTGCGTATCTTCGTATTAATTTTGCAGCCTGAGACTGTGGTACTTCAGGATTTTCTTCTGTATTATTTACAATCTTATAACAGGTTTTATAAGTTGTGTAATTCGCAAGAACATCCATAATAAATCCTTCCTCAATAGCTTGCCTCATACTATAAATATGAAACGGATGGAAAGATCCATCTGATCGTTCTTCTCCGAACATCTCAAAAGTTGTTGGTTTTGGTGTGGCTGTGAATGCGAAGAAACTTAAATTTTTATGTCTTCCAGCAGTCACCATCTCTCGAACAAACCTGTCTGCCTTTTCATCGTAAACTTCAACTTCATCTCCTTCAAAGTCAGCAGTGCCTACGATTTCTTTAAATTCTCTCTCATCATCAGCAGTCATTTCAGGATGCAATTCCTTATACTCTTCCAGTGCATCTGATACGTCAGCAAGACCTGCTTTTAATTTCAAAGCACTTTGTCCCGTTTGACTAGAATGAGCCTCATCAATAATAATTGCATAGTTTTTCCCTACAGTATCACCAATGAGTTCATAAATAACTGGAAATTTCTGCAATGTGGAAATGATGATTCTTTTTCCATCTTCTATTGCTTTTAATAAATCCTTTGAACGTTTCCTATCATCAATACACACGACACTTCCTAATGTATGATCAAACCCTCCGATTGTTGCCTGTAATTGTGAATCAAGAACTTTTCTATCTGTTACGATAATCACAGAATTAAAAACGGGCTGATTATCACGATGTAAACTAGCTAGTCGGTATGCCAACCAAGCAATGCTATTCGATTTTCCTGAACCGGCGCTATGCTGAACAAGATAACTTTCGCCAGGACCTTTTTTCCATACATCATCAATAATCTTTCTAACTACGTCCA
>CAZTGP010000199.1:0-2203 GCA_964613325.1 uncultured Roseburia sp. | reverse complement strand
AGTAGACACTAAAGTTTCCTTGCATTAGAGATATTAAGGTGCTTCTTGTTTACTTACAATGCTTCATGTGAAGTGATGTGATGATAAAAACAAATATACTTAAAAAACAGCTTACATATGGCTATATTTTAAAATTGCTAGCTATGATTTGATAAAAAGCAAGTCAGAGAGGAAGGGCGAAATGCAAAAATTAGGATTAAACGAATTAAGGGAAAGCTTTCTAAGCTTTTTTGAAGATAAAGGACATTTGAGGTTGCCAAGTTTTTCACTAGTTCCGAAAAATGATCCCAGTCTGCTTCTAATAAATTCAGGGATGGCGCCTTTAAAGCCATATTTTGTTGGAAAAGAATCACCGCCTCGTAAAAGGATAACGACATGTCAAAAATGCATTAGAACCCCTGACATTGAAAATGTTGGCAGGACCGCCAGACATGGTACTTTTTTTGAGATGTTGGGTAATTTCTCATTTGGGGAATATTTCAAAAAGGAAGCTATTTTGTGGGCGTGGGAATTTTTGACGCTCAAACTGGGAATACAAAAAGATGATATTTGGGTATCCGTGTATACTGAAGATCAGGAGGCTTTTAAAATATGGGAAGATGATATAGGTCTAGATCCAAAAAGGATTGTAAAGATGGGGAAGGAAGATAATTTCTGGGAGCATGGAACGGGACCCTGCGGCCCGTGTTCAGAAATTTATTTTGATAGGGGAGTTGACAGGGGCTGCGGAAATTCCGAGTGTGCTATAGGATGCAACTGCGACAGGTTTATCGAGGTGTGGAACCTTGTGTTCACGCAATTTAATAAAGATGAACAGGGAAATTATACCCAGCTTCCCAACCCCAATATTGATACAGGAATGGGGCTTGAAAGGCTTGCTTGCATTATGCAAGATGTAGATAATCTTTTCGAAGTTGATACTGTAAGAAGAATACTTGATAATATATGCTCTTTGACAGGAGTCAAGTATGGGGAAGACAAAAGAACGGATATATCGGTAAGAGTAATAACAGATCATATAAGAAGTACAACTATGATGATTTCTGATGGGGTTATACCCTCTAATGAGGGCAGGGGTTATGTCCTAAGAAGACTTCTAAGGGGAGCAGCAAGACATGGGAAGCTCCTTGGGCTGGACAAACCATTTCTATATAACATTTCAAGTTTAGTGATTGAGCAGTCAAAACAAGCATATCCCGAATTGGCTGAAAATTCGGAAAACATCAAAACGATAATAAAAATAGAAGAAGGAAAATTTGAGGAGACCATAGATCAGGGTCTTGCCATACTAGAAAGATACATTGAAGATACCCGAAGAAAGGGAGAGAGTGCTATAGGTGGTGACATGGTCTTTGAATTGCATGGTACTTATGGTTTTCCTATAGACTTGACACGGGAAATAGCACAGGAACATGGATTAAATATAGATGAAGATGGTTTTAAAGCCAAGATGAAGGAACATCAATCCCTTGCAAGGCAGGATTATCGCAATAAACACGGTTCGGCGTGGTCGGAAACCATTTTTAGTAAATTTTGTGGAGATAGGGATACGGAATTTGTTGGCTACGATAAAAAGACAGTGCAGGCAAAGGTGCTGCATATCATAAAGGGAGATGAGGTTGAAGAGACTGCCTCCCAGGGCGACCAAGCTATAGTTGTACTTGACAGGACCCCATTTTACGCTGAAAGCGGCGGTCAAATTGGGGATCAGGGCTTTATTAAATCTGAAGGGTTATCTATTTTGGTTGATGAATGTAAAAAAACCGATGACGGCAAATGTTATCTTCATTTTAGTAAAGTATTAGATGGAACTATAAAAGTAGGAGATAAGGTCAGTGTCACGATAGATTCTGAAAGAAGGAAGGCTATTTCGAGAAACCATACAGCCACACATCTTTTGCACAAAGCTTTAAAGGATGTACTAGGTTCCCATGTAAATCAGGCGGGTTCCCTTGTCGAGTCGGATAGGCTGAGGTTTGATTTTACTCATTTTTCTGCACTGACCCAAGAAGAGTTAGAGGAAATTGAATCTAGGGTAAATACCAAGGTATTCGAGGATCTTGCAATAAGTACAAATGAAATGGACATTGACCAAGCTAAAAAGTTAGGTGCTGCCGCATTATTTAATGAGAAGTATGACAATATAGTAAGGGTAGTTAAAATTGGTGATTACAGTATAGAGCTTTGCGGGGGTACACATCTT
>CAZTGP010000198.1:0-2237 GCA_964613325.1 uncultured Roseburia sp. | reverse complement strand
AATTAAAAATCAAATTATAACATAAATATGCAACATATAATATGAAAAAATTAGTTATCAAACCTAAGAATCCTAAGGGAGAGGACGGTTACAAAATTTTTTCAATTCGAGTGAAAGAGGAAACAGTTGCACATATTGGTGAAGTATCTGGTAAGACTGGAAGAAGGCTAATGCAAATTGTTTTATCGCAAGAGCCTTTGTTGATTAGCCATTGTTATATTCAATCTTAAAGTAGTCAAGATATAGCTTCATTTCATCCTGTGCTGTGAGGCAGGTATCTCTTAAATACCCTTTTTCTGATTTCCATTCAGATAAGCCGCGATAATAGAACATCTTCAACTTGTCCGTGATGATGAATGGTACAATATTATGCTTCAAACATTCCTTGAAGAGTATCAGACGTCCAATACGTCCATTTCCATCCTGAAAAGGGTGGATTCGTTCAAATTGGAAATGAAAATCCAGTAAAGCATCAAAGTCTGGATGTTCTGTTTCTTTGTAAGTCATGAGAAGCTCTTTTATTTTGGAATGAACTTCTTCGGGGCTTGCAGTTTCAATACCACCAACTTCATTAGGGAGTTTCTTGTAGTCCCCGACAGCAAACCAGTCAAGTCGGCTGTCTGATGTGCCAGATTTTAATATTTGATGAATTTCTTTCAGCATTTTCTCTGTAATGACCTTATCACAATTTTCAATCATGTAATCAATACAACGGAAGTGGTTTACAGTTTCCACAATATCATCTACATTGATTTGCTTATTTTCGATACCAATGGTGTTGGTTTCATAAATATAGCGGGTTTCATCATGGGTAAGCTTACTACCTTCCATGTGATTGGAGTTATAGGTTAATTCGATTTGTATTTTGTGGTAGATACCACCAGTAATACCAAGTCTTTTTTCTTCTTTTAAGGCATGATACAGGGTTCTTGGAATATTGGATGCAGTAGGTTTTCGTGATGGTTTTATGGCATCATCAGGAATACTCCATGTTTTCCCAATAAGAAATGCACCTGCAATTCGACCTTTCTGACAGTAGTTACGAACACTTCGTTCTGATATTCCCCATTTTATTGCTGTATCTTTTACAGATAAGAAAGCCATGATTATCGCCTCATTTCTTTGTGATACTAATATTATATACCAATATCGGCAAAAAAACCATAGAAAATAGAAAAATAAATACGAAATAAGTTGCCAATAAAGGAAACAACAATACAAGTTTGCACTATTGCTCCTAGATACCTTATAGGGCGATAGCCCGCCTACGAGAAATCGTGTATTTCTCGCACAGGTTTTGTGATATGCCTTGATGTAAAAATATGATATACTTATCTCAATAAATTTGAATTTGTCAAGCTGTGCATTTCGATTATACGAGAGATTTTGTTACAGAATCTATTGGGATGAGAAAAATAGATAGTTGATGATTAAAGAGGAGATGAATTTATCATATTAAACGAGAATATATATTTTTTTAACGGAATAGCATATGCAGGAAAATCTACAATGGTTAAATGCCTTGCAGAAAAATACGATGGGATTGCATGCGAGGAGAATTATCATGAACAGTTAATGGATTCATTGGATATGAATGATTTTCCGAATCTTTCATATACTCAAAATCTCACTGATTGGGCCGATTTTATCAGACGTACACCGGATGAATATGAGAAGTGGATTGACGGGGTAACTAAAGAATGTGAAATCTTGGAACTAAGAATATTAGAGAAGTTATCTAATACGACAGATAAGAAAATCTTCGTAGATACAAATATTTCTATAGATACGCTACAAAAGATTTCGGATAAAGATCATGCGATGATTATGCTGGCAGATCCTTCAATTTCTGTAACACGTTTTTTTGAACGCCCGGATAAAGAAAAACAGTTTTTATATCAACTGCTTCTTGCAGAACCTAATCCAAGTGAGGCAATTGAAAACTTTAGGGAATGCCTTTCAAGGATTAACTCCAAGGCAAGATATGACTCTTTTCTTAATTCTGGATTCAATGTGATTTTACGAGATGAAAATCGTAGTATACCAGACACTATGGAATTGGTAGAAAGATTCTTGAAATTATAGAGCGATGAGGTGACGCTTGCATTTATGTAATGAATATTTACGAATTACTGTTTGACAAGTGTACAAACTTCGATTTTTCGAGGTCTTAACTCAACGGGAAATTAATACGTGAACAATCGGCGTCAGGACAGAGGAAAAAGCAGACTACATAT
>CAZTGP010000197.1:0-2242 GCA_964613325.1 uncultured Roseburia sp. | reverse complement strand
TTTTACAGCCTTAAGGTCTTTTTTATTTTTCTTCAAAATCTTACCGCCCACTTAGTAACTTCATGTCCGTGGGATAGTGAAGGGATAAAAAACTTGTCCCTACCATTTAACGAAAGGAGACGGTTTCTTATGGGAGTGGTATTTACAAACCCAGAAGGCTATGCCGATTCGGTCCCATACCAGGCAATAACCAATATAGAAAACGAACAGAAGAGATACAGACCTATTGTTTACATCTGTTCAGCATTTAGCGGTGATGTGGAAGGCAACACGAAGAAGGCGAGAGCCTATAGCAGATTTGCTGTGGATCAGGGTGCGATACCAATAGCACCTCACTTATTACTTCCTCAATTTATGAAAGAAGAGACGGAGCGTGAATTAGCAATGTTCATGGATATCGCAATTCTTTCTAAATGTAAGGAGTTGTGGGTATTTGGTAATCCAACAGCCGGAATGCAGAGCGAGATTGCTTATGCGGAAAGAAAAAAGATGACAATTAAATACTTTAGTGAAGACATGAAGGAGGAGAAATAGATGCAATTCACATTATTTAGTGCAGATTGTATTGGCAAGGCTGCCAATTGCTCCTATCCACATAAGGTTTTGGTAGACGATGCCATGACAATGGAAGGTGCAGTTGCACATGATCATGTGTGCGCCACATACAAAAATAATTATAGAAACATTGCTAACTTCCAGATGTCGGATGTTGTTCCTATGGATATTGATAATGACCATAGTGACAATCCGGCAGATTGGATTACAGAGGATAAGATGGATGAACTTTTCGGTAGTATCGATTATGTGCTTGTACCAAGCCGTCATCATATGCTCCCAAAGGATGGAAAGTCGGCAAGACCAAGATACCATGTGTATTTTCCTATTGAAAACTGCACAGATGCAGACGAGTATACAGCCATTAAGGTTGCACTTCAGAAAGCATATTCGTTCTTTGATGATAATGCTCTTGATGCTGCAAGATTCCTCTTTGGTGCAGATGCAGATGAGGTTGTGTGGCATGAAGGCTGGATGCTTATTACGGATGACCTTGTTATAGAAGAAACCCCAGAAGAGGATGAAGAGTTTAATGATGGAGTTGTCAGCGGTCCAATTACAAAGGGTAGCCGTAACAATACATTATCCCGTTTCGCAGGAAGGGTACTTAAGAAGTATGGTGAGTGCGATAAGGCTCATGAAGTTTTCTTGGAGCAGGCTGAAAAGTGTGACCCACCACTTGAGGATTCGGAGTTAAACACGATATGGTTCTCGGCTCTTAAGTTCTTTAGAAATAAGGTGTCAAAGGATAGCGGATACATTCCACCAGATCAGTACAATAACGATTTCGGTGATGGAGCAGGTTCGTTAAAGCCGGAAGATTATTCTGATGTAGGACAGGCGAAAGTGTTATCTCGTGAATATGGAGATGAACTAAAGTTTACGGCTGCAACAGACTTCATTCGTTTTGACGGAGAAGTGTGGGTGGAAGATAAGCAGATGGCCGTTGGTGCCTGTGTGGAGTTTCTGGACTTACAGTTACAGGATGCAAAGGATTCTATCGAGGTTGCTATGAAAGCACTTGTGGATGCCGGATATGATGAATCAGTTGTTAAACAGGGGTCAAAGGCTCTTGCAAAGGAAATCCAGACAGAACATTTGAGTCTTTTCTATATGTTAGTCGGGGCAGAAAAGTATCTTGCATTTGCAATGAAGAGAAGAGACTACAAGTACATTACTTCTGCACTTAATGTGGCAAAGTCGATGCTTACCATAAAGGTATCCGACCTTGATAAAGACCCGGTTCTTCTTAATACACCAAGAGCAACCTACAACTTGGAAAAGGGAATAGCAGGAGAACAGCCACATGACCCATTTGACCTTATAACCAAGATTACGGAATGCTCTCCCGGAGATGAGGGTATGGATATCTGGCTTGAGGCACTTGACACCTTTTTCTGTGGAGATGCAGAACTTATTGAGTATGTACAGAAGGTTATCGGTCTTGCAGCCATCGGCAAGGTGTATGAGGAGTTCATCATTATTGCATATGGTGACGGAGCAAATGGTAAGAGTACTTTCTGGAATACTGTGGCGAGAGTGCTTGGTACATACAGCGGTAAGATTTCATCGGACATTCTTACGATGGGTAACAAGGTAAATGCCCAGCCGGAGATGGCAGAACTAAAAGGCAAAAGACTCATCATTGCATCCGAGATGCAGGAAGGTGTCCGTCTGAATACAGCAA
>CAZTGP010000196.1:0-2289 GCA_964613325.1 uncultured Roseburia sp. | reverse complement strand
TGAATTAGTTCATAAGCCTCTTTTTCTGAAATGCATGTAACATTCTCATATTTATTATAGTAAATTATATTATTATGATACTCCTTTATTTCTCCTTTTTCAGTAATTGTACAGACCAGTTTTCCATCTATCATATTATCTTCAACTATATCTAAATCATCTGAGAAGCAATATGTTCCATCTTGTTCGCAACTAAAATCTGAACTCTCTGGAACAATAATTCCATAGTCTTTTAAAATATCTCTAACCTGATTTTCATCATATTTTGTGTAATTCGTTTGCTCTTGATTAGTATAGTCTATAAACCACGTTGTTTTTCCTTTATAGTCCATCCACAAAGAATAATTATTATCCATCGATGTATAAACAATAGTATCTTGATAAATATCAAGCTGTGATTCATTTACTTCTGAATTTAATTTCGCAAAAATTGCATTTGCCTCAGCAGTCAGTTTCTCTTGTGAAGCTATTTCTATCTGATAAACTGGCTCGACTTTTTCCTCGCTTGATAAATCTGTATTCAAATCTATGCTAAATGAATTCATATTAACTTTATCAATATAATGCGATGCAAGATTTCCATAGGTTTGATTTTGATATACCAGAAATATAATTAAAAAACAAAGAATTGTTCCAATGAATGGTATCTGCAAAATTATTGTTTTTCCTGCCTGGATCCATTTCTTTTTCTTTATCTTGAAACATATCAATACTAACAATGACAATAATCCATATCCAATAAAAGCACCAAGTGTATTATTGAAAACATCATCTACTTCTACAACACCTCGTTTGGTAATATATTGCATCAATTCAATCATAATGGAAACACTAAGACTTGATAAGCAGACTTTCCAAAATCTATTCTGCCATTTGAATATGATTGGTAATAGAAAACCCATTGGAACAAACATCAATATATTAAGAACTAGGTTTCTCCATGCTGTAAACGAGAAATTATACCAAGCTTCTTTATATGATGATAAAAGATGAGAGCTAAGTGTACTAGAATACACATTACTCCTACTCATCAATGTTGCACCAAACAAAATCACAAGATAGCATATAAATAAAAATATCATCAATAATTTACCGTTGTTTTTTATTCCACTTTTGATTCCTCTTTTTTTATTAACGTACGAAATGGCACAAAATACCATAACAGCAGCAACTACAATTCCCCATATTGCATATTCACTCAATAGCTGAAGAATATCTGACATTCTCATAAAATTAAATTTTCCTTTCTCTATTCGCCTAACATAGAATACACAATCTGTTTCATCGTATTTTGTGATACTCTTCCTGATAAAATATAACGTATTCCGTTTGAAACAAAAATAGCCTTAACCTCTGGTCTATATGCATCTTTATCAATTATTAAGTCATTGTCTATCGTATCTTCCAGAACATTAACCTTTATTCCATTAGCCGAATAGGACTCCACATATTTATAATACCCTAAATAATCACGCTGCCAGCCGATATCTTTTTGTTCCCTACTTGTAATAATATCCATTTCAAGATCGACAGGAGAACCATATTCAATGCCACTGGTGTTATCTACTTTGTAGAGATGAATCTTGGCTGTGGTTCTGTCGTTCTTAAAGGTATGAGCAGAGGATGCTGTCGGTGTAGTGTTTGACAGATAATTGAAAGTGAAGCTGTAAGAATCACTGTGGTTTCTGGTATAGGCATATGGTGCCTGTGTTTCTGTGACATAGTAACCATTAGCAATTGGAAGATCTACTGCATAAGCAGCTGTTCCATCTTCTCCTGTTGTTACAGTCTGAATTGCAGTTCCTTTTGTCATAATGACCTGTCCTACATAATTCTTGATATCGTTGCCTGCATAAAGTGTGTACTTACCACCATCCAGAGGATTGTCTGTATCAGAATCTTTCTTTTCGACTGATACATTAGCTTTCTGTCTGGTATTGTAAATGCTGGTTGCTTCGTATTGAACATCCACAGTCTGATCTTTGTACTCAATCTTTACCGTCTGAGGGGTTGTGTTGATGGTATAACCGTCAATCGTTCCTGTTTCGGTAATCACATAAGTTCCAAGATGAAGGTCTGTTACGACCACTTTTCCATCTGAACCTGTGGTGACTGCTTCTTTTACAACATCGCCTTTGTTATAGACTTTGCTTCCATCTGCCTTATAGATATCTGCACCCGCAGTCACCTTGAAGGTTGCCCCTGGAAGATTCTTTGTCTCATAGGTGAAGTTACTGCCATTCCATCCAGTCAGGACTTCTCCCTGCTTTGTGATGGTAATTGCACCAA
>CAZTGP010000195.1:0-2291 GCA_964613325.1 uncultured Roseburia sp. | reverse complement strand
TGCATCAGCTTATTCTTATCAAGTGTGGACTGGCTAAGCAGTGCAAAGTATTCTGTATTAGAAAGAATTGCCTGCAGCTTTCCACCATTATCATTGTTTAGAAGATCAGACATATTCTGGGTGATTCCATTTAAGATTCCTGACATTTTTCTGATTTCCTTCCAGAGCTTCAAGATGAAAGAGGCTACCTGCTCCACTCCTAGTAACTCGTGGAACTCATCAATAAATAGATGGGTCCAACGCCCTTTCTTGGAGTTTTCCTTAATCTTGGTTCTTACTGTTTCCATCATAATGAGCATGGATGTAATACGAAGGTTGTCCTTTAACCCTGATAGATCAAAAACGATAAATCGGTTGCTTAAATCCACATTTGTTCGATGGTTAAACAGATTCAGTGAGCCATTGACAAAGATCTCCATTGCTGCAGCAAGATGAATTCCCAAGTTACTTCCTTCATCCAAAAGTCCCTGATACACGTCCTGCAGGGTTGGCGAATACGCTTTGATTTGTTCCTCATTTGTCATTGTGGTTGTCCCACTCATCTGCAATATATCGGTTCGCATATATCCTGGGATCTCATACTCACTTGCTTCATCCGTAAGACCGTTCAAGCGTTTTCTCATAGCATAATTTTCCGAATAAACTTTCTCAATCACGCCATCCACAATGCCCTGTTCCTCTGGCAACATATCTCTTTTCAAGCAACTGGATAATAGGGACAGAATAAAATCCACCTTATCCGAAATGATTTCTCTTAATCTGCCATAATCAATCCCTTCAAAATCTACATCCATTGGATTTAGATAAAACTCCCTGGTACTGTCAAATGAAATCACGGTTCCGTCTGTCACCTTGGCAAGTCCTCCATACTCTGACTGGGGATCAATAATAATAATCTGGTCAAATACAAAATTGATGAAGGTACTGATAATCGAAGACTTCGCAAACACTGACTTTCCTGATCCAGATTGTCCAAGTATCAAGCCGTTATGGTTCTTCAACTTCTTGTTGTCTGCAAAGATGACATTCTGGCTTAGCTGATTCACTCCATAGTAAATGCCATTTTCATCATTTAGCTCCTGTGTTTTAAAAGGCATCAGCATTGCAAGACAAGAAGATGACAAATTCACCACTCGCTTAAATTCCTGAATGCCAAAAGGTAGCACAGAATTAAGTGCTTCCCTCTGCTTTCCAAAACAAGCCTTTAATTTCACAGACTTTAAAGAGGCTGCATTCATTAACTTTTCTTCAATATGTGCCAGTTCTTCCTTATCCTTTGCAAGTACTAAAATCATCATGGTGGAATTGAAATAATGGTCATCATTGGTATCTAATTCCTTTGAGAACAGATCCAACTTCTCTTTTTCATTCAAAAGCTTTGTAGAAGCATCTGCCAGATAATCGTTATTGTTACGGTTTCTCTGTTTCTCATTTTCAATCTTCATACCGACTTTCATATATTTTCTTGCGATTTCCTGCTTAAACCCTGATATATCAAGAAGCTCATTATTCACAGAAATATAACTGGTGCAATTCACTTTTGTTAAAGCAGCAATAATGTCACTCTCCAAGCTCTTTGGATATTCTTCAATAAAGAACACCTTTCCCACCTGTCCATTCATAACAAAGCTCTCGTTCTCAAAACAAATATTGGCTGGAGCAATTACATTCATCCAGTCATGTCTTGCCTTGATTTCATCTTCAAAATGAAACTTATATCTGGCATTCATTCCTGTATGGGTAAAATCAAACAATTGCTGCATTCTCTCATCAATAGATACCGTCTTCATCACAGACCCTTGAATTCCATTGACTCCAATTCCAACAAATGCGGAGCGGATGGCACTTTCCATAGAACTAAATGTACCTTTCGCATCCATCATATCCTCTGCCTGAATCGTCAACGTCAGATAAATCGTCTGATACAATCCCTGCTTGGCATCGCTCACCTTACTTTGAATCACGTTATTAAATGACTTTCTTAATGGATCATATTTATCCTTTCGCATCGGATATAAAATCTTATCGTGAAATACCTTCTCATCCACGTGCTCATTTGCTACTGCGTAGGAAAATCTGCAAGGAATGGTTTTTAAGACCTTAGAGAAGTTAATAATGATCTGCTTCTGCTCTTCATCCGTTACACCTGCAAAGTTAATATCGCTTAACATATATAACTTCGAATACTTCTTATCTGTCAGCTCAAAGATTCCACTTTCCTCAATACTTACAATGGAAAAGATGTCCTGCACACTCTTTAATTCTTTTACAACTGGTGCATCACACACCTT
>CAZTGP010000194.1:0-2320 GCA_964613325.1 uncultured Roseburia sp. | reverse complement strand
AAGAAATAAAGTATCTCCTAAAAATTTTACTTGCAATATTATATGACATATAGTATTATACAATCATATTATATAGCATATAGTATTATATAGATAAATAGCAGGAGGATAAAATATGGTATTTCAGTTAGGTTCCGCATTACTGGATGCCTGCGTTCTTGCAGTCCTAGATCAGGGTGATACCTATGGATATGTACTGACTCAGAGAGTTAAAGAGGTTGTTGATATTTCAGAATCGACATTATATCCAGTATTGCGAAGACTGCAGAAGGATGAGGCATTGACCACGTACGACCAGCCGTTTTCAGGTAGAAATCGAAGATACTATCAGATTACACAGGCAGGAAGAGACAGACTACAGATGTATCGGACGGAGTGGAGCAGTTACAAACAGAGTATTGATCATATATTGTTAGAGAAAGTAGAGAAAGTGGAGAGAGTAGAGAAAGTAGAGGGAGGAAGTAAGGATGACGAAAACTGAGTATTTAAAGGCATTGCAGAGAAATCTGAAAAATGTACCTTCGGATGAAGTGTACAACATTATGGAATTCTACCGCGAGTATTTCGAAGAAGCTGGCGAGGAGAATGAAGCTAAGGTCATGGAGGAATTAGGAAGTCCGGAATCCCTGGCAATTAAGGCATCTGCGAATTATGTGATACAGGATATGGAAGAGCGAGACCAGACAGAGAGTTCAAAAAAGAAACCATTTTCAAACCTATGGGTAATTGTTCTGGCAATCTGTGGCTCTCCGGTATGGTTCCCATTAGTGATCGCAGGAGCAGCAGTGTTGTTTGCAGTGATTGTTACGATTGGGGCAGTATTGTTCGCATTTGGAGTGAGCAGTGCAGCAGCAACAATCGGTGGAGTTGTCATGGTATTGTTCGGAATTGCAACATTAGTGGTAAATGTTCCAACGGGATTGTTCGCAATTGGTTCAGGATTGCTTGGCGCAGGTGTAGGAATATTCTTGTGTATTGCAGCAGTATATGTGTTCAAGGGATGCAGAAAGTTGATTCTTGCCATTGCTAAGAAACGGATTAACAAAAAGAAGATGGCAGCATAAGAGATTGGCACACATAAAATGTATATAGGGAATGGAGGGAAAGAGTGAAAAATCTTATATTATAATTTTTCACTCTGCAAGTTTGAGCTGCGCACAAACTTGAGCCATCATGTGAGCTTGCTCACATTGGGCTCTCTAAAAAACAGTCGCAGCATGGAGGCTAAATATGAAGAAAGTAACAAAGATTTGGATGATCATTGCTGGTGCAGCAATTGGTATAGGCGCAATATTGATGATTGTTGCATCAACCATTGGTGGTGTGACAGGTGTTTATCTGGATTCGGACTGGAAGATTCGAACCATTCGTCCAGAAGATTCAGAAACCTATGATTTAGAACCGATGAAGGATATTAAGGAAATTGCAGTAAATTTACATGATGATAATATTGTGATTAGAGAATCAGGGGATGAATATTTTCATGTTCATGTAGATAGTACATTTGGAGGTAGATCTGATGTATCGGAAGAGAATGGAAAGCTTAGCGTGGAGCAGAATTCATACAAAAGATTTGTGTCAATTGATTTTACATTCCGTCCATGGAGTCGTCAGGATGAAGTAATCGTCTATGTTCCAAGAAATGCGGATTTAAAGGAATTGAAATTAAAGACCAGCGATGGAAATATTACATTGGAAGCAGCGATGACTTCTCAGAAGACAGAAGTTGTGACAAGTAGCGGAAACATTTCAGTTATGGATTTGAAGTCCAATGATACAACAATCCAGTCTAGTGATGGAAATATTGTGAGCAATGGAGCATTTGTCAATAGCACCAGTATAAAGACTTCTTCAGGAAATATCACCGCAACAGGGTCCTATCAAGGACAGGTGAAGTTAAAGACTTCTGATGGAAATGTCGGTATGACCATATCTGAGAAGAGAGCAGACAGCAGTATTCAGGCAAAGACCAGCGATGGCACTGTCCGCATCAATAACAGCAAAGTTGGCAATGATTTCGAGGAGAAGAACGCTAGTAAGAATTCTTATGAACTCAAGACCAGCAGCGGAAATGTAACGATTGAGATGAACTAGTTTAACTAGATATCAGTGAGACAGCACATTCGTATATCGTAAAATAAGTAACGACCATCGGAAAAATTAGAAGAGTGGATGTGGCAGTTAATTAAGAAACGATGTACGAATGTGCTGACATAAGAGACATATTAGGATAGTATTTTTCCACCAGCAGGACACAATCGAATACTTCCACTTGTGAGCTGTATGTCTTTCATCTGACGTATTGGGAGATTTCGCAGGG
>CAZTGP010000193.1:0-2340 GCA_964613325.1 uncultured Roseburia sp. | reverse complement strand
AACCCAACAATAGGATAAACCAATAATAGGATAAACCAATAATAGGATAAACCAATAATAGGATAAACCAACAATTGGATTGATTATTTGGGAGGCATGTTTTCTTGAACAAAAGGCACTAATGACATGCTTAATTTTCTCTTAAATGAATGAAATAGGCTAATGGAGCATGTTCATATGAAAAAATATAGGTTCAACATGCTCGAACTCTATAAAGCACGACAGGCTTTTCTGATAAAAGCATGTTTTTAAGGAGAAAGCGACAAATGAACATGTTTCCTTACTTAATATTGAATCGTTACGCTAAGAGAAAAGCATGTCCAACTGGCAAAATTAAGCATTTTACATGCAATGCAGTAAATAATTCTGTTTTGGAACAATCAAATTCGACCTAGGGACAGAGGAATCGAAAACTCAATAGGGAAACTACATATCGGACGATAGTTTCCAATTATCTTAAATATTTTAGAAAATCTTACAAACTTTATAGAAAAGTCACTGAAATTACTTGCGAAATGGAAATTCTGTGATAGAATAATTTATGTGCGACTACGCACCGGGTGTACCAATCTTGGTAGATGGTAGGAGAATCAATAGATTTTCCGATCTAACAAATAAATTTTTTTAGGAGGAATTGTCAAATGGCAAACAAATGGGTCTATTTGTTCACAGAAGGTAATGCTGATATGCGTAATCTTCTTGGTGGAAAAGGTGCTAACTTAGCAGAGATGACGAACATCGGACTTCCAGTACCACAGGGCTTCACAATTACAACAGAAGCTTGTACTCAGTATTATGAGGATGGAAAAGAAATCAATGACGAAATCATGGGTCAGATCAATGATCACATCGTGAAAATGGAAGAGATTACAGGAAAGAAATTTGGAGATAAGAAGAATCCACTTCTTGTATCTGTTCGTTCCGGAGCTAGAGCTTCTATGCCAGGTATGATGGATACCATTCTTAACCTCGGATTAAACGAGGAAGTTGTTAATACAATCGCAGAGATGTCAGGAAATGCTCGTTGGGCATGGGACTGCTACAGAAGATTTATTCAGATGTACTCTGATGTAGTTATGGAAGTTGGTAAGAAATATTTCGAAGAGCTTATCGACAAAATGAAAGCTGATAGAGGCGTTACACAGGACGTTGATCTTACAGCAGATGATTTAAAAGAATTAGCAGGACAGTTCAAAGCTGAGTACAAAAAAATGCTCGGTGATGATTTCCCAGACGATCCTAAGGAACAGTTAATGGGAGCTATCAAAGCTGTATTCCGTTCATGGGACAACCCACGTGCTAACGTATACCGTCGTGACAACGATATCCCTTATTCTTGGGGAACAGCTGTTAACGTACAGTCTATGGCATTTGGTAACATGGGAGATGACTGTGGAACAGGTGTTGCATTTACTCGTGACCCAGCTACAGGAGCAAAAGGTCTTTTCGGTGAGTTCTTAACCAACGCACAGGGTGAAGACGTAGTTGCTGGTGTTCGTACACCAATGCACATCTCAGAAATGGGCGATAAATTCCCAGAAGCTTTCAAAGAGTTCAACGAAGTATGTGCTACTCTTGAGAAACATTACAGAGACATGCAGGATATGGAGTTTACTGTAGAGCACGGTAAATTATACATGTTACAGACCAGAAATGGTAAGAGAACAGCTCAGGCTGCTTTAAAGATCGCTTGTGACCTTGTTGATGAGGGAATGAGAACAGAAGAAGAAGCTGTAGCTATGATCGATCCTCGTAACTTAGATACATTACTTCACCCACAGTTCGATGCAGCAGCAATCAAAGCAGCTACACCAGCTGGAAAAGGCCTTGGAGCTTCTCCAGGAGCAGCTTGTGGTAAAGTTGTATTCACAGCAGAAGATGCTGAAGCTTGGAACGAAAGAGGAGAGAAAGTCGTATTAGTACGTCTTGAGACATCTCCAGAAGATATCACTGGTATGAAAGCAGCTCAGGGTATCTTAACAGTTCGTGGTGGTATGACATCTCATGCAGCAGTTGTTGCCCGTGGTATGGGTACATGTTGTGTATCTGGTTGTGGAGATATCGCTATGGACGAAGCTAATAAGAAATTCACATTAGCTGGTAAAGAGTTCCACGAAGGAGATTACATCTCAATCGATGGTACAACAGGTAATATCTATGATGGACAGATTGCAACAGTTGATGCAACAATTGCTGGTGAATTTGGACGTGTTATGGCATGGGCTGACAAGTTCAGAAAGCTCAAAGTTAGAACTAATGCTGATATACCTGCAGATGCTAAGAAGGCTCGTGAGCTTGGTGCAGAAGGTATTGGTCTTTGCCGTACAGAGCATATGTTCT
>CAZTGP010000192.1:943-2355 GCA_964613325.1 uncultured Roseburia sp. | reverse complement strand
ACACAGGACATCAAGAATACCTATGACCAGCGTATATCCCTGACGCATCCAATAGGGCATCTTGACATAGCTCACGATGCGGAAGATGCCGCCCGCAGTAAAGCCGATCACGATGAGCCACACGAGGCCACGGAGCGACCCTGCGGGGTTGAAAAGCATGACGACACCCAACACAGCCATGAGAACCGCCACGACGATACCTAGCGGGAAGAACTGTTTGACGCTCTTTTCGATTCGGTCTTTCCAATCCATGACAAACCTCCTGAATTCGGGCCATCTGTAGCCCGCGTTCGTTTGACCTACCTGGTCTATCCGATCTGTTTGATATAGCTGGTGTAACTGATGGCTCCTTTATGTACCTGCTTGACTCGTGGCCTATGACTACTCGCCATGTTCCTGCGCTGTCTGCATTTCTGCTGCAACAAGTACGCTGCAAAGCGCCTGGCGAACCACCGTCCTCGCAAGGTCAAGCGCATACTCGGCCGAAAGAGACGCCGTCTCGAATCTGCGTGTTTCCAACGATTCACCGGAGTCGACTGGACGCGAGAACTCCTCGTCCATGACTCGCTGCATATCGTCGTCATACGCAAGCAGCTTGCAAGCGAACTCGGCTGCCACTGGAGAACGGGCCTCTCTTGCCGTTCGCTCGACCATTGCTCGGTCGTGCTCGGACTCGGCCTCGATCATTTCCAGTTCCCGTTCGATCTGGCCATTGTCTCCCGTGTCAAGGGTCTTCATGCATTCCAGCAGATGCTCATAGGTCGTGCATAGATCACCGAACTTTGCATGAAACGGATTCTTCGCTTCCGTGTCGACACCTCCTTCAAACGCTGTACATCTCAACGAATCGAAGGGTTCGCGCGTCCCCTTTTCCTCGTCATTGCAAGGATATGGGAACGGGTTATGTCTTGGAATTTGCAGAATGTTAGATGTGACCTGACATTTTTTGAAATGTGTCAGGATTCACCGGGAACAAGCGTTTGAGCGAAGGCGGTACGAAGTCATATCGGGAAACCGAGTGCGCATCATCAACCACCTGATCGAGCCGCGTGTGATTAGCTCATCTGGTCGAGGCGCGCGTGAACGAGTGCCATTATCTGTCGGCAGAACTCTTCGACGTCCATGTGGGGGTTGATGCTGTTCTCCACAACCTCCCCCATGAGCCCACAGGCGATAAAGTCACAGAGAGTCTCCATCTCCGCCGGGCGCATTGCTGCGTTGGGAATCTTTTGTTCGATGATGACCCGCACGTATCTGCGAAACTTCTCGATGAGCATGCGTTCGATGTCCGGCCTGAGCTTGGAGGCAAGCCCGTGACGGATGAGAGCGCTGTTGTCTATGACACTGTTCACGAGGTGCATCGCTGACTCGAGCGGTTCTTGTATGGCAAGGCTTTCCTCGACATAGCGACT
>CAZTGP010000192.1:0-933 GCA_964613325.1 uncultured Roseburia sp. | reverse complement strand
ATAGTAATAATAGAAGGTCTGTCGAGACACGCCACATGCATTAACGAGATCCTTTACCGTGATTTTGCCAAGGTCTTTCTCATGGGCGATGTCGACCATCGCGTCAGCAAGCTGTTCCTTGATGCCTTTGGTCATGGCTGATACCTGTTTTCATCCTGATGCAGATGGTACTTGAGCCCATGCGCACCTCGTGATCCCCACATAAAGATACCCTAGATGCTAACCATGTGCGAGTGTCTAACACAGGGGGACGTGTGTCAAAGGTGTGTCAAAGGATGAATGGCTTGAGTTCCTTGCGGCTGCTGATATTGAGTTTGGCATATATCGACGATACCAGATTCTTCACGCGCCCTATGGAAAGATGCATGGACTTGGCTGCCTCCGAATAGGTCTTCCCACTCGTAAGATGAAATGCCAGGATGTATTCCTGATCGCTCAACATGAGCGTGATGTTGTCTTTGGCACACCTGTTGTGAAACGCAATCCAGTTCTTCCACGACATAGTCGTGTTGTTCATGATGGCATCGTAGTATTGCGGCCATCTCGAACGCACTAGGGGCTCGAGCAGGCCGCCGTAGGACAGTGCCGTGTCAGCAAAAGGACCGATGAACCCATGCGGCAATGCCAACGTGAGCGCATCAGCAAGCCAGGAAGAACATGCTTTGTGGTCGCCGAGAATAGCATAGGCCGCAGCACAGGACAGGCGCAGGTATAGCTCGACCGATGAGACCATCCCGGGACGAGAACAGAAGAGAAGCGCCGTCTTTGCCGTGGCGAGCATGGATTCATAGGACTTCTGTACTTCCAGATACTTCACACGCAGGTACAACGCCCAAGGAAGCGCTTCGCGTGGAAATCCGGAAAGCTCGCCTTCCTTGAGCCATGCAGGCAGTCGACCGGCATCGAACATGCTTACCGCCGCAAGTGTGTTGA
>CAZTGP010000191.1:0-2463 GCA_964613325.1 uncultured Roseburia sp. | reverse complement strand
CACTTATAACAATCAAAGATGATAAGGCGGTACTTGATGTTGCTGAATTAAGAAGTTTTATTGAAAGATTGTGCAAGACATTAGGTACTGATGCGTCGATTCTATTTACAGGTCCAGTACCAGCACCAAAGGGGAGAAAAGATTCAGATGCACAAATACCATCAATCGACGGAGTACAACCTTCTCCTGCAATGGTGAATATGAAGAAAAGCTTGGCAGAAGCAGTCAAGAAGGAAAAAGAACTGAATGACAAGCTTGAACAGAAAGAGCAAGAAATTACAGATCTAAAAAGAAGAATCCAAGAGGATGTGACCAAAGCGATTATTACAGAGGCAGATAAGAAGATTGTGGTGGTGTCTGGTATTTCATCAGAACCTGATGAAATCTTTCGGAGAGATTTCTTTTTAGATAAGCCAAGTCAGATTGTTGATATTCCAAAGACAACAGGCAAGTCTGGTGGGGAGAGAGAATCTTTCTACAAGATTCTTGCATCGACACAATTGGCATTAACTACAGAAATGTACTGTAAGCGGATAGCGGAGCGGTTGTGTAAAAGTAAGTTCTTTGAGAACCGTTCCAAGGATGTTGCGAGACTCCGAAGAAAAGAAGCAACCGAGGACGAGATTCATGATAACAGAAAGAAGTCAATTCAGATGATTATGAAAGACAAAGATATGAGTAATCAAATGAAGCTTGCCTTATATGCAGGATGGCATGAATATCATGGAACGGAAATGGAAGATTTACTGAACTTTGCAGGAGATCATGTGCTTGATGCGAATTATGTTATTTCCTTATTAGAGCATCCGAAAGAATACAACAATTATGAAAATATCAGAGGATTCTTAAGACAGGCAATTAAGGCTAGTGAAGCTCGCATGAAAAGAGAGACAGCAAGGGAACTAATTGCAGGAGATTGGTGTGTAATCGCTGAATATAATGGAAAGCCTTGTAAGTTTCAGATGGTGCCAGTAAACGAGTTGGTCAAGTTTCGATATGCATTGGAGAAGAGTGCGTATGGGATTGCTGCGGTTGAACTTGAAAAGATGTTGGCAGTTGTCCGCACTGCAACATTTGAAGATAGCAATCCAGATAAAAAGATGATTGTAAAAGATTCTACAGTGAGACAACCAGATGATGAGTATTTTAAGGAAGCTACTGCGATGATTCATGAAGCGGAGAAAGAGTTGGAGCAGGATATTCATGCACCGATTGATGATGAAAGTGCTTTGGATGATTTTGCAGAGAGTGAGGTAAAGGAAAATGGCAAATAATAAGCGATTGTTTTTATCTTTATCCGAAGAGGACGTGCAGAAACTTGATTCCTTAAGAGAAGAACTTGGAATGAATAGGTCACAATATATTAGGTACGTGTTATCGGGACAGACAAAGGTGCTCAATCCATCTATTAAGTATATGGATTTGGTGAAACAGCTTGCGGAAATTGATATGCACCTTCGTGTGATTGCACTTAAGGACACGGTATCGCCAGGGGAGACTCTTGCAATTTATTCAGAGATTAGAGAATTGAAGTCATTATTAAGTATGAAAGGAACTTCTGGTCAAGTTGACCAGAAGTGACGGTAGATAGAAATGGAAGAAAAAGAAATAGATATGAAGGAGCTCGTTGATTTTATGAATCAGCATGAGGGGGAGTTTTTTATCAGATTGATATTAAATGAGGAAGGAGAAATTCGTGGAGAGACAGATGGATGTTGTTTCAGTGAGACTTATTAAGAACGCGCCAATGTTGAGTGATAAGCCAATTACAAGTCCAGAGGATGCTGTAAAGCTATTGGGAGATTATATGTGTGCATTAGATCGTGAAGTTATCTGTGTTATAAATCTACGTACAGATGGAATGCCTATGAATTGTAATTTTGTCAGTATGGGTACAGTTAATGAGTGTATTGCCCATCCAAGGGAAATTTTTAAGAGTGCTATATTGTCAAATGCTACTTCTATGATTTTACTCCATTCACATCCATCAGGAAAATTAGATCCAAGTAGACAGGATACGATGATAACAGATCGTATGTTAAAGCTTGGCGAATTGATGGGAATACCGCTCGTGGATCATGTGATTGTTGGTGGAGATAATAAGTCCTATTTTAGTTTTAAGGAAAAAGATATGTTGGAGTTTACGAATAATCGATTTGAAACAGATTATAAAAAAATTGAATATCAAAGATTTGCGGTGGCAGAACCTAGAGAAGAGAATTTAGAAAATAACGAAGAAAGTATAAAGCTAGAACAGGTTATACCACACAAACATCGTCATAGATAATGAGAATCCCAGGGAAAGAAAAATCCTTGGGATTTTTTTGCAATTAGCTTTTTAAGGCTCCAAGTACTTAGTGTAGATAAGAATTCTACAAATTTTGAGGAAAGGAGAAGATAGCTTTTATGAAGGAGAGAGTGAGCAGAGAAGAAAAGATGAGTGAGATTCAACAGAAACTGGAA
>CAZTGP010000190.1:0-2558 GCA_964613325.1 uncultured Roseburia sp. | reverse complement strand
ATATGCGGTGTCATTGGAAACATATCAACTGGTGTACACTGTTTTGCTTTGTATCCATGTTTGGTCAGATATTTCAGATCTCGCGCCAGTGTCTCGGGATTACAGGACACATAAACGACTTTCTTCGGTGCAAGCTTACACACAGATGATAAGAACGCTTCATCACTTCCGGTTCTTGGTGGATCCATAATGACGACATCCGCCTTCTCATTCTCCTCTGCCATGCGAACCATGAATTCGCCTGCATCTTCGTTAAAGAACTTCACATTTTTAATATCACTTCGTTTTGCATTGGTTACTGCATCACGGATTGCTGTTTTATTTAACTCGACGCCAATCACTTCTTTCGCATATTTGCTGGCAATCAAACCAATGGTTCCCGTTCCGCAATATGCATCTATGACTTTCTCTTTTCCAGTAAGACCTGCATATTCAATTGCTTTCTGATATAAATGCTCTGTCTGTTCTGGGTTCACCTGATAGAAGGAGCTTGGGGAGATACGGAAGGTGCATCCACAGAGCTGATCTTCGATAAATCCTTTTCCATATATGGTAATGTTACGGTCACCAAGAACCATACTGGTTCTCTTATTATTTACATTTACAACAACCGTACTGATATCTGGGTGATTCTTTCTAAGTGCCTTCACAAAATTGTTCTTAGATGGAAGGATTGGCGACCCTAATACGAGAATCACCATAATCTCACCTGTATGATAGCTTTTACGAACCATTACATGACGAAGTAGTCCATAGCCAGAATCTTCATCATAAGTCTTGATCTTAAAAGAACGAAGCATGTATTTGATATCCCGAATAATTGCATCTGCTTCTTGATTCTCAATCTGGCATGATGTGATATCAACCACATCATGTGTGCCTTCCTTATAAGTTCCAGAGATAATCTGTCCTCGAGTCGTGCAATCAAAGGTAGCAGTTACCTTATGACGATAATGATATGGATCTTTCATTCCAATAATTGGGTCTACTTTACAGTAGTTCTCCATCAACTTACGAACTTCGGTCTGCTTGATTGTCAGCTGTTTCTCATATGGTGTTCCTTGGAAACTACAACTTCCGCAACTCTTGGTATATGGACAAGAGCCGTCGGCTGGAGCGGATTTCTTAGGTCTAGGTGTTCTCGCACTTGATTTAGCAGCTGGTCTCCCTGCTGGTTTTGTATTTTTCTGGTTTGTTGATTTATATGATTTCTGATTCATTCCTTATTCTTTCTCTTTCTTTACGGTATTTCGTTTCGCAGGAGTTCTCTTCCTTGTGGGTTTCTTCTCAGTAATATTATTCCCTGTCTTCTTTTTCTCTGGTATATTTCTCTCTTCTACGTTCTTCTGCTCCCGAAGTGTGACACTATTCTGCTGCACATTCAAGCTCTTCATACTGCGAAGCAAGCTGGAGAGACGGCTATAGCCGAACTCCTTCAAATCAAAATGTGTGTACTTCTTACGCAGATCCTCATTCAGGGTTGACAGATTCTCTATCGTGCCACCATTCTTCTGAATGAGACGAATAATCTCCTGTTCTAAGTCTTCCTTCGTCACCGTAGAATGCTTGTATACTACATTCTGTGTATTTACCTTCTCGATTACAAGATCTGGCATTTCTTCGGCAATCATGACACTGAGCTTCGTATAGCCATAATTTCGAACATCAAAGTCGGAAAACTTCTCGTTCAGATGATTTCCAATTACGCCCAGCTCAACCGGTCTATCTCCATAATTGTTCAAAATGGATAGCACCAGCTGTTTCACCTCCGCAATCGGGGTTACACTCTGTTCTTCCTCTTCTGTCATATTCTCAGTCTCAGCAGTATCCTTATTCTGTTCTGCAATTAAATTCAGATGAATGAATTTGTTACAAGCTCTTGCCAGTGCAATCGGTGTCTTAGATTCCCCCATGCCAATGACGAATTTATTCTCTTCCCGAAGGCGCATTGCCAGTCTTGTGAAATCACTGTCGCTCGTTACCAGACAGAAGCCCTGTACCTTGTCCTTGTATAAAATATCCATGGCATCGATGACCATTGCCATATCTGTTGCATTTTTCCCACTTGTATAGGAGAATTGCTGTACAGGCATAATGGAATAGACCAACAGGGTTTCCTCATTCCAACCGTTGGATCTAGACCAGTTGCCATAGATCCGGCGATAAGTGGATACCCCATATTTTTCTAGTTCATCAAAAATGGTGGCAGTATATTTGGAGCTGATGTTATCTGCATCAATTAAGACTGCAAATTGAATTTTATCGGATTCTTCCATATTGTTCCTCTTCTTTAAGCAATTTGCGAAACCCTACAATGTATAGAGTTTCGCAATTAGTCATCATAATATAATCATTATAGCATATATCCGCTTAACAAATACACGTTATTTCATCAAGCTCTCTAAGACTGTATACAGCTTTTTATAATCAATTGGTTTGGCGATATGCCCATTCATTCCACATGCAAGTGCAGCGGATACATCCTCGGAAAATGCATTTGCTGTCGTTGCAATGATTGGAATACTCAGTGCCTCTGGGTGTGCTGACGCTCGGATCTG
>CAZTGP010000189.1:0-2579 GCA_964613325.1 uncultured Roseburia sp. | reverse complement strand
CCTCGAATGGTGCCGTCTGCCAGATTGTTGATGCTCCTAGAACCAATGTACCCAAGCAGGGTATTGTTAATGGCACCAATGGATTTACTAATCTTCTCGTCCTGTGTTTTGCGTTCAGCAGTCTCGGTTTCCAGGGACGACTGTAAAGAGCCAGTGGTGGAGGTAGCTAATTGTGTTGCCGAAAAATCGGGGTTTAACAATCTAGTACTTTCGTACCCCCCCCCGAAATTTTCGGAGCTATTTAGTTCTGCGGTGTTTACGACTACTTGATTTGCATCTGCCTTGCCTGCATAAAAAGTCTGCACGCCAAAGCAAGCTGATGTGAATACTGCGCACATAGCAAATAATGCAATAATTTTGTTTCTTTTCATAAAAATCGCCTCCTATTCTGCGATGTCTGCAGGCAATTCTCCGAAATACACAAATTCTTTATAAGAATCATAAATCTTTAATGATTTCGATTCATTTGGATCTCTCATATTTTCATACTTGTTAATTTGTTTTTCCAGATTTGCAATTTGTTTTTTATAATCGGTATTATTTGGGTTTGCATCATATAACTGCTTTACATCATCGAGTGAATTTCTCAACGATTCCAGAGTATCATTGACTCCGGTCTGATTTGTAAAGGATCCATTGACCTGTGATGTAAGGCCTGTTAAAACATTGGCATATACACGCTTTACAGCGGTAACGATATTCTCACTCGGGTCAATGTCTTTGTAGTAATCAGCATAAATAGCCGAAAAATCCGACAACAGCGAATTCCATTGTTCGTCAACAACATTGGATGTGACAGTATGATCTTCATTAATCAGAAAAGAAATTGTGCCGATAAATGCAAGTGATGATTTGGTTAATTTACGATTTAAATCTTTCATATCATTAGTGGATAGCTGATCTTCTTTTGCCAGAGAATTATCTATTGCAGATGTTTCTTCTGCAATTGCTGTAGTTAAATCTTCCTCGATTTCTGTATAGCAGTTTTCACTTAATGTTTTTTTAACAGTAACATAGTCTCCTGCTGCACGAGCTGCGCAGTCGAATGCGAATATCATTGCAAGAATAATAATGACTTCAAATAGTTTTTTATTTATTTTACACATACATATAACCCTTTCTACAGAACGGTTTCCGAATCTAATATGTCATTTGTTGATTTCTTTGGCACTGCATTTTCAGTTTCTTTTGGTAACTCTATTGATTTATCTTGAAAAAAGTAGATTTCATCAATCATTGTCTTCAAGTTCAATACCGATAAATCATCTTTTTTAAGATAATAATGCCCCTTATAATAAGCATGATCTAAATCTTTTGGGGTGTACTCTTTCCCCATGAAATATGCAAATAGGCGATCTTCATTGTATAAGAAAGAGATATCATAACAATCATTTCCTTCAAATGTTACGTCCGCGATTTCAATAGATTCCGCATCTGCGTAATCCATGTAATTTGTCATGAACTCCTTGGCTCGTTCATTGATGCTATTTATATAGCTGTGAGTTTCTTCTGGCGTGGTGTAATACCACATATCAGATACTCTGTCTTGATAATAAAGTTTATCTTCTTTTTCAGAGTAATACATAATCTTAAACTTATAATTATCCGATTGTAACAGATATAATTTATCTGATTCATTAAATCCAAAATTATATATTGGCTCGTCCTTTGTGATATAAGATGTAACATAACATCCATCTGATTTCATCTTTTCATATGATTCCGCAATGGCCTTTATGCAATCTGCCTTTAATTGCGCCACTTGATCCATATCTTCTTTTTCGGTAGATTCAATTTTTATATTTGAATAATCTGTGTTCTTTTGACTGCATCCAGATGCAAAAATCATGGAACACAGCAAAACTGCAATAACTTTTTTTCGCATGTTATATTCACCTTTGTAAATTTATTTTTATACAATTAATATGGAGATGTTCTTTACAAAGAAAATGATTATTCTGGAATAATGCGTTGTAAAGAGTCCTGTACGTGATTTACATATTCTGTTAGTACATCTTTTTGTGGACCCGCATTATATTTTGCCAATCCTAGCCAAATATCACCATTTGCTCGTGAAATATTCTCTGCAAGAAGCTTAATTCCAAACTGAATATTTTGTACAGGATTATATAAATCAATTCCCTGCTGAATTAATTCTTCTTGATACCATTTTGGTTGAATTTGCATAAGTCCGATACTGTCTCCATTATCACCAATTTTGTTAATATCAAAGGAACTCTCCGCATCTATTTGCGCAAATACTACCTTTTCATCAATTCCATATATTGCGCATGTATCAATAACAACGTCCTGTAGTTCATGAGACATTGGGATATTATAGTATATCCGCTGTGGTACTTGGCTTTCTCTTACAACTGGAACTTTAATGATTTTGTCTGTGATGGTAAAGTTCTGTGCTGATGGAAATAATGGATTCCCAACAACAGGTAAATCCTTTGCAATAACAGAAAACTGTTCTTTACTACATATTGATTTATTTTCTGCACTGGTGTTAATTGTATTTTTTGTATGTCCCATACTTGCATTTGCAGTCATCGCTGCACAAAATATAGTAACAA
>CAZTGP010000188.1:0-2587 GCA_964613325.1 uncultured Roseburia sp. | reverse complement strand
GAGCGTTTTTGCGATGGTGCATTATTAGATTTCTTTAAGAATGGCTGCATATTGAAGTGGCTTGAAAGATTAAACAGTATTGAGTAAAGGAGGTTTGACTTTGGATATTAACAAAATGAAAGCTCTACCGTATGATGAGCTGCGTGCTTTATATAAGAACTTCCTACATAGCCAGAACATTTCGACAGCAACAATCAATACTGCTTATGTGGACACCTTCTACCTTTGGAGGAAAGGAAGCAAAGATATGTTCTGGAATGCGGTGAATGCTACTGACTTTGAGACTGAAGCAAAGAATGCATTGATAAAAGCTCTTTCTGAGAACTCAACCGGTAATGTCAATTCACTTGTTAGTGGTTACTTGTCTCATCTAAGAAGGTTCCGCTTGTTTCTATCGTCGGATGAAACCATTGTTCCGGTTGAATATAAACAAAAAACCGCAGTAAAGGTAAAGCCAACACATATGAGCCGTGGAATAATAATTAACAAAATGTATGTTGGAGCATATTTGTCAGAGGGCGATAATATAGGTCATGAAATCATAAATCTCTATAAGGCAGATGATGGGAAAAACTATATTTATCTCAATTCACAAGGAACAATAGAATTATCTCATGGAGAAAATAGAATAACTATTTTGTTGGTACGAAAATTTGCCTCGAAAACATATAAAGTACTAGCCAAGGCAGAGGGTGTTACGATTCTTGATTTTGCCGACAGCAAACTCCCACGAGAAGAGAGATATAAAGGACAAGTTGCATTAGGACTGACCTATGGCGGTATAAGTCTTGTAGATTTATTTAATGAAAACTCATATCACGGTAGTCTTCAAGAAGAAAAAAATGCTTATACTACCTTTGTTGCAGATAAGGTTATCAAGCCCAAGAATCAGATATATATTACAGACGATTCCTCTGTAAGTGGTGACAACACTTTTTTCATCCGTACTAATAAAGGATTTGGCAAACAAACATTAAGGGAATTCTACAACGAAAATGAAAAGCCAGATTCTTTCGCTGATTTGAATCAGATAATTGAGAGCAGAGAGTTGTGGGAAGATGCTAATACGACACAAGCAATTTCTGAATTGCCGGAACTTCAAAAAGATCCGTATTTCAATTTCCTAAAAATTATCAGGCAGGAAGACAATGAACTCGCTTTTTCAAATATGTTTGCTTACTTTTTTGATATAAACAGAGAAGCTTTTTCCCGTTTTGCAAGAGAGGTTCTACATATAGAGGTACAAACAGATTTTACTATTGAGAGAGAAAAGAGAAACATAGACCTACTTATTTCTGACAAAAATAATGCAATTGTAATAGAAAATAAAATCAAATCGAGCATCAATGGTATTGATGACCGACATGATATCTACAGTGACCAAGTACAGTCACAGCTAAAAAAATACTATCAATTTGTTACATTTGATGATGAGTATCGCAATAAAACAGCGAGCTGCTTTATTTTTTCACCTAATTACAATCGCATTGACCTAAGTAAGTTTTCGTGTGGTGAAAAATATACTATTGTTTATTACAGAGAAATCTATAATTTCTTTGTTGAGAACAGAAGCCTGTATGATGGGGTGCTTTACTTTGATGATTTCATTAATGCAATGTATAAGCACACCAAGGACTACGACAATGATTTAGAGGAAGAAATGCAAAGAAGATTTCAAAATACTATTTGCAATGCGAAAAAGGGGTATGGAGGCCATCAATTATGAAGATACATTATTTCCAAAGATACCATGAGAAAGAAAATGTAGCTACAGCTAATACAATGCTGTTGTTATCTCGTTTATATCAATATTCTTCTGATAAGTTCTTTCGGTTTTTGAAATCCGAGTTTTTTTCTGACGCCTTTGAACCAGAGATTGTTTTCAATCTTCAGGAAAAAAGTGTGGAGAGTATTCCGGATGCTACTATCACACAGGAGAGCTTTAAAATTGTTGTTGAGACTAAAATGTCTGATTGGTTCTATACAGATCAGCTGCTGCGCCATTTGAAGTCTTTCGGTGATGAAAAATATAAGGTGATGATTACTTTAGCACCGGAGTTGATGAATCCAGAAAAGAAGAAAGAATTCGAAGAGCATCTTAAGGAATACAACGCCACACAGACGTATCCGGTAATGCACGTTAATACTGTATTCGAACGGATTGTTGATGCAATACGTGATGTTATTGATGACAGAGATTATGAAATGCAGGAGGTTTTGGACGATTACCTAAATTACTGCTATAACGATAAGCTCATCATTGTTTCTGATTCATGGAAGCGCATGAGAGTGCAACTGGCAGGTACCACATTTAATTTTAATGTTAGTGAAAATCTTTACTATGACAATATTGAACGTGGCTTTAGCGCACACGATTATCTTGGACTGTATAAAGAAAAAAGCGTAAGGGCCATTGGGAAAATTAAAGCAATTATTACAGCAGTCACTACGGAAGCCGGTATTGAGTATAAAGCTGAACTTGGAGAACTTACTGACGATATGAAGCAACAAATATGCAAGGCAATAGAAGATGGAAAGAACTATGGATATGTGATGACCGGTGAAAGATATTTCTTTGTTGATAAAT
>CAZTGP010000187.1:0-2592 GCA_964613325.1 uncultured Roseburia sp. | reverse complement strand
CTTCCACTTGTGAGCTGTATGTCTTTCATCTGACGTATTGGGAGATTTCGCAGGGCATTAATGATGTGCGCCTGTGTGAGCAATTCACCTGAAGAAATTGGAAACCATTGGATATCACCTGTGCAGTGATATCCTTTTTTGATTGTCATGGACTGGGGATAGAGAATGGGCTGGCTCAAGGCAGGACCAGGTTTTCCAACATTGGGAATATATCGCCAGCCAAATGCATTCAGGGCTTGCGTTTCTTGATTCAGCGCTCTGATTTCAGAGGAGGTTAGGGCACTGTTAGCATTTGCACATACTTTTAAATATGTTTTTCCTTCAAAGCTGACCGCACCATAGTGGTTACCCTCATAGGTACGAAGGTTTTCAATATCAGCGGGAATCTTTGGCATACCAGATTCTTCTCGTCCTCCATAGATTGGAATGGTGTTATCTTCCCAGATTACAAGAATGAAGTTTCCTTGAATGCAGTCTTTTTTTCCGTGAAATATGGCTGGAACCGTTAGCTGCACGACATTGTACTGGGAACCATTAAGAAAGGAAACTCCATGGAATTCGCAGTAACTTAAAGTGATTTCTGGGCGGAGCAGTTCAAATACCTCTGGAATATAGGAGCAGAGAAGACGCTCGTCGGTTACATAGGTGAATTGCAGCTGCAACGTGTTCGAAATAGTTGAGCAGGCAGTTGAATCATATGGGGAACCGCCAAAGTATGGCGGCATCGAATATACTTTATTTGGATCAAAATGAAACATCGGGTTCCTCCTACAATAAGAATTAGTTATATACAACAGTTTTTCCATTAGCCAAATGAAATTCTATGGTGTAAAGTAAATCACTTTCTTGTGTTTCCACAACATTTTGCACATGAAAGCGATCATCGAGCTTGGAAAAACCTACGGGAATATATAGTGTGAATGGCAGAGGGGAAGCACTTTGTTTCAACGCCAGAAAATAATTCTGAAGTGAATCTGATTGCGATGACTTCTGATTGATGCTTCCAGTATATGCCCCTTGATTACTGATCTTATCGCTGTATTGAAAGGCAATTCCATAAAGCGAGGTAAGTGTGACTGCCTGAGATGTAGTACTGCCATACAGCATGTTGAAGATGACAAGCTGTTGTACAGTCGCATAGCAAGGCCAGTTTCCTTTTCCATAGGTGTTTCCAGGCAAATTCGGGTCAGGGATTTCTGTTTCCTGTTGGGAGTATAAATAGGCCGCATACAGTTCTGACAGCAGATATTTTTCTTTGAGAAAATCATGTCCCAGAGGATTATTCTTTTTATCTGCGAATCTCACATACATGGCAGCTTGGTCGTACATAGACTTCAGATACTGGTCAGGCTGTGTGTACATGGAATAGATGGCTTGTGATAATAGACCGAACTGGGCATTTTCATAGCCACGGCCCTTCTCATTATAATCGATGATGCCGTCATGATTGCTGTCAAAGTAATGCATGATTTTATCGTATAAGCGCATCTGTGAATGTGAAATATTCGAAATCTGCTGGTTGGCATGGGGTCTATCTGCTTTCGGAGCAGGGGAGGATTTACATAGACAGTCATTGGCTTTCGCGTAGCTGAGCAGGGTGGCCTGCAGGTCATGGAGAATGGTGTTGGTATTATAGAAAAGTGTATTGGTCATCATCTCCTGCAAATGTGTTTTCTGTACAGAGACTAAGTGCCCCTGGGAGGAAGCCAGCGTGCATCCAGTGGTAAAATCTTGACCTTTTATATGGTAATTACAGCAGCCAATTCCACGTTTTTCAGCCTGCTGATAGAGGTCATAGCGCAGCAAAGGGGAATCAAAGCCTTGCCAGCAGGTTGTCAGTTTATGATTCTTGATGATGACAACGGGAACTTTCTGAAGAAATTCAGGTTGAGAATCACATTTTCGGATAGATTTGCTGATATCGCAATCTGCATATTTCGCAGTGCACAGAGCCATCTCGCGAGAGACCGTTTTGAAGCAGTAGCGCGCGCAGAAGTAATCCAGTGCGACACAGTCTTCTGAAATCCAGAGGTAACCCTCAGGAGAGGTCTGGGAAAGATTTCCGTGGTCGTGATTTAAGTTCAGTGGGTGGATACAGTCACAGATATGCAGCATGGGAACGCCTTGGGACTGAACAGCTTTGATAATATCCAGCTCTGTTCCATTGAAGCCTTTGGTATGATGAATAATATAATTTCCAGAAGCATCTAGCTTCGGTAAATGCGTCGTTTCGTCCATCTCCATCACATTTGGGGAATGAGGAAGCTTTGCTTTCAGATTTGGAGTGGAGCTGTCTGGAGAAGCGTAGCGCCATCGTGTGTCAGTGGTCTTGTCAGAGACAGCACATAGACTAGGATAAAGCCCGATGCCAATATTTTTGATGGCATTGGTGATTAAATCCTGTCCGTGCATTTTTAATTTCGGAAGATTGATGAGTATGCAGCCGGGATATTGCTGCATATCCGCAGGGGCATCAGGACTGCCACCGACAATAACCTTGTGAAGCATGATATGTGAGAAATTCTGACCGCCAGGAACAGGAATGCTTCGGCCTCGAGAGGGATGACTCTGGAGGTTATTGATGTCATATAC
>CAZTGP010000186.1:0-2598 GCA_964613325.1 uncultured Roseburia sp. | reverse complement strand
CGTGAAATAGTGTTCTTTTAAGCTAATAAAAAATGCACGTGGAATTTAGGATATATTTTAGTTTTGGAAGATCATAAAATACATACGCACCAATCGATGTGATGGTATCATCAATCGTTACAGATTGGCATTCACAGGTAGCCCAGAGTCTTTTGTTAAGTTTCCAGTAATCAAAATCAGGAATGGCGCCATTCCCCGTAATGTGGACTGTACCCGGTGCAACCTCTGCTTTGATATCAGTTCCATCCAGCTGATAAACACCATTGCCCAATGCGTCCAGCTTATAGACTCCGCTGCTTTGACACGCATAGGAGAGAGCAACACAAAAAATAAAGTTGCTATTGTAAAAACAAATAATACTTTAAAAAAATTGAATTCTTTTCTTGGATCTGATTCATTTGATTCTCCCTTCAGTATAATAAATTTGTTATTTATAGTGTATCTCGAACTAATTAAACATGCAATTAGTATTTGGAAGTTTCTATAAGAAGAATAGACAAGTGTGTATACAAAACAAAGTGAGGTTTGTTAGTATTTGAGGTGCAGAATATTATTTGCGGTTTTAAATCTATAGTGATATATTATTTCTAAACTACAAAAAGAAAGAAGGATATAAAATGAGATATTCAAAAGTTGTAATTGGTGGTGGTGGTGTTCTGGGAAGTCAGATTGCATTCCAGACAGCATTTTGTGGATTTGATGTAACGATTTGGCTGAGAAGTGAGAGTTCCATTACACGAACACAGCCTAAGCTTGATCAATTGAAAGAAACCTATCTTGAGGCAATTGAAAAGATGGCTTCAGGAGAAGGCCCTTGGTGTGCAGGAATTGCAGCGGAAGAGAACTTTAAGAAGGAAGAACTGATCGCAAAGGTCAATAGGGCATATGAAAGCATTCAGCTTGAACTTGATCTGAAGAAAGCAGTAGGTGATGCTGACCTTGTGATTGAGTCTATGGCAGAGAATACAAATGACAAGATTGTATTTTATAAGGCACTTGCCCCACTTTTGCCTGAAAAAACGGTCCTTGTTACGAATTCTTCCACACTACTTCCTTCCGCTTTTGCGAAATATACAGGAAGACCTGAAAAGTATTTATCGCTTCATTTTGCGAATTCAATCTGGAAGAATAATACGGCGGAAGTTATGGCTCAAGATAAGACAGACAAGAAACACTTTGATGAACTAATCCAGTTTGCGAACGATATTAGAATGATTGCATTACCGGTTTTAAAGGAAAAGAATGGATACCTTCTGAACTCCATGTTAGTTCCCTTTTTATTAAGTGGACTTGACCTATATGCATCAGGTGTTTCGGATCCAAAGAGTATTGATATGGCATGGACACATGGAACCGGTGCCCCGAAGGGCCCCTTCCAGATTTTTGATACAGTGGGACTTACAACAGCATACAATATTGTGCATCAGTACCAGAGTGTACCGGGTATCTTCTCACCACTTCTGAAGAAGATGATGATGCCATATAATTTTAAAGCGATGGAAAGTATTTTGAACAAATACATTGCAGAAGGAAAACTTGGAGTGTCTTCAGGCGAAGGATTTTACAAATACAAGTAACCCGTTAATTTTGTAAAAGAT
Source organism: uncultured Roseburia sp. (assembly GCA_964613325.1). Lineage (GTDB taxonomy): Bacteria > Bacillota > Clostridia > Lachnospirales > Lachnospiraceae > Roseburia. The sequence continues at coordinate 1,000 of CAZTGP010000186.1, read as the reverse complement.
ATTGCTGCGTCACTCAGTAATTTCTTTGGAGGAAGATCTGGAAGTTATGAAGAAGAGCTGATACAGGCAAGACAGAATGCACTCAGAGAGATGGAACAGAGAGCAGAAGCAATGGGTGCCAATGCTGTTGTAGGAGTTGATATTGATTATGAAGTGCTAGGTGCCGACAATGGAATGCTTATGGTGACAGCAAGTGGAACAGCAGTTATCGTGGAATAGACAGTCGCACAGTAAATGGGTTAATTTGGTTCTGTTACAACAACTCTACTACGCGTAGGTAAACAGGTTCGTGTTCATTTGATATCCTAAAGCCAGAAAGGAGTTGAACAGAATGAATCAGTATGTTACAGGATCTATTATTAGAAAACTCAGAGAAGAAAAGAAAATGACACAGCTTGAGCTTGCCAAACATCTTCAAGTAAGTGATAAAACAGTTTCAAAATGGGAGACCGGTAAGGGATATCCAGATATTGCGCTAATAGAGCATATCTCAAAAGCGCTTGGAATCTCTACGATTGAATTATTATCTGGAGATGATATTTCGAACACCAATCGTTCGTTTAATATGCTTAGAACAAAACTGTATGTATGTCCAATTTGTGGAAATAATCAATGTGGAGCAGGTCGAAGATGAATATTACGTAACGATTCATCATGATATGACAAAGGATCATTATATATCATTTATCGTATCTGTATCTGACAATGGAATGAATCTTGTAAAGCTATACCCAGAAGGTAACGCAGAGACAAGATTTAAGAGAAACAGAACGAAGAAACTTTATTGTTATTGTAATAAGCATGGCCTTTTTGAGCAGAGAATCATAAAAAAAAGATAGAACTGTTGAGCTTTTGAGTCGGGAACATTGATTCAGGAGCTCTTTTTTTACCCCCAAACAAGAAGAAGTTAGATGAGAAGAATGGATTTTTAATACCATATCTGTAGTAAGCGCGACATAATCTACCGTAGTGCTATTTCACAGTGATTGCCGTAAAATTA
>CAZTGP010000185.1:0-2608 GCA_964613325.1 uncultured Roseburia sp. | reverse complement strand
TTATACAATATAGGAGGAAAAGTAGATATGCTCCTGTCATACCCCCGATAAAGTACAAGAATTTTCTACCGGTTGCTTTTTCTTGAATACTTAATTCATTGGTTGTCGTTTCAATATCAGTCAGAAGGAACTGTCCATATTCATCTGTCATAACACTCAAATTTTCCTGCGATACGTTTTTCTCAAGCATTACATACTTCTCGTTGCCATTTGCGGATGTATCTGAACTGTGTTCCACCACATATTGAAGCAAATGCAATTTCATCGCGCGGAATTCATATTCGTCACAATGCTCCAGATATTTATCTACACATGCATACGCAAGATCGTATTGTTGCTGTTGCAAATATATCTTTGCCATGATTTCATAATATGGGATTCTAAAATTGCAAACTACATAGACCTGATTTTCTCCAAAGCCGAAATCATCTGACTCATCGTATTTTATCATAATTTCTGCTGCTTTATTATAATCATTTTCAACAATATATTTTCTCGCACGTAATATGTCTAATTTTGCCTGGTTGATGGCTTGCTCTTTTTTATCTGTTAATAAAAAAATGGCTGCATCCGCTTTGTCCAAAGAAACAGTTGCATCTTCTTCAATCATTTCTTCCACATCTGCGCAGGACAGATAGTATTTTGCCTGAATATCTAATGGAAAATCAGTAATTGTATATGCTTCATCAAGTTGTTTTAATACCTCCGCTGCTGAATTATAACAGCCATTGGCATATAATTTTCCAATGTAATTATTCGTTAAATATACCTTGTCATCCTGATTCTCAGTGTCTTTCAGGTAATACATTGCCTTTGCGTAGTACTTGTTATATAGCATATCGTCACCCGTCATATAAGAGATCTCTGTTAGTGCTCGATATAAATGCCCCTTTGTATCATCAGATACCAGAATCTTTCTTTCCAGATTTTGAAGCTTTGGCAGTTCGATTTCAACTTGTTCTTCGGTATAGGTAATTTCAGATACTACTGCTTCAATCTCCCGATTATTCTTTCTCTGTACAAGAAAGAATAATCCACAAAATAAAGCAGTACAAATCATCAATACCACAAAAGTTAATACTGCAATTTTAATCCATGTACGATTTTCATTGTATGTCTTTCTTCTCATGCGTTTCGTCCTTCACTAAATCAAATTATTTATTCTAACTCGCCTGTCAATCTAGCCAAAGAAGCCAGAAGCTTATCATAGCTGATTGGTTTTGAGATATGATCATTCATGCCCGCTGCCCGCGCTGCTGCAACATCCTCAGAAAATGCATTTGCTGTGATGGCAATAATCGGAATACTGGTTGCATCCGGATGGTCACTTGATCTTATGCTCCTGGTGGCTGTATATCCGTCCATCACAGGCATTTGTATATCCATCAATATCGCATCAAACGTACCTGCTGCCGATTGTTCAAACGCATCCAAAGCTTCTTTCCCATTTCGTACTGGTGTAATATGAAGTCCTGACTTACTTAAAACCTCAAGTGCAATCTCCATATTCATCTCATTGTCTTCTGCCAGAAGGATTTTTCTACCGGTAATATCTAACTGAATTGATGCTTTTTCTTCCATTGGCTTTTGTTTCCCCAAAGCGGTCGTGCAAAGCTCCAGCAAATGCGACTGAAACAATGGCTTTACCAGGATCGTGCTTACTCCTATGGCTTCAGCCTCTTCATAAACTGCTGTATAGTCATAAGTTGTTGCAATCATAGTCGGTATTTCTTCTGCACACAGTCTCTTAATTTCCTTCACTATGTCGATAGCATTCATATCCTCCATGCACCAGTCCAGGATGCATATATCATATTTCTTACCCATACTCAGTCTCGAAAACACCTTGTGAGCCACTTTTCTTCCCGAAGTCACGGTATCACACTTTGCACCTAAGCTGTGAAATAGTTGCTTCATATAGGTACAGGTATCTGCATCCGTGTCTGCTACAAGTATTCGCATTGAAGCAAAATCCTCCGGCACAAATAAATTTTCGTGGGAAATGTTTGTTCGTCCAAAAGGAAGAATCACTGTAAAAAGAGTACCCTCTCCCTGTTTACTGCGCACTTCCATAGAGCCTCCCATCATTTTCACAAGATTGTTGGTGATAGACAGGCCCAAGCCGCTTCCTCCATATTTCTTTGCTGTATCTGCACTTTCCTGCTCAAATGGCTGAAATAATCTTGAGAGATATTCTTCGCTCATACCAATTCCATTATCCTGCACAGTAAATCTCACCCAGATTTTATCATCCTCTGACTGCTCCTGATTTACTCCCAGCACTACCAATCCATTTTCCGCTGTAAATTTTATTGCATTTGATAAAAGGTTCATCAGAATTTGGTTCACTCGAAGCTCATCCCCGATAATCCACCTCTCATCCAGCTTATCGATATGTGTTTCAAATTTTACCCCTTTATTTTTTGCATTATGATAAAAAAGCATTGTCGTATCTGAAATCACCTTTTGAACATCAAATTCAGACTTAGCAATTTTCAGCTTTCCATTCTCAATGGAGGACATATCTAACACATCATTAATAATCTGTAACAAATGCTTTGCTGCGATTTCGCTGTTATCAAGGCAATGCTCCACCTTCATTCTATTA
>CAZTGP010000184.1:0-2687 GCA_964613325.1 uncultured Roseburia sp. | reverse complement strand
TAAAAATGTATAAACTTCTCTTTTTACCCCAGAAATGTACTGTGTATTCACTTCCTCTGGCATAGTAATAATATTTCCGGCATTATCCTGTACAAGATAGCTATCCCATACCGGTGGTTCACTCAGACTAGAGTATAAGAAAATTGCTACAAACAATAAGAGAAATGCCCCAATTATTGTAATTGCCATAACTATAGTACGATTCTGTATGCACATACTAAGCATGGTCCACATCCCAGCAAATGCCACCATTCCAATTCCAGAAAACGAAAGTAAATATGCAAGTTGTATTAGCTCCCCCGCTATACTAACCGTGATAAAATTGGATAAATATATGGAACTTCTTTTGTTTCCTATCACAATCTTATTTCGAATGATTCCATCATTATACTCAGTTCCAACAAACATACTACAAAAGGCTGCAATCATTACTCCCACGAATTGCATTTCCAAGAAAAATCCGCCATCGATATGCGGCTCCGTTCCCATAACGATACTATTATGATAGCAGGTATACAAAATGAAACCTGCCATAGCAACCATAATTGCCAAACAAATCCACAAAATCTTATCTTTCATTAGCCTTACCAAATTTGCTCCAATTAATTTATTCATCTCGCTCACCTCCAATTAAACTGATATAGTAGCTTTCAAGACTTTCATCTCTTTCACTTGCCATCTCTATTTCACAGTTTTCATTGAAAAGTGCCACCGCCAGCTTGGTAATATTTGGTTGCCCAAATACATCTGCTTCTTTCTCAGAACAGATACGGTATTCTAATTTCATATCATCTAACACTTTTGCAAGCGCTTTGGTATTGGTAACGGTAAGATGTACCGACTTCCTGCAAGCTTGCTCCAGCTCCTGTGCAGTAATCTCCCGAACCATCTGTCCATGATCAATAAATCCATAATGTGTTGCAAGCTTTGATAATTCATCCAGGATATGACTAGAGATCAGAACTGTAATCTTCTCTTCACGATTCAATTTCAGTATCAGCTCACGAATCTCTATAATCCCCTCTGGGTCTAAGCCATTTACCGGCTCATCCAGAATCAGGAAGTCTGGGTTTCCCGCAAGTGCCACTGCAATTCCCAGACGCTGGCGCATGCCTAGAGAAAAGTTCTTGGCTTTCTTCTTGCCAGTATTTCCAATCCCTACAAGTTCCAACAATTCCTGTATTCCATCAAAAGATGGCATTCCAAGAATGCGATACTGTTCTTTGAGATTCTCCTCCGCTGTCATATCCAGATATATCGATGGTGTCTCCACAACAGCTCCCACCAATCTTCTTGACTGACTTATATTCTTATCTGTATTCTTGTGTCCGTATAGAATGTATTCTCCATCTGTTGGTTCCTGTAGACCACAAATCATTCGAATCAGGGTTGTTTTGCCAGCTCCGTTTTTTCCAACAAATCCATAGATAGATCCTTCTGGAATATGCATATTGAAATGATCTAATGCTTTAAAGTCCTTATACTTTTTCGATAAGTTATTGGTACTTAACACGTACTCCATGTCCATGCCTCCTTTATGTTCTACGACTACTCTAGCATTGCATGGTTAGTAAACCGTAAAGAAACCAGTAAAGATTTCATAAAGATTCTATTTAAGACTATCTATCTCGTGTAATTTAAATCCAATTCCCCAAACAGATTCAATATAATCAATGCCATTGACTTCCCGCAGCTTCTTCCTAAGATTACTAATATGAACCTTCAGAGAACTCTCCGTACAGTCTGGGGTATCTTGGCTGATGAGATCTAGCACTAACGATTTGGTAATCACCTGTGTTGGATTCTGCATGAGAAGCTTAAGAATCGCATACTCTGTTTTTGTAAGTGTAACTGGTGTGCCTTTCACTGTTACCAGATAGCCTTCCAGATCAAATACAATATCATCATATTTCAAGCATACTTCATTTTCCTGTTGTGGTTTTCTAAGATGTACCGTAATTCTTGCCAGAAGTTCGTCGATGTGAAAAGGCTTCGTTACATAATCAACGGCTCCACCTAAAAGCAGCTTTACTTTATCATCGATCTCCACCCTTGCACTGACAACAATCACTGGAATACCTTTTATTTTTGGTAGCACTTCCTCGCCGCTTAGCCCTGGTAACATTAAATCCAGCAATATCAGATCCGGTGCATGCTTCTCTAGAATATAAAGTGCTTCTGTTCCGGAAAATGCGTGTAGCGTCTCATACCCTGCTTTGTGTAGAGCCTCTTCAAGCATGTTTCCGATATATTCATCATCGTCTATAATCATAATTGTCTTCATATCTGTTCCCCCGTGCACTTTATTACCAAATTATACTTCTTATCATTCTACTATTCTTACCTGATTTTTCAAATTAAGTTTTCCTTAATTCATACAAACATTCATATAAGCAAAAAACCATGTGCTCTGTTACGAACACATGGTTTTCTATTTCATACAACTATTTTGTTTCTTCTTTTTTCTTATTTGGATACTGATTAATCATACGTTCAATTAATTCTACTGATTCATCTATTCCATAACTTGCGCTGTTGATACACAAATCATAGTTGACAGCATCTCCCCATTTCTTACCTGTAAAGAAACGATAGTAATGCTCATGCTTACGATCCAGACGAACAAGGAGTGCCACTGCCTGCTTATAATTCAGATTGTGTAATTCCATCATACGATGTACACGCTG
>CAZTGP010000183.1:0-2728 GCA_964613325.1 uncultured Roseburia sp. | reverse complement strand
ATATTGCCATCTTTATGATGGTGGCAACCGTAGTAATTATCATTGTGATGTTTATATTTTCCATCTTAAAGCCCATTGCGGATATTGGAAATGCAATCACAAACTTCTTATCCATTTTTTCGGTGGAGTCAGATACCTTTACCAATGTTGCATTTACAGATGCAGAAATTGATCAGATTGTAGCAGATTCAGCGTGCGATGAAACGCAGGAGAAAGTGATTCGTTTTGCACTGACCAAGGTGGGCTATCCATACAGTCAGGATTTAAGGACAAGTGGAACCGCTTATGATTGCAGTTCTTTAGCATATTATGCGTGGAATGATGCGGGAGTGGATATCAGTTATGGAAGTAATTACCCGCCGACGGCTGCAGCAGGAGCTAAGACATTAAATGATGATAGAAAGGCACTTGAAACGATGGATTTATTGCCAGGAGATCTTGTGTATTATGGCGGTGACAGTAATGGACGATACATGGGAATTTATCATGTGGCAATTTATGTAGGAAATGGAAAAGCAGTAGAAGCGTTAAATGAAAAGTATGGAGTCGTATATCAGACTCTAAGGACTAAGAATGCGATTATGGTTTGCAGACCAAATAAGTGATGCATTCGATGAGAAGAAAGGAGATTTTTAATTTATGGCAGATGAAATAGCACAGGTAGTAGAGATGGAATATAAAGGTGCTTACTACTTATTTAAAGGAACAAAGGCAACAATTGCGATGCTTGCAAAAGCAGTCAAGGCATTGATGGATCATCATCATAAGAAATATTTGAACAAGGAAGGAAACTGTGACTGGAAGAAAATGCAGGAGATTTCCAATGGAACACCACCTATTTTGGAGTTCCCAAAGGAGATGTTTGAGGAAAAAATCGTAGGGACAAATTGGGATGGAACGGTAGAAAAGAAGTCTGATTTTGATTTGTACTGTGAGAAACATGGACTTAGATATTGCATGATGCCAGATCTTAATCCAAATGATGATTATATTCCAGTAGCAGTACCTGCACAGGATGTGGGAATTCATAAGGAACAGATTAAAGCAGTGATGAAGAGAAGAATTATTTCAGAGGAAGATAAGGATAAGGCATTGGATGAAAAGATTGTTGCTGCGAAGGAACATATTGCGAATGCAACCACAGAAGAAGAGAAAAAAGCGGCAGAAGAGGAACTTGTCATGTTATTAGATGCGAAAGAGCAGAATCAGGATCTGTTGAAAGAATCCAAGGAAAAAGCGGAGCATGATAATGAGATTGATTTTGCAGAGTACTTAAAACAGGGGAAAGGAACACTCTTTGAAATAGACCCAGAAAAAGCGCTACAGCAGGACGAGGTGTGTGGGATTGTAAGAGAATATACACCTTATGACTGCATGTGGCCGGTTCGAGATGAAGACCATATTCCAGATAGTGGGGAGCTGTTCTACTCACAGACTACCAGTGATGAGAAAATGCATGTCATTAAGCGTGAATTTAAGCGTGATGAACATGAGAATATCTATTCGGAGTATCGAGTTCGTATGCCTGGGTCATCCGAGGTTAAGGTATATTCCGATTATGGTATGAGCAAGGATCAGTGGAAGAAACAGATTCCACAAATGTTAAAAGAAGCTGGACTTGAGAATGAAACAAAGACAGCAGTTGTGCAGTCAGAGGATCGCTTTAAGAAATATCAGGAGTATGTGGAAGCAAATTTTAAGAATGCTCCATCTGAATCAGAGGAGCAAAAAGAGGAAAAGCCTTATAGCAGTGAGGAATCAGAGAAATTTGTAAAGGAGCATAACAAGGAACTGAAAGACAAAAAGGATTACGAGGAAAGTTTATATTCTACGGTTGCAGTACCAGTTGCCAAGCTGATGCCAGATGGCGAGGAAGTGATGTGTATGGAGTTGTCCGAAGGACTGGTAAAAGGTGTTATGATTCAGGATATGGATGAAAAGACAGCCAAGGTCTTTATTAAGGATGATGCTACTTATTCCGTGGTAAAGCCAGATGGTACAACCAAGGAAATGTTAGGCTCTGATATTACGAAAGCAGTGAATGATTCTGCGAAGGAGGCAATTACAAGAACTGCAGGAAGGGGAAGAAAATAGCGTATGAAAAAAGGAAAGAGCAGTGCAACGGTAAAGAAGCACACAAGATCTGTAAAAGAAACACTGATTATCTATGGTGTTGGTTCATTTCTTTGTATCTATTTTGGATTCCTTTGTGGTGCAGTCTGGATGCCTGAAAATAGCTTCAATGAATTTATGAATAATTTTCAGGATTTCATCATAGACAAGCACAATTATTTGGTGGGAGTTACTTCGGCAACTCCCGCCTTTATTGCAGCCTATTGGGTCATGTTTTCACTGGTGTTTATTATGATTGCAACAAAGTTTGAGCATCCATTTGCTGGGCAGGAATTTGGTGTTGCCAAGTGGGGGAATGCAAAAGACTTTACAAGAATGTTTGCCAATCATGATCCTAAGAATGAAATAGAAGTAGTGACAGGAGATGTGAAGTTAGATGAGAAAGTGACAGTCAATTGTAAGAACTATTGGCTTGCAGAAGGAGTGTATCTATCCATTGATAATGAGAAAACTTCGAACCTAAATATGCTAGTTGTAGGACCGCCTGGATCAGGTAAGTCGTTCCGTTTGGCACGTCCGATGCTATCCCAATTATGCGGTAATTTTCTGGTTACAGATCCAAAAGGCGAACTCTACAAACAGACAGGGCAGTACT
>CAZTGP010000182.1:0-2734 GCA_964613325.1 uncultured Roseburia sp. | reverse complement strand
AAGACTTGTATCTGTATACACCATATCTTGCAACCATCAATAATCTTGATACACCCGTGATTAAGACGGCAGATAAGACCATGAAGATCACATATACATTGACGGAGACAAAAGAATAAACAATTTCGGAATCAGGCAGTTATCCATAATGGGTAGCTGCTTTTTTCATACAAAAATTTATAAGGAGGACAAGACGATGAAGGAATTCTGGAACGCAGTACAGTTCGTATTCACGGCTGTAGGTGGATGGCTTGGTTACTTTTTGGGAGGGTGTGATGGTTTGTTATACGCATTAATTGCATTTGTGGCCATTGATTATATCACAGGGGTCATGTGTGCAATCAATGACAAAGCATTATCGAGTGAGGTTGGTTTTAAAGGCATCTGCCGGAAAGTTCTGATTTTTCTCTTGGTGGGAATCGCAAACATTCTTGATTTGAATGTAATCGGGACAGGCAGTGTGCTTAGAACAGCAGTGATCTTCTTCTATATCTCCAACGAGGGAGTAAGCCTCTTGGAGAATGCATCCCATCTGGGACTGCCTGTACCACAGAAGATTAAAGCAGTATTAGAACAGTTACATGACAGAGCAGAGGACGAAGAAAAGGAGGAGGACTAATATGAGTCAGAAGTTTGGTATTGATGTAAGTCACTGGCAGGGAGATTTCAATTTTGCCAGGGCAAAGAACAACGAAGGAGTAGAATTTGCTATCATTAAGGCAGGCGGCGGTGATGCCGGATTGTATAAGGACAGCAAGTTTGAAGAGAACTATAACAAATGTGAGAGATGTGGACTTCCGAAAGGTGCATATTTCTATGGAAATGCAAAGAGTGTAGCAGATGCGAGAAAAGAGGCAGAGTATTTTATTTCAATCCTTAGCGGAAAGAAATATGAATATCCTGTCTTTTATGATGTTGAGGGTAAAATGATTACAGACAATGACAGAGCAACTCTTACAGAGATTGTTAAGGCATTCTGTGAGAAACTGGAATCTGCCGGATATTGGGTAGGTATTTATTCGTCTGAATCATTTTTTAATAGTGAAATGAATGATGGAGAACTTACTAGATACAGCCATTGGGTGGCACGTTGGGGCAAAAGTAAACCTTCACCAAACAGTGGTGCTGAAATGCAGATGTGGCAGTTTGGTGGAGAAACAAATCTTATCCGAAGCAATAAGATCAATGGTCAGACCTGTGATCAGGACTACTGTTATGTAGATTATCCATCAAAGATTAAGGCTGCCGGACTGAATGGGTATGCTAAGTCAGGAACATCTGCTCCTGCAAAGAAATCCAATGAGGTAATTGCTGATGAGGTGATTGCAGGCAGGTGGGGAAATGGGGCAGAGAGAAAGGAAAAACTTGAATCCGCCGGATACAATTATTCTGATATTCAGAATATTGTAAATGAGAAACTTGGCTCTCCATCTAAGAAGTCTGTAGACGAGATTGCCAGGGAAGCCATTCGTGGAGAATGGGGAAATGGAACTGACAGAAAAAACAGACTTACATCTGCCGGATATGATTATTCGGCTGTCCAGAAGAGAGTGAATGAACTTTTAGGATAAACAACGTATGATGAAATGCTGATTGTAGGCTCGGAGGGAGAAATCCTTCTGAGCCTTATTTTTTTGAAATTTTCCCCGCCAATTTAACGATTTCGTGTCCAAGGGATAGTGAAGGGAAAAAGATATATTTTCGGTCAATCACTAAAAAATGCCCAGTGAATAGTGAAGGGTATATGACTTAACGATGAAACTATAAAAGTTATTCCCTTCAAATTCGATGGAGGTGAATAGCATGAATGATTCACAGAGACAGCAGATAAAAAAACTGAGAGAAGAAGGCTATGGTTATGGAAGAATTGCACAGACCCTTGATTTAAGTGAAAACACGATAAAGACATACTGCAGAAGGAACGGACTTGGAGGAGTGGCAGTAAATCCTGCTCTGGCTGATGGAGAGATCCATCACTGTTTATGCTGTGGAACGATTGTAGTACAGAACAACGGAAGAAAAGAGAAGAAGTTCTGCTCTGATAAGTGCAGGAATAAGTGGTGGAATGCCAATCTGGATAAGGTCAATCGCAAAGCGGAATATAGCTTTGTCTGTGCTTACTGCAAAAAGCCTTTCAGTGCATATGGGAATAAGAACAGGAAGTATTGCTCGCATGAGTGCTATATCCTTGACAGATTTGGAGGTGGCAGTCATGACTGATACGCAGATTCACAATGAAAAAATGTATCTTGGAACGATGACAGCCGCCAGAAACCTCTTAAAACAGGGCATTATTTCTGATGAGGAGTACGAGCAGATTGATACAATGTTTCGGCAGAAATATGCCATATCTTTGTCTACATTATTTACCGATATCCGCTTGATAAAGTACGGAAGTTACGGGAATATAACACACTGACAAGGAGGTTAATTATGGCGAGTATACGCAGAATAGAGCCTGTTCTACCAAGGCTTAAGAAAAGAAAAAGGGTAGCTGCATATGCCAGAGTTTCAATGGAAACCGAGCAGTTGCTTCATTCGCTTTCTGCCCAGGTAAGCCATTACAGTGCGCTGATACAAAGCAACCCGGAATGGGAATATGTCGGTGTCTACGCTGATGAAGGTATTACAGGTACTGACACGAAGAAAAGGGATGAATTTAGAAGGCTGTTGAAGGATTGCGATGCCGGGAAGATTGACCTTGTACTGGTAAAGTCCATCAGCCGATTCGCAA
>CAZTGP010000181.1:0-2764 GCA_964613325.1 uncultured Roseburia sp. | reverse complement strand
CTTATCAATAATGGAAGCTCTATTATTATCTCTTGCCAATTCATTGTCATAGCATTGTTCCCTCCATATACTCCAAAAATGCATCCATAAATTTCTTCTTGCGATATCGGCTCAATGGTAATACTGTTTGTTCCAAACAGATATCGGTTTTTCGGATTTCAGTTACAAATTCCAAATTTACAAGTATCCCACTATTACAGCGAAAAAATTTCTTAGGTGTCAGCTTGTTCTCAAGTTCTGCAAGATTGCCACCCCCCCTATACTCTCCATCTTTTGTTGTAATCAAAAGCTTATGATTTGATACTTCAACATAACAAATTTCATTATCACTAATCTTAATAAAATCATTGTTCTGCTTCACCACTACATAATTCTGTTTCTTGTTGTGATAGGCAGATATTGCCTTATCTAGCTTAATCTGAAAGATATATTCATTTAATGGTTTTAAAATGAAATCAAGCGCTTCCACTTCATACCCTTGTATTACATATTGAGATAAACTTGATATAAAAATGATAATTGTTGCTTTATCCCGCTCACGAATTCGTTTTGCTGCCTCCATACCATCCATGTTTGGCATATTAATGTCCATAAAAATAATGTCAAAAATCGGTTGGTAAGAATAAATCAGCTTTCCCCCGTCTGAGAATTCCTCGATCTGTGTATCCTCGTTCTTTTCCTGACAATATGTCTGGATATATTGAATAATTTGCACTCGAGTATCTTGTTCATCTTCGACAACTGCGATTTTAATCATCTGTTTCTCCCCAGCCCATCTTAATCCCAACACCGAAAGAACCTGCCACTGATAGCTTCTTCGGCGACTTAAAAGAGATCCACTGGATCTCTTTACGCATGCATGGCAACGAAAAATTCCTGCAGACCCTAAAGTCTGCAGGTATATTTCATTTGCTTTCATCTAATCCTATTCAACAGTTAATAATTCTTTCTGTTTTTTCATAGGTTTATAAATCATAAATATGCCAACCAATGCTGCAAGAATAACTAAAACTACATTTAATGCAGCCAATGGAATAATCCAGTATGGAGTATAATCACGGCTAATTTCCATTGCAGAAGAGTTGCAATACACATATAACATCCGTTTGCATGCATCATGTAACATTTCGATACCTGCATCGCTCTTCGTAGTCTTGTCTGTTATACATCCATCGGCAGTATATCCTCCAACAAAGAGAAGGGAACCAGCTCCTGATCGGATCTGCAAATCTGGACTATTATACATATTGCTTCCAAACATAGCTGCATAACCATCTGTAAGGCAATATCCTTTGAATCCCCATTCATTTCGTAAAACAGATGTGTTTAATGCGTAGCTTGTAGAACATTCCATCGTTCCAATTCTATTATATGCTTCCATAAGAGCCTGTGCATTGCCCTCTTTTACTGCATATTCGAATGGCTCTAAATAGATTTCTCTAAGTGCCTGCTCATTCAACCAAGTATACATACCGCCACGTTTTGAATCCTGATCATTCACTGCGAAATGTTTTACATATACATAGATTCCTTCACCCTGAGCTCCCTGAGTTGAGGCAGCTGCCATTTTGCCTGATAACAATGGATCTTCTGAATAATATTCACCATTTCTTCCACCGAATGGAGTACGGTGTGTATTACATCCAGGTGCGTACCAACCAGAAATACCTGCTGCATTACATTCCTGTCCAATACTTTTTCCAATTCTATTTACTAGCTCTGTATTCCATGTAGAAGCCATTACAACTTCTGCGGTGTACTCATTTCCATAGTAATTCAGGTTCTGACTACTTACTCCAGCAGGTCCATCAACATCAGTAGCTAACTTCTTACCAATAGACTTAATTTCTGGTGTTCCGTATGCACAATCTGATACCAGCTGAACCATTTCTTCAATGCTCATTTGATTTACAAGCTTGTCCCACACTTCATCGTCCCATTCAGTATAATGTGCAAGATCATCCACTGTCAATCCATTATCCTGTTCTGTAGCGACTTCAACCATAGAAGCAGTCTCATACTTATCATCATTTGCAAAGTCTACATCGCTTCCACCTTCTGAGTTCAAAATACGCTCAATTACACTTTCACCCATCTTAAGTGTCATTTCAGTAATGTGTTTTTCCATAGTTACCTGTGGTACTGTATTTTCGAAATCTGAACGTGTCACATATGGAATAGACTCATTCAGATTACCATCTCCAGTAGTTACTTCATCAAATTGATTCTCTGCTACTGTTTCATCTGTTGAACGTTTTCCAACGCCCTTATCGTTATACACACGTTTTGAGTCCATCTCGTATTCAACGGTATCGCAGCCATTCTTTACATTATGTGAATCTGTCTGAACATTGAATTTGTAGGTTCCTTCGTCAGCAACATAGCATCCTTCTCCTGCATAATCATAGGATGCAAGATCATCTACGTTCATGGTAAGTGTTACCACTTCGCTTTCTCCAGCCTGTAACTCTTTTGTTTTTGCAAAAGCACCTAATTCTTTCTCAGATTTCTCAATTCCACCTTCGTAGTAAGGAGCTGTGTAATATAATTCAACTACATCTTTTCCAGCTTTATCACCAGTGTTGGTAACTTTCACATCAAAAGAGATTTCTCCATGGACATTACCAATATCATATTTCTCAACTTCCCAATCGAAAGTTGTATAACTTAATCCATATCCAAATGGATACTGAACAGTAGCATCATAATCAATGAATCCTTCTGCCGCTGCTGTTTCGTAATAACGATATCCTACATAAATTCC
>CAZTGP010000180.1:0-2821 GCA_964613325.1 uncultured Roseburia sp. | reverse complement strand
GAGGTGATTACCAGATGGATTTTACAGAAGCATTGGATGCCTTTATTTGTGAAAGAACTGAGGCGGCATTCCGGAAACTTCGAAGTGACAATGAAGGCTATATAGCAAATAACAGGCGACTTACTGATCTGGCAGAAAAGGTAGCCGAGTGTATGCGCGATATGGGTCCAGAGGTCAAAGGTATACTGGAGGCCTATAATGATTGTAGGAGTGCGCAGGAAGGCGATAATATCTACCAGGCATATTTGTGTGGAATGAAGGATGTGCTACAACTGTTGGAGCTGTTGGCGGCGGTATGAGAAGGAGTGAAATGCAGGCAGGAATTGGTTTAAATGGGCTGATTCCTGCTATTTTTTTATTGAATTGGAAGAAAAAAGTTCGTTGCGGAAGACTATAAGTACTATAAATGGTACAGTAATGAGAGTATACTGATATTAATAAATGAAGCAAGATAATAAGTTTTAAGCCACAAATGGCGGAAAGGTGGTACCTATGGGAATAATCGCAGCTATTGCAGTTATATGGATTTTGTACAATTTAATAAAGGAAGGTTTAGAACCAACAAGAAAATGTGGTACAGACTTTGATAAGTATTTTAAAGAAACCCAGGGAATGACGCCAAAACAGAAGGAAAAGGCATTAAGAAGTGGGAGATACGATGTTCCTTTGAAATGGTAGGCAGGAAATGTATCACAATAACAAGTAGAATGGAGGTATTCTTATGGCAGGATTATTTGGAGGTTTATTTGATTTTAACAAAGATGGAAAAATGAGCACGTTTGAAAAGGCAGCAGAGTTTGCGACGCTTGCAAAAATTGCAGAGGACTTATCGGATGATAGTGAATCAGAACTTGAAATTGCAGGACTTGATAAAGATGAACTAGAATTTATGGATGACGATGAGAGGCGAGAAGCAATAGAAGATGCTGGACTGGATCCAGATGATTATGATTTTGATTAAGAGGGGTTGATAATATGGGAGTAATCTACTTTAATCCTACAAGTACATCTGGTCCAGACGGTTATATAAATTATAAAATGTCAGGCGGTGGTAGTGGCGGAAGCGGAGGCAATAGCGGTGGTTGTGGGATTTGGTTATGGATAATCATTATATTATTTGTGCTGGAGATTATAGGAAAATTATCATAAGTGGTCATTGAATTGTCAGAAAACCTGATTGGAATAATAGGTGTCATGGGGTATAATAATTACATGATAGAATAATCTAAACGGAGTGGCGCTATGAAACATGAGATAGAAAATACAATAAAATATTATAATGAAAATATCCAAAAATTTGTTGCAAATACAATTGATGTTACTTTTGATGATACGCAGAATCGTTTTTTGAACCGATTAGATAAAGGTGCTAAGATATTGGATTTTGGATGTGGAGCTGGAAGAGATACTAAATATTTCTTAACGCAGGGTTATCATGTGGATGCAATTGATGGTTCAAAAGAATTGTGTAGATACGCAAGTCAGTTCACTGGAATCAAAGTCAAGCAGATGTTGTTCCAAGAGTTAAAGGAAATCAATCAGTATGATGGAATATGGGCTTGCTCTTCCATATTGCATTTGAATAAAGCTACATTAGAAGAAGTACTTAATAAAATGTTAACTGCACTTAAAAAAGAAGGAATCATTTATACTTCATTCAAATATGGCTATTTTGAAGGGGAACGAAATGGAAGATATTTTACGGATTTTACAGAAAGTGAATTTATAGAATATTTAAAAAAGATAGATGGGATTACACTAGAAGAATATTGGATTACAAGTGATGTAAGACCAGACAGGAGTGATGAAAAATGGCTGAATCTAATTCTGCAGAAAAAGTGAATATAGAAGTTGCAGAGGTGGCTTCAACTGATGTGATGACAGGTGATAGGGATAAGAGAATGTATCTTTATTATCAATTAATCAAGAGCATCGGACAAGCAAAGCAGATTGATATCATTGTGTCATTCTTAATGGAATCAGGTGTGAAAATGCTTTTAAGAGATTTAGAAAAAGCATTAAAAAGGGGGGCGAAGGTAAGAATTTTAACTGGTAATTACCTGGGAATTACACAGCCGTCAGCACTATATATGATAAAAATGCAGTTGGGAGATCAAGTTGATTTACGATTTTATAACGAAAAAGAGAGGTCATTTCATCCCAAATCATACATATTTCATTATGAAACATATAGTGAAATATACATAGGTTCTTCCAATATTTCCAGAAGTGCATTAACTTCAGGAATTGAGTGGAATTACCGGTTTAGTAGTACGTCAGACCAAATCAATTATAGGAAGTTTTTTGCTACATTTGAGGACTTATTTGCTCATCATTCAATCGTTATTGATGACGAAGAACTAAAGAGGTATTCGAAAAACTGGCATAAACCAGCAGCCTCAAAAGACCTGGAACTTTATGATGAAATTGATAATACTCAAGATACGAAAGTAAGGATTTTATATGAACCGAGAGGAGCACAAATAGAGGCGCTATGTGCATTGGAAAGTTCAAGAGCAGAAGGCGCAGTAAAAGCGCTTGTACAAGCGGCCACAGGTGTTGGGAAGACATATCTGGCTGCCTTTGATTCTAAGAGCTATAAAAGAGTATTATTTGTAGCGCATAGAGAAGAAATTCTAAACCAAGCTGCTATGTCGTTCCAAAATGTACGAAATTCAAATGATTTTGGTTTCTTTAATGGAAGTCATAAATGTACAGACAAATCTGTTATATTTGCATCGGTAAGTACTCTTGGAAATTGCAAGTACCTAGACAATGAATATTTTGATCCAGAATATTTTGATTATATTGTTGTGGATGA
>CAZTGP010000179.1:0-2848 GCA_964613325.1 uncultured Roseburia sp. | reverse complement strand
CGCCTTGCGTTTTACGTATCTGGCAAAAAGTGTCTCAGAGGATTTTGAGATAGATACGCAAAGGGGAAAAACAAGGAGGGATTGCTTATAGGAAGACAAAAACAGGGAGTAGAACCGAGAAGAAATTTTACGTTGAGACTCTCAGAAACAGAACGAGAACAGGTAACAAGAGAAGCTGATGAATCGGGCTTGAATGAAAGTGAATATGTACGGCAATTGATTAAGTATGGTGGAACAGTAGACACTTCTCTTGCGAAAGATAGACGAGATCTGATTAATCAGGTATCGAAGATCGGTAATAACTACAATCAGATGGTCAAGGTGGCAAATGGCTGTGGTTATGTTATGAATTCAACAATGCAGAAAGCAAATGATTTATTTGAGGAGATCAAGTATCTTCTACAGGAGGTGATTCACAAATGGCAATAACCAAGCTTATGAATATGAAATCCAGTAAGACCGGTAAGATTGATGTTCATTTAAAGAACTCCATTCAGTATATCCTGAATCCGAAAAAGCTTGGAGATGCAAATCTGGCGGGTGGTATTAACTGCCTGCCGGATTTGGCATATGAGCAGATGAAAGGCACAAAGGAACTGTTTGGAAAAACAGGGGGAAGGCAGGGATATCATTATGTAATTTCATTAAAACCAGGAGAAGGTACACCGGAAATTATGTATGAAATTGCAATGGAATTTGCAGAACGATTATTTCAGGGTGAATATGAGGTAGTTGTTGCGGTTCATACAGATAAAGAGCATACGCATGCACATTTAGTGTTTAACAGTGTCAATATGATAACAGGTCATAAATACCAATATCATAACGGTGACTGGCAGAAGTTGATTCAGCCAATTACCAATGAACTGTGTGAGAAGTATGGACTGCATATTACACCAGCAGAATACAGCAAAGATCCAACGAATATTCCTAGGCCGCAGTGGGAAAAGGAGAAGTCCTACAATCAGCTAATTAAGGATGATGTGATGTATTGTGCAGTACGTGCAGAAAATATGGAGCACTTTCTATTTCTGATGCGGCGACTGGGATATGAAGTGAAGGACGGTGCACATATTTCAGTCAAAGCGCCTGGTATGAAAAGAGCTAGAAGAATTGACACACTTAGTGATGATTTTTCCAAAGATAATCTGGAAACTTTGATTAAGTATTCAGATGCACAATTTGCAAATAGAAAGAATGTGATACCATCTTATGTATTTGTAAAGAGAGCAAAATTGACGCCAATGCAGAAGAAGTATTATACAAAGCTATATCGCAGACAGAAGATTGTAAAACAGCCATTTACACATCATTCTGCATACTTGCAGGAAGAAATACGGAAAATGCATCAATATCAGGAAGAATATCTTTTACTTGTAAAATATGATGTGAAAGAAATTCTGGATGTGTATGAAACAATTGAAGTCCTTGAGAACAAGGAAAAAGAGCTTGCGAGTAGACAAAAGGTGTTGTATGGGGAAAGAGATTCTTTGAAAAAGCAATGTAAAACAGAATCTGATTTCATTTATTTCAGGAACACAGCAGAATCGTATTATCAGGAATTGAATGAGTTGAAATTAGATAAGAAAAAGTGCAGGTCAGAGAAGAAGATCTTGAATCGAATATTAGACCGTGAATATTCCGCAAGAGAAGATCGAATTGAACAGGAATTGGAAAAAGAGATTCCAGTTGGAAATATGGACGATCCAGATATCGGTAGAATTACAGATGTGGAAGTTCCAGAAAATCCAGATCGGATTAAAGAACCTGTACAAGCATCTGATGCAGGTGAAATGTCAGCTATGGGGAATGAAAAAACTGAGGATATTTCGGACGCAGTGAATTCAACAGTTACTCAAGGCGCAGAATCTGATCTAAAAGAAAATAATCCATTACCTGTTATAGTAACGGAATACAGCAAATTGTCTATAAATGAAAAACTGCAATTATTTCATTTTGAAAAACTATCTGATGATGAAGCGTATCGTATGGTCAAAGAATATCTGGATGAAATAGACTTTAGCAATAATCTATCAGAGATGCATGAGGAATGTATGGATGTAATAAGTGCTTATCAGAAGAAACAGGAGCAAACGTTTATTGATACGGAGGTTCAGCAAGCAGTGTATATGATGGACGCAATGGGTATGACAGTGCAGCAGTTCGAAAAAGCTGATGCGGGTATGAAGGCAATGTTATTTGATTTCGGAAGTATGGAATATCAGCAGGGGCTACAGGTGTATAAGGTGTTCATGGATAAGATTGGAATTTGCAGAGATCCAATGGAGGTGTATGAAGAATATGATGCGGTTTATGAAGCAAGTATTCGAGGGAAACAGAATGATAAAGTTATAGAAATAGACAAGGATAGAGGTGGTAGGTAGAGAGCGAAATAGCTGGTTGATGCAAATGTGTCAACTGGCTATTTCTTTTTGGACTAAAAAGCATAATAAATACCACTAAATCATATTTAATATGTAAAATACAAGTTGTGATTTTGACACTTCTAATGTATAATTCTTTATATTAGGGTAACTATACTCAGTTTCAGAAAGCGGAGGAAAAATAATGTCAGAAGTTACTGAAAAATGGTCAAGTCTGGAAGAGACAGCAGATTATCTGGGAGTAACAAAAGATACAATTAGAAGTTGGATAAAGAAGGGCAATATACCAGCTCACAAGATAGGGAGACTATGGAAATTTAAATTTTCAGAGGTCGACGAGTGGGTAAAAAGCGGGAAGAGCGCGTTATAGAGTGAATTATAATATATTTGAAAACTTAGGAAAATTTAACTAAAGTCCTTATTCGGAATAAGATATTAAAATACCAGGAGGAGAGCAATGCAGA
>CAZTGP010000178.1:0-2880 GCA_964613325.1 uncultured Roseburia sp. | reverse complement strand
ACAGAGTACAGGCAGAAGCAGATAGTTCCCATGAAATGACATCAGAAGAATTAGCTGAAGAAGACCGAATGGTTACGATGGCGGAATATGGTGCAGAAATGGAGTCAGAAGCTGAGAATTTAGAAGTGATTCCAACAGATTATGCAAAGGTCATTGCAGATATGGATGAGGATAAAAGGGATGCAATGGAGATTTTAGTAACAGAGTGTTCTGTTTATAGTCCTTTTCATCCATTCCTACAGGACTTAGCTGCATCATCAAGTCTGTTAATGCCTAATCGCTTGGAGTTCTTATCTGGCATTGCATTAGGTGATAAGGAAGAGCGCACAGGATACTGTAACAACCGCTATGGACTGGTGGAATATGTTATGAAGCCATTTGAAGTTCAGTTAAACTACAAGAATCGACATGGAGAGCGTGTGAAGGACAGTACGGGATACCGAGAATTATATGAAGTTCTATCCTATATGTCGAAGCAGCCATTTTACTGTGGGGAGGATGCAAAAGCTAGATACTTTGAAATGCTTCTCGGTGATAGGGAAAAGATGAAGCCTATTTATCGTGATTTCTTAGATAAGCAGAAAGCATTTGATGAGAACCAGGAGAAACAAAAAGCTTGGAGTGATAGTTTTCATGGTGAGGCTACTAATGCAGAAGTATCTCAAACTGAACCAACTTCAAAGCCTATAAATGGAGAAAAGCACAACTTCCATTACAATCTATGGGAAGTCCCAAAGGGTGGAGCTAAGACCAGATATCAATGGAATGTAGATGCAATTCACACTTTAAAACGTGTGGAAGCAGAGGGCAGACTAGCTACAGCAGATGAACAGAAAACTTTGTCCAGTTATGTTGGATGGGGCGGTTTATCGCAGGTGTTTGATGAGAAAAACGAGAGCTGGAAGAAGGAATTTGTAGAGTTAAAGGAATTACTTACCGAAGAGGAATACACAGCAGCCAGGGCAACTGTGAATAATGCATTTTATACAGCACCAGAAGTGGCAAGCTGTATGAGTCAGGCATTGGTACAGTTTGGATTTCGTGGAGGCAATGTATTAGAGCCATCTATGGGTATTGGCAATTTCTTTGGGACTATTCCAACACCACTGCAAAGAAGCAACTTATACGGGGTGGAATTAGACAGTATATCGGGAAGAATTGCAGGACAGTTATATCAGAAAGCCAATATCAGTATTACTGGTTTTGAGAAAACAACTTATCCAGATAACTTCTTTGATGCTGTCATTGGAAATGTGCCATTTGGAGATTATAAGATATTTGATCCAAAGTACAATAAGTATAACTTCCGTATTCATGATTATTTTATTGCGAAATCATTAGATCAGGTCAGACCGGGAGGAATGGTTGCAGTCATTACCACAAAGGGAACGCTTGATAAGAGCAATCCTACTATCCGAAAGTATCTTGCAGAACGAGCAGAACTCGTGGGTGCAGTCAGACTTCCAAATACAGCATTTAAGGAAAGTGCTGGAACAGAAGTGACTTCGGATATTCTTTTTCTACAGAAAAGGGAGCGGAAGATTGATATTGAACCAGACTGGGTGCATCTAGGTTATACAGAGAATGGCATTGCAGTAAACAGCTATTTTGCAGAACATCCAGAAATGATGTTAGGACGCATGGAGTTTGATACTAGAATCTACGGACAGGACAGTAGATATACAGTCTGTGTCAATGATGATGAGGACTTTAATCTTTACGTAGCTCTCAATCAGGCAATTTGCAATATCAAAGCAGAAATGACAGATTTTGACAGGGCAATAGATGCAGAGGAAATTTCAGAAGATACTATCCCTGCAAATCCAGATGTAAGAAACTTCACTTACACATTCTTTGAAGGAAAACTCTATTATAGAGAAAATTCTGAGATGGTAAGAAAAAATGTTTCGGATGCAGCGGAGGAAAGAATTAGACTGTTAGATGAAATCAGACAGGTAACAAGAGAATTGATTGATTTGCAGATGGAAGGATGCAGTGATGAGGAACTTGCTAACAGCCAGAGAACTCTGAATATGAAATATGACAATTTCACAGAGAAATATGGCTATGTAACATCGAAAGCAAATAAAACAGCATTTCGTGATGATAGTGATTATCCTTTGCTTTGCTCTTTAGAAGAGGTAAATGAAGATGGGGAGGTCAAGAAAGCGGATATGTTTTATAAGCAGACGATTAAGGCAAAAACTGTGATTGATCGAGTTGAGACAGCTGTGGAAGCTCTTAATATCTCGATAAATGAGTTTGGTGGAGTAAATCTTCCTTATATGCTCAGTATTTATGAACCAGATATTGAAGGAATGAGACAGAGTGTGGCAGAGGATATGGATGTTCCATTTCCAGAGGTAGAGTTCTCGGATGAACTGACATCAGAGTTAAAAAGAGCTGCACTTGTACAGGAATTAGAAGGACTAATCTTTTTAAATCCTGCCAGCTTCAACGAGAATAATCCAAATGCAGGATGGGAGACATCAGATGAATATCTGTCTGGTAATGTAAGAGATAAGTTTCGAGTGGCAAAGGCAGCAGTCAGTGATTATCCATCCTTTGCTGTGAATATGGCAGCACTTGAAAAGGTTCAGCCAGTAGATATTGAAGCTAGTGATATTGATGTAAGGATTGGTTCAACTTGGGTGGAACCTACCGATTATGAGCAGTTTATTTATGAACTGGTAAATACACCGAGACGAGCAAGGGCAGTCAGAACGGAGTGGTACAATTCGGGCATTCAGGTACACTTAAATAAGATGAGTATGGAATGGTTTATAGAAAACAAATCTATGGATAAGCGTTCTGTGGCAGCTACTAAGACCTATGGTACAAGCCGCATGGATGCTTATTCTATTTTTGAGGATACCTTGA
>CAZTGP010000177.1:0-2914 GCA_964613325.1 uncultured Roseburia sp. | reverse complement strand
ATATTTCTCGAACGCATGGTAGATAACTTTTCTACGAAGGAATCTGGTAATGTAACATTCGCAAACTCATCCATCAGATAGGTAAGATGGTGTGGCAAAGTCTCATGAAGCTTTGGATCAATGGCTGTCAGATGATATAACTCATCAAAAAATAATGAATACACCATACTTGGAATCCAGTCATAATATCTCTTATCTTCACTGGTTACGATAAATAGAATTCTCTTACCAGTGCTACTGTTATCACTTGGTCTGGAATATCCAAAGCTATCTGCAATATGAATCTCATCTTCGGATAACAAGTCAATAACACACTGCAACTTCATGTATCTACAATGTGCATCAAGGGATGCCACAATAGAACTGGTTGTCTCTGCTGCTCCGTTATAATATTTCTCGATGGCAACATAGCCTGGAAAATCTGATTCATGATTTTTCTTCCATTTAAGCTGTGCTTTCTTTGCAATTTCTAAGATTCCACCTGGTCTGTTATCAATCGATCCATCGGTTTTGGTATAGACCGTTGTTGCATTTAAAAGATTCACAAACTCCTTCCAGTTGCGCATCTCCTTTGGATAATAGTCATGCATGATATAAATCAGTGATGTTAAGAGCACTTCTGCGCTCTGCTCGAAGAACTGATCATTGCCACCACCTGCTTCATCCTGTGGTGTGGTCGCTTTCATCAAAATTCCTGCAATAGACATAATATCCGATTCATTTCTGATATAGGAAAACGGATTAAAATGAATACTCATTGGCATTCCATCCTCGGATTCCACATTCATGACCATGACTTCATATCCGTTATCCTCAAAGTACTGTCCAGTCTGCTTGTAGAGCTCACCTTTTGGATCTGTAACCAGAAAATTCCCACATAACTGAGATAACATCGGACGTGCCAAACGAAATGACTTACCTGATCCAGGCGGTCCTACCACCAGCATATTTAGGTTCGAAGTTTTTTCATTATCAATGGATAGATACACGCCCTCTGCAAGCCAATAGTTCTTACAATTGACGGTCACTTTCTCCTCTAACTTCACATCTCCTGTCACTACTTCGATTTCATTCTTTGGATCGTGATTGGCAAACATCCTTGTAAATTCTTTTGCATTCCCCCACTTTGCGACACCAAATTCCTGACCTGCGAATGGATGCTCAAACTTCGTGGCAATCATAATAAACACCAAGGAAAACATCACCCAGTAAGCTGCAATAAAGGCAGGAGTTGCCGAAGTAACTCCCACCAGATAATTGTGCTTATCAATAATAAAATCCTGAAAATTATTCATAAACTCATTGAAGTTATTTTCAGGCATCCATACTGCGCCACAAAGGAATCCAAAGTAAATACAAAGAAAGGAACCAACACCATAAATAATCAATGTTTCCTTTACGGTTCTTGTGTGCTTCTTTACCGTTGCATTGCTCTTTCCTTTTTTCATAGACTATTTTCTTCCCCTTCCTGCAGTTCTTGTAATTGCCTCCTTCACAGAATCATTAACTGCTTTTGTAATATCAGAGCCTAACATTTCCTTGGCTGTACCATCTGGCTTTACTACCGAATAAGTAGCATCATCCTTAATAAAGACTTTGGCAGTCTTTTCATCCATATCCTGAATCATGACCCCTTTTACCAGTCCTTCGGATAATTCCATACACATCACTTCCTCGCCATCTGGCATCAGCTTGGCAACTGGAACTGTGACAGTCGAATACAAGCTTTCCTCATAATCCTTTTTATCTTTCAGCTCCTTGTTATGCTCCTTTACAAATTTCTCTGATTCCTCACTGCTATAAGGCTTTTCCTCTTTTTGCTCCTCTGATTCAGATGGAGCATTCTTAAAATTTGCTTCCACATACTCCTGATACTTCTTAAAGCGATCTTCTGACTGCACAACTGCAGTTTTTACTTCATTTTCAAGTCCAGCTTCCTTTAACATCTGTGGTATTTGTTTCTTCCACTGATCCTTGCTCATTCCATAATCGGAATACACCTTGACCTCGGAAGATCCTGGCATACGAATTCGATACTCGGAATAGATATTTTCATGCTCATCTCTTTTGAACTCTCGCTTAATCATATGAATCTTCTCATCACTGGTGGTCTGGCTATAGAACAACTCACCACTCTCTGGAATATGGTCTTCGTCTCTGACTGGCCACATACAGTCATAAGGTGTATATTCTCTTACAATTCCACACACCTCATCCTGATGTAGCGCTTTCTCTGGATCTGTTTCAAAAAGCGTACCCTCTCCCTGCTTTAGATACTCGGCAAAATCAATCTCATTATCGTGCTCCGCTTTTTCCTTGGATTCTTTTAAAAGATCCTGATTCTGTACTTTCGCATCCAATAACATGGTCAGTTCCTCTTCTGCCTCTTTTTTCTCTTCCTCGGTTGTGGCATTTGCAATACGTTCCTTTGCTGCCACAATTTTTTCATCTAATACCCTGTCCTTATCTTCCTCTGTAATAATTCGTCTCTCCATAACCGCCTTAATCTGTTCCTTATGAATTCCAACGTCCTGTGTTGGAACTGCTACTGGAATATAATCATCATTCGGATTTAGATCAGGCATAATACAGTATCGAAGTCCATACTTTTCACAATACAGATCAAAATCTGATTTCTTCACTACACTTCCATCACGATTGGTCTGAATGATTTTCTCCTCAAACATTTCCTTGGGAAACTCCAGAATTGGTGGTGTCCCCTTAGATATTTCCTGCATTTTCTTCCAATCGCAATTTCCTTCCTTATTCAAATATTTTGTGTGATGATGGTCCATTAGTGCCTTAACTGCTTTTGCAAACATCGCAATGGTTGCCTTTGTTCCTTTAAAAAGGTAGTAGGCTCCTTTGTATTCCATCTCTACTACCTGTGCTATTTCATCTGCCATAAATTAAA
>CAZTGP010000176.1:0-2948 GCA_964613325.1 uncultured Roseburia sp. | reverse complement strand
ATTATGAAAACAAAAATTATTTTCAAAAGCGAATTAGAGACTAAACCGCTTGCAACTGAAGGCGTGGTATCTGCCATTCCGAACCACATAGCTCTTTTAATTTCACGTTTTACATCATCAACGGTTGTATGGTTCTGCTTGGCAATTGCTGTAAAGATTTGGTCTGCCTGTTCAATGGTTGTGACAGGTTTTTTCTTTCGTATCCTCATTTGCAGTTCTCCTGTGTTTACATATCAATGCATGGATTATTCCACACCATCCTCAATATCCGGAGTTATTTGGTAATCTATGTGAAATAAGAACATCCGATTTTTTTCAATCATGTAGTTTCTGAGATTTTCTATGTATTCTTTGCTCATTGCTAATTCCTTTCAAAATAGTCAAATCAATCTACTCCATCAGTATAAATGGTAAGCGACAATAATAAAAGAGAAAAAACTTAAATCTCATTTAAGTTTCTGCCTGTTTTCTCAAATAATCCGCTAAGGAAAAATAGTCGGAGTTAATTTAAGATAATTCTTGTAAACAGCGCGCGAAACGTTTGCAAACAAGTACAAATTAGTCAAAGGAGAGAAACATGGCAGAGAAAAACTTGATTAAGATTTATGTGGATGCAAACTCAGCAAAGAGAGTAGATATCATTATCAAGAATTATACGAGCTTTATCGGGATTGTGGACGGATATGTGGATGGGCTCCGTTATATGATCGAATGTGAGAAAGAAAGTAATGCACATCAGCAAAACGGAGATCTTGGAGTAAGGATACAGGGTGGAGGAGCTATCAGCGATCCTACTGCAAAAAAGGCAATCAGGAATGTCATGACCAGAGATGCACTTATCAACTGTGATTTTTCAGGGGATGTTCTGGAAGGTGTGGACCGGGCAGAAGAATTTATTCGAAATGCTTATCTGCTTCGTGATATGAGAAAAGATTATGAGCTTTTCAAACACCAGTTAGCTATTCTGGGGAAAGAAAAGGAATTCTTTGAGAAGTTCCTGCTCCGGGAAAAAACGCTGGAAGATATTGCACAGGAACATGGGATCACCTATGAATCAGCCCAGCAGAAAATTCAGAGAATCAAATTAAAGGTAAAAAAGCAGGTTGTCAGTTTCATGGAAGGAAAGGGAGGAATCGCGTGATGGAAGATAAGAGATGTTATACAGTTAAAGAGGTGCAGGCAATATTAGGAATCAGCAGACCAACAGTATATGACTTATTAAAACAGAATGAATTCAGATGGATTCGGATTGGAACAACTTATCGTATCTCCAAGAAAAGTTTCGATGAATGGTTGGATAAAGAATCTGAAAATGAATCATTTACCTTCTAAAAGAAATGAAGGCATGCGTGTTATAGTATGAGCGTAAAAAACATTTATGTATGACACTAAACAGGAGGAGCACACAATGGATAAAATGGAAGAAGCTATGGATATTCAGACTAAATTGGAAAAGTACAGGTCAACAAAAGATCCGAAGCTGAAAAATACAATGTCAGTACCGGAAATGCGTAGACTGTTGGGAGTAAAAAAGACAGAAAGCTATTGGCTCGTGCATCGGAATTTTTTTGAGACAAAAATCATTGATGGAAAAATGAGGGTGGATATTGAGAGCTTTGAGAAGTGGTACGCAAATCAAGTGAAGCATAAGAAGGTTACCGGAGAGCAGCCAGGCACGGAGCTTCTGAAAAAATCATATTCGTTTCGGGATGCAGCGAATCTTTTGGGGATTCATGATTCTAATCTATATGAGATTTGGAGAGAAGAGAATCTTCCAACAGTCACGGTTGATTTTGCAAAACGAATTCCCATAGATGTATTTGAAAGATGGTATGAGAGTCAGATCAGGTATGAGAAAGTGAGTAAGTTTCTGACACTTACGGAGCTAGA
This sequence comes from uncultured Roseburia sp., assembly GCA_964613325.1. GTDB lineage: Bacteria > Bacillota > Clostridia > Lachnospirales > Lachnospiraceae > Roseburia. The sequence goes on along the minus strand of CAZTGP010000176.1, from coordinate 1,058 downwards.
AGAAGATTACATTTCTTTGGACAGTGCAGCGAAGCTTCTTGGGATAACAAGAGAGAAGCTTTCGATGATTACAAGAACAAGCAGGTTCAAGGATGATTTTGAGATAAGAGTATATGAAAACAAAAAATGGATCTCCAAGAAGAGCTTTCAGCAGTTTTTGAATGCCCAGAGCGTGTATAAAGTAAAAAAACCAGTAGAAAGTAATCTGCCGGTAAAAGGGACTGTGATTGAGACAAAAAAATATATTTCAAGACAGGAAGCTGCTGTTCTTGCGGGAGTAACATCAGTTACAATAACAAAATGGGTTCAATTGGACAGATTTCCCTGTGTAGGAGCTGGCAGGGTACTTCGTATCAATCGTGAAGAGTTTTTGGCATGGCTGAAGGAATATAGGGAAGGAGGCGAGTGATATGGCATTCATCCGAAAAAGAGGAAAGAAGTATAGCGTTGTATATAAATTAAAGGATGAAGACGGAAAGGTTCGTCAGAAGTCAGAGAGCTTTGACACCCACAAAGAAGCAGATACCAGGAAGAAGGAAATTGAGTATAAAACTGCCATCGGAAAATTTGAGGTATCGAAGTGCACAAGGTTGGATGAGTTGCTACAGGAATACATCAGAATTTATGGTCGTGATAAATGGGGAGTATCTATGTATAGCGGAAATATCAGTGTAATCAATAACTATATTATCCCGACAATTGGTAAAACCAATCTGAATAAGATTGATACTCATTTCTTGGAAAAATATTATCAGAAACTGTTGGATATGCCGGCAGTAAGTAGTACCAGAAATCAAGCTGCTGATAAAAAAATCTCTACAGCTACAGTAAATGAGATTCATAAGATATTGAGAAGCTGCTTTAGGCAGGCAAAGAAATGGAACATGATGGATAAAAATCCGGCAGAAGATGCTACTGTTCCCAAACACAAGAAGGAGAAAAGAGAAATCTGGACAGCAGACATGTTGATGCAGGCGATAAATGCTTGTGATAACAAGTGGTTGAAGGTTGCTTTTCATTTGAGTTTCACCGCACACTTCGTTTGGGTGAATTACTGG
>CAZTGP010000175.1:1860-2990 GCA_964613325.1 uncultured Roseburia sp. | reverse complement strand
AATATGGCAAAGAACGGACTATACAATGCCGGAGCCAATAAGGCAGCACTTTCATCTGTGACAACTGGTGAAAAAGGAATTCTTGTTGCAGGTGTTGATTATAATGCATATTCATCAATTGCAAAGGGTGAACCAGTTCAGATTTACTATCCAAAGTCAGGTACAGTGATTAATCCAAGACCAGCGATGATTTTAAAGACAAGTAAAAATGTTGATAATGCCAAAGCATTTATGGATTATCTGTTAAGTGATGAGGCACAGCAGATGGTTGCAAATGCATATCTTCTTCCAGGAAGAAGTGATGTTACATGTACTACTCGTTTAAATGCAAATGAAATTCCACAGCTTAAGACAGACTGGTCATCAATGATGAAGATTTCTGATGATACAGCTTCAAAGCTTGTAAATTTATGCAAGTAAAATAAATGCAGAAAAGAGAATAGAAATGTTAAAGAAAAATACAAAATGTATTTTCCTGTTTCTGTTATTAACATTCTTTATAATAGTTCCAATTATTGCATTATTTGCAGAGGCGGTCATGATTAACGGCCGCCTCGATTTTTCTAATGCGATTCAAATCATAACAGAAAGCGGAAATGTAAAGACAATAACCAATTCATTACTCCTAAGAAAAATGAGATGGTGTTAGCACCATCTCATTTTTTACGCAAATATTACACGGTCTTTACTGCGACATGATAGCAGATAATCGCGAGGAATTATACAATAAATAGGAGAAGAGGGGAACATCATTTTTATGTATCGCAATGATTTTGGAGCGATTAGAAAGAGGGGAGAGAAGATGCCATCCACATATGCGCATTATCGTCTGGGGCAAAAAGTCAGAGGTCTTGTTTCAGATGAACAGAAAAGTATTATTGAAAGTTATCCGGAACTCTTTGATATAGGCCTTCATGGACCAGATATATTGTTTTATTACAAGCCGTTAAAATCGAATTCAGTCAATCGGATTGGATATCAGATGCATGAAAAATCTGGTAGAAAGTTTTTTGAGCGAGCAAAGAAAGTTATTCTTCGGAAAGAGGAAAAAGAAGCTTATCTTGCATATATCTATGGCGTTCTATGCCATTTTGCATTAGACGTGAGCTGCCACTCATATATTGATCAGA
>CAZTGP010000175.1:0-1760 GCA_964613325.1 uncultured Roseburia sp. | reverse complement strand
ATGCATGGGGATATATTGGAAGCTGTGTTCCGTTTATTGTGTGTCTTGGAATTGTGCTTGGTGCTGACAAACTTGGTCTGACCATGAATATGGCAATGGGAATTGCATTTGTTATTGTAGCGGTATGGTGGATTGTGATGTCTACGCCATTGCTGAAGAGTTACAGACAGATTCATTCTGTAGAGAAACAGCCACATCCAGTTCGAACAAGCTTTTCCAGATTAGGAAACACATTAAAAAGTGTAAAAAAGGAGAAGAAGATTTTTCTTTTCTTGTTAGCATTTTTCTTTTATATTGATGGCGTATATACCATCATTGATATGGCAACAGCCTATGGCTCTGCGCTGGGACTGGATAGTACAGGATTGCTGTTGGCACTGCTGGTTACACAGTTTGTTGCATTTCCATCAGCGTTGATTTTTGGAAGACTTGCAGCAAAGTATGATACGGTAAAGCTCATAACAATCAGTATTGCAGCATATCTTGGAATAGCAATATTTGCAATGTTCTTACATAGCCAGTGGCAGTTCTGGCTTCTTGCAATTCTGGTTGGAATGTTTCAGGGTGGAATTCAGGCGCTGTCACGTTCATACTTTGCCAAGATTATTACAGCGGAGAAGTCTGGAGAATACTTTGGTTTAATGGATATCTGCGGAAAAGGTGCATCTTTCTTGGGAACAACTGTTGTCAGTGTCGTTTCACAGCTTACAGGAAATGTGAATATAGGCGTAGGAATGATTGCAGTATTCTTTATTGCAGGAATCGTGATTTTCAGATGTTCTGCACATGAGAAGAAGGACGAGAATTATGTGCTTTATACAACAAAGATTGAGCAGGGGAATGTATAAGCTCGCAATATAAGCATGTAATTAAATTATGATTGTAGCTGTTCAAAATCTGAGTTCTCACAGCACTGAAAGATTTTGAATAGTTATAAAATAAAAAAGGATGGTGACCTTATGAAAAAGACTTATGTAATTGATACAAATGTTTTAATTCAGGCTCCTTATGCACTTCAATGTTTTGAGGATAATGACCTTGTCATACCGCTGGTTGTGGTGGAAGAACTGGATGGTTTGAAGAAGGCAGAAGGAGATAAAGGCGCCAATGCCAGAGCGGTTGTCCGTCAATTGGAGGCATACCGTCAGCAGGGAGATTTATTAGAGGGGATTCAGCTTGAACTGGGTGGAATCCTAAGAATTGAGAAGAACTTTGTAAATGTGGAGCTGCCACCAGACTTGCCGGAAGATAAGAATGATAATCGAATATTGAAGGTATGTGCAGGTTTACAGGAAAAACAAAAAGATACAACCATTATTTTGGTAACAAAGGATCTTGTACTTCGCGCAGATCAGTCTAACAGAAAGACACTGCTTGGAAGAGTCAGCGGTAAGAAAATCATTCCTCTTACATATAAAAAAAGTAAACCTTATGGAATCAGTCCCCGCAATTTAGGGCAGTATTTTATGCAGGAGGCTTTAATGACAGATGCAGAGGAAGCACCGCTGGTTATTATTAAAGGTGTAGCGGGAACTGCCAAAACATTTTACTCGTTGGCAGTTGGCATGGAAAAAGTGTATAATAATCCCAATGGGGAATATCGAAGAATCGTTATATGCCGTCCGAATGCACAGTTTGATGACGATATTGGATTCCTTCCGGGAGATGAGAAGGAAAAGATTGCACCATTGATGAGACCAGTAATTGATAATCTGGAACAGATTCTGGATTCTGATGAGAGCAAGAGATATGAGGATGAG
>CAZTGP010000174.1:0-3020 GCA_964613325.1 uncultured Roseburia sp. | reverse complement strand
AAGATTGGAAAGGCAGAGTAGTCCATGTATAACAAGATGTCAATTGATGAAGTAATCGAACAATATCGCATTCCTAAAAAAATACTAGACGAATATCATTCCTTTGGCCTGTGTGACGCCGTTCGGGAAGTCATGGGAGACTGGAAATATGATGAGGAAGACATTGAACGCCTCAGTATGATTATGACACTTCATGAGATTGGGTTTTCCACAGAGGAAGTGGAGACATATATGAAGCTTCTTATTACTGGTACTGATACAGAATCCGAGCGTATGAAGATGCTCAATAGAAAAAGAACAGAAACCCTGGATGATATTCACTTTCGGGAAAGACAGCTGGAACGTATGGATTACCTGCGTTATGAAATGCGTGGAGATAAGAAAAAGCAATAGAAAAAGCAATAGAAAAAGAATGGAATGGAAAGGAAGAAAATAATGAGTGAAAAGATAGTACAGACAGCAGGAAGAAATCAGTTAGGAGAATTTGCACCAATGTTCGCACATCTAAATGATGATGTGTTATTCGGAGAAGTATGGAACGAAGAAGCAATTGATGTAAAAACGAAATGCATCATTACAGTAGTGTCCTTAATGGCATCTGGGATTACAGATTCTTCCCTAAAATATCATTTGGAAAATGCAAAGAAAAACGGAGTCACAAAAAGAGAAATCGCAGCTATTATTACACATGCAACCATGTATGTTGGATGGCCAAAAGGATGGGCTGTGTTTAATCAGGCAAAAGAAATCTGGAATGAGGACTAAGCTAATTCGAAAGGAGAAGAATATGGAAACAATGAAATTACCAAAAATCGCTATGGGTGCCTGGGCATGGGGCGATACAGACGGATACTTTGGAAACACAATGACAGAGGATGAGTTTTATCCGATTTTTGAAGCAGCATTAAAGAATGGATTAAATCTGTGGGATACTGCAACTGCTTATTCTAACGGGGAATCAGAAAAGATTCTGGGACATTTTGTGAAGAAAGCAGGACGAGAGAATGTAATTGTGTCTACAAAATTCACACCACAGATGGCAGGAATGTATGATAACAGCGTTGAGAAGATGTGTGATGCGAGTTTAGAGCGTATGGGGATGGATTATTTTGATATTTACTGGATTCATAATCCAGTGAATGCGCCAGAATACACCAGGGGGCTAATTCCACTTCTTAAGAGTGGAAAAGTGAAGACTGTTGGAGTGTCAAATCATAATCTTGCACAGATCATTGAAGCGGATTTGATTTTACACGAGGCAGGATTTAGAGTATCAGCAATACAAAACCATTTCAGCTTAATGAATCGTTCTTCAGTAGATTCCGGAATTTTAAATTATTGTGAGACAAATAATATCACGTTCTATGGATATATGACTTTAGAGCAGGGAGCTCTTTCGGGAAAATATGATGCAAAACATCCATTCCCTGTGGGAAGCGCAAGAGCAAATGTATTTAATCCACTTCTTGAGCAAATTGAAGTGATTACAGCGGAAATGAAAAAAGTCGCAGATACACACGGAGTGTCTGTGGCACAGATTGGAACTGCCTATGCTATAGCAAAAGGAATTCTTCCAATTCTAGGGGTGACAAAGCAGTATCAGGTAGAGGAGGCAGTAAAAACAGCAGAAATTATTTTGACAGACGAAGAGTTGACTGCACTAGAAGCTGCAGCCGACAAATCGGGTGTGGAATCTGTACAATTTTGGGAAAGTAAAATGGAGTAAATGAACTACCCCAGAGAACAGGGAAGCTGTGGGGCTTCTCTGTTTTAGCAAAGTGAAATGGATAGCAGGAAGAGAAAGGATAAGAAAAATGAAGAAAATAGTAGGATTATTATTAGTTTTAAGTATGAGTATAGGATTAGCAGCATGTGGATGCAGCACAGATTCATCAAAAGGTGCAGCAGATAACAAAGATACATCAAGTAAAAATAGTGAATCACAGGAGGAGTCAGAAGCCAATTCGCCAACAAGTGATTCAAAAGATATCTCTACAGATTCAGCAACAACACTGGTTGTATATTTCTCAGCTACTGGAAATACAAAAGCAGTGGCCGAAGTAATTGCAGAGGGAACAAAGGGCGATCTCTTTGAAATCACTCCAGAAGAGCCATATACAGATGATGATTTGGATTGGAATGACAATGAGAGCAGAAGCACAAAGGAAATGAATGATACTTCTGCTAGACCTGCTATTTCTGGTGAAGTTGAGAACTTGGAGCAGTATTCCACCATCTATATTGGCTATCCAATTTGGTGGGGAGAAGCGCCACGAATTTTAGACACCTTTGTGGAGAGCTATGATTTTTCCGGTAAAACAGTCATTCCATTCTGTACTTCATCCAGCAGTGGGCTTGGCTCCTCAGCAGATAATCTGGCCAATCTTTCTGGAACCGGTGACTGGAAGGATGGAAAGAGATTTGGCGAAAAAGAGTCAGCAGATACCATTATGGAATGGGTGAATGCACAGTAAGGTAAGGAGGATCCATGAAGCAGAAAAACAGGATCAAGATGGTAATTGATATTCTGATGACCGTTTTACTTTTTTTCCTGATGGCTTATCAGGTGACAGGAAATCTATATCATGAAGTCCTTGGAACAGCAATGCTGGTATTGTTTCTGGCACATAATATTTTAAATATAAAATGGTATGGAGCAATTCCAAAAGGGCAATATTCGGCAGCAAGAGTAATTCGGACGATTGTTAATTTGGGAGTCCTTGTCAGCATTGTACTTACTGGATACAGTGGAATAGTGATGTCCAGAGATGTGTTTGCATTTCTGCCCATTGATGGTGGAATGGCAACAGCCAGAACACTTCACATGGTCTGTTCCTATTTGTCATTTATCCTGATGAGCATTCATCTTGGAATGCACTGGAATATGGTCACAGGCAAGCTGAAATTGAACAAACAGGCAGGGATCGTAGCGATGGCTTTGGCAACATGCGTCGCATTTTATGGAGCATATCAGCTGGGAAGGTTATCCATCTATAACAATATGCTTCTGAAAAATATGT
>CAZTGP010000173.1:0-3046 GCA_964613325.1 uncultured Roseburia sp. | reverse complement strand
ACCGTCATCAGTTCATGTGTCTGACTTGAAAAAACATGCCTTCCAGGATATCTTTCTATATGCCTGTGCCTTATGTACTTTTGCACAGTCTCTGCAAGTGTCAGGGAAACACCTACTTGACGGGTCTTTGAACCTTTTCCAAGCAATGTAACAGATGCATTTTTGCCATTTATATGCAGATCTGCAACTGTGAAATCACATATTTCCTGCGCTCTTGCGCCTGTTGCATACATAAATGAAAGCAGAACTTTATCCCTCAGACCAGTTTCATATCTTTCGTCAGGAAGCGACAATAGTATTTTTATTTCTTCCCTTGAAAATACAGCTCTTTGCTTTTTACTCCCACGTTTTATCGGTATTTTTATAATGGCACTTCTGAATATGGATGCAGCATCAAAATCTCTATTCTGTGCATACTCCGAAAATGCTGAAAGGGCTGATAAACGCTGGTTTCTGGTAACCGGTTTGCATTGCCGTTCTTTCTCAAGCCAGTTAAAGAATTCTAACAATGTATCATAATCCAAGCTTGAGAACCTGATATCGTCAGCATCTATTCCCTTGACATTCTGCATGAACTGAAGCAGAAGCATAAAGCTTTGCTTGTAAGATTCTATGGTGTTCCGGCTAAGACCACGGCTATAGGGCAGGTATATCTCGAAATAATCTTCCAGTAATGACATGAACTCTATTTTCCGCCTACTCATATATGACCACCTCCGGAAATAATTCCCCAGAATAATCATCAAACTTTGTAAGCGTATCCTCAAAGTAATTACCACTGTATTTCAAATATTTTTCCGTCTCGTAAAGGCTGTCGTGCCCTAAATATGTAGACAGGAACGGGACAGACTCGCTGGCTTTAATTCCACTGCGCTCGTTTTTATCAAAGCTTCTTACCGCAAACGAATGTCTAAAACAGTGAAGACAGGCGCCGCGTCCGTGTTCAGCCTGATCATTGCAGGTTATACCAGCCTTTTCTCTGATGATCCTAAAATAATTTCCGACATTACCGGGTGAAATATGGCTTTTAGCGTCATCCGCCGGAAATAAATATGCATCCGAATCATTCAGTATACCCATGCCAATACAGTATCTGTAAATGATTTCTGCCAAATCTTTTCCAAAGGGAACCAATCGCTGTTTGTACTTTTTTGTAACCCTAAGAATAATCAGATTTCTTTCAAAATCCAGGTCTCCTACCTTAATGCATACTGTTTCTCCAACACGCAGTCCACAGCAGTATAACAAGCGCAGTATCAATGGTATTTCTTTTTCAGCAAACTTGTTTTTTCTTGCCCTTGAAATCCTCAATGAGTCTGCAACAGCAAAGATTTTTTTTATATCTTCATCTGAATAAAGATAAGGCACGTAAGTATCATGGGTCGCAAGTGTTCTTGGAATAAAGCATGTATAACCTAAATCAGCCAAGAACAGAAGGAGTTGTCTGATGTAATGTACATGCTGACCTGATGTATTAATTGAGATATCTGCGCTGACTTCTCTGATCCATGATTCGATCACTGATTCAGATATTTCCTTATCAGCATGGTTGATCCTGCAAAGATATTCATCAAATAGAATCATGGTTCTTCTGTAGTGCCTATATGCCTCATAACTAAGTTCTGCTTCCCTTACAGATAGATGCATTGATATTTCTTCGCGAAAAACTGAGTTAAACACTGCCATCTTATTCCACCTCCCCGTGTAGGAAATCAGAAAATCTATCGGAAGGTGGCGGCGGTGTTAAGCTATATTTTCTTAGATTCTCAATGTCTATACGTGCATAATGCTTGATGGCATTATTAGAACTATGCCCCAATACCTTTCTTACAGTTTCATAGCTTATATCATTGTTGACCATGGAACTGGCCAGCGATGCCCTGAGAGCATGAGGACCTCTTTTGCGATTTCCAGAATCAATACCAGCAAGACCGATATATTTCCTTAATGCAGCTCTGATGGTAGAAGTTGTTATCGGATTATATGGAGCATAAGCGTTTATAAACACTATATCTGTCTGTGATTCCGGTCTGACTGATAAATAATCGTCAATGGCCAATCTCACTTCGCTAATCAAAGGAAGGTGGAGTGCGTTTCCAGTTTTTGTCTGAATGATATCCAAGTCAGTTCTGTTCAGCACATCCTCAATCGTCAAGTTCGCAATATCACCGGAGCGCATGCCCATTCTCGACGCAAGAAGAATCATCGCATAATCACGTTTTCCTAAAACAGTACTGGTATCTACAGCTTCTTCTATTCTCTTTATCTCTTCAACAGAATATACGCTTGGGATGACATACGGTTTACTATAATGAGGCACTATTGTTGAATAATCCGATGTTACACCCTCAAACTCTGTAAGATACGTTAAAAACAGTCTGATCTCACCCCAAAGGCTATGATTAGTTACTTTTAAGCAAGCGTGTGCAATACATACCGGAGACAGTACGTCAAGAGATTTGCAGTCCTGTTTTGAGAGCTCATCCAGAAACCAGGATATAGCATATCTCTTATTCCTAACAGTTCCGAAAGCGTGCCCAGTACTTTCATTCCAGTTACAATAACGGTCAACTATTTCTGCGAATGCATCAGGCAGGCAAAAGTGTTTTCCTTTATCAGAATGCACATCAGACCATGTCCCCTTCAACAAGTCGTTTAATCTTTGCACTACTGTGCGTAAAGCGAGATAGTACTGATTTTCTCCATGCACAGACTGATAATACTGCAAAAACAGAGCTCCTGCTTTTTCGTTGTAGCAATCGAAGCCATTATCTGACAGCCACGTAAAAATGCTGTTGCATAAATACCTATAGCCCGTAATGGTTATAGTCGTACAGCCCCTATCCCTCAGTTTTCTTATAAGTTCTGTCCTCAGTTCCATGAATGAATGATTTTGTTCTTGCATAATGGCAATACCTCCTTATTGTAGTTTGTACAATAAAGATATCGGTAATATCATTATTCAAGAAATAACAAAAAAAGATCAGAAAATATGAGGCTTCGCCAAAAACTTCTCGAATAATAATTCTTCTCGGATAATCTGTAT
>CAZTGP010000172.1:0-3108 GCA_964613325.1 uncultured Roseburia sp. | reverse complement strand
GGAAGTGAATACACAGTACATTTCTGGGGTAAAAAGAGAAGTTTATACATTTTTATTTGACTTTATTCCAGCGGGACAGGGAATTCAATTAGCGCAAGGGATGTCTTCCATGAATTGGTGGTTGCCGGTATATTCGTTCATCATTGCGGCAGTTACAACAGTCACTGGACTTGTAATCTTTCAAAAGAAAGATACAAAATAAGAAAAACAAAACGGTTGAGGAGGAATATTATGCTCTGGCTCATTGTATTATGTGGAATCTTGTCGGTTCTATTGATGGTATTGATTACAAAAATAGTATTGCTATATAAATCAATGGACGAGGTAAGGGAAGAATTACAAAGTGGGTTGGAGCATGATACCAATACGTTATTAACCATATCAAGCAGAGACAGGTACATGTGCGGCTTTGTTGATGCGTTAAACCAAAAATTAAAAATATATCCTGCACAGCAAAAAAAATACCAGACAGGAAATATCGAGCTTGAAAATGCTGTCACGAATATATCACATGATCTTCGTACGCCTCTGACTGCAATCAGAGATTATTTGGATTTGTTGAAAAAGGAACCACAGTCCGAGGAGGTCAGACGATATCTATCTGTGATTGAAAATAGAACGCAAGCATTGGAAACATTGACAGAAGAGCTGTTTCGTTACTCAGTGCTTACTTCCAGTAAAGAAGAACTTATATATGAAGAAATATGCTTGAATGCGGTTTTGGAAAAAAGTATTGCGGTATATTATCCCGCTTTAAAGAAAAGTGGAATCACACCAGAGATTACCATCACAAATCAGATTATCCTGAGAACACTGGATAAGAATGCATTGATGAGAGTGATTGGAAATGTGTTAAGCAATGCAATTAAGTATAGCGCTGGTGACCTGGAAATTCAGTTATTGGATAATGGAACAATTACTTTTTCAAATACAGCCCCAAAGCTAAACAAGGCAGAAGCAGCGAAATTATTTGACAGATTCTATATAGTAGAGACCGCAAGGAATTCCACGGGACTAGGGTTATCCATTGCAAAGGCTTTAATGGAGAAAATGCATGGGACAATCTGCGCAGAATACATAGGAGGCAGATTGAGTATACAGATAAGGTTCTAGAGGTGTATGTGAACCTAAAAACAAATCCCAATAGGAGCATAAGCAGAATGAAAAAGGACTACTTATCACCTATTGGGATTATACATTACTATAATTTAAATATTATTTCTGAGCTTTCATGATTTTTACAAGACGGCTAGTTCCAAGTCTAGATGCGCCAAGAGAAATGAATTTCTCAGCATCATCGAAAGAACTGATTCCCCCAGCAGCTTTGATTTTAACATTTGGACCAACGTGTTTTGCAAATAATTCAATATCTGCAAATGTTGCACCAGAAGTAGAAAAGCCAGTAGAAGTTTTAATGAAATCAGCACCAGATAAGGTAACTAATTCACACATCTTAATTTTCTCTTCTTCCGTTAAAAGACAGGTTTCGATGATAACCTTTAAGATTTTATCCCCACAGATTGCTTTTAAAGATTTCATTTCATTCAATACATAATCATAATCTTTGGCACGAAGCGCACCGATATTAATTACCATATCAATTTCATCAGCACCATTTGCAAGTGCATCTTTGGTTTCAAACTCCTTGCATGCGGTTGTATGGTTACCATTTGGAAAACCAATGACGGTACAGATTGCCATTTTGTCACCAACATAATTCTTTGCCTGTTTCACGAAGCATGGAGGGATGCAAACAGAAGCAGTTCCATAAGTGATTGCATCATCACAGATGACTTTAATCTCCTCCCAGGTAGAAGGCTGAAGTAAAAGAGTATGGTCAACTTTGCTTAAAATTTCATTTGTATTCATAGTGGATTCCTTTCTCTATATACATTTATTTGATGGGCTTATCATAGCAGAGGATTTTTCAAAAGTCAATACAAAACGATAACAAATAACAGCAAATGAGAATAAACAACAATATATGTTTACATAGAAATGATAATTTGATAAAATACGTGTTAAGTAGGAGTAAAAACATATGGGATATGAATCAAGCATTTTCGCAGAAGAGCGAAAGAATAAAATAATAGAGATTATAAATAAGCAGGGAAAGATTGTTGTTCCAGAGCTGTGCGATATCTTTGGCGTATCTGCGTCTACCATAAGAAATGATTTGAAAGCACTGGAAAATGAGAATCTTTTGAAAAGAACCCATGGTGGTGCAATCAGTCAATCAAAAGTAGGACGAGAACCACTTCCTGCTATGAGCCAGAATAAGATGGTGAAACAGAAAGAGCAGATCGCGGAGATTGCCAATTCTCTTGTAGAAGATGGCGATGTGATTGCAGTATCTTCTGGAACAACAATCTTTGAATTTGTAAAAACCCTTACCAATAAGAAGAACCTTACAATTATTCTGAATAACATACAGATGGCTGCATGGCTAGAAGAGAATACGGATTTTACCATTGTAATTCTTGGTGGAATTCTTCGAAACAATTATCATTTCATGATTTCACCAGTGAAGAGTGAGCTGCTTGGAGTTATGAACATTGATAAGACATTCCTTTCAGTGAATGGAATTCATGAAACAAAAGGAATTACGACGCCGGACATAGAGACAGCAATGAATTACAAGCGAATGACAGATTCCAGCGTAAGGACCTATGTTTTAACCGACAGCAGCAAAATTGGGGCAGTAACCTTTGCTAAAATTATGGATGTGGCAGATGTGGAAGCTATTATTACGGATGACGGGATAGGAGAAGAAGATCAGAAAACATTATCGGCATTGACCGAAGTTATGATTACAGATTAAAAATATATACCAGGTACGTTATACAAATTGTACATTTATTATAGATAGGCTCTAGGACATTTGTCCCAGGGCCTTTTTGTTAATTATTACCAAAAAATAATACTAAAAAATATGCAGACACGACAAAGTGCATTTAATTTTCATTGGAATAAGACATCGGTCCTACATGGAAAAAAATGAAGATGTTATTATCCAAGAGTCAGGTTGATTGACAATAATAATATTGGAGGTTCTATATGAAAAAGAGAGTAATTGCAATGATGTTAACAGGGGTAATGGCATTGTCA
>CAZTGP010000171.1:0-3118 GCA_964613325.1 uncultured Roseburia sp. | reverse complement strand
AAATACCAAAAACATCCCAAATATAATCAATGTCCATTTCAAGGAAATCATCATCTATTCTTATTTTGTACAGATGAAAATCCATTGAAATAACATTATCCGGCATTTCAGCAATCGCCTCACTTCGAGCCTCTAATCTGCCCAAATATTCTCTAACTGATTTTTCATTTGAAACATCTGGACTGGGAATATCTGCCATTTCACCCAGAAGCTCTGGGCTATTCTGCAAAATCAAACCCTCCTTTAAACTTTTTCGTTGTCGAATATATTCCTTTTCAATGGAAGGGATTTCAATTAATCCATAGCGATCCTCTGCATATTTCACTACTTCTTCAAGTGTATGAGCATTTGCAACGATCTGCTTTTCCACTTAAAAAAGCGATGTATTTACACATATTCATTCCCCTATGAAATTAATACGTGAACAATCGGCGTCAGGACAGAGGAAAAAGCAGACTACACGTTTCCTACATCTGCCCTTTCCTCTGGTCTGCACACCGGTTTTCACCCATTGAACCAAGTCGCGTCCCTTTAGCCAATACACTATGGATTTTCAATTGTTTTCATTTCCCTGATTTTATCAAAGATATCTGTTTTACATAGCTACAAATTAATAAATCTATAGTGTTTATCGCTTTTTGCGTACAACAAATAGACCTTCTGAATTAGAAGGTTTTCAAATCTATTCTGTTACACCTTTTTATCCTGTAAGTGAGTAACTGCCACGGAGTCTGAACGACAAGAGCTTTCCTCCACAGGCTTCGCACGTACAGATATCTTTTCGATAAAGAATCATAAGCTTTTCAGCAGTAGTCTTATTTCTTAACTGTGATAGATACTGAATACAGTGCAAAAGTTTCCTGCATAAATCCATCTTTTCTTTCTTGCTCCGACAGGAAAGAATCCCATAGTGTCTGATGCGTACAAAACCTTTTGGCAGTACGTGCATTAGAAACATTCGCAGAAATTCCGTTCCCTTCACTGTGTATGGAATCATTTTCCCACCATTCTTATAATCCTTGGCAAGATAGGTGACGGTTTCTTCCGTCATGCCAAGAATACGTCGGTTGCTGATAGCGATACGATGCGTGTATCTGCCAAGGTATTTTATAACAGAGTTCGCTCCGTTAAAGGCTTCTTTGGTATATACAATCCATTCCTTTGCATACAGCTGATTTAGCAGTTCTTTAAAAGCGTAATGATTTCTCAGTTTTTCCGATGTTCCATGATACTGGAGTTTCTCCGTTTCCCGAAGTTTCTTAAGCTCATTCAGATAATGCTTCTTAAAAACTGCTGACATTACCTTTACCGGAAAGAAGAACTTTTTTCCTTTGTCTTTCCAGTGATTGGAAGAATCCAGCCCGCCACCAAGAACAATCATATGTAGATGCGGATGGTAATTCATCCGGGAACCCCAGGTATGAAGTACACAGATATACCCGATTTTGGCGCCAAGATGTTTTGAATCAGAAGACAATTCTTTCATTGTCTGATGTGCCGCATGATACAAAGCATCATATAGGACTTTCTGGTTGGAATAGACAAGGGAATATAGTTCCTGCGGAATAGTAAACACTGTGTGAAAGTAGGGAACATCCAGTACATTCTCCTGTTGTTTATCTATCCACTCATCCACATCTATGCCCTGACACATGGGGCAGTGTCTGTTTTTACAGGAATTGTAATGAATGTACTGTTTGTGGCAGGATTCACACTGGCTGACATTGGCTCCCATCTCAGCTGTTCTGCACTTTGAAATGCAGAGTGCTGTCATGTGCTGCTGTTCGGGAAAAAGATGGGTTTCACTGTATTCTGGAAGAAACTGGTGAAAAACATCCTGAATGGTGATCTGATTATTCATTTAACTCACCATCCTTTTTCTTCGGCTTACGACCACGCTTTTTCTTCCCAGGATGGTCTAAAGGGCTGGTGATCCCCATCACAGTCTTATTGGAAATGTGAATGTACAGTTGTGTTGATTGCAAACATCGATGCCCAAGCAGAGACTGAACATAGGTCATAGGAACTCCCTGTTCAATCAGGTGAGTGGCAAAGGAATGACGAAGGGTATGGGGATGTACACTTAATCCAGCATCTTTGCCAACAATTCGGAGCATATATTCTACGCCACCGACTTTTAATGGCTCATGAGTACCATCAATAGAGATAAAAAAGTTTTCTCTTTTCACTGGATAACTTTTCCAGTACTCTGTCAATAGTTCAAGTGCACGATTTGAGAGAATTGTAAATCGGTCATGATGATTTTTGCTTTCCCGGATATGTACCTGCATCCTGCTCATGTAGATATCTTCTGCTCTGAGATTCACCAGTTCTCCAACTCTGATACCAGATGAATAGAGCAGCGCAATAATAGCTTTATTTCGGATATGTTCCGCAGTATCGATTAATGTTTCCACTTCTTCGAGTGTAAGAACATTTGGCAGTTTGACATCTTTCTTCATTCTTGGAACGAAATCCCTGTTCCAAGGAATATGAAGAACATATTTGTATAGAAAACAGATGGATGAATTGTATAAGTTGCAGGTGGAAGCAGCAACTCCGCTTTTTTTCTTATACAGAATAAAGTCTCTTGCATCCTGCAAGGTGAGTTCTTCCATTGGTTTGTTTCCTGTCCATCTCATAAATGGAATAATACGTGAAATATAGGCTTTTATCGTTTGTGAAGAAAGGTTACGCAGTAGGCATTCTTCTCTTAATAGTTCAAAATATTTTTCATACATAAAAAAATCCTCCATTCGCTATTTCAACGTGTTCTGGAAAGTCAGAATGAAACGATTAAAACCAGAGCTGCAGATTCCTTATTTGAGTATCACATGCGTAAAAAGGAATACGACAAAGCAGAATTATATTTAAATTATTTTTCAAAAGACAGTTCCGAGAGAAAATTGAAAAAAGCGAAATTCTTTGCTGAAACCGGACGCGTAAAAGAGTCCTATAAAGCATATGAAGAATTGCTATATTCCAATTACATGGAATCATCGGCCGCTTTGCAGGGAATATATCTGTTAGCATTGAAGGAAAAGCACATGGAAAAGGTACACAGCCTGGTTGAAAAGTAGGTTGAATTGGCAAAGTGTTTTGAGATGGGAAAGTACTA
>CAZTGP010000170.1:0-3149 GCA_964613325.1 uncultured Roseburia sp. | reverse complement strand
ACACGCTTTCATCTCGGCAATTGAATAACCGAGGATTCCCGCTTATTGTCCTAAATAATCCTTTTTCGAGAAAAAATTCAAATAATCCTACCTCATTCTTTCCATCCGCCTCACTCTAGCGATCTGTCATTACAATTTTAAGCATTTCATTGGAAATATTCAAGCCATGATCGCCAATACGTTCAAAATCCACAAGGATTTCTGCAAATAAGATGCTTCCCTCATCGGTACATATGCCGTCCTTGATTCTTCGATACATATTGTTGCGGTATTCAATTGTCATATCATCAATTTTTTGTTCCATACAGGACACTTTTTCATGCCATTTAATCCAATCGGAAGGATTTTCCTGCAATAGCTCAAACAGAGACTGGCAGATTTCCTGCATTCTTTCCAATTCATTGTTTGCATTCTGGGAAAATACAATGTGCTTCTCTTCAATCATATCACAGTATTCTGCGATGTTCATTGCATGGTCACTGATTCTTTCAAGGTTACTTGCAATGGTAAATTCAGAATTAAGAATCTGGCTTCCCACCTTTGTATTTTCATGTGCGATCACACTCGTAATATATTTCGATATTTCTTTATTCAAATAGTCGATATAGTCCTCGCGCTTTGCAATCTGCTCATACTTCTTGCGTTCTCCCTTCACAATCGTATCAAAGGACTCCTGCACATTATCTCTTGCCATCTCCATCATACGGGATAATTCCTTTTTAATTCCTTCTATATAGATGACCGTGGAACCATGCTTTTCTGTATTGACATGCTTCATATCCAAAAGATAAAGTGTCTTCTCCTCCTGATTTTCCTCACCAGCTTTGTCAGGAAGAATCAATTTGGCCACCTTCGGGAGCATTGTTCCAAACGGGATCAGCAGAATCGTTGTAACAATATTAAACATGGTATGTAAATTGGCAATTTGTGCAGATGGATTGCCAGGTGTCCAGCTTTGAACCATCCATGTCAATGGAGTCAGCAGACATAATGTAGTAAACAGAATCGTTCCAATCACATTAAACATTACATGGATCAGGGTGGTTCTTCTCGCATTGCGGTTGGTTCCTATGGAAGCCAAAAGTGCTGTCACACAGGTTCCAATGTTTTGACCAAACAGAACAAATGCCGCACTGTGCAGACCAATAATTCCACTTTTTGCCAGTGCCTGTAGAATTCCTACCGATGCAGAAGATGACTGAATCAGCGCAGTGAAGATTGTTCCTGCCAGTATTCCAAGAATTGGGTTTTCAAATTTCGTTAATATGTTCACGAATTCCTTTGAGTTTGCCAATGGCTGCATTGAGGAGCTCATCATGTCCATTCCAATAAAGAGAATTCCAAGGCCTGCTAACACTTCGCCAATGTGCTTCACTTTTTCATTCTTAGAAAACACAATGGCTGCGACCCCTAAAAATGCCATCAATGGCGCAAATGCACCAACATCCAATGCAATCAGCTGTCCCGTTATGGTAGTGCCGATGTTAGCTCCCATGATAATCCAGACTGCCTGTCCCAGTGTCATCATTCCTGAGTTCACGAATCCAACGACCATAACCGTTGTTGCGGAGGACGACTGTATCACTGCCGTAATCAGCGCTCCTGCCAAAACGCCTATGAATCGATTGGCAGTAAGCTTCTCCATGATCACCTTCATCTTATTTCCAGCCGCCTTTTCAAGCCCAGTGCTCATCATCTGCATTCCATATAGAAACAATGCAAGTCCACCTAGTAATCCCATTAAATTTGTAAATGACATTTTCTTCTACCTCTTTTGGTTCTTTATCGACCAATCTATTCTGCAATTTTTTCCAGTTTGATTATATTTGTATTTCCCGTGCTTCCATCTAATAACCCACCTGTAAGCACAACGTTATCACCCTTTTTTAAGTTGAAGTTCTCCTTCACAAGCTTAAGATTCATCTCGAATACGGTTTCCATGGAAGCATACTTATCACACAGAATCGGCTTTACTCCCCAGCTTAGGTTCAGCTTTCTCCATCCCTTCTTTGAGGTTGTCATTCCAATAATATCTACTGGGCAGCGGAATCTGCTGACCATTCTCACTGTATTTCCAGTCAGGGAATTCACAATAATATATTTTGCGTCCACATCTGCTGCCATTGCGCAAGTGGCATGAGAGACTGCATCCAGGTTGTTTTTGATTTTGAAGTCGGTATCACTGAATTGTTTTGAATAATCGATATTTTCTTCGGTAAAAGCCAAGGTATCCACCATGCTTTTCACTGCTTCCACTGGGTATTTTCCTGACGCTGTTTCCCCTGAAAGCATAACTGCTGAAGTTCCATCATATACGGCATTGGCCACATCGGAAAGTTCTGCTCTTGTAGGTCTTGGATTATGAATCATAGATTCCAGCATTTCTGTGGCAGTTATTACTCTTTTTCCAAGCATACGGCACTTGCGAATCAGATACTTTTGTACCGATGGCACTTCCATGGCAGGGATCTCCACTCCCAGGTCTCCTCTGGCAATCATGATTCCGTCTGCGATTTCACAGATTTCCTCTATGTGTTCCACCCCAGAACGATTCTCGATTTTCGCAATAATGTCAATATCTTTACCGCCATGTTCATCCAGGAATCGGCGCATGTCTGCAATATCCTTTTTGTTTGACACAAACGAAGCAGCAACAAAATCCACCTCGTTTTGAATTCCAAATAGCAAGTCCTCTTTATCCTGCTTGCTCAAGAAGCATTGTTTCATCACCTTCCCCGGAAAATTCATACTCTTCCGGTTCGACAATTCTCCTCCCACAACCACTTCACAAATTGCATTTGCATCATCCAGCTCAAGTACTTTAAATATGACCAATCCGTTATTTACAAGGATTGTGTCCCCCACTTCCAGGTTTTCCATCAGTTTGTCATAGTTGACAGATACTCGCTTTTGGTTTCCTTCCACTTCCATCGTAGTAAATGTGAACTTCTCGCCCTGTTTTAGCATTACCTTTCCATTCTCAAAGGTTTTAATTCGGTACTCCGGTCCCTTCGTATCTAGCATAATCGCAATTGGAAGCTGAAGATCATCTCTGACCTTTTTAATCAAATCCATTTTACTCTGATGTTCTTCATGGGTTCCGTGGGAGAAGTTCAGTCTCGCTACATTCATCCCAACCTTACACATTT
>CAZTGP010000169.1:0-3166 GCA_964613325.1 uncultured Roseburia sp. | reverse complement strand
TATTTAACTATTTATACTGTTTATTGTGTTACTACATATATGAAATAAAGAAGAGTATCTATATATCATATCCAATCCATCCTATCAATCAATCAGTTCTTATATCTATATCAGTCTAAGTGAGGTATCCATATGTTTACTACAAAAGAGTTACGCTACATAGATGGAAGGTACTTTAGATTACTAAGACATCCATCAGAAGAGAACTATATCGAGATCCAGAGTAGAAATAGTAAAGACTATTGGATCATCCAGAAGATGAATCCCTTGTACTCTGATTATCCCATTCTCATTTATCATAAGCATCCAGGACAACCATATTACCATCGCCATTGGCAGTGCTATAAGATAAGCCAAAGCGTTAATTCCATTAAGTCTCATGATGAGTATTCCAAAACACGTAAGTGGAATAAGTAAATGTAAACCAGCTGTTTTAAAACTTTTGTAATTGTATCTGGACTTCTGTTCCTTATCTTCATGTTGTTCCTCCTAAAGCATATCAATAAAGCTACTTGCCATAGCAAATGTGTCATCATCTGCTGTGCTATTTGTGGTATCCAGTTCCATAGAGGAAGAGGATGTATCGTCGTTGGTTTCTGTGGTTCTAGTTTCTACAGTTACATTAAGTGAGCCTTTTAATCGTTCGGCTATAAGATCTGCCAGCTCATTAGGTGAATAAGATGTTTGAGCGGTGGTGCGGTGCTCTATAAATTCATATAGAGCAGTCACTACCATTTGATTCTCATTGTCAAAACCATAATTCTTATAATCTTTAAGAGCATCAAGTGCCTTGGCATCTTTGGGATTATCATAGAATCTTATAGTCTTTCTTGTGCCCATTAAAGTTTCCCCTGACGGATTTTAAATCTGATAAGATTCTCATATCCTTTTGCATTGATAAACACATCATCAATAATGCTTGCATTTGGGTATTTGTTCGTATCAAGGAAGTGTTTGATGATAGTAGCACCACCACCGACGAAAATAAGCTGTGTAGTGTCTAAGTTGAACTGTAAAGCTCTCAACTGCCCCATGATGGAATCAACGTAGGTGTAAAGACCATCACGAATAACTTTAAGATATTTGTCTGGTAGTTCGTTGCTTGTGCCAGTTATCATGACTTCCTTTAAGTGGATTTCATCTGCTTCGCCATTAAAGGATTCTCTCAAATTCTCGTTGATGGTGTGCATGCAGGTAATTGTTCCAAGAGGAAGGCTTTTGCACTGGGAAAGATCTGGCTGACCTTCTTTTAATGGAAGAATATCTACTGTCCAGCTTCCCATATCAATGACGAGAGCAACCTTTTTAAAGCTCTTCATGTAGTTCACGACACCAGCATATCCCTGCGGAAATACGTTTACAGATAAAAGATTGATGCTATAAGGAATGCCTTCATATTTGAAGCATAATCGTCTGTTCTTGGTGTAGTAGTCAATAAGTGGCTGTTTTTCTGCACCCATTCGAGTGAGTGGAACACCAACTCCAAGATGGATATCTGCTCTTGTGATATCAAGTCGTTTCATTTCCTCTGCAATGGCTGCTTCGGTAAGTACTAATGTTGTTTCATCAATTGTTTTTGATTCCTGAATGGTATTCTTTGGATGTCCTACGGAATAGATTCCGCTAGTTGTCTCAAGAACCCTTGTGTTGATTGGTGGCATAACCTTATGCTTGGTTACTCCACTTGAAAAAATGCTGTTTGCTGATTTGGTATTTCCAAATCCTACGTCTACTCCTAATACTAATTCACTCATGTTAAATTCCTCTCTTTCTTATAATTGTGCGATTTGATCGAATTCACGGTCAGCTTTCGCAAGTTTTTCTTTGTTTGCTTGTACAAGTTCTAACTTTAATAATTGAATCTGCTGTTTTAGAAATTCATTTTCTTTTCTGGTTGCTTCATCAAGGATTGCTTTTTGTGGCCTAATAAAAATCTGCCCTGTCTGTTTTTCTCTTGCAATTTCAAGGGCTTTTGCAACTTCTTTATTTGTATAGAAGTAAGCCCGACAACAACCAGTGCGTTTTACAAGTTCAGCTACAGAAATCTTTTCTCCATCCGTAACCATTTCATTAATCGCATTGATGGCAAGTGTTTCTAGTTCCCTTGCTCTTTTTTGATTGGTAGATACCATGTTTGTGTAATTTGCCATTATTACCATTCCTCCTTAAATTGTTTGATTTTGGCGTCTTTTGCATCTCGTAGAGCTTTTGTTCCCTGAGCGAGAGCTTTGTTACCCATCTGTCTGTAATGCTTCACAGAAGATGTACCTTTATGACCAAGTAGTGCAGCGATTGTTGCATCATCGAGTCCCATATCACAAAGACGTTTTCCATATACATGACGAAGGGTATGAGTTCCAACTGTAAATAAGTTTCCATTGTCATCCCTCAAGTCGAGGTCGTGTATCATACACATGAGATGATATTGTACGTTCCCGTATTGCATAGGTTTTTGTGGATCTTTATCACATACAAATACATATTCGCAGGTGCCATAGTTTTCAGTTGTGTATGAGATAGCACTGTTAATAAGTGTCTCGATTTCTTTGCTGATTGGCTTTTCAAAGGTTCTGTTTACCTTTGGTTGGTCAATTCGAATAAAGTGTGCTCCATTAGGTGTTACAAAGATGCAGTCTCTTTTTAAGGTAAGTGTATCGGAGATACGAAGTCCTAGTATTTCATGTAGAATCATGGCACGTCCGATTTGTGGTGGAAGTGTTTTAAATCCCTCGTTTAGTCTCGTGACTTCGGAATCCGTGTAAAAATGAAAGACTCCTAAAATCTGTCTGTCAAAATCTGTCGATAAAAATACATGTGCAAGACTGGGCTCTTCTAGGATTTTTCCTGCTGTGTGAAGCACTGCCTTTAGATGCATCAATTCGGTGCGATAACTCATTTTTCTGTCGCCATCTGTGTAGATGTAGGTAAGATAAGCTTCGATTAGTTCTCGGTCTATCTGTAAAAGTGATATGACATCAGTGAAGTATTCTGCTAAAAACTCAGAGAATTTTGTGATTGCATGAATTTCAGCAAGTACTGTTCTAACAGCGGCTTCTTTGAATCTACAAAGGACAACTTCTTTTACTGTCTTTTTGATATCTGGTATTGGTATATTTGAAAAGTTGCATGTATTTATCGCTCCTGTAAGTGGTAAGCGGAGAGAAAT
>CAZTGP010000168.1:0-3204 GCA_964613325.1 uncultured Roseburia sp. | reverse complement strand
TCTGTATAATGTGCTGGTGGCTGTGTGAAATGCTGTGTTCCAGCCACATCTTCCAACTTCAATACAGACTTTTCATCAATGCCCTTTACCAGTGCATTTGCCTCCTCTTTATCATCATCGCTCTTATATACAGACATAAATCCATCAAATAAAACCTTAGAAGCTGCTACAGTAAAACGATAATCTCCTGTTGCGATCTTCACAGATGTAGTCTCATACAAAGCTGGTGCCATCTGACTTGCAGTAAATCTCTTCCAAATCAACTGATATAATCGGAACTGATCTCTAGAAAGAGATTCTTTAATCACTGTTGGTGATAATGTAATATCTGTTGGACGAATTGCCTCATGGGCATCCTGAATCTTCTTATCTTCTTTCTTCTTGCCATGAATTTCTGACAAATATTTTTCGCCATAATTCTCAGTAATATATTCCGCTGCTGCCTGTTGTGCTTCATCGGCAACACGAGTAGAATCTGTTCTCAAGTAGGTAATAATACCGATTGAACCACGCCCTGCAACATCAACGCCTTCATATAACTGCTGAGCGATTCTCATGGTTTTCTGCGTTGCAAAGTTCAAGGTTTTTGAAGCTTCCTGCTGCAATGTACTGGTTGTAAATGGAAGTGGAGATTTCTTTGTCTTCTCACTCTTCTTTACACTATCAACAGATGGCTTTCCCTTTTTCACTGCTTCAAGAATTTCCTGCATCTGCTCCTGTGTCTTAATATCTATCTTACCATTTTTGTCGCCATAGAACTTAGCAACCAATGGCTTCTTCTCGCCCTTTACTTGAAAGCTTGCTTCCATTGTCCAGTATTCTTCTGGTATAAATGCATTGATTTCATCTTCCCTATCGCAAATAATACGAAGCGCTACTGACTGTACTCGTCCTGCGCTTAACCCTCGCTTAATCTTAGCCCATAAAATTGGACTGATACTATATCCAACAATACGATCTAATACTCGTCTTGACTGCTGTGCATCCACAAGATTCATATCAATTTTTCTTGCGTCCTTTAATGAAGCCTTAACTGCATTTTTTGTAATTTCGTTAAATGTAATTCGATAAATATCCTTTTCTTCCAGCTTTAATGCCTGTGCCAAATGCCAGGAAATTGCTTCTCCCTCACGATCGGGATCGGTTGCGAGATATACTTTATCTGCCTTCTTGACTTCCTTACGAAGTGCAGCTAAAAGGTCTCCTTTACCACGAATTGTAATATACTTTGGTTCATAATCATGCTCTATATCAATACCCATCTGACTTTTTGGAAGGTCTCTGACATGTCCTTGGGACGCCATTACCTCATAATTGGCTCCAAGAAACTTCTTAATTGTCTTAACCTTTGCAGGTGATTCCACTATAACTAAATATTTTGCCATAAATATTCTTTCCTCTCGTCTTTTAAAGCTGTATCCGACTATAACAGTTTTTCGACACTTCCTTGATAGACCCCTCTAATTCCATTTCCAGTAGCAATGCGCTCACTTCCGGTATCGTCATTCCTGTTTCTTCTATAATAGTATTCATACTCTTTGGATACAAATTGAGACAACTATACAACATATTTTTTTTACTTGCAAGCCCCGATTGGTTTGTAAAAATTATTTTGTTCGTATTTCCATAAAAATCTGACTCTGAATTTTTCTCAGCTTTTTCCTTTGCAAATGCGGATAATCCGTTACACAATTCGGC
The DNA here is from genome assembly GCA_964613325.1 of uncultured Roseburia sp. GTDB lineage: Bacteria > Bacillota > Clostridia > Lachnospirales > Lachnospiraceae > Roseburia. Next base: position 1,506 of record CAZTGP010000168.1, on the reverse strand, counting down.
AATTTTCCCATTTGACAAAATATCTTTTGGAGTAAGAATCACCTGGGCTCCCATTTGAATCAATCGGTTGCATCCTTCACTTAAGGGATCTCCGATTCGCCCCGGAACAGCCATAATATCTTTGTTCTGTTCCAACGCCTGATCCACTGTAATTAAAGAACCACTCTTTTTTCTCGCCTCAATGACAACCACCACATCAGAAAGACCACTAATAATTCGATTTCTCATGGGAAACTGGCCTGCCATGGGCGGAGTTCCCGGTGGATATTCCGAAAGGATTCCTCCATTCTCTAAAATACGAGTATACAAATCAATATTCACTCTTGGATAACAAACATCTGCCCCACAGCCTAATACTGCCAATGTATATCCGTCTCCCTGTAATGCGCCCCAGTGTCCTGCAGCATCAATCCCCATAGCCATGCCACTGACTACTTGAATTCCCATTGTGGCAAATTCTCTGGCAAACTGTGTTGCCACCGTTCTTCCATAATCTGTGCAGCCCCTAGCTCCCACAATGGATACAACTGGACGGTTTTGATCTGGCAATCTTCCCTTATAATATAATGCATATGGTGCATCAAATATTTCATATAATTGAGCAGGATAATCATCTTTCCCCGGATGCGTAAAATGTATGTTTCTCTCCTCCAACTGCAAAAAATCCTCATAGATTCTGGAACTTTTCTTCATTTCCTGCATAAGTTCCATCTGCTCATTACTTAATCCACTCACTTTATCCATTAAATCTTTACTTGCATCATATATCTCCTTAGGTGTCTGAAACATTTTCAAAAGATTACGAATGGCTGCATTGCCAACACCCCTTATATTGCACAGCCAATACCAGTAAAATTCATCTTTTTTCTCCATTATTCTCTCCTCTGTACCTGTCCATCTCTTCTCCTCTTTTTATGTCTGTCCATTATCTAAAAATGTATCCCTGTGTCGCAACTACGATATCCTATGGCTTCAGAAAGATGTGTCAACGCAATCTGCTCGCTTCCTTCTAAATCCGCAATAGTTCTCGCTGTCTTTAAAATCTTATGAAAGCCTCTGGCAGTCAACTTTAGTTTATCAAAGCTCTCCTCCATAATTTTATTGCATTGGTCATTTAACTGACAGAATTTCTTAATATCCCTTGTGTTCATTTCGGAATTAAAGTTGATTTTTCTACCTGCAAATCGCTTCTGCTGTATCTGTCTGGCCTTTTCCACCTGCTGCTTCATATATGTAGTAGTCAATTCATGACAAATTTTATCTGTATGGAATACTCTCAATGATTCATTACGTTTTTTATCTGCACTAAATTCTTGAGATAACTGATTTTCTTCACATATTTCCTTACAATCCTGCAAATCAGAAAATCGAATTTCATCTGTCTTCACACATAAATCAAATCGATCCCACATAGGGGCACTAATTTTCCCCATGTACCTGCGAATATCATGTTCCGTGCAAGTACATCGCGTTCGGTCTGGGTAATAACCACATTTGCAGGGATTC
>CAZTGP010000167.1:0-3209 GCA_964613325.1 uncultured Roseburia sp. | reverse complement strand
AGATAACAGATAATCTGATAATGGATGCAGTTACAGTTGCATTGCAGATTCAGATAGGAGCATATGCCGAATACAATTGATGATTTTCTTTGTAAATGATATATTAGTATCAGACATAAAAAGGGGATGAATCAAGCAATGAATGACAAGGTCGAAACACTAAAGAGAAAAGTGATAGAAAATAAAGGAATCCTGCCTTACATAAATCTGAATGAGAAAAATGAGTATGTTGGGTGGGTATCTGATTTCCATTTCACATTTTCAGACGGGAATCAGATGTGTTTGGATTTAAAGAATGACAGGGATATGTTTTTATTATTCGTTCTGGCAGTTGCATGGTCCAGATCAGGAAGATGGGAGAATGCAGCTTACTTCGTAGCATATCTGAAACATTGTCAGCTTGATACACCAGAGCAATGGCTAGATGAATCTTTTGTGGAAAAGCAGAAAAAGAATCGTGGTAAGGCTGCGATTGGACTATCAGATTATTGTGTAGGGATTGAATCAAGGGTAAAAATCAGCTTTAGGATAGATATCTATGACAGTGTTGTTGTATTGGCACGACATTGGAAGGATATTCTGTCGGTGCTTTCTGAATCTGATAGGCAGAAAGACTATTATTCTTTTATCGAGTATATGAGAAATATTAGTGGTCTGGGAGTAGGAAATAAAAGGATGAGCATGAAGATTCTTTTGATACTGAGAGAATTACGCTGTCAGGGGATTTATAAGAATATTCCAGGCGAGTTCTGTTGTGTCCCGGATGCAAGAGTGAAGAATGCATGTGAAAAGTTAAATATTACACTACCTGTCATTTCAACAACAAAGGGATTAGTAAAAGCATCGACAATCCTATATCAGCAGTTTGGAAATCTATATGATATTCCACCATTTGCTTATGAGGATTTAATGATAGAAGAATAAGATTTTGTTAAGGTGGCTAGAAATTAGCTGCCTTTTTCTTTCGGCCATTTAGTTGGAAATCATCGTGATCTTTAATCTTTGTAATAGCACATTCCATATTACGAGCATTCCCCTGAATGTGATAAGAATCAGAGTCATTGTGTTTGTGGTAGATAATACAGTGTCTTATTTTCCCTATTTCTTCGTGGTGGATAGACCAGATGTGTTTGGTATTTTTAGATTGCAATACCACACAATAGCCTCCTGCAAATCTGATATTAAAGTAGTGCCTGTCTAATGATTCAATTTCTTTCTTGGTAAACATGAAAACCTCCTATGTGTTGTGTATTGCAATAATGGAAAATGTGGAGCGAATACTCCAGGGTGCGGATAACCGCAAGAATGGTACAAACCGATTATAACATACCTTGTTGGTTTAAGGTATACAAATTTGCACTGACTTTGCACTACATTTGCACTGTAACGGAATTTCATTGTGTGATAGTATAAACTTGGACAAAGTGGAAGGGAGCAGAAATGCCCCCTTTTCTTTATGCCTCGTGGTGGGTGGCTTTCCAATCCTTTCACACCACCACGATACATAGAAGGGAGGTTGGTGCTATGCCGATGAGACCAGACATACCGTGCAAGCACCCTGGGTGTCCAAGGCTTGTTCCCTATGGCAGTTATTACTGCACGGAACATGAAGCAGAACATCGTGGGGACAGAGCAAGCAGTGGTAAGCGTGGGTACAACAGCAGATGGCAGAAGGCTAGGAAGAGGTACTTAAGAACACACCCTTTGTGTGTGCGGTGCCAGGAACAGGGAAGACTTGTGGAGGCAACTGTTGTCGACCACATCAAGCCACATCGTGGTGATCCCGTTCTCTTTTGGGATGAAAACAACTGGCAGAGTCTTTGCAAGCCTTGTCATGATAAAAAGACATGGAACGAAGATAACAACCCAACATATCGGTTCTGACGGCAGAGGGTGGGGGTATTCAAATCTCCACAATCTGAATCCTAAAAGACCGATGGCCCCCTTCGTGTGAATTTTCGCAGAATTAAACAGGGGGGATAGTACGGGGATGATATATTTTTCGCAGAATGTGTATATCATTAGGCAAAAGCAAGGGTTCGGTTTTGCCAGATAATTTAATATTACGACATTTTTAAAGGTCAAAAAGCAGTTTTAAAAGCTGTTTTTTAGACCTTTTTTTAATGCGCATCAAAGGAGAGTGATGAAAGGATGACAGATGCACAAGCTAGTCAGATTGTGGAACTGCGTATGAAAGGAGTCGGCTATAAATCCATTGGAACAGTGGTTGGTCTCTCCCGTGATATTGTAAGAAATTATTGCAAGTCACATAACCTCACAGGTTACGCATCCGCACTGACCAAGAACATCAAAATGAAAATGGAATCAGGAGATGCCTGTCTTTACTGTGGTGGAGATGTAGTGAAATCCAAAACAGGAAGACCCAAGAAGTTCTGCTCAGATAAATGCAGAAGGGAATGGTGGAAGGCACACCCCGAAGCAATAAATCGTGGTAAGGATGCCTGTTATGAACTGACCTGTAATCGTTGTCATAAGAAGTTCATTTCCTATGGGAATAAGAACAGGAAGTATTGCAGCCATGAATGTTATATCAAACAGAGATTTTGGGAGGATGAAGAAAATGGAATTTGCCAGTTACAAGATTAAAGACCTTATCCCAGCCGACTACAACCCAAGAAAAAAGTTAAAGCCGGGGGATAAGGAATATGAAAAGATAAAGAACAGCATTCAGGAATTTGGTTATGTCGAACCTATCATAATCAATACGGATATGACCATCATTGGTGGACATCAGAGGCTTACGGTTCTATCTGATATGGGATACGAAGAAGTGGAATGTATCATGGTTCAGGTGGATAAGACCAAAGAGAAGGCACTTAACATTGCCCTGAATAAAATCACGGGCGAATGGAATAAGGAACTCTTGGCAGACCTGATTAAGGATTTACAGAATTCCGATTTTGATGTGGATGTTACAGGCTTCGAACCGCCAGAGATAGAGCAGCTGTTTAATTCCGTACACGATAAGAAAATCACAGAAGATGACTTTGATGTGGATGCAGAATTAGCAAAACCGTGTGTTGCTAAAACAGGTGACATCTGGTTGCTTGGAAGTCACAGAGTAATCTGTGGGGATTCCATTCTGCCAGAAACATATGAAAGACTGATGGATGGGAAACGTGCCAATCTGGTAGTAAGTGATCCACCATACAATGTAAATGTAGAAGAGACTGCTGGGAAAATCAAAA
>CAZTGP010000166.1:0-3225 GCA_964613325.1 uncultured Roseburia sp. | reverse complement strand
CTCCATTTTGATTTATGGTACGATTATATTCGTCAGAGTTAAAAAACACTTTAGTATCATCTTTAAGCAAATAGTCTAAATAAAATAATTCATCAAACCTACTTGTAAAATTGTCAAACACCAACTGAACTTTTCTTGTTTTATCATTTCCCCCGTAATAGGCCCAAAACGGAATGCATTCACATTCCATATGCGTAAAACACGTAACAAATCTGCTTCCGGCAAATCGCTCTACGCCTTTCCTCATTTTTTCCATTCGATCATTAAGCTTTGCATTATTCAAACTCGAACTACGAATAGTTCTTTTATTCAATATAAATTTTAATGTCCCAATATCCGTTGTATAACCCAATTGCTTATGCTCTTTAACAGTTTCAGATATATTAATGTTGATTCCAGAAAGATTATTAATATCCAATGTATCATCAAATATAACTTGCGGTGCTCCACTGGTAAATGGTATTCCAAATATTTCACCAGCGTGCATTTTTTCGTCTGACATATATCACCACTCCATTTTTCTTCAAACTACTCTTTTTCTTTTATATACTTTCCACTTCTGATTCTTTGGTCTTCTGGCTTTTCTGCATCAGCCGGGATAGCCCAATATGATCCAATCTTGGTAGCACCAGGAATACGGTCTTCAGAACACAGTATCTGTATTCTTCTGACAGAAATACCCCATTTTTCTGATGTTTGCTTAATTGATAAATACTCCATGTTAGACCTCCAAAGAAACCGAAAGTGAAACTAATCTACACTTAAATATTATATTCCAAACCACGAACAAAATCAATCTAAAGTGTCTCCACTCCCGGATGCCCATACAACTTCATTCCCCCTTAGATATTGATACAATTCAACGATGAACACGGGGTGTTCAAAATATGAAATAAGGGGTGTTCACTTTTGAACACCCCATGAAAAAACATAAAGCTCAATAATTTCATTTTAACGCTTTATACATTTCTAAATTAATCAGATGAAGACTGCTCACTAGAAGCCTTTGTTTTTTATTCATTGCTACTGTCGGTATTCTCAATACCTAATAAACATCTATTTGTAAAATTTGATTAACTGTATTTGCATCTTCATCACTTAATATATTATAAGCAACACCATCATATTCATAAAACATACCTGAAACAGCAGTATATTTCAAACCGTCAATCCTGCATCCGTTTTCAATAGTAAGAGTCAGGTATCTACCCATTCTTACTGCATTCAACATACCTGCGTCATTTTGACCATAATTAATTTTATCCCAATTCCCAGGACCATAGCATGTAAGAGAACTCAATATTTTATAAATTGACAAAATACTATCAGAATTTTTAATCGTAAGATTTCCTATCTCTTGTTGTAATGCCTCTCCTTCATTTGAATTATCTACATTTGAAGGTTCTGAACAAATCTCTTTTATATCCTGTTCGCTATGAACATCATATATTAATTCTAGAACATCCTTATATGGATATTCATCGCATTCAAAATACTTAAATTCCCATAACAGATACGTTCCAGCAGTTTTCTTAATAATATATTGTAGGTCATTATGTCCCGACACATAATATGTTTCATCGTTAGGTTCAATCGCTTTCCCAATTGATTCTTTCAACTGTTCGCTGTCAACGGATGCAACCGCTTCATATAATGCCACATACTTATCAACCTGAATCGTACATACTTTCTTTGCCAGTTCCTTAGTCTGAGAATCATCAGCAGAAGCCAACAATGTATCAATTGCAATAAATCTTTCTTGATCGATTGACGGAATAGCCTGCTCTTCATTACTCTCTTCTACTGCATTACTATCGTCAGCAACTGTTATTGAAGGCTCTTGATTCATATTAGCTATTTTTACGGAAGCTCCTATTCCCACTATGGCAACTAAACAAGCCGCAACAGACATACATTTAATCCATATAGTTGATTTTTTCTTTGGATTATAAGTATCTGCTATTTTGATATATTTTTCATCGATTTCATTAATATTTTCAAATAAATCTTCTTTTCTCATAATTCAAATCCCCTTTCTATAAGGTAATCGTGTAATTTTTTGCGAATGCGATTTAGAGAAACAGAGACATAGTTTTCACTCTTTCCATATCTTTTAGCAATATTAGTAATTGTTTCAGCATACCAGTATCTACGAACAAAGAAAGCACACTTTTCATCACTCAATGTTCCTAAAAAAGAATTAATTGCATCAGCACATTCTTTTCTACTGTATTCTTGTTCTGGCTCGCAACCTCCAGATACACAATCACCAAGTTCATCCAATACTAATGCCAAATTTCCTTTTCCTCTTTTTTCTGCATTCATTTTCTTATACAAGTCAAAGGCTACATTTCTCGTAATCTTACCAAGGAATGATTTAAGCACTGATGGTCTATTCGGTGGAATAGAATTCCATGTCTTAAAGTATGTATCGCTCACACATTCTTCGGCATCTTCTTTATTTCCTAATATATTTATCGCAATTGAATTACAATAGTTACCATACTTTTCAGCTGTTGCATTTACAGCATTTTCATCCCTATCAAAATACAGTTGAACAATTTTGTTATCATCTATGGCCATATGAGTAATACCTCCTTTCACTTATATACACGAATTTTTGATTCGAATCTTACACCGTTTTTCAAAAAATATTTTAAAAGGCTGTCCATAAAAGAGCTGCCTTCATTTTGTTATGCGCTGTTGAGCGATTAAACTAAGATTTTATTTGATGCTTTGATGCTATCATTATAATCCCAATATAACAATCCATCCCTGATATCAACCAGTGTATCTCTGTCTACAGTTCTAATATCTACTGCCTTCATTTCTTCAACTGTCAACATGGCGTAAGACTTGTCTCTAAAATAAGCAGTGTTCTGTATTTTCCTTATTACAGACCGCTGCTTATTTTATTAGACTAATAGCCAACTTTCACAAATCTGTATATAAACTATTTTGCAAAGGTTATCCCTCGTTCTGCAAAAATCTTTTTTGCCACAAAAATAGCATTTAATACCTTCGGAAATCCTGTATAAGGGATACACTGGATAAATGTTTCAATAATTTTTTCTGGAGCAATTCCAACATTCAAAGAACCATTTATATGTACTTCTAACTGCGGCTCACATCCACCTGCCGTTAATAAACTTGTTATAGTAATCATTTCTCTTTAGGTCAGTTTACAAGGAACTACACGCAGACCGTGAAACGGGCTGCTGACAA
>CAZTGP010000165.1:0-3307 GCA_964613325.1 uncultured Roseburia sp. | reverse complement strand
CTTGGTATGATTCGACTAACAAAAGCAAGGAGGAACATAATATGTTCAGTGAAAATTTAAAAACAATGAGAAAAGAAAAAGGATTTTCTCAAGAACAGTTAGCGACTCGTTTGAATGTTGTTAGACAAACAATATCGAAATGGGAAAAAGGTCTTTCTGTACCCGATGCAGAATTGTTGATACAGTTGGCAGAGGTATTAGGTGTAGATGTAAGTGATTTGCTTGGGAAAAAAATAGAGATTATAGAAGGACAGAGTGAGGAAAGGACTCTTGCCTTAGAGCTTGCAAAGCTTAATGAACTAATTGTTGTGTATGGGAAAAAAGCATCGGATTTGAAAAAGAAGATTGGAATAGCAATTGCTGTAATTTTGCTTATTATTTTTGTGTGTACAACTTTTGATATATGGACAGATATATGGCATGACTTTGGGAAAAATCTGTACTATTTTTTGAATGATTAGAAAGTACAACTTTTAGGTTGCAACAGAGAATAAACAAGGTGGTTTGCCCCAAATTATGGGAAGAACCACCTTTATTTCTTTATCATCATATAGGGAACTTTCCCGTTGGAAGAGAGATGAATCAGGTTATTCCCTTATATTGGAATCTGCAATTTGTTCTAAAGCACCAATACTAGCAATAAAATCCTTCTCCACCGGAGAAAGGTTATCTTCAAGTCGGTTTTTATACTTATCGTATTCAGCATGAGCCTTTTCGATAGCCTGTTTATGGCTGACATGACCGCTGGTGGTAAGGATATCTCTTCTGGTCATTTTCAGGTAATCGTCAATGGTTTCCAGCCAGTCTTTCATATACATAGGCTCCTGATTAAGAGCATGGACTTCGGCGATGTCAAGGTATGCAGTAACGATTTTGTTTAGGGCATCCAGTTCTGCTTCCGTGAGATAGTTTTTGGCAACTTCCACATCAGACCGGTGGATGTTGTCACCACTCCATGAAGTAAGTCCCATATTCTCTTTTTCAGCATCGGCACGCTGATAGATTACTTCAGCTGCAGTGTGTTTGTGGGCTGCCCAGTGCATTTTGTTCTGTACCTGTTTGAAAAACAGGACAGAGGCTTCAGCATGAGGATCATAGTCGATACTGGTCGCATAGATTTCTAACACCTTTCTCCAAAATACTTTTTCAGAAGAACGGATATCCCTGATACGGGCAAGCAGTTCATCAAAGTAATTGCCGCCACCCAATCGTTTTAATCGATCATCATCCAGAGCAAATCCTTTTTTCATATATTCCTTTAAGATGCCCATAGCCCAGATACGAAATTGTGTTCCACGGTGGGATTTCACACGGTAACCAACAGAGATAATGACATCAAGGTTATAGTAATCTACATTGTAGATTTTACCGTCTGCGGCAGTGTAGGCAAATTTTGCCCAAACTGAATCTTTGTTTAATTCTCCCTCTTTGAAAATGTTGCGGACATGCTTTCCGATAACACTTCTATCTCGTTGAAAAAGTTCAGCCATCTGGTCAAGTGACAGCCATACTGTATCATCTTCAAAAGTCGTCTCTATCTTGGTCAGTCCGTCTTCGGTTGTGTACATAATGATATTTGAGTTATTCATAGACTTAATCCTCCTTTTTCTTTACCCTGCTTTTATAGACATTATACTGGTTCTTGCATTGAGGAGAGCAGAATTCCATATTGCTTCTGGTTGCCACAAAGGCACTGCCACAGTGTTTGCATACTTTCAAGGTAGAGTTATCATCAGTAAGCATAAATGAAAACATCATCTGAATACCAAGCAGTAACGAGTGAAATTCCCATACAATAGTAGGCTTGTCCAGCAGTTCTATGTGGTAGGTCGGTGCAATACCGCCAAATACAGCCATTCCCTGTCGGTACAGATTTCTTTCGTTTTCATCCAACCGGTCATAATCCTGATAATACAGAAAACTTGAGAAAAAGGTAAATGCCCAGTCCCGAAATACTGTTACAAGCCAGTCGTAGCGTTCTGCATATTCTTTTTGGAAACTCATAAGAACTGCCTGTGGCTTGTTTCGCATAGCCATAAGCAGTGCAATCATTTCCGCACTGTCGGTACTCCATGAAGATTCAACACCATGCTTTACAAAATCAATGCTGTCAAAAGGAAAGAAGTAGGACAGATACTTTTCTGTGCTAAGACTTTCGTTCTTGATAAAATGGTTCTTTGGTAAATATACTGCTTCATATGTAATAAACTCCGGTGTGGTAGGTAATGTAGTCATAAGTCCCAATAAACCATAATTACAGGCAAAATCCATAATAGAAGCTTTAAGGGATTCTTCCGATTCCTCTTTCATGGCAAGAGTGCCTATGTTAATGGCAGCCAGAACCATATCCTGATATTTTTTAACCGGATTGTAAAGAGATGGCTTTGCATCCTGCGAAGGAGTGATATAGAGAGTTCCATTGTCTGCCTTTTTCCATTCGTATTTATCATATTTCACCCAGTTTGAACTGGAGTTAGCAAATAAATTCATCATATACTTCCTCGTTTCTATATAAAAGTAATTGAATAAAATTCAAAACTATTACTATAATAACACAGATAAAGGGAAATGTAATTACTTTATTTCTAATCTGTGGCTTTTCTGTAATAGATTAGCAGTTGGTATGATTTGTCATGTTTTTCTGGTACTGCTTTAATACCTTTCTTGCCAGTACACCGATTTCACGGATAATCTTTTCCTTTTCTTTTTTGGCTTTTCTTTGTATGTCAGGTATTTTCTCCTTGTGCTTTTTCATAAATTCCCGTTCTGTTGTCCATAGAGGAATATCAAATTCCTGTCGTTCTAAAAGCACCGCAATTACCTTTTTGGTTATCTGACTTAAGATGGTACTTCGCACACCTCTGATATTGCGGTCAGTCTGCCCCAACAGATTTCCAATAAAAAGAGTGCTGTAATCTCGGATATACAGATAATAGATAAGCTCTTTGTAACTGTCCTTCAAGTCATAAATAATCTTGGAATAATCCTCATCCGTAAGAAATTCATGCATTTCAAAGGGACAGTCAAATATTACATCCAGAAAATCACCTTTCATCATCTGCCGCCAGTAGGTGTGATGGATGGGGTAGGGAATTACCAGCGGGTCTTTTGGAGCATCCTCTGTTAACCGGTTCATTTCCCTACCTATTTCGTGATAGCGTTCTTTTCGTTCCCGGTTATCATCTAAGTGATCCCACTGCTTTATGACTTCCTTAAAATCTTCTTCGGTTCTCGCACCATCTTCCAGTCTTAAAAGAGCCTGTGCACGAATCATTGAGCAGGCTGCGCTTGCAGAAATAGAATTAGA
>CAZTGP010000164.1:0-3308 GCA_964613325.1 uncultured Roseburia sp. | reverse complement strand
GGCACACTATCCCCGAGGTGATGAAAAATGGCATCCTATGTAGCTCCCGAAGTGCGGGATAAATTCGAAACATTGTCAGTGGAATTAAAGAACATCATTCTAGAACGAGACGTACAGCTAAATACCATCCACGATCTCATCCGCGTCCTGGAGGAGATTGTGGAAGAAGGCTCCGAGGAATAAGGAGTCATTCTAAGGCTGGCATTTCAAGCAACTAAGTACAGCGGAAGGGCGTCATGAGAGCTGGTGGAATAGACTTCCATCACTCATTCGCCTCTTCTCTTACATGCTTCGATACCATCTCAAACACCTCTGCCAAATCTACTGGTTCGCATTTTCTCATATCAAAGCTATGCTTAAATTCTACTTTCTCTTCCTCCAAGAAAATATCAATCTCAATAAAATTGTGTTCTGCTTGCGTTTCCATATTTGCCTGTGAATTTATCTCCCAATCTGTTTCCGGATTTTTCTCCAGTTCAGGCTCTGGCTTTACGATTCTAAGTTCCACCAGCTTTTCATCATTTTCAACAATACACTCTGCTGTTAAGATTTGATCCATTATTATTTTGGAACCCTCTTCCATATCATGAACTAGCTTCAACATTTTTAGAAAAAACATAGCATTCCTGGTTATTTTTTCATTCTCTATCAGGTAATTTTCTATATAGGTATTTTTCTTTATCTTCATCTTGTAGTCCTCACCCATTCTCATAACACAAACTGTTGTCTATAGAGTATTATAGCTTCTTCTCTTGTTCTGTGGGAATTTTTTTATTAAAAAGAGCTGCAACATCATTATGACATTGCAACTCTGCTCTTTGAAATAATATTCTTTTTCATGAAAGTCCCTGTCCCGAAACCGAAAATACTCCGTCCCGAAACAAAGAAAACCCCGTCCCAAGTTAGATTTCATGTGTCCCTATTGGATTCTTGGCTTTCGATAGACAGAGAATTCATAGTAGCCTCTACGTATGCCATTTCCATAGTCTTCTTTGCATTGGTTTAAGATGTCATTGGTTGTGTCTGCACATTTATTCCAGCGAGATGTTATTTTATCTGAGTGGGATGATCGCACAGAATAATTTTCATTGATATAGCCGCCCAAATAATGGGTAAACTTTTCCATACCATATACATTTAGATGCTCCCCGTCTGAGAAGTCAGTCTCATCTTCTATTCCAATTGAATCATAGCCTTTGTCTAGATTCATGAAATCATAACCATATTCACGAACCATATCTTCCATTTCTGTAAGAACTTCTGGATGATCTGTTGGCATTTGGTGTGGAAACGCAATGAACAGCGCATTCTCAACATTCTGTTCTTTACAGCACTCTAGTAATTCCTTGAAATACTTTTTTGCCCTATCAGAAAACTCATATTCCATTGCCGTTTCCTTCACTGCCGAACCAGCAGTAGAGACAGTCTTCGTGCAAATACCTTTCAGATTACTATATCCTTTCACTCCCATCACCGCATTCACTGCGGTTGCTTCCATACACTCCTTTGGGTTCTTCCAATTTCCATGGTATTTCATCAGCTTGAAAAAGTATTGTGCCTGTTTATTCTTTGGGACTTGTACCTTAATAGTCTCTATTTTATTGATAGACCACGGCATATGATCAATCCATTTATGCATTGCAGCCTCATCATCGAAGGCCCAGTCTCCCCAATAGAAACCACTGATATTAAATACAACAAGCTTTGGATTCTGTCTCTTCAACGCTTCGATAAGAACAGAAGGATACAGATTCCCCTGTATCCCTCCAATCGAAAAGTCATATGAAGTATAACCATACTCCTGCCATGCCAAGGTAGGCGCATAATCTGCATATAATTCACTTGGTCCCATCAGTACCACATCCAAACTATCCTTTGGTTCCTGATAGAATCCACGAATATTCGCAATATCTGTATTATCTGCAGTTGTCATTGCCTTAGAAACTAACACAATTAGGAAAGCAAATAGCACTGCAAATCCCGTCAATCGTATCCCGTTTCTCTTCAACCTGCCTGTTCTCATATAGCTAGACTAAATCCCTTCGTATAGATAATCGTACAAATAGTAGTATTGAAAATTAAATTTAGATTTCAATTCCGTTCTTCTGTAGAAGTGCACGGGCGGTATCTACAGAATCGACCCCTGTAGCGTTCTTCACTGGTGCGAATTCTTTCTCGCGATCTACTTCGAATGGGAGACAATCATCCATCATGTATACCATATCCAGAATAAGCTCCTCGAATTTATACGCATTTGGCTCTGTTGGTTTGATATACTCGCCAGCTTCATTGATATAAGGAACCTTTTTCTCTACCACATGAACTGGAAGCTTTGCATCAGCGATTGCAAGAAGCTTATCTACACGGAAGATGTAGTTAAGGATTACTCCAAATCCATATAGTAAAGAGCCATTCTCATCTTTTGCTTCTGCCATATCTTCTGTCAATTCATAATATTCAACAATTGATGGTTTACCATCTTCTAAACACATTGCTCCAACTCTCTCATAAGGATCTGCTTTACGAACCACTTTCGAGCCACTGACACGACCTGAAAGAATCGTTGCACCCACAAATACAGGGTCTGCAATCTGCTGTAACACATTATCTACAGCGAATACATTCATCCACTCGATTCCTTTTGCTTTCATATCAGCATCTAATCCTGAGCGCAGGAAAGATGTGAACCATCCGCCATTTCCGTTTGGAGAAAGAGCCAAAGAATCCTCAGCCTCGATTAAGAAGTTTCCATCAAAATCAACTGCCGGTGCCATTGCCTGCACGAAGAACTTAATGTAGTCTCTGTTGTATCCAAAATAGTTATGCTCTGCAAAGAACTCTCTCGTCTGAGCATCATTCTTCTCACTTGTCATAATATAAAGTGGAACCCAAGCCTTTGCCTCATCGGTTACCTTCATTAGATTTGCAATGAGTTGCTCGAAAATGTACAGTTCCTTGTTCACTCCGATGTTAAACATTCCCTTAGCTTTATCAAACCCAAGACGAGTTCCCTGTCCGCCAGCTAACAAAATCGCTCCCACTTTGGTAGCACGAATTGCTTTTAGACCCTCTTCCTTAAATTCCTCTTTACGAGACTCAATCTCTGTTAATTCCATTGCTCCTAAAGGTGCAAATGAACCTCTTTCTTGATTCTTGCCATGAATTAAATTCAAATAATTCCAATCCAACTCTTCTAATTGTTTTTCCATCTTATCTGGAAGCTTTTTCCCAACCAATTTAGATAGATACTTCTGATTTGTCTCTTTCACCTTTGTTTCAGTCGCTTGATTCATGCTTTTTATCTCCTT
>CAZTGP010000163.1:0-3314 GCA_964613325.1 uncultured Roseburia sp. | reverse complement strand
TCAATCTCATCCTCACATCTTCTCCCAAGCATGAAATTATATTCCTTTTGCTTCACAAATGCTTTTTGCGCTTTCTGGGATAATGGGATTGTTCTGTTTCCTGCTTTTGTCTTTGGACTTGATATATGAAACTTTGCTCCATCCCCATAATTCTTGTAGATTAACTGATGGTCAATGGTAATGCTGTTCTCTTTCAGATTCACAGCTTCCCAATTCAGGCCAATCAATTCTCCACACCGAAGTGCTGTTTCCAAAAAGATGGTAAACATCGGCACATATACATTATAGATATTGCTCTGTTCCATAAAGGAAATCAGCTTCTCCTGCTGTTCCTGTGATAATATTTCCTTCTCTTTTACTTCGGTGCCATAATCCTTAGAAAGACAGTTCCTAGCTGGATTTTTGCGAATCATATCATCGTCCACTGCAAGCTCAAGTGCTGGATACAAAAGTGTGTGCACAATCTTAATGGTATTATGTGAATATCCCGCTCTCGACATGGTCGCATAAAGTGACTTGATATGGGAACTGCGTAGCTGCACTACCTTGATATTTCCAATCTTATCAGCCACTTGATTCTGCCACATTCGTTCATAATTACTGCGGGTAGATGGTGCCAGCTCTGTTGTATTCATATAATTGTCAAATAACGCGTTCACTGTGAGTTTCTTAGCTGACGCATCTGTCAGCACCGCATCATCTAAATCCTTTGTGACTTCCTTTTCCTTCTTACGCAAATCCGCCAAATCTTGTGCATAAATCGTATTACGTTTTCCGCTTCTTGGATCTATGTAACGGTATTTGTATGAACCTCTTTCAATTTCTTCACTTTCGCCTGTGTGAAGCTTTCTTCCTTTGCTATCGTATCTTGCCATCTAATCATTCCTTTCCTAATAGGCACTCCTTTCCTTGAAATCAGAATGATTTGGCTTGTTTCGTGTGAAAATAGTATAGCACAATTACTTCATGATTTCAGGATATTATTTTTTCTAATCTGCAATATTATTTAAATAATCTCTAACCTTATCAACGGAATATAACACTCTTCTTCCGATTACAATTCTTGCATTTGCATATTCGCCAATCTTCCTTGCAGTTACATGACCGCAGGAAAGCATGGCTGCTAATTTATCAACATCTACTGCAAGTGGCATATCTGTTGCACGTTCTATTGTTTTATACATTCATTTTCTCCTTCCTCTGTAAGCCTGGTAGGGTGGAAACCTTTCTTGTAAACGAGAAAGGTAAACGACCCTCAAAAGACTTTTTATTTTCTTATATCTACTGTTATTTATTAGTTTCTATTACTTTACTTATATTTCGTTTACATGGTTTACATTTACTATAAAGCTAGATTATATAAGGCTTCCGCTGTAAACACTCTTGTAAACGAAGTTAAAACCACACTGTAAACTGACTCATCTTTTTCTACTTGTCGAATGGAATTTCCATCTGCTCTGGAACAGTAACGAACTCCTTGTTTACAGATTCCTCTCGATACCAATACTTTTGAATACCATATTTATCAAATCGTCTGGTGGCACCAACTTTTTGTTTCCATCCAACAATACTGTTATTCATAATGTCATTGATTTCATTCACCATTCTTCTATCAGGCTTCCCCACATAGTCTAATGCTTCCTGATATATCAGCATCGTGCAGACGTAATCCGCAGAGTAATTATCAAGAAATGCCTGAATTATCCCTACATCCGTATCTTCTGCCATAAAGAAATCTCTCTGGCTTGTAAGCTGTTCCTCTAAATGTTTTGGCAGCATCAGGCTATAATCACCACTTCGATAAATATCCATAATCTCTGCCCACATTTGCTCCATATAGGCTCTGCTTTCCGCTTCATTCTCTAAGATATGTACCTCGGCAGGAACCACATGTGTTTCGATAGGAATAAATCTTCGATTACCAGTTCTATCAAAAGGCAGAAATCCCTTTTTATTGGAAGTTCCCGCAAAGACACACTGGCGTGGCACATCTTTGGCATATTTCTCATAAGGCACTTTATAATTGTCCTTTTGTCTGCTGATGAATGCCTTATTTTCTTCTATATATCTTGCACTTGCAGTAGCTACCATCTCTGCCATTTCAATAATCCAATGACCACTTAACTTACGCGCTATATTCTCATCATCCAATCTTCTCAGATCATCCGAAAACCACTCGTCATTGAGCGCAAGCAATCGAAAAAACGTAGACTTCCCATCCCCTTGCTTCCCTACCAGGCAAAGCATTGTTTCAAATTTACAGCCTGGATGAAAGATTCGTTTCACCGCGCCTAACATAAATATCTTCAAGGATTCATAGACTAGTTCATTTTCCTCACATCCAAGAAAATGATGTAATGCCTTTGCCACTCTCGGTGTCTTATCCCAGACCAAAGTATTCAGCTTGTCCCAAATGGGATGAAATTCACGTTCAGCTGCAACAATTCGTACCGCACTGTCTACTTGCTGATTACTGTTTAATATTCCATACTCTTCCATAATCAACGCCAGCTGATGTAAATCATCATCTGCAAAGCAATGTGTTTTAGAATTCCAATGCATACTTTTCACTACATCTACTCGATCCGTGAGAAGATTCTTTCGGAATCCGCCTTCCAGTTCTGGATCATTTTCTAATATTGTAATCACATTCATAACGCATCTCATAACCTTGCCGTTATCGTTTAATATGAGTGTTTCTCGAATTTCTGCACGCTTCAATTTCAGTAACTCTTTTTCCAATGCGCTCCACCTCCTTTACCGATAATTTGTAAAATTCCTTGCATTCTTCTCTGCTTCCAAACAGCAAACCATCCATTAGATATTCACTTCTGGTCAAGTTGACCAGAACTTCCTCAAAATGCTTATCCCATTCCTCATCCATGTGTTTTGGTGCATATTGCACCTTCCATTCTTTTAGGATATGTGCATAATCTGCCACAGTGCGAAAGGCTTTGGTAATTCCCGTTATTGGGTATTCCTCTATGTTATCGTTTCTTTCTTCGGTTGCTCTTGCAGCTACAGCTTTTGAATTAGATGGATGGATAGATGGAACACCTATCTCATCCGTAGTCAGTCCAAAGTCCTCTGCCAGCTTACAAGCGGCATCCTTTACAGATAAGCCAAAGTATTCCTTTACAAAATCAATTGCGTCACCAGAAGCCCCACAAGCAAAGCAGTAATACCGCTTATCCACCTTCATACTCGGATGCTTGTCATTGTGGAAGGGACAGCAGATTAATCCTGCCTTATTTGGATACATCCCATAGTGAATGACTGCATCTTTGGTTGTAATATTGCTTTTTACAAGCTGA
>CAZTGP010000162.1:0-3363 GCA_964613325.1 uncultured Roseburia sp. | reverse complement strand
CAACACTTGTCAAAAAGCCAAACGTAAGCAAAAGCATAATCGCTCTGTTTCGCGTATTTTACTTTCTTGGCTGGTCAAATTTCTGGCGTATTTATCATTTATCTAAGACATAGCTTTGCTATGTCCTATCGCGAGAATAGATAGGGAACTTCGTCTCTATCACATGTTATTTGAAATAAAGGAGATTGATTATGAATACATTTAACAACAATTATGGGTTCGATGACCGTCCAGGACCTGATTATTACGCACTAGCTGAAGACTGTGACAGAATTCGTAAACACTCTGCACAGATGTCCCGCAGGGCAAGACGCCTTGAGATGCTTCGCAACATCGTCCTCATGTTCGTTGTCGGCTTTATTATCGGCTTTGTCATGTACAAATATCAGTCTTACAAGACTGAAGCAGCCAGATATCAGAATCAGCCTGTCATCGAACAGACTGTGCCTGAAGCGGCTGCACCAGAAGTACAGGCACCTGAACAGGTTGCAGAACCTGAAGTCGTACCTGATGCAGATACTGGTGATGCACCTGTTACACCAGAACATGAGGCACCTGCTGCCAACTGGAGAGAATCGTCTAAGACACATGACATCAGTCCTAATCTGCTTATTAAATACGACGACTCTCATGTCATCATGAACTTTAACGACTGTGCTGCCGTTGGTGCCAGCCTTAGTTCTAAAGTCATCACCACATCGGAAGCAGACTACGGATTTGAACTTACGGTTCTGGATGCTGACAGCGTGAAAATCCGCGTGTACAACAACACAGATGAGTATATCAAAGCTGAAGCTGCCTATGTTGACCTTGCCTCTGGAACGTATGAACTGACTGCTGATGCAAACGGCGATTACATCATCTCTGGCTACAAAGACTGTCCGAACGGTCTTGGTGATGTCGTTGTACTGTTCTCTAACAAACAGATTCTCTCTATGGGTGTCTTCAAAGAAAATGATGTACTCTATGCTGTGAACATTCAGGATACAGACGCAGCCATTCGTGTCGTAGACACCAGAACGAATATTCAGGAACTGCTTGACAAAGCAGGCATCACCGAGAAAGATGCTGTCTACACTGACCCAATCTACTATCCTATTGTTCCTGCAAACAGCAGCGAGACTACGGATACGGCTTATTGGCTTGCAAAGTCTGATGAACTGGTTGAACCTGACTGGTCCGATGCCAGAAAAATCGAGACATTTTACAATTATGTCATCGACAACATGGCGTATGACCGATGGATTGTTGCCAAAGGTCACAATGGTAGATGCTTTCACTATAATGATTACTCTGGCAAATATCACATCAGCAATACACGTGTCGGTGTCTGTGAAGACTTTACACAAGTCATTGCTATTATGTGCCGTGCACAAGGCATTCCTGCTCTGAATATGAGCAATGCACGACATGCAATCGTCATTGTATATGCTAATGATTATGACCGCTGGATTCCAATTGATACTACGGCAGACATTCAATATGATGCGTTTGAAGAAGATGCTTCTGTCTGGGTTGCCAGTGATTCCACCCGTTATCAAAATTTGGACAGCATTGGTGCCATGACGTTTGACCATGTCTGTATCGGTAACGACAAGGATATGCAGAACAACAGCATTCCTACTACGTACTAATCCACAAATTCCCTTTTGTCACACAAGTGGCAGAAGGGTAACTTCTATTTTATGGATTATCGGATTAATACAGCAGAGGACGTGGCCGAAATGATTTGGTTGACTTCAAAGGAATGGTCATTTTTACTTTTATAAAGTATTTAATGTCTATAGTACAATTAGGTTATTTATGGAATGATTTCTGGTATGAGAAAACTTTGCAAGCAAAGTAATATGAGGATTTTGGGAGAGGGTTTGTATGAAGAGTATGTTAAAAAAGATTTATTGGGTATGTATATTGGTGTGCATTTGTTTGATAGTATTTTGTGGTTCGACATCTGACGAAGGGGTTCTCGGATTCTTTGGATTGGCTATTTTGATTATAGTACCACTTACTCGTTCATCCAAAAAGAAAAAGCAAAATGTGATAAATAGTAAGAGGTATAAAGGATATCGGACAGCACCGCTGTCGGCTCAGACACCAAAATGGAAAGAGAAAAAGAAATCTTCTGCAGACAGGTGGTACGAAGAGCGTCATCGAGAAATACAGCTAGATCAAGCTGATTATCAGATGAATATGGAAATTTATCGTAAAATGATGAAAAATGTAGACGATTTAAAAAGGGAGGCAAATGCTACCAGCGGTTACAGACGTAATGATTTGCTAAGGGAAGCAGATAATCTTGAGCGTGAGGCACAAAAACATTATAGATCCCTTATATAGAGAAAAGGAGCATAAATATGTTAATTTTATTAATTATTGTGGCAATACTAATTGCATTAGCAGTTGTGATTATACTAAATATTGTACCAATCACAATAGGATTTTTTACTATTTGTGGAATTCTGTTCATTTTAAGTCCACCGAAGCACGGAAGATGGAAATAGGATGAATGCCTTACCATAAATGGTGCATCATTCATCCTAATGAATTTTTTATACAGGTGTTTCGTCATGCAACGGAATGATATTCATAACTCTTGCAGCACTGAAATTCGGATTAAGCTTTAGAATATTTTCCTGTATTTGTATGATACTGTCTTTTGTGAAAACATCTTCTCCCGGTTTTTCATTGAAGAAAATATTATCAAATCCAAATGTTACACCAGTGATATAATAAAAATATGTGATTAGATATTTTTTAACCATAAGTTATGTTTCTCCTCTTTTAATAAATTATTGTTCACATTCGATTAAAACTGTCATATCTTCTTCATATAAAGGTAACCCTAATTTGACGTTGCCGTTTGTTAGACGTTGTTCTGAAATAGCTTCGTTTTTGAGGTTGGACAGTGAAAATAAATTTTTTACACGAATGCTTGTCTGTTCCGATATTTCAACGACTGTAATGAATGGAGCTTTTTTTAAATGTTTCAATGGCAAACTCAGATATTGGTCAGCAATGATAATGGGCTGTAATGGCATAGGTGCATTTGCAATTACCCATTCATTTATTTCTTCGTCATAGTGCCATGCGAGACCGGAAACTAATTGTCTGTCTGGTTTTGTTGGAATATTTTCAGACATAGTGATATACCTCCTTTTTATGTTTATCATAACACAAAAGACTATATTTTGCTATTGAATGGAACGCCCTTTCAAAATGATTATTAAATATAGAAGCAATAGGATCTGATTTGAAAAGAAATAGCAGATTTATCAGTATTTTCAAAGGGTGTGCAAATGCACACCCTTTTTCACTTTTGCCGTGTTCATCGTTATATTGTATCAATATCATAGTCCTAATGAA
>CAZTGP010000161.1:0-3384 GCA_964613325.1 uncultured Roseburia sp. | reverse complement strand
CACAGAAATGATAAAGAACAAATTCATGGCTTTAATTAAGCGGACAGGTAATGTTACTTTATGTAAGTTTAATTCACCAAATTAAGATATTTTTGAAAAGAGGTTACAAAATGAAATGTAAGAAAGAAGATTTATTGCTTTATGCAGTAACAGATCGAAGCTGGTTGGGAGATGAATCTCTATATAGCCAGGTGGAGAAAGCAATCAAAGGGGGAGCAACCTTTATTCAGCTTCGTGAGAAACAACTAGATATAGAGAATTTTAAACAGGAAGCAATAAAAATTAAATCTATATGTAATAAATATGATGTACCATTTGTAATTAATGATAATGTTGATATTGCATTGGAGATTGATGCGGATGGAGTTCATGTTGGACAAAGTGATATGGAAGCTGGGAGCGTTCGAAAGAAGCTTGGAGCAGATAAGATTATTGGCGTATCTGCTTCCAATGTGGAACAAGCACTTCTTGCTGAGAAGAATGGAGCTGACTACCTTGGAGTAGGAGCAGTTTTCCCTACAAGCTCAAAGGATGATGCCACAGAAGTGAGCAAGTCTATGCTTAAAGATATTTGCAATGCAGTTCATATCCCAGTTATTGCAATTGGGGGGATCACAAGGGACAATATAATGGAATTGCGAGGCAGTGGAATTGTAGGCGTTGCAGTGATCAGTGCAATTTTCGCAAAGCCTGATATTGTAGAAGCGACGAGGGATTTGAAAGAGCAGATAATGGAAACAATCTGATTGGCACCAATATATGATATTTGTAAAAGCAAAGGTATGCTATTAGGAATATGTTTGATACATTATGTTGAATTAAGTAGAACATCACTTGCAATTGGAAAAAATTAGAGGTAAGAATGAAAGAGAATAAGAAGTAAGAATAAGAAGTAAGAACGAGAAGTAAGAACTAGAACTAAGAACAAGAAGTAAGAATAAGAAGTAAAAACAAGAAGTGGGAACTGAATATTCTTGTGTGCTGAAATCATAAATCCGTTTTATTGGAAATCGGTATTCCGGAATACATGATTTGCACTTCGCTGGACACTTAATGTAATTCATACTGGATTATTCATAAGAACAAAATAATATAAGAGGTAAGGAACGTTAATATATGATAAATGGAATGATTTTCGATGTGGATGGAGTGATCTTGGATTCCATGGAACTTTGGGACAATGTCCCAGTGTGGTATTTACAGAAACATCATAGAAAGGCAGAAGAGAATCTAGGACGAAAAATGTTTGAAATGACATTGTATGAGGGAGCATTTTATCTGCAAGAACAATATCTACCAGAATTGGAAATCGATGAAATTCTAGCGGGAATTAAAGAGACTGTGTTTGAGTATTATAAGAATGACGTACAAATGAAGCCAGAAATGGAAGATGTACTTTGCTGGTTACATAAACAGAATATTCCTATGGTTGTTGCAACTTCTACAGCGAAAGAGTCCATACTTGCAGCTTTTGAACGTATGCATATCTCTATGTATTTTCAAAGAGTTTTAACATGTGAAGAAGTTGGTGCCGGAAAGAATGAACCAGATATTTATGTACAAGCACAACAACAAATGGGGACGATACCTGAGACTACTCTTGTAATAGAGGATTCTCTATTTGCAATTCGTACAGCAAAGAAAGCTGGATTTCAGGTGTTAGGTGTATATGATAAAGAGAGTGAAAGCGATCAGGCAGAGATTCAAATGCTAGCAGATTATTATGCAAAATCTTTTTCCGTGAATTTGATATCACAGATCATGAAAGAATGATGTGAATTTATAGATTATGTACAAGCATAATTGTGTACAAGATATATTAAATCAAAATATAATAAAATGATTAAAGGGATATAGGAGCTTAGGAAAATCTAGGAGTTGGAAAAATCATAAGACTCGAAGACGAACTATGAGTTGTAGATGATTTAAGGGGAAAGAAGATCTAAGAGCTAAAGAGGATATAAATGATAAAGATAATGTGAGAAATAAAGACAAGGTAAGAGCTAAAAACAATAATAGAGATCAAATTTCAAAATATATTGGATAAAATGATATGTGGAATAGAAGGAGAATAATAAGCTATGAAGACAGCTTTGACAATTGCCGCCAGTGATTCTAGCGGTGGCGCAGGTATCCAGGCCGATATTAAGACTATGACTGTAAATGGGGTGTACGCAATGAGCGCAATTACAGCAATTACTGCTCAGAATACTGTTGGTGTATATGGAATTATGGAAGTGCCTCCGGATTTTCTCAGAAAACAGCTTGAAGCAGTTATTATAGATATTCGACCAGATGCGGTGAAAGTGGGGATGGTGGCTTCTGATACACTGATTCATGTGATTGCGGATTGCCTTGAGCAATATCAATTGAAGAATGTAGTTGTGGATCCTGTGATGGTTGCAACAAGTGGATCAAGATTACTGAATGAGGAAGCAATTGAAGTTTTGGAGAAAGAGTTATTACCAAAGGCAAGTTTGATAACTCCGAATATTCCAGAAGCTGAAGTGTTGACAGGTATGGAAATTCACGGAGAAGAAGATATGATTATTGCAGCTAAGAAGCTTCATAACGCATTTGGCTGCGATGTTTTATTAAAAGGCGGACATCAGATTAATTCGGCAAATGATCTTCTTTATACATCAGAGGGCGTGAGATGGTTCAATGGGAGAAAAATTGATAATCCAAATACGCATGGAACGGGATGCACCTTATCTAGTGCAATTGCATCAAACCTTGCAAAGGGAGAAAATATGGAGAATGCAGTTAGATATGCAAAGGATTATGTTTCGGGTGCTCTTGAAGCAATGCTTGATCTTGGCAAAGGAAGTGGACCGATGAATCATGCGTTTTACGTGGATGGTGATTATTTGTTGACATAATTTAATAGTTTGACCTTCTTATTAATCTGATTGATTACATGGAATTTGTTTTAGATTATGAGCTTTGAGACAGTTTGGAAGTAGTCAGGGAGATGAACTTTGAGGCTAAAAGATAGGCGTGAGGTGGGGCGTCTATGGGATAAATGGAAGTGCCTCTGTCCCTAAAGTTGGAAGCCTCTGTCCCTTATCATAAATTATTTTGCAAATATTCCTAGAAACCCGATATAGGCAAAAAATCTCCATATTTTGGGTCGGATATGAAGTGATATTTTGCAAATATTCCTGTATGATGATATATGCAAAAAAATCCTAAAATTTTTTGCATATATGAGCGATTAGAGCTATTTTGCAAAAATTCCTTTTCAAAACGAGCTTAATAAGAACTATTTTTTGTAAATAATGAGCTTACAAGAATATTTGCAAAATATCCAACTTTATAATGTACCCCATACAGTGGACACGGAGTAATTGGTTTTATTCCAAATTTAATGAGTATATTAAT
>CAZTGP010000160.1:0-3404 GCA_964613325.1 uncultured Roseburia sp. | reverse complement strand
TCATGTTATCTCCACTATAAAAAGCATTCTCCATCAGCTCTGCATTCTTTCTACGATCTTCATCAATGATATGACCATATACTTCTGTTACCATGTCGGCCTGCGCATGTCCGGAATCTCCCTGAACTGCCTTGATGTCTCCGCCACTCAGTTTCAACTTGTACGTAACGCTGGTGTGCCTGATGCTATGAAATACCACATCCGGAAGTCCCTGCTCATCAATAATCTTCTGCATCTTATCTCTCAGATAGCACTCCCCGAGAGGCTGTCCAAAGGTTGTCGCCATTACCAGATTGTAATTCTGGTATTCTGACCCAAGAGCTTCTATGACCTCATCCTGCTCTTTTTTATGTTCAATCAAGCAAAGAGCAACCGACTTCGGAATATATACTTTTCGGTTACTGGTCTCCGTCTTTGGTGTCTTAAGCACTCTAACAGTCGTGTTATTTTTCTTAGTTGTTGGAAAAACCAAGATAACCTCCTTTGAATTCAGTTCCTCTACCGCTTTTTTTGATACACGTTCTACCTGTTTGTTGATCATAATATAAGAGCGATTCTCCTTGATAGCATCTTCTGATATATCTACACAATCCCAAGTTAATCCCAGTAATTCACCTAAACGAAGCGTGGCCGTGAAACTCAAATGAAAGGCAACCATCAGCCATTTGTTATCGCATGCATTTATTGCCTGCATCAGCATATCAGCTGTCCAGATTTCTCTTTTCTCTTTCTTATGTTTAGGCACTGTAGCATCTTCTGCCGGATTTTTCTCCATCATGTTCCATTTCTTTGCCTGTCTAAAACAGCTTCTCAATATCTTATGAATCTCATTGACTGTAGCTGTTGAAATCTTTTTATCTGAGCTTTGATTTCTGGAACTGCTGACTGCCGGCATATCCAACAATTTCTGATAATATTTTTCTAAGAAATGGGTATCAATCTTATTCAGATCGGTTTTACCAATCGTTGGAATAATATAGTTATTGATCACACTGATATTTCCGCCATACGTAGATACTCCCCATTTATCACGACCATAAATCCTGATATATTCCTCTAGTAACTCATCCAGCCTTGTACACTTCGACACCTCAAATTTGCCAATTGCCGTTTTATACTCAATCTCTTTCTTCCTGGTATCCGCTTCTTTGCGGGTATCAAAGCTTTCTGACTTCTGATGAACCTTTCCATCTTCTCCCTTTATTTTATATACGACGCTATACTTTTTTCCTTTTTTTCGGATGAATGCCACATCACTCGCCTCCTTCCCGATATTCCTTCAGCCATGCCAAAAACTCTTCACGGTTAATGCGAAGTACCCTGCCAGCTCCTACACATGGAAATCTATCCAACTGAATCCACTTCGTTATCGTAACTGATGTTACTCCTGCAAGAGCTGCTGCTTCTTGTCTTGAAATATATGCTTTTGTCTCAACCACAGTCCCGTTTACCGGCAACCCGCTTTCTGCTGTATTTTTCACCTTATACACACTCTGGGCATTCAAAAACTGCTGAAAGCTCTTCTTTGATATCCATTTCCTATTTTCATACACCCTAATCTCAAAATCATCCTTGAATCTGCTCGTTCTTGTAATCATCGAAAGCTTCTCTCTTGTCACTCCAATTAGTTTCGCCGCGTCATCCAAAGCTATGTAATCTTCTTCTAACTCCGTCAGCGTCAGAAACTTATCAACTTTTTCATACCTGATCTGACCCTCATACCAGCTTTCAAATACATCTATAGGAATCCGTTTTGCGAAATCAACCGTAATCGTCGGCAGATTCTCTTCTTTCCAAATCCCATATAAAGTAGCTGCATTGATGCTCAAAAGATTTGCCGCATCCTGAAAGGAATATGATGTCTTCAAAAGCTCCGTTCCTGGTTTTTCTCCGGTGACTTTTTTATGCTTCACCTGATTTGCATACCACTTTTCAAAACTCTCAATATCCACTCTCATTTTTCCATCAATGATTTTTGTTTCAAAGAAATTCCGATGCACAAGCCAGTAGCTTTCCGTCTTTTTGACTCCGAGGAGTCTTCGCATCTCCGGTACTGACATAGTATTTTTCAGCTCGGATCTTTTGTTGACCTGTACTTTTCTAATTTTGTCTGGATGTCCATATTTTCTTCCATAATACTCATTGCCTGCTTCCTCCTGTTTTCTACCATGCGTAAATGGTTCTTATGCCCAAACTATACCACGTTGACCCACATTTCATTTAGAAGGTAAACGATTCATTTTCAGATGCCTTGTCCAGCCATTCATCGAAGCTTTTCTTGGAGATACGATAATTTGTTCCAATCCGGATCCATCTAAATTCATTTTGTTTTAATAAATCATATACTGTCGGTCTACTGATTCCTAATATTGCCTGTACCTCTTTTACTGTATAACATCTCTTATCTTCCATTACGCGATACCTCCCTTTCCCTCCATGAAGCTGATGACCTGTCTTTTTACTTTTAATTTGATCCTCTGAATTTTCTGTTGAGCTGACTCATAGGTAATCCCATGTTCCTCTGCAATATCTTCCAATGTTTTTTCTCGAAGCAGGAACTTCTCAAAGCATTCCTTCTCTTTTCCAAGAATTGACAACTGATGCTTGAAAAGCTCATAATCTTTTCTCATATCGCGAAGTAGGTAAGCATTTCTTATAAATTCCTCTGCCCGGTCCACACCTTCCAGAACATCTCCTGAAAAATCGCAGTTGATAAGAGCATCCCTGGTCATTACATTTCTGATTGCCTTTTTGGCGGTGGGATCACTGATAGCTCCTCCGCCCTGTATCCTTACTCCAAGATCTCCGTTTTGCTGATGTGCATTGCTTTCTTTTTCACATTCGATCATATAACGGAGCCCATCTACATACCCATCCACAATCCCTATAAAATTCGTATAATTCTTGATAATGATATCGACTCTCTTTGCTGAGTTTGCATCCACATAAATCTTAATCAAGTTTTTCTCTGCCATGTTTCTCTCCTTTGACTAATTTGTACTTGTTTGCAAACGTTTCGCGCGCTGTTTACAAGAATTATCATAAATTAACTCGGGATACTTTTCCTTAGCGGATTATTAAAGGAATGGGCAAAACTTAAATGAGATTTAAGTTTTTCTAATCTCTATGTAGTACTACATATTGTTTTGTGACACAAAAAAAGATCAGGACCATGTTACCCTGATCTATTATTGCAATATTCTAATTTACTTTTATAAAACAAGTTCTTTTAGCTCTTTTGGAAAAGCTTCCTTTTCAGATTCATACAATTCCTTCTTTATCTCATAAAACAAATCTTTATATGTATTTTCCTCATCCTTCTTTTGAAGAATATTTTCCCTCATCCGTTAGATGGATAATGTGATTACGTCTATCTGAATCATAAATTTCATAATGTAAAATTC
>CAZTGP010000159.1:0-3447 GCA_964613325.1 uncultured Roseburia sp. | reverse complement strand
TGTTGCCCTGCAAATTAGAAGCACCAACGTCATTCACTTTATTTTATCTAGAAACAGCTACCTAATTGATGATTTATTCATTTTAGCAGCACTTGATTCTGCAAGTTAATTGAACAGATATGGAATTCGTCAGATTAAATGAAACACAGAAAAAAGCGAGTTACCTCGCTTCTTCCTGAACAGATATATATTCACTTAACTTTACCAATGCGGTAGTAATACTGATTACATCAACCATGGATAACTCTGGATAATACGTAGTAAGCCGTTCTGTGTTCCAGAAGTAATCACTGAACCCAGACAGCTCTGTGCCAATGTTCCAGTTCGGTATGCAGAGGTAGTTTCCATTCTGGTGCTTTCCACAGATGATATGAAATCTGCTTTGTCTGGCCGAGACTTCCAATTCATATGGAACGCCGCAGCTGATCAGTTTTATGTTCCCCTTCCAACGAGATGTTTTATTGTCATCTTTATAGGAACAATTAAATTTAAGATTCATGAAGGTACCTCCTTAAAGCTCGCTGTCATTAACGGCCTGCATAACGATATCAGATGTAATGGTTTCTGCTTTTTTACTGTCACCGATTAAGAGACTGGCATTACAAAGTTTGTTGATTATTCGTGGAGTTCCATCAGCAGCATTGAGAATGGCTTCGACAGCATTGTCTTCAAATACAGACTGACTGCACCCGGCACCTTTGAGCTTTTCAAAGATATAGGATCGTCCTTCTTCTTTTGAGAGACCACCAATTTCGTAATTCATCACGATTCTTTGACGCAGAGGTTCATGAATTCCAAGCTTAAGTGTCGCATTCAAAGTTGGAAGACCTGTAAGCAGCACCGCAGCACGATCTTTGGAATCCATTTCGAAATTAAAAAGAATCTTCAAATCATTTAAGATGGCATTATTGATGTAATTCGCTTCATCAATGATAATAACAGGAGTCTTGCGTTTCTCAACAGCTAATCGGGTTATCTCGTTTTGAATAATACGAAAGTTATCAGGCTTTCTGAATGCTGGCTGGGCACCGAACTCTATTACTAAATTTCGATAGAAATCATTAGAAGTCAGAGTGGAAAAGCTGGAGTAGACAACTTTATATAAGGATGGATTGAGGCCGGAAGCCCAGCTACGGACAGCAGTGGTCTTTCCTTTTCCTGGACTCCCGGTAAGCAGTCCGAATCCTTTTGTCTTAACAAGATAGTCTAGACGAAAAACAGTTTCCCTGTATTCGCCGGTATCAATCAGCACATCTTTGGAATTCTTTAAAAATGGATTGAATTCCAGACCATAACGTACAGTATAATCCATTATTCTTCACCTCTACATAAATATATTTTTTCACGTTTTATCAAAGCATTCTCCTGCTTGTTGAGGAGATGGATAGGTGTGAGTGATCCATCCGATTCAACAATGAAGATATCTGCCATATCCGGAGAATAACGCAAGCGGATACGCTGTCTTGCAAATCGACAGTTGACTTCATATTCAACCTGGTCGATGGAGATGACACAGTCGGCAGAGACACGACGTTCAATTTCAAGTAAAAAGTCGTGTTCAATCTCTTCGTCAGAAAGTCGGCGAATACGGTCAGGTTCTGAGAAGAATCGGTCCTGTGGAGTCTTGCCTTTTAAAGAGGAATGGACAGACTGGTTATATTTGTTCACATAGGCAAGAAGATTTCCACGTAACTCGTCAAGGGAATGAAAATCACGTATGTCAAGAGAAGCCATCCATTGATCTTTCATTGTGCGAAACCATCTCTCAATTTTGGCTTTTTGAGTAGGCGTATAAGGCTGATCGTAATGGATGACTGAACCAAGTCTTGCAGCAAGAAGCTCCATCTGCTTGTTACGATAAGAAGATCCATTATCAAAATTGAACATTTGTGGACGCCCATACTTGGCGACCGCTGATTTCATAACAGACATCAGATTTACAAAGTTATCATTAAAGAACACATCAATACCAACAATAAAACGGCTGGCATCATCAATCAGTGCAATGATGAAGACTTTGTGCTTCTTTCCATCTGATGTTTTTAAATAAGGACCAACACTGCTGTCGCCACACCATACTTCATTGATGTGAGGACGTTCATAACGACGCATATCCAGGTTGGTCGTTGTTTTCAATTCGACCGCTAAAGTGTGCAGATACCTGTTCACAGTGGATTCGGAAAGATCATCTGGGCGGATACTGCCATTATCATTAAGCTGGCGATAAATAGCGGCGGCAGACATTCTTGGATAGTTGGTTTTCAGATACCTAATCTGTTCCTGAAGCTCATCATCGATTTTTCGTGGCTTTCCTAAATCAGCTCTTGATAAAGGAATGAGCGCATCAAAGCCACCGCGTTTATAGTTGTTGTACCATCTTTTCATTGAAGATGGAGCGAAGTGCTTGGTAGTGCCATCAGTGGCGGTAACACCTCTGGCCGAGGCGTCTCGAAAGAAAGCTTCATGGGAAGAAAAATCATCCTGAATTCCCGAAATAAGCGGTGCAATGATGGAATACCGCATTAAAGCAATTTCATGTGCTTGTTCATGTGTCATAATAGAATCCTCCTTGTTCTGACTTGATGTATTTTTGAACTGTTTTCAGTATAAGAGGTTCTGTTTGTGAAGTCGTGTAAGGTTATGTGGGTGTTAGATAAAGAATATTTGGAGTTCTTTTTACCTGCATGAACTGGCGGCTAAAATGTGAAAAGCAGAGTTGGACAAAAGAGAAGGAAGGTGAGACGGAAAGAAACGCAGAAAGGGTTCGCTGCAGCCAGTGAAGCAGATATCTGCGAATAATAGAATGAATACAGTTCTCATCAATGGACGGAGTTTTATTCATGATTTCAGAATAATCACCAGAGTCTTCATAACGGGAAATGATAGCGGCCTGATCAGGAAAAGATACCTGAGAATAAGGCACAATAAATATAGGAAGAAGCGCATGCGTTTTATGGCAATGACAGCACTTTACCCGGCAGATATGGAGACGGACAGAATCAACACCAGATTTAATGCTTCGGTCATAGTATCCATGAATTGTCATGCATGCAGAGTGACCACAGGAGCAGGTCAGCTGGTGGAATTGAAGATGATTTATTGTTTTATCGTAAGAATCCTGAGAAATAGGATTGTCAAAATCAGTATTAAAGGTTATCATAAGCATGTGAGTGCTGTGGTTAAACACAGACTTGAGCATGCGGCAGGAACCAAACTTTAGGAGGAGAGGTTCCTGCTGCTTTCTTATTAGTAAAGTGACAAGTTTATGATAACACAAGAAGGTACTGTATAAAACAATCTGCGGCATAATGCATCAGAATGATTTATACAGTACCTTCTTTTAATTTGCTTGAAAATATACAAATTTAAGTTAGGTAAAATGCTGAATAACAAGAAGTTCAGTGATATAAATATTATACTTGATTTCAACAAAAGTTATCAAATACA
>CAZTGP010000158.1:0-3509 GCA_964613325.1 uncultured Roseburia sp. | reverse complement strand
TATCGGAACCAACGTCCTTACTAATGAAAATTCTTTTTTATCATTTAGGTATCTATAATCTGTAGCCCAAAGTGCCTGTGATTTTAGAATTCCTTCCAGTCCCACCTTTGAAGTGTAATGATACAATTTATCATCTTTCTCAATAGAAGCAAGATAAAATGCTCCAAAATTAATTGCTTCTGTTATTTCATTTTTCTTTGCAATTTCAACATCCAACATTTATCTTCACCCTCTTGTCTCATTCTATACTGCAAAATACAATTCAATTATGCTACAGATCATTTATGAAGACAACTTCTACTTCCGCTATCTCTGTGCTGATACCTCACTATCTCTGTGCAGAATGAAATATTCGACTGTAATAAATACAGAACATCCATGTGATCCCTTTCTGCCTTATGGTAATTCTTCACTATTCCTCTTTTTTCAAAATAAAAGGAGCCACATATAAATGTCACTGTGTACCGATACTTATATCTAGCTCCCTTTTTGAAAAATCATTACAATATTCAATTGCAAGCACTCGAATGAATACTCTTAATTTCTAACCTTCAATCTTTCTGCCAACGCTTCTTGCAATAATCTAGAAAAGTTTATTTCCTCGCGTTCTGCCTTCATGCTCAAATAATATGTGTATTTGTCAATTTCTTTTATGCGTATTTCATACGTATATTCTTCGTGGTTGTAAAATGCGGCTGTCGAATTATTGACTGTTGATGCTCTCACTAATCATTTTTTGAGCGGAAAAGAGAACATACCTGTCCCCAATCGCAAAATTCCCTGTCCCCATTTGCCATGTTTTGTGAGGTATTTGAAAAAACTTTACTATTACATCACAAATCAGTGTGAAAATGGATCATATTTCATCCAAAAAAGCCTTTTGTGTGAGGTATACAAAATAATTGTTTCTCCTCCTCACAGAATTACCCTATTTCTGTGAGGTGGTTGCGCAGTTTTTTCATATACATCACAGGTTGGTTTACATAATATAATATTCATTGCTTTTTTTCTGGAAAATGTGATGTAGAAGGTCAATTTTTTCATATACATCACAAGCTTAGCAGTTGTAGCGATTCTTCGTACATTTTTATCCATAAAATACTATACAAAATCGACAAATCTAATATCTTGACATTATTATTTACTGCTGGAACGTTTCTCATTGCATTGCTTGCCTACATAGACAAGAATAACAAGCGAACATAAAAACTACCCTGTTGCACCAGGATGGGCGATGCCTGCGTTTTCGGATTTTGCCGGGGCAGGGGGCAAAGTTTTTTGTACATATGACTGGCCATGATTCAATTCAAGTGATACTCGTATTCCAGCAGCTCGGGGACTTCAAATTTTTATCATTCCGACAGCTCGACATTTGCTAAACACAAAGCAACTCATTATTTGGAATAACCTTACTTCATTTTTCTTCTGATAATCCACATTATTATAAGAATTATCACAATGATTACTGCTGTAACTATCCCTTGTATTTGAATTCCTAAATACCATGGAGCAGACTGAATCTCATACAAATCAGGGTGTGTTTTGTAATCGTAATATTTATATATACTATTTCCAATAAACGCACCTACCGAGCACCATTAAAAAATATTAAGAATTCTATACAACCTTTTCATCATTATACCTCTGTTAATTCAACTTTTTATCATTCCTACAGCTTGGAATTTATGAACTCAATGCTGTTACCAATGATAAATACCTTTTTGTCTTATTCTTAATATCATCTTCATCTACACCATAGTAAAGATACAAATCCCTAGATATTTTCTTAAACTGTTTCATTATCTTACCGTTCCCAGTATAAGAAGTACCGAATATATTCCATATATAATCTACACCGATTTCTAGAACATCATCACCGATTATTATTTTGTACAAATGAAAATCCATAGAAATAACATTATCTGGCAGTTCGGCAATCACCTCACTTTGAGCTTCTAATTTCGCCCAATACTCCCTAATAGATTTTTCATTTGAGGCATCTGGCTTAGATATATTCGCCATATCGCCTAAAATTTCTGGTTTGTACTGTAGAATCAATCCCTCTTTTATAATTCTTTGTTGTTCAATATATTCTCTATCATCTGGTACAACTTCGACTAATCCATAACTATTCCTTGCATATTCCACTACTTCCTTAAGCGTATGAGCATTTGCAACTACTGTCTTTTCTAATTTTTTACGCCTAATTTTGCGGATAGTATTTCGTATTCTAATTTTTAATGGTTGCTTAGTTGATTTGCCTGCAATAAAAATAGTTGTTGGACCATCCTCACCACCGATTATTGAAACTGCACTTTTACTTTTATGCTTCATCTGTATTTATCCTCACAAATTCAAGATTTATCATTTTTTTTCAACGATTTGTTTTATGCCAAATAAAGCTATAATTAGAATACTCTCTATTATAAATCCACAATATTTTGAATTAAAACTCACATAAGTGGTAACAATCGCTGTTAAAACTGATGCTACAAGAAACAGAAGAAAATCAACTAATAATTCTTTCCAACTGAATTTCTGATTTTTCATTTCAGATTTCATACTTCTTTTAAATAAATTCTTGTTATCCATTTTTCGCTGCTTTTCTGCCTCTTGGTAACTCATAACTATTGTCTCCTCTAAATTCAAAGCAATCTATTTCTCTTAGTTCCATCTTCTTGACTCTCTGTTCAAGAAGCATCCCTCGCTTCCAGCTCGGTCAATTCAAAGTGTCAAATCAAGTATAGCATGTTTAAAACCTACTGCATATCGTTAACTACTACGAGAAATGAAAGATTTCCTTTTCTTCTGTAAACGAATCTTAAAAAATAAAGAGCAGATAGTTGCTCCTGGTATTAATATTCAGCTTCTTTATCGTATTCTTCTCCCCAAAGTTCCCAGATTGTAATATGCTTTTCTAGGCATTCTCCCAACATCTGGTTCCATTCTTTTGTGGTATATGTGGATGGTTCTGTAATTAAGTCATCTTCCTATCTCTTTTTCATATTGATTAATGAGTTGACACATCTTTGCATCCTCTTCACTTATTTTTGCTTTATTCTCTGGTTTTAAAAAATCTGGAATGTCCATATTATTCCTCCAACCAAATCTGATATAGAATGATACTTGTTTGATAAAGAAGCTAATGCAGAATCGAAGAAAGAATTTAAGATTTTTCTAAAAATGCAACACGAAATACAACACAAAAGAAAAAAGGCCTGATCAATCAAGCCTTTTAGAATGGACTAGACGGGAATCGAACCCGTGTCCGAAACAAAATTCCCTGTCCTTCTACGAGTGTAGTCAGTTATTTGACATTCCCTCTGCTATTCGAGAACTAACACCCTAATAGTTTCAGTAGCTTCATGATACGCCCACTAGCTCAAAGCTTTGCTAATGTCGTTTCCCACATAAGTTGATGCCTGGGTTCTAAAGTGTAGGTGCTCTAGATCAGACAACGCAGACTAGGCTGCGTAAGCTAAATTTTCGTTTTTAGCGTTTAAATTTAA
>CAZTGP010000157.1:0-3523 GCA_964613325.1 uncultured Roseburia sp. | reverse complement strand
TGTCCCCTGGAGGGGGCAAAATTAAACCCCCATTTGAAATGGGGGTTGATAACTTGAAGAAACAAATTAAAAGAGCGCTTGCAATTCTTCTGGCTATTACATATCTAATTCAGATACAGCCGGAGATTGTCAAGGCTAATGAGACAGGAGACGGGAAGCGTTCAGATTCGGTTACAGAGACTACGGCTGATGAAGCATTGCCAGTCGGTGAATTAGGAAGCAGTGTATATGGAACACAAGTTAGTGCAAAATCAGATTACGAATATAAAATAATCGGAACAGAAGCAACCATAACAAAATATAATGGGAGTGCGTCTGTAATATCGATACCAAGCAATCTGGATGGATATACGGTCACAGAGATTGGAGAGGATGTATTCCAAAATAACTCGACAATTCAAGTGGTATCTTTTCCAAGTACTGTAAAGGTGATTGGCAGAGATGCATTTTATGATTGCATTAATTTAAGACAGATTATGCTGCCTGACCAATTAGAAGAACTTGGAGTATGTGCGTTTGAAGGATGTACAAGTCTAACAAGTGTAAAAATACCGAAGACATTAGTAGAATCCAGTTCCCCATTCTATGGCTGTACAAATTTGGCAACAGTGGAATTTGAAGAAGGAATGACAGAGATCCCTGCATATATTTTTCAGGATTGTGAAGGAGTTACGAACGTAATTATTCCAGATGGTGTGGAAACAATAGGAATTCAGGCATTTCAAGGTTGTAAGAAAATCAAAGAAATAGCAATTCCGAATTCAGTAACAGAAATTGCCAATAGTGCATTTTATAATTGCACAGGAATGGAAAAAATAGAATTACCGAATCAAATAGAAACACTTGGTGGGACTGCATTTGGAAATTGCACCGGGTTGACAAGCATAAAAATACCGAAGACATTAGTAGAATCCAGTTCCCCATTTTATGGCTGTACAAAGCTGGCAACAGTGGAATTTGAAGAAGGAATGACAGAGATCCCTGCATATATTTTTGAGGATTGTGAAGGAGTTACGAACGTAACAATTCCTGATAGTGTGGAAACAATAGGAATTCAGGCATTTCAAGGTTGTAAGAAAATCAAAGAAATAGCAATTCCGAATTCAGTAACAGAAATTGCATATAGTGCATTTTATAATTGTACAGGAATGGAAAAAATAGAATTACCAAATCAAATAGAAACACTTGGGGGAAGTGCTTTTGGGAATTGCACCGGATTGACAAGCATAAAAATACCGAAGACATTAGTTAATGCAAATTCGCCATTCTATGGATGTACAAAGCTGGCAACGGTGGAATTTGAAGAAGGAATGACAGAGATCCCTGCAAGTATATTTGAGGATTGTTCAGGCATGACCAATGTGACCATTCCAGGTAGTGTGGTAAAAATTGATAGTAATGCATTTGCGAATTGTAAGAAAATCAAAGAATTAACCGTTCCAGATGCTGTATTGGAGATTGGATATCGAGCATTTTATAATTGTAAGGACTTAGAGAAAATAGTGCTTTCATCTTCATTAGAAACGATAGGAGATGATGCATTTAATACTTGCAGTAGCTTATCCAGCGTTAAATTCACTCGGAATTTGAAAGAAATTGGTGACAATGCATTTTATCATGCTAATTCATCTATGGAAATCTTTTGTTATGAAGGAACTTATGGATACGCTTATGCAGTAAACAGTGGATTCTCATACACAAGTTTAGGCAGTGAATCTTACGCAATCACCTATATTATGAATGGTGGAGAGAATAGCGATGAGAATCCATCAAGCTATACCTATTCGTTGGACAATTATCAATTACAAGATCCAAAAGAGAGAATTGGATATACTTTCGAAGGTTGGTATACAAATGCAGATTTCAGTAATTGGGCATATGAAATTTATCGAACTACAAGTAAGGACTTGACATTTTATGCAAAGTGGTCGATCAATAAATACACGATTGCATTTAGTGGGAATTGGTCGAACTCTGGATCAATGTCACGTATAACCGATAGAGTGTATGGTCAAATTTATAAATTGCCTGCCAATAATTATGAGAGAATTGGATACACATTTGCTGGATGGAATACGAAGGCAGATGGGACTGGAACCAGTTATGCGGATGGAGCAAGTGTAAAGAATCTTACTTCAAAAAATTATGAGACTGTATATCTATATGCACAGTGGGAACCACGTACGTATAGCATTACTTACACATTAAATGGTGGAAAACAAAATAGTAAGAATCCAACAGTATATACAATTGAAACAGATCGTATTACATTACAGTCACCAACCAGAGCTGGATACAAGTTTGATGGCTGGTACACAGATTCAAGTTATCAAAACAGAGTAATGGCAATTCTAAAGGGCAGTACGGGAAATCAGAAATTTTACGCAAAATGGACACTTGAAACATACACTATTGATTATAATGGAAATGGATCCACCAGCGGAACAATGAATGATAGTACTGGATTAAAGTATGGATCAACCTATACGTTATCGTCAAATGCATACAAGAAAACAGGATACACATTTGCTGGATGGAATACGAAAGCTGATGGAAAAGGAACAGCATATGCAAATCAGGCTTCTTTCAAGTATCTATCGGTAGCGAATGGAAAAATAGTCACTCTGTATGCACAGTGGAAACTGGTGGCGGTATCAGGCCTGAAGGCCGAAGGCAATGGTTATGGAAAAGTGAAAATTACCTGGGCAAAATCAACAAATGCAGCAGGATACATTATTTACAAGAAGAATTCATCCACAGGTAAATTTGAATACTGTTCCATGACTTCAAATACATCCTATACAGATGCCAAGGCAAGTGCAACAGATAATAATTTCTATAGAGTATATCCATATACGAAATCTTCAGATGGGACGAGAGTACTTGGTTTGTCAAATACATATGTCTATGCTAAAGGAACACCACTAGCTGTTACAAACCTGAAAGCTGTATCATCAGGGAAAGGCAAAGTTACTCTTACATGGACAAAGACGTCAGAAGCAGATGGATATATTATCTATAAGAAGAATAATTCAACAGGAAAGTTTGAATACCTTTATATGACATCAGGAGCAAGCTATACAGATTCGTCAGCTTCTGGATCAGCTCAAAATTTCTACAGGGTGTATCCATATGTGAAAGATGGTTCTGGAAAACGAGTACTGGGGGCATCGAATACATATGTATATGCAAAAGGAACTTTGACTGCACCTAAAAATGTTAAGGTAACTAAACCAGCAGCAGGAAAAGTGAAGCTTACATGGAGTAAGGTACCAGATGCAAAAGGATATATTATCTACAGAAAGACAGGAAATGGATCTTTTCAATACCTATCCATGACATCATCTACAAGCTTTACAGATCAGAAAGCAGTATCTGGAACATATAATTACTACAGAATATATGCGTACTATACAGATGCTTCTGGAAAGAAAGTGCTTGGAGAAACAAGTGATTATGTTTATATGATGTCCGACAGCACATTGTGGGAGGTGTGAAAAGCACTTTGTTGTAGGTGCTTTCA
>CAZTGP010000156.1:0-3567 GCA_964613325.1 uncultured Roseburia sp. | reverse complement strand
AGTGAGAATGCAATTCGCCCATTTACAGTAGGTCGGAAAAATTGGCTGTTTAGCGATACTCCAGATGGTGCTACTGCCAGTGCAACGGTTTACACGATGGTCGAGATGGCAAAAGCACATGATCTCAACGTATATAAATATTTAAACTATCTGCTGAAACATCGTCCAACCAAAGATTGGACAGATGATCAGTTATCAGATTTGGCTCCATGGAACCAATCAGTGATAGATATTTGCAAGAATAATTAGAGTGAAATGCTTGCACCCTCTCAATACTTGATAGGATGCAAGTTATTTTATAACAGTACGCCTTTTTATTAGGCGCTTACTGTGTTTGGCATATGGGATAACTTATCATACATTATAACCTTAGACTTTTTGCAAATATTCCTATAAGCTTGTTATTTGCAAAAAATAGAGTTTATTAAGCTGGTTTTGAAGAGAAAATTTTGCAACATAGCTCTATTAGATGATATATGCAAAAAATCTTGGGTTTTTTTTGCATATATCAACCAATCAGGAATATTTGCAAAAAATTGCTTCATATGTGCCTGTAAACATGAGGATTTTTTGCATATATCAGCCAACCAGGAATATTTGCCAAAATCATATGATAAGGGACAGGGAACTTCTTCTTTAGGGACAGAGATGTCCAACTTTAGGGACAGTGACATTCCATTTTAGGGACAGTGACACTTCGCATTCTGTAAAAATGTCATGATTATTGTGTTTGAAAGTTCAGCTATCAATTTGTAAGCTTTCAGGCAGCCCTAGTTCATCACCTGTAGAACTCTCAACTTATCAGTTCGCAAATGTACTGCAAATCCCCTATTTCCGAAGAGAATAGGTAAAAGTGTTTGAATATTTCATTAATTTTCAATAGCGTATTTATTCTTTACAGCAAACAAAAAGCTTGCCATTGGCACAATGTCATCTTAACTTAATGACATTGGCCATTGGCAAGCCTTTTGTTCAAAATCATGATTCTGTTTATGCTCTTCTGTGATCAGCTAACCAACCGTTTAGTCTTCGTATCCATTCGGGTTGTTCTTCTGCCATCTCCAGGAATCAGCACACATCTCTTCAATACCGTACTGAGCTTTCCAGCCAAGTTCCTTTTCAGCCTTTGTAGGATCACAATAGCATGTTGCGATATCGCCTGGTCTTCTTGGTTTGATTACATAAGGAATTTTCAAACCATTTGCTTTTTCAAAGTTCTTCACGATATCTAATACACTATATCCGTGGCCTGTGCCAAGGTTGTATATGCTAAGTCCTGCATTCTCTTCAAACTTCTTAAGAGCTTTTACATGACCGATTGCAAGATCTACTACATGTATGTAGTCGCGAACTCCAGTTCCGTCTGGTGTATCATAATCATTACCAAATACTCCAAGTTCTTTTAATTTGCCGACTGCAACCTGTGTTACATAAGGCATAAGATTGTTTGGAATTCCATTTGGATTCTCTCCCATTGTTCCGCTTGGATGTGCTCCAATTGGATTAAAGTAACGAAGCAAAATTACGTTCCATTCTGGATCCGCTTTTTGAATATCTATAAGAATCTGCTCTAGCATAGATTTCGTCCAGCCATAAGGATTGGTACACTGTCCCTTTGGACATTCCTCAGTAATTGGAATCTGCGCTGGATCTCCATAGACAGTTGCTGAAGATGAAAAAATAATATTCTTGCAATTATTCTGTCTCATCACATCTACCAATGTTAATGTTCCTGCAATATTATTGTTATAGTATTCCCATGGTTTTGCAACAGATTCTCCAACTGCTTTTAATCCTGCAAAATTAATACAGCTTTCAATTGTTTCATTTTTGAAAATAGTATTTAAGATATCTCGGTCTAAGACATCTCCTTTATAGAAAGTCACTTCTTTTCCAGTCAGTGCTTTTACACGCTCTAAGGATTTCTCAGATGAATTGCTTAAATTATCAAGCACTACAACATCATATCCTGCATCTAACAATTCTACGCAGGTATGACTTCCAATGTATCCTGCTCCACCAGTAACTAAAATAGCCATAAGCTTATCTCCTTTTCCAGTTGATCTATAATTTGTCATTTCATTTTAGTTTCTTGAAACTATCAATAGTTTATCTCACATGGATTCATTTGTATAGCATTAAATGTAGAAAATATATGTAAAAATGTTGCATGGTTTCCACCAGGTGCTATAATAACAACATAAACAAAGCATATGTGTGCATGTAAACTATCGTTATTAAATGCATTAAAATCCAAATTAGTTAATTACGGAACTCACAATCCTTCAATTGACTATGTACTCGTAGTACATAGTCCTTGTGAAATTAAAACGTTTCGCAATCATCTATAAAAATCCAAATATAAGAAAGGAAAATGTAGCGCAGATATAATTATTTTTGCCTCCGGTATCATTTATGAATCAAAACTATAAAAATTCGTACAAAGTCACCGAGAAAGAATTAGTATCTCTTTCTGTTTATAATGTCGGCTTTCAAAAATGTACTGCCAACTATCAATGGGGACCAGGTATTCGTGATCATTATCTAATCCACTATATCATCTCCGGAAAAGGGACCTATTTTGTCAACGGCGAAGCAATTCATCTTGCCCCTGGTGATTCTTTTCTTGTGTATCCCAATACAGAAGTCACCTACCGTGCTGATCGAAACGAACCATGGGAATATGCCTGGGTAGGCTTTGCTGGAAGCGATGCTTCCATAATTTTACAGGCTACTGATTTTCACAAGACCACGCCATATATTCATAA
This sequence comes from uncultured Roseburia sp., assembly GCA_964613325.1. GTDB lineage: Bacteria > Bacillota > Clostridia > Lachnospirales > Lachnospiraceae > Roseburia. The sequence goes on along the minus strand of CAZTGP010000156.1, from coordinate 799 downwards.
TGTATCCAATGGGGAACAAATCCACAGACAGATTCTTCATATATATGATGCACGTGGCAATGAATTCGAGCACGCTGTCGAGATGACTGGTCGACTTTATACGATGCTTGCCTTTTTCATGCATAATTCTACCAATCGCTCTATCCAAAACACAAGCGCAAGTTATGTTCAGAAAGGAATTGAATATATATCCGCCAACTATTCCTATCCCATTACTGTGGAAGATATTTCTTCTTATGTAGGTCTAAGTAGAAGTCATCTGTTTCGTTCATTTCAAAACATAATGGAGGTTTCACCCAAAGAATATCTGACGGATTTTCGAATCAAACAGGCTTGTTATCTCTTGGAGCATTCCAATCTATCCATCACTGCAATTGCCAATTCTGTAGGATTCGATAATAGCCTTTATTTCTCTAAGACTTTTCACAAGAAAAAAGGAGTCTCCCCCAAGGAGTACCGGACGCATGTCCTTCCAAACAAGCCTTGAGCATTTTCTGTTTCCAAATAAAATGATAGAAATTCTATACTTTTAAATAGAATGATAGAAAATTAATAGTATACGAAAAATCAATGCTAACGCAATTAATCGAGAAATTGAGCAAATGCCAAAATGGCAATATACAAAAGCCAGCCAAATTATTTGTATATTATGAGTATATTGCTTGTATATTGTTTGTATATTGTTTGTATATTGTTTGTATATTGTTTGTGTATTACGATTCAAATTTAATAGCGTTTTACTACGTTTTGTACAAAAGAAAAACCCCAAGAATACTGACTTCTTGGGGTTTCATATTTG
>CAZTGP010000155.1:0-3663 GCA_964613325.1 uncultured Roseburia sp. | reverse complement strand
AAGGAGCTTTTATCATGAAGAAAGATGTAATGATCGTAACAGGAGCAGGACAGCTTAGCATGGCAATTGCCAGAAGAATGGGCTATGGAAAAAAGATTGTCATGGGAGATAAAAATATAGGAAATGCAAATGCAATTGCAGAGACCATGAACAATGCAGGATTTGATGTGGAAGCAGTAGAAATGGACTTGTCTTCCAGAGAATCTATTCAGGATCTCATCAAAAAGGCTCAGGGATATGGCGAGATTACCATGTTGGTGAATGGAGCAGGTGTATCGCCATCTCAAGCACGAATCGAAGCAATCTTAAAGGTGGATTTGTATGGAACAGCTGTGTTGTTAGAAGAAGTTGGAAAGGTTATTGCAGAAGGTGGTTGTGGTGTTACCATTTCCAGTCAATCCGGCTGGAGAATGCCACAACTTACAACAGAAGAAGATCTTGCACTTGCGACAACGCCAACCGAAGAATTATTAAACCTTGAAATCTTAAAGCCAGAGAACATCAAAGATACCCTGCATGCTTATCAGCTGGCAAAGAGATGTAATGAAAAACGTGTCATGGCACAGTCTGTTGAATGGGGCAAGCGAGGAGCCAGATTAAATGACATTGCACCCGGAATCATTGTGACACCACTTGCAATGGATGAATTTAACGAACCTCGTGGAGATTTTTACAAAAATATGTTTGCGAAATGTCCAGCAGGAAGACCTGGAACTGCAGATGAAGTGGCAAATGTTGCAGAGCTTTTGATGAGCGATAAAGGAGCATTCATTACAGGCTCTACCTTCTTGATTGATGGCGGAGCAACATCTTCCTACTATTATGGGCCACTCAAACCGGAAGCATAAAGTAAGATTTTGGAACAAAGAAAATTGTAAAAATGGAAAGAAAATAGAAAACAGAAGGGATACCAGAAAATGTGATGCCCCTTTTTCTCAAAAGGAAGGAATGAAATATGAAGATGAGAAAAGTGATTGCAGCACTTATGTTAGGAAGCATTTTACTTACAGGATGTGGTTCAAATGCCACCACAGAGAGACAGACAAGACCGGTAGAGAGTACATCAGAAGAAAATACATCAGAGGATACACAAGCGCCCCAGAGTACAGAACAAAGTGATGTGACTGATGAATCAGAATTAGGTACAAAAGTTCTTATTGCGTACTTTACCCGTTCAGATAATATCACAGTAAATCCAAATGTAGATGCAATTTCTTCTGCAAGTATCAACCTAAATGGTTCAGAATCCGAAGGAAATCTGGCAATTATGGCGGATTACATCAAAGAGGTTACAGGAGGAGATACCTTTTCTATTCTAACAACGGAGTATTATCCAACCGGATATCGTGATACGACGGATGTAGCAAAACAAGAACAGAATGATAATGCAAGACCAGAGCTTGCAAATCATGTGGAGAATTTTGAAGACTATGATGTCATCTATTTGGGTTTTGGAGCTGTTATAGTAGGACTAAATTAAGAGAAACCCAATAACTACAAGGGTTTGCACTGATTTAGTCCTATTTTTTTATGCCCAATTATGGTACAGAAAAGGACAGTGCTGGACAATTCGAATACCAAACATTACAAAAGTCAAAAGTAGAACTGTTTTTGATATGGTTCATTGCGGCTTTTTAAGGTGGAGGTGACTTTATTTTTAGATAGGACTAAGGAAGAACATATTCCCTAGTCCTATTTTTCTATTTTAAAACAAAAATACCATGTGATGGTAAGTTCAGATGAATTTCTACCATGTCGCGGTAAGGTCAAATGAGAGTTAGTAGTTTATGATATGCATACGGTGTTCGAAGGAATACCGCATACAACTGAATATCAACTATTGAAAAGATAGACGTAAGTCTACTTGGTAAAAATCCGGTGCTATACCTGGCAAGAATCAGCCGAAGCTGCGCGAAGAGAATTGATGGATCTAACGATGAAGATGCTTAGCGAGTATGGTAGCAACATGTGGCGGATGGATAATAAACCACAGAGGGAAGAAAGACTTTCCTTATCCTCAAAACGGCTTGTGAGGAGATCATGCTGTAACAAGTGTGTCGTGAATGCAAATGCAGCCAAGCGATAGTTCCAGGTATGCGGGCGTAAGAGGGGTTAGAGATAATCAACGCATACATACATTGCTTTTATAGTGTTATATCAGCCCCCAGAACTGATATGCGCATTAGTAGAAGCAAAAAACTTCTCAGGAGGTCATGCCAATATGGTAAAAACATTACTCATTGGATTCACTGTCATTGTATATTTTATTTTCTTCTCACTTGTCAGAACAGCAAGTCTGGCAGATGAAAGATTAGAAGAAATAAAGCGCCAGGAAGAGATTCATAAATATATGGAAATTGTGGAGAGCATACATGAACAGAAGTAAATTAAAAAAACTATTTTCATGGAGGAAGAGCGAAATGAACTATTCAAAAATTGAAGTTATAGGCATCGATCATGGCTGGTCGATGATGAAGACAGTCTCTCAGGTATTTGTTACTGGAGCGAGAGAAATAAGAACTTCGAAGAAGAGGAAAGACAGAAGCAGATATATTTCTTGCAGTTGGTCTTCCTTTAACAAGATTTGGAAGTGAGAAAACAGATTTTGTAAAATATCTTACGGATAAAAAAGAAGTTGCATTTGATTTTGAAAGTGTTAGGTACAATATCAAAATTCTAAATGCAGCAGTCTTTACACAGTGTTATGCAGCTGTTGCAGACAGAATCGTTTCCTTTAAGAAGAAAACGCTGATTGTCGATATTGGTTCCTGGACCATTGATATAATGCCAGTCATTAACAAGTCTCCGGATGAATCAAACTGTATCACCATTCCGAAAGGTCTGATTACCTGTATGCGTTCTATCAATGAAAAATGCGTCAGATTGTTTAATGGCGAAATTGATGAAGCAGAGTTACAGAATATGATGCGATATGGAAAAGATTATGGCAGAGATGAAGAGTACTATGATGTGGCTATTGAAGAAATTGAGTCATTTGCAGAACGAGTATTCAACTCCATTCGAGAATTTGGTTACAACTTAAAAACGACACCAATCATATTTGTAGGTGGTGGAGCAGTTGTCATGAAAAAATTCGGAGGATGCGATCAGAAGAACATTGATTATATTCTTGATATCAAAGCAAATGCCAGAGGATATGAACAGCTTGCAGAAATTGGTCTAAGAAATATTCAAAAACGAGCATATGGGGCGATATTAGATGAAAAATGAAAATATTGTTTTTCGCAGTGTTCGTATGAACATGGATAATCCTCAGCATGTAAAGGTAAATGAAATCCTTTGTAACATTGATAAGGACGTGTATAAGTCTAAGAATCAGTTTGTAATAGATGCAATTGAATTCTATGTAGATCATTATGGAAAAGAGACATTCACGAAAAGTGAAGAGGGAAACAGACAGTATATTTGTATGGAAGATTTGGAGAAAATCAAAGCAGAAATTACAGAAGCAGTTTTGACAGAATCAAGAAGAGAAGTAATCAGAATTCTTGGGACAGCAATATCAGGCAGGGGAGCATATCAGACTGTGGCACAGCCCGATATTGTATCTGTCGAGGAAGAGAAAGAACTGGAAGATGATGAAGTTGTATCAGGACTGGCAACGAGCTGGATGCCTGAAATGTAAAGGAGGTAGAAACTATG
>CAZTGP010000154.1:0-3683 GCA_964613325.1 uncultured Roseburia sp. | reverse complement strand
GTCATTTAGAAATTGGGTTATAAATAACGACCCAGTTACTGACTAACACCATATTTTATTATCAATGTTCAAAGGCTGTGATCACAACCGTGGTCATGGCCTTATCTAAAAAGCATGATCCATGCTGCTTAGATAAGACTACGACATCTTGCGGTAATACCGCTGAGATTATGCAGTCACCTGCATGACCGTGCAGTCGGGGAGGCATATGGCACTAAAATAACGTGCGGTTAGCACCTCCCACAATCTGCCGTCGGACAATAGTGCCATATTATCATGCTCGTTACGAGACAACTGTTCTCGTAACTTAGCATTCTCCTGTCTCAGTTCCTCCAGCTTTGCCATAATAATAAGTTGTTGAGTAGCAGTTTCAGTTGCACCAGATTGTATTTCCTTAATACGCTGTTCCCTACGGGTTTTTTCATCATTTTCAAGGGTTTGCAGACGGTCATACATATGCTTGAAAGCATCTTTCTTTACAAGAAGCATATCACGCATATCAGAACAATAAACGCCAGTGATAGGTTTTCCGTTATGTTTGTATTCAACCATACTATAGTCCTCCAGTTTTATTAGATACCCAGTTAATAAATAACTACCACTAAATACCTACTACTTAATTAAGATTTAGTTCTTTGTTCTTTAATTAAGATATTTTGATTTTTTCATATTGGGATAAATCTGTCAGGAATAGCTTTATATATCTATAAACCATCATTGCATGAAATCAGCTCATATGAATCTTTCGTTAAAGCTAAGAAATTCAGACAAGATAAGGATTTTGCAGTCGGCAATGAATAGTAACCGCAAACATGAATTCCCCTATATTTTCATAATCCAATATTTTCAGTTGTAAGTAACATACATCGAACTGAAGAAATTCCAGTCAATTTGCACAGTATTGGAAAAACACTACTTTTCCAACAACAATTTTCATTGGAAAAAGTAAAAGCCACCCTACTTGAGGATGACTTCTAAACTGGAATTCCAAGATGATGATATTTTATAATCTTGGATTTTCTATATTCAATTGCTCTGGTAACAATGTCAGCATAACCCATGCCAGCATCAGCACATTTTAGAAATATGTCAAATGGCAACACTACTGCCATGTCATTATAAGGAAACATCGGCAAGCAGTTGAAATTCACTACAAACATTTCATTTGTCCTAGCCGAGTTTTTCCATCTGGCACATACTTTTTCAAAATCTAATAACAAAACATACAGCTCTTTTCCAGAATGCTCTTGCTCGTCAGAAACATAATATCCATTTTCATCCGCAACTAAAGGATGTATAAAACCTCGATAATATGTACCATAATCTTTGATAAGAAAACCGCTTCTTTTCCGCATTGCATCTACTTGTGGAGAAGCACTTGATGACCTTTTTGACGGGTTATACTGCATGGAAAAAATCCATTTAAACTTAGATGTACGAATCAAATCCAGCATCTCTTTATGCATGGTATCTGTAAAATCCAGTTCATATCCAGCAGTAAGATAATACTCGCTATCAAAGTAAAAAATGCTCTCATCCGAGGTACTCCTTATCAGGGTTCTAAAGTCTTTCGTGTAGAGTTTTGCATATCGTAGATTTGAACGGAAATCCCCCTTATACTGCAAATTCATTGATGCAGGTTTTAAGCGAAGATTATATAATATTTTCGCTTTATCAACCATATCAATCCCTCTCGGGAGTCTTACTGTATAGCCCAAAGATTTGTGTACATAACGATAATAGTTGTTCTCATCAACGCAACTGACATGAAATGCACCCCCATTAACACCAGTAGGCTTAAAAGAATAATAATAAAAATATGCAATAGCAAAATTTAAAAGTTCTTCAACAGTATCATCTACAGAGTCTCTTGGAAGAGCATTAAAATCAACTTTTCTCAAGGCATCTCTATCACAGTTTTTTACTATACTTTCCGCACTAAGATAACTGCTGCGAATACGGATAATAAACTCCTTGAAAAATTTAGCCTTCTTTCGACCATCTGCAATTTCTTTTTTTGTATACATTGGCTGAACAAACGAATTATCCCAATAAGCTTCATTACTCAAACTTTCTTTTTCCCAATATTTAGATTCAATGTCATCATATACCTGAGAATCATTCATTGTCGCATACGAATACAAATATCCATAATGATTTGCATAGTCTTCTTCGGTGTATGCCCACTCATTTGAAGAAAAATCTGCCATCATAAGATTATTATGCATCTTGGCAAGTCTGGTTCTGATTTCCTTTTGATAATAGGTAAATGCCCAGATAAAACATATCTGCAATGGGTCATAATCATTGAGAACAGGGCGACTCATGCCATATGTAACAACAGAAGAAGCTACATTGCCCGTACCAGTCATGACATCAATAAACTGCGGAATATCTTTCAGTTTTGCAGAGCCACTTTGCTGTCTGCCAGCTTCATAATATAGTTTCTTGATAACATATAACAGATACTCTTTCTTAGCACCTGGTCTATATGTCTTTATAGCAGAATAAGTATTTTCTGTTGCATATTTTCGGAACTTAGGGCTTACGCCCCATTTTCTCAATCTATTAACCAAGGATGAACCTTTTTCGGTATCTGGATTAACAAATTGCCCCATGAAATCTTTATCATCAATCCCATATTGAACAATGCAGTAAAAGCAGATTTTCTTGAATAAAACTGGATAATATAACCTCTCATTTACAGAGGTTGTATTATAACTTTTACCAGCATAATATTTCTCATACCATTCTACAAGCCAATCAAAGGTATCTGCTTCGCCATTCACATATTTATAAAATCCATCAAAAAGCTCACTGTACACAGATACTGGCTGAGCATAGTTCTGGTTCAATATTTGATTAATATAATCAAGCTCTGCTTGTTCCATTTTCGCAAATGGCTCATAAGTCAACAGCTCTAGCATCAGTTCCAGCATATTGCCCACCTTTACTCATAGTTTTATTACAGATTAATTTTACCTTAACAATATCGGAGAAACAACTATTTGTGATACACATTATTCCCACCTAATGCTATAATCAAAGCAAATAGAGAAAGGATGTATCTAAATTGAGTAAGAATTTTGAACATGAAAAACCTTGTACTGACCACACTGGAAAAAAATACTCCTCTATCACAGAAATGTGCAACGCTTACGGAATAAAACCAGAAACATATTCTCGAAGAATTAATACATATAAATGGTCTGTACAAAAAGCTCTAACAACTCCAGTAAAACCCAATGGTGGTCAATACTGTTACGACCACGAGGGAACACGGTTCAAATCTGAATCCCTTATGTGCGAACATTGGGGTATAAATCGAAAGACTTACAGATACCGAAGAAACAATGGTCTATCTGTCGAAGAAGCATTAACTTCAAAGCCTACACCTGGTCAAAAATATAAGCCTGCTGAATAACCACCAGCAGGCTTATATAATGTCGTATTTATTGGCTCATATTGGTAATATTCTTACCCCATTTTTACCCCATTTTTTCCATCAGGATATATAAATTTTTATAGCATATTATCACTTTTTTTATTACTCACCAACGAAGATATATTTGGAGTTTTCCCAGAAATTATAGGCTTTCAGAGCAACTTACCAACATTCGGAATCATTACGATTCCGAGTTTCATATTTTTCTATCTCCTTTATCTGCCCCGATATTTATGGG
>CAZTGP010000153.1:0-3764 GCA_964613325.1 uncultured Roseburia sp. | reverse complement strand
AATTTTATTATATCATGTTCGGAGAAAAACTGTCCTATTTAGTATAGCCGATCCATTATGTTCCACGAACTCGGACACTATGGTGTTAGTATATAACTATGGACACGGAAAGTTGAACATTCTATAATATAACAAAGGAGTGTTCAATCATGGCAAAGTGATGTTTGTAACTCATTCTTCGGCAATTGTTCTTGTACTGGACAAGGAAGATGTTGAGGAAGAAGATGATGAAACAGAAGAAACTCTCGAAGTTCCTAATAAAGAAGTAGAGCCTGAGAAACCGAAGAAAAAGAAGAATGACAAGCAACCTATTGGCTTTAAAGCTGAATAAAATTCAACGGAGAGGTTTAAATGACAGATAAAGATGATGTGCAAATGCTTTCTTTATTTGATATAGAGGAGGAAGCTGAAACAAACAAAAAACTTAATGTTGTAGAAGCAACGTTTAAGAAAGCAATTCCAATGAATTGGAATGATTTATTCAAAGGATATGATGAGATTTATGCTATCACCTATTCATCAGGTATTAATTTTATAAGCCGTGTTTTGCCTAATTTCAAATACGCTGAAATAATCTTCGGTTGCGAGGCTGTACTTGAAGATAATGTTGCTATGGTAATGAGTGTTCAGTTTTCTCAGTTGAAATTCATATGCAAACATAAATCGGCAAATATGCTTGCAGAAAGATTAGAAAATGAAACTTTGAAGCTACTTATTTCAAGAGAAATTAAATCTCACGAAAAGATATATGTACTTAAAGCAGATGATGGTAGAGTTCGAGTTATAACGGGGTCTGCTAATTTCTCATATTCCGCCTTTAATGGTATTCAAAGAGAAAATATTTCATATATGGATAACATAGAAGCCTTCGACTATTATAAGGAACAGTTCGAACAATTTAAAGAAGAATGCTCAGATAATGTTGTTCATTCGAGTATTACCCGTGTAATTACCGATCCTGATACAGCAATAGAAGAAATAGTAGATGTTGTTCCGATTGCAGAAACAGTTCGGGCAAAAAAGGCGATTATATTGGAAGAGTCCGACAATTTTGATTATATAATTGCCGCAGATGCAAGTAATATTTCCAAAGATTTAAAGCCACTTATTCCGAAATCGGATAAGCAAGGGAAAATAATTCTTACTCCCACTACAATATCAAATGTAAAACGAAAATATCGTGAAACCCGTGAAATAAAGAAGGAAGAACGAAAGAAAATGCCACATCTACACATTGATATTGAGAAAAAACAGATGTCATTTAACGAGAAAATGTGTAATCTATATCCGAAAAAAGAAGCGGTTATATCAGATGTAAAGCATTTTTTTGAGTATATGGACGGATTTGATGCTTTTTCGGGTGATGTAGAAAAAAATAGGCGTGCATATTTTCTTTTTGCGACATGGTATTTAGCTTCGCCATTTATGCCGTATCTACGATACATTGCTCACAACAATGGACAAGATATAAAACAATTTCCCGTTTATGCGATACTCTACGGAGAAAGCAACGGAGGTAAAACAGCATTTATAAATTTACTCACTAAAATGATGTGTGGTAGAAAAATACCAGTTAATAAAAGTGGCGATTTTACTACTACAACCATAGACGGCTTAAAACAATCTTGCGAAGGCTTACCTATTGTTATTGACGATTTGAGCAAAACTCAATACACCAATCATATAAGTAACGTTGTTAAATATGATGAGTGGGGATTAAAAGAAAACCTACTGTTTTATCCCTCAGTTGCAATAACAACAAACGAAATACCATCGGTAAAAAGCGATATTTCTAAGCGTGCTTTTGTATGCCACATCGACTCTTGTCTTGATAAGGATAAGGGACGAGCAAATTATAAAAAAATCACAGCGTGTATGAATGAAATGACAAATTCATTTTATTGTGAGTATGTTCGTCGAATGATGGAGAGAATTGACATAATGGTTGCTTCGATGAAAGGTTCTGACGATAAATATCTTCCCGATATATTTGCGGAGTCATCAGCAACTATAATCGAGATAGCTAAAGAATTTGGAGAGGCAGAACTTCCCTCATATATGTATGAATGTGATTATAACGATTACTTTGGTAATAAAGCTGTCGGTCGTAATGCGATATTGAAAATACGCAGAGCGTGGCAATTTGAAAGTTACGCATTTGAAATACACAAGAAGCAAGATTTACTTGAGTATCGTATTCCTGACAACGGTAATATTTACGATTTAAAACACATTAAGCAAGAGCTACCACCAAGTCTAAATGCAGAAATAACTGCAAGAACACTTACTATGAGTCTTGGAGCTGCTTGTGAATTCTTTGGGATTGATTTCAAAAAAAGTCTTCTTGACAAATTGCGAAAAAGATGAGGTCAAATATGGGTGATAAAATAAAAACAACAAACAATAGATTAAAAATTTTGTATCTGTACAAGATTTTACTTGATAAGACCGACGAAAACCATTATCTTTCAATGCCTGAAATAGTATCACAGTTACAACAGTATGGTATTTCGGCAGGAAGAAAAGCTCTGTACGAGGACATAGATGCGTTAAGGTCTTATGGTCTTGATATTGTTGCAATTAAGGGCAATACATCGGGATATTATGTTGCAAGCCGTGATTTTGAAATTCCTGAACTCAAACTGTTGGCGGATGCTGTTTCATCTTCTCGCTTCTTGACGAAGAAAAAATCCACTGAGTTACTTAAAAAGATAGAAGGTCTTTCCAGCATTCACGAAGCAAAGCAGATACAAAGACAGGTTTATGTAAAAAATAGAGTTAAGGCTATGAATGAGCGTATCTATATGAATGTAGATGTAATTCATCGTGCCATAGCCGAAAACAAGAAAATCAAGTTCCGATACTTTGATTACAACATCCATAAGAAGAAAACTTACCGTGAAGGTAATCGTGTATGTTCGCCATTTGCCTTAACTTGGGAAGATGAAAGGTACTATTTGATAGCATTCTATGACAATAGAAACACAATATCAAATTTTCGCATAGACCGTATGGAGAGTGTTGAAATTATAGAAGAAGATGCTGTTGAAAAACCTGAAAATTTCATTGTGGCAGATTATATGAATTCATCGTTTTCTATGTTCAGCGGAAAAACAGAGGAAGTGAAACTGCGTTTTGATAATCAGCTTATCAACTCTGTTATCGACCGCTTTGGAAAGAATGTTCTTATTGTAGCAGATGGTGATAGTCATTTTACAGTAAGAGTAAATGTTAAAGCAGAACACCCTGAGCCATTCTTCGGTTGGCTGTTCCAGTTCGGCACTATGGCGGAAATCATAGAGCCGTGCGAACTTCGTGACAGATACATAGAAATGCTTAAATCCGTAACGGAGAAGCAAATTTCTGTATCTGCTATCACACAGAAATGAGAAAATCTCATCGTATTTGGCTAAAAATTAGGACTTTTCCCAGCGTGAGACTTTTTTGAGACTTTTTTGAGAAAAAATTGGGACAAAAGTGGAACACTTTTGGTACTGACTTGATAAAAGCAATATGTTATAATAAGTATGCTGGCAGATTATATGCTCTTGCATACGCCTTAAAATTGAATATGGGATAGATAGCCTTGTCGCTTAATGCGATAGGGCTATTTTTTATGCCCGAAATCTGTCGGCTAATACAAGTCAGCACATCTGAGGACTTACGGATTTATCCGTGAGTCCTTTTTTGTTGCCCGAAAAAGGAGCAGACAGATGAAATTTCATTACAGCGAAGCAATCGCAAGGTATCCCTGAGCTTTGGTT
>CAZTGP010000152.1:0-3903 GCA_964613325.1 uncultured Roseburia sp. | reverse complement strand
AATAATTTTTAATTAGTTTTACATGTTTAAAAACGCCAAAATAGGAAAAGAACTTCTATGCTAAAAGATAGAACACCTGTAAATTAGTACTTTTCATATATTTTCCCTGCGTTGAAGCTAATCTCTATCTATTTTTTATCGTTCAAAAACCAGTAAAATAATTCATATTTGATGTTTTACATGTGTTGAAGTAAAAAAACAATTTAACGATAACTAAATTCGAGAACTATAACATGTAAATTATTGGATTCATTTTCATTTACATGTTTCTTACACAAATAAACGAATTTCAAATGAGATTTCTCCGATTACTAAATAACTAATTACTCACATAAATCCAAAGCTGTTACTCAGTTCACAATCCTGGCAAATCACAAGCTGTTACTCAGTTTATCAACTCAACAAATCTCAATTAGTAACAATCATAGAGACATTAATTGCATAGAATAATTTCGCTCCTTTAATCATTCTTGCTCAACTTCAATAAACTAGCAGAAAACGCATAGAATCATCCATTTGCACAGCCCTGCCCAAAGGGATACAGGGCAAGCAAATGAAGTGATTCTATGCGTTTTCCTTTTACTCAACATTAAGAAGCTGAGCGAATTATTTGAATTAGATAGGAATAAACAATCCTCTATTTTACTTCGTCGATAGCTTTACCGATATCATGGCGCATGTATTTATTCTCAAAATTTACCCATTCGGTCGCATCATATGCTTTCTTTCTTGCGTCCTTAAGGTCAGCTCCGGTAGCTGTAATTCCAAGAACACGTCCACCGTTTGTTACAATCTTTCCATTCTCATCAAACTTAGTTCCAGCGTGGAAACAGAAGTAATCTTCTTTACCATCAAAATTCTCAAGTCCAGTAATTTCGAAGCCTTTCTCATAAGCTACTGGATATCCATCAGATGCAAGTACGACACATACTGCTGCATTATCCTCAAACTGAAGATCAATGGTATCAAGCTTGCCGTCTACACAAGCTTCCATAACATCAATGATATCATTCTTCATACGTGGTAGAACAACCTGTGCTTCTGGATCACCAAAACGCGCATTATACTCTAAGACCTTAGGTCCTTCTTCTGTTAACATCAAACCAAAGAAAATAACTCCAGTAAATGGTCTTCCCTCTGCTGCCATCGCATCAACTGTTGCCTGATAGATATATTTCTCACAAAAATCATCCACGTCTTTGGTATAAAAAGGACTTGGTGAGAAGTTCCCCATACCACCAGTATTTAATCCCTGGTCTCCATCCTTTGCACGTTTGTGATCCTGTGCAGAAGACATGATCTTGATTGTTTTGCCGTCTACATAAGAGAGAACAGATACTTCGCGACCTGTCATGAATTCTTCTACCACCATCGTATTACCAGCAGTTCCGAATTTCTTATCTTCCATGATTTCCTTCACACCAGCTTCTGCTTCTTCAAGTGTATTGCAGATTAAAACGCCTTTCCCAAGTGCAAGACCGTCAGCTTTGAGTACAATTGGCATTTTGGCTGTTTTCAAATATGCAAGAGCTTCCTCTGGATCTGTAAAGTTCTCATATCCTGCGGTAGGAATGTTGTATTTCTTCATAAGGTCCTTAGAAAATGCCTTGGATCCCTCTAAAATTGCAGCGTTTTTGCGAGGTCCGAATACCTTCAGTCCTTCTGCCTCAAAGCGATCAACAATTCCACCAACCAGTGGATCATCCATTCCAATAATTGTAAAATCAATTGCTTTCTCTTTTGCAAAAGAAACTAATTTATCAAATTCCATAGCACCGATTGCAACACATTCTGCAAGTGCAGCAATTCCAGCATTTCCTGGTGCACAATAGATTTTGTCAACACGTTTGCTTTTGGATACTGCGGTAACGATTGCATGTTCACGTCCGCCACTTCCTACTACAAGTACTTTCATAGTCTGATCTCCTTATCATATATATACTACGTCCAACAGTACATAGCATACAATTTACTTGCCTTTTTCCCTTCGGACGGTCTGCGTAAATTGTATGCTATGCACTGTTGGACTTACTTTTAACTATAATACATAACGATATCAATTTTACTTGCCCTTTCCCTTCGGGGCGGTCTGCGTAATTTGTATGCTATGCAGTGTTGGGCTTACTTTTAACTATAATACATAGCGATATCAATTTTACTTGCCCTTTCCCTTCGGGGCGGTCTGCGTAATTTGTATGCTATGCAGTGTTGGACTTACTCTTTGTCACATAATTTATTCAGATATCATTACATGGCCTTCCACTACGGATACACGTCCATTCGCAATAAGGTCGATTGCCTGTGGCATAATCTTCCATTCTGCCTGTTCCATAACTCTTCTCTGAAGTACTTCTGGTGTATCTTTCTGCTGCACTTCTACTGCTTTCTGAAGTATAATTGGGCCAGTGTCTGTTCCTTCATCTACGAAATGAACCGTTGCACCAGTGACTTTCACACCGCGTGATAAAACGCCTTCATGTACCTTCAATCCATAATATCCGGTTCCACAGAATGATGGAATCAATGATGGATGAATATTGATGATACGATTCCGATAAGTACGAATCATCTCCTCTGGAATCACCACTAAGAATCCTGCAAGTACAACCAAATCTACATTATAGGAATCGAGTTTTTCCAGGAATTCCTGGTTGAAAATTGCACGGTCATCATAATCCTTTGGGGAAATGCAAAGTGCTTCTATCCCATGCTGCTTTGCTCTCTCTAAGGCATATGCGTTTTTATTGTTGCTGATCACTACTGCGATCTGGGCATTTGTTATGGTTCCGCTATCAATAGCATCGATGATTGCCTGAAGATTGGTTCCTCCACCAGATACGCACACTGCGAGTTTTAGCATAAAGTTACACCCTTTTCTCCGTCTGTAATCTTACCTACTACGTATGGCACATCGCCAGCCGCTTTAATTGCTTCCATTGTCTTATCAACATCTGCAGGAGCAACTGCTACTACCATTCCAAGTCCCATATTGTATGTGCTGTACATCATTTCCTCTTCAACCTGTCCCTCGCGAGCCATCATTTTGAAGATTGCTGGAACTGGATAACTGTTCTTCTCAATTACTGCGTTTTTTCCTTCTGGAAGCATACGTGGAATATTCTCATAGAATCCACCACCTGTGATATGGCTGCAAGCCTTTACACGTACACCAGCGTCTTTGATTGAGCGCATTGCTTTTACGTAAATTCTTGTTGGAGCCAGAAGTGCTTCACCAAGAGTTGTGCCGAGTTCTTCATGATAAGTACTTAATGTTTCTTTATCCATTTTGAAAATCTTACGAACTAAAGAAAATCCATTGGAATGAACTCCGGAAGAAGCCATACCGATTAATACATCATCAGCTTTTAATTCAGCGCCTGTAATGATATCTTTCTCATCAACAACACCAACTGCAAATCCGGCAAGATCATATTCATCTTCTGGCATAAGTCCTGGATGTTCTGCTGTCTCTCCACCAATCAATGCACAGCTTGACTGTTTACAGCCTTCTGCAACACCGCCAACGATGGTAGCAATCTTCTCTGGGTAGTTCTTACCACATGCTATATAGTCAAGGAAGAATAATGGTTCACCGCCTGCACATGCAACGTCATTTACGCACATTGCAACTGCATCAATTCCGATAGTATCATGTTTATCCATGATAAAAGCAAGTTTAACTTTCGTTCCACATCCGTCAGTTCCTGAAAGAAGTACTGGATTCTCCATGTCTTTGATTGCTTTCATGGAAAATGCACCGGAAAATCCACCGAGGTTTGTTAATACTTCACTTCTCATGGTTTCCTTTACATGTTTCTTCATCAGTTCAACTGATTTGTATCCTGCTTCGATATCTACACCTGAATTTTTGTAATCCATTTTGTATCCTCCTATTATAAACGT
>CAZTGP010000151.1:0-3951 GCA_964613325.1 uncultured Roseburia sp. | reverse complement strand
AGACAATATTCAGGTAAGAATTGCACAGCCAGGAGAGAAGCTTACAGCAGAATCATTAAAAGATGTTGCACTCTTTGTAATCTCCGCCCCACTGAAATACACAAGTGACTATACGGGAGAAGCACAGGTAAGTACCTTTGAAGACAGCTTTGTTACACTTGTGAAAGATTATGTGGCAAACGGTGGTACCGTGGTTGTTTGTGGATTGGCAGATTATCAGGATTCCGATGATGGAAAATACACCAGCTATGATCAGGCAAATAAAGTTCTTAGTGGAATTGGCTCTACTATGAGAATCAATGATGATGAACTTTTAGATCAGGATAAAAATGGTGGATCTTCTTATCGCTTATACTTCGATAAATTCAATACTGAGAGCAAAAATGAAGTTGTACAGCAGGTATTAAAGGGAGTAACAGAATCTAAACTCCCATATAGTTCTTATTCTGGATGTTCTGTATCTGTTGGAAAAGGAGAAGCAGTTGTCTACGGTCACGACACTACTTACTCTATTAATAGTAAAGCACCAGCAAATGGACATGACAAACCAGTATTAAGCTATAAAGATTCCTATGATGAAGATAAAGTGGTTGTAAAGAAGGGCGACGTAGTCTCTATGGCTACAGAGACAGTTGGAAAAGGCCAGGTATTCGTAACAGGAACAGTATTCTGTTCGAACTTTGAAGTATCTTCTGAGGATCAGGTAAGTTATTCCAACGGAATTATTGCACAGAATATTCTTGATATGGTTCAGACTGAGCCAAAAATCAGCACCATTGAAGAAGCAAGAGCAGGTAAAGCAGGGGAAGTATTTACAGTAGAAGGAACCGTTGCAATCGGCACTGCTGAGACCGGCAATGCATTTTTCAATACCATCTATATTCAGGATGAAAAAGGAAATGGTATCAATGTATTCCCAATCGATGACAACACCATTCGTCGTGGAGACAGAGTTCGCATTACTGGAACAATCAGTGATTATCTCGGTGACATACAGCTTTCTGCTATTAATGTTACAGTATTAGATGGTACAAAGGATGTTGTAATCACAGATACTACTACAAAAGAAGCAAATGATTATGACAAGAACTTTGGTAAGCTTGTCCGCGTAAAAGGTACTGTTAAGAGCGTGAAGTTAGCAAGTGGAATCGTAGAAAGCATTGAAGTCGTAGATGCAAGTGGAGAAGCATGTAGAGTATTTATCGATGGATATGTTGATTATTCAAATGCTTCATCTCAGAAACTGGAAAGCATTGTGAAAGCTGGAGCGAATATCAGTGCAGTTGGTTTTGTATCACATGATTCAGAAGGCAATCGTTTAAGAGTTCGTGACCGTTCTGAAATCAAACTTGAAGCTGCTTCTATCGGCGGAAACCCAGGTGGAGACAACGAAGGAAATCCAGGTGGAAGCAATGATGGCAGCATCAACCAGACTGATGGAGACAACACAACTACCGATTGGACTGCAGCAGTAGAGCAGTTAAAAGGCGCAGATAAAGATGCTACAGTGACAATTCAAGTGGATGAATCCGGAGCTGTATCCAAGAATATATTCTCTGAAATCAAGGGAACAGATAAGACGGTTGTACTGGATCTTGGAAATGGAATTAAATGGACGATTAAGGGGAAAGATATCAAGAATATCCCAGAGAAGGATTTGAACCTTAAGATTACCCTTGACTCATCAGATATTCCAGAGAATGTAATCAAGA
The DNA here is from genome assembly GCA_964613325.1 of uncultured Roseburia sp. Lineage (GTDB taxonomy): Bacteria > Bacillota > Clostridia > Lachnospirales > Lachnospiraceae > Roseburia. The sequence goes on along the minus strand of CAZTGP010000151.1, from coordinate 2,239 downwards.
ACAGTGAGCTTTCTGACAAGGATGTTAAGAAAGTAATTCAGATGAGCTTGGAAGACAACCCGGACTTTGGATTTTCCTCTAGTGTGTTAATTCCAGTTGGAAAGGAATTCGCTGGAAAATATGCAAACCTGTATTATTTCAATCCTAAGACAAATAAGTTGGAAGGACAGATGTCCGCACTTGTTGGTCAGGATGGTTATGCAGCATTTGTTTTATCTCATGCGTCTGACTATGCAATCTCTATTACAGATAAGGCAGCATTATCTACCTCACCTAAGATGGGAGATAACAATCAGGCAGCAGCATACATTCTCCTCCTTGTTCTAGGAGCTGCAATGCTTATGGCACTGGAGATTAGAAAGAGAAAAGTAAGATAAGCAAAATTAGTTATTAAATACAATATCATGATGTCCCAGGTATATCAAACCACCAATGGTTGATGTGCCTGGGATTTTTTACATCCCCTTTACACAAACGAGATAGTTGATTTTACTTCATTCCAATACAATTGTTTCAAAGGAACTCATAAACATTTACAGTTATATCAGGAGAAGGAGAACGCTATTATATGACAAAAACCTATGTGATTGATACCAATGTACTGATTCAGGCACCATATGCAATTGAATGTTTTGAAGACAACAATCTTGTGATTCCGCTGGTTGTGTTGGAAGAACTGGATGGTTTGAAGAAAGCGGAAGGCGAGAAAGGCGTGAATGCCAGGGCGGCTGTTCGAAGACTGGAAGGGTACAGGCAGAAAGGTGATTTATTACATGGGGTTCCATTATCGGGTGGAGGAATCCTGCGAATCGAGAAGAACTACGTGCATGTGGAGCTGCCAGCGGATCTTCCGGACGATAAGCCGGATAATCGTATATTAAAGGTGTGTAAAGGTTTAAATGAGGACGATAAGGACAGACAGGTTATTCTTGTAACCAAGGATTTAGTTCTTCGATTGAAGGCGCAGATTCTGGGAATTAAAGCAGAGGATTTTGAGCGGGAACAGATTACGGATGATGATGCGCAGTATACAGGGCGAACCGAGGCGTATTTTCCAGAAGAAATGGCAAAGGAATTCAAGAAAAAGGGGATTGCAATTACAGACGCCTACCAGAGTGAGGAGGATGGAACCAAAATTGTACCGAAATTCCATGAAAATGAATTTGTAATTTTAAAGTCAGACCAGTCTTTGAAGAAAACACTTCTAGGACGCGTTCAGGGAAATCGAATTGTTCCGCTGGCATTTAAGAAGAGCAAACCTTATGGGGTAACACCAAGAAACGTCGGCCAGTACTTTATGCAGGAAGCGCTTATGACAGATGCCAGCAAAGCACCGCTTGTAATTGTAAAAGGCATGGCGGGAACGGCAAAGACATTTTACTCGCTGGCAGTTGGCATGGAAAAGGTATACAACAATCCAACCAAAGAATACCGCCGGGTGATTGTGTGCAGACCAAATGCACAGTTTGATGATGATATTGGATTTTTACCAGGAGATGAGCAGGAGAAGATTGCACCGCTTATGCGACCTATTATTGACAATCTAGAGCAGATTCTGGATTCAGATGATAAGGAACGTTATCAGGATGAGGAGCAGCTTACCGATAAGATTACGGAAGTGTTTGAACGAGGAATCATCCAGACAGAGGCTCTTAATTTTATCAGAGGACGGTCAATAGCGCAGACCTATCTGATTATTGATGAGGCTCAGAATATGACCCCCAATCAGGTGAAAGGAATAATCACCCGCGCGGGACATGGAACCAAAATCATTCTTCTAGGAGATCCACATCAGATCGATAAGCCATTTCTTGATGAGAGAACCAATGGACTGAGCTATGCGGCAAAATACATGATGGATAGTTCGCTTTGCTGGCAAATTACATTATCAGCTGAGGAGTGCGAGAGATCAGTGCTTGCTATGGACGCAGTGAAAAGATTATAAATAGTTAATTGCGAAACACTTTGAATTCACGATGACTATGTACTGCGAATACAAGTAAACATAGGCACGCTTCCGCTACGTTGGCTCATGCAACGGTACTAAGCGACCAAAGAACGGTCGCTAAGGACCGGCTTCGCCAGAGTACCTATGTTTCTTTGTATTCGTAGTACATAGTCAATTGAAGGATTGTGTGTTTCGCAATCATCTAAAAAGATTATAAACAAAGAGAGGATTTACTAAGTTTTTACATAATCATGATGCTCGATTTTACATAAGTGAAATATAATATATGGA
>CAZTGP010000150.1:0-3956 GCA_964613325.1 uncultured Roseburia sp. | reverse complement strand
AGACCTTATTTCTGAAAAACTTTATTGCAGAGAACCATATTGTCTGCAATTCACTGTCATCCAAAGGTGGGTTACACTTTTCAGCCTCTTCAAGAAAAATTTCATGTGCCTTGTCTGTTTCCCCGTATCGTTTCAGAACTCTTCCTGCAAAACGGGATAATGTATTATTGCGATTCCCCTCAAGAATTGGACCCTTCGTTGTCGGAAGTTCCTGTTCCTCTTCCGTAAGTGTTACTTCCTCTGATATAAGTACCCAGCCATCATGCCAGATAACCTCGTCCACATCTGCACCGAATATAAATCTTGCAGCATCAAGCGCATTTCCATCAAAGAACGGATATGCTTTATGAATTGCCGTCTTTAATGCTGTGTAGTAATCTGCATCCGTTGTTTCTTCTATTAAGAAGTAAACGTGGAATCTTGGTCTCGCAGACTTTCCATCCTTTGGAAGCATATTGTGTCTTGAAGGTGCAACTGCATATGCGATATCCGGCATCAAGTCATCCAACGATTCTGGGGTAATCCAGTCCGCCGGATTATCGCTGTGGTCATTGTCGCAGTCCATAACAACCACATTTGATTTTCTGAAATTGCTGATACTACGATAGTTCTTATCGTATTCAGCACACACATGGTCAAAACTGACCGCCTTTGCCATCTCCTCGGCAGAAGATGCCTCTACCCGATTCGGATAGAGGCAGTTCTTTTTATCACCAGAGGAGTTAGCCAAACATAAGACTAACTTCATTTAAATTCCCTCCCAGGTTTCATCATCTTCTTCAAGCTGATTTTCGAGACACTGTGCAGCATAATGGAGTGCTTTTATAAGAGACGTAGGTGCAATATCCGTCTTAAACGAAATTGCAATATTCTCCCCGCATTCGTGGCTCTCAACCTTGAGGTATCCTGGCATTTCATTTCCAAAATACAGATAGGAGAAAACCTTACCCTCCTCATCTGGTCTTGATGTACCGACCTCTACGAATACCGGGTCGTCTGCTCCGACTTCTCTTGCATCCGTTCTGTATTCCACACCGTCATCAGCTACATAACCTTTAAACTTACCTACATACATAATGAAATCTCCTTGTCATCAAAATACTTTATTGTCATCTGTTTTCTTTCTGCATAAGCAATCTCGCTCTGCATCCCGGCTGTTGGATTTCCAAACACCCACAACTCTTTACATTTAGAAAGAATTGCAATATCCATGAACATTGCCAACTCCCTCTCTGTTTCTTCCTTCATAAATTGAGGGAACAGTAAATGTGGTGCTATCGGGATTGCTCCCTGATCCACAGCAAATCTGCTATACCTTCTGGCTTTCTCCGTATTACCTGCCACATCCCCGCTGTAAGGAGAACAGATATAAACAATAGGTCTGTATCTTTTCTCTTCCTTTTCCAAATTGGAAATAGCCTGATATGGGACTAAATCGGAGTAGCCTTCTGGATTCTTGTATCCTATCCCATCGGACTCACCTCTTTCGTTAAATGATGAGGTCGTGTATTTGCCTCTCAAAACTGTTAGTAAGGAAATCCGTCACTTTCCTATTTCCAATACAAAAAATTCTATTTTTTCCTATTAAATGAAAATCCGGGGATGTCCCCAGAACAGTTTCTTCCATATAAATGCAAATTCTTTACCCCATTCTCTCGCAAAAAAAATCTCGTCATCGCAGGAAAACCGGCATTCTCTTTACTTCATCTTTTGTAAGGAAATAAAGCACATCAAAAAAAATATTTTGTGCGGAATAGGAAAACATCTTTTTTCCCTACTAACAGATTTGTAAGGACAAAGGATAAGAACTTCAAAAAATATTTTTCAACGGAAATAGGAAAACAAAGTATTTCCTTACTTACAGATTTGGAACAAGAGAAATGTTCGGAAACGGAGGTGCAGACGTGGAACAGAAAACAATTAATTTAGCCGCAGAGTTACAAGCTGAAGATGAGGAGGATTTAGTAAATACACTTATTGCAATCAGTGTTATAGCAAAGCGGCTGGCAAAAAAAATGACAACTATGAAAACGGAGGACAAAAAAGATGTACAAAGACAAGCATTACGGACTGACAGGACAAACTGTCAAAGTAAAACATAAGAAAGGTGACACGGATGCATATCCTTGGCAGGGAATAGCTGTTCCTGTATTGATTACAGGCGAATATGAGACGCTCCTTGTTGGTGAGGTTCTTCCCCACTATGCTCCCAACGGCTTTGGATTATCCCATCCCTATCCAATAACAATCTGCAAACATGACATTTTTTGCGGAGAAATCACTATCAACGGAGGGTCAATCAGATGAAAAACACAGAGGTAGCAACACTATTTAAAACAATCGCAGACAGCTTTATGGCATTAAGTGAAATCTACTCTTCTACTGCGGAAGAAACTCCACAGCCAAAAGCTACGACAAAAAAGGAAAAGCCTGTAAAGGTAAGTGAGCCTGTTACGACAGAGGAACTCCCGGCAGAAACGAAATCAGAAGCTGAAGCCAAGGCTTACACCAAGGAAGAGGTCAGAGCAATGCTCTCTCAGAAAGCCAAGATTGATGGCTGTAAGTACAAGGTAGAGGTTAAGGAACTCGTAGCCAAGTATTCTTCTGACGGTACGCTCACCAAGGTTCCAGAAGATAAGTATTCGGAACTTATGGCAGAGTTGGAGGTGGTCGGTAATGCCTAAACACGCACTACTCTCTGCCTCGGCAAGTAAGCAATGGCTTAACTGTCCACCATCTGCCAAGTTATGTGCAGAACAGGAAGACCGGGCAAGTCCATATGCACAGCAGGGAACGGATGCACATGAACTTTGTGAATATAAGGTTCTGTCTGCACTCGGAAAAGCCGGGCGTGACCCGACTGAAAAACTTGAATTCTATGATGCAGAAATGGAAAACTGCACGGAAGAATATCGCAACTTCGTATTAGAACAGCTTGAGGATGCCAAGAAACTCTGCAAAGACCCTATTGTCCTTGTGGAACAGAGATTGGATTTTTCCAAATGGGTGCCAGAGGGTTTTGGAACCGGGGACTGTCTCATCGTTGCAGATGATGTTCTTCATATCATCGATTTCAAGTACGGACTCGGTGTCTTGGTAGAGGCTGAACACAATCCACAGATGATGTGCTACGCACTCGGAGCCCTTGATATCTACGATGGCATTTATGATATCAAGACAGTCAAGATGACCATCTTTCAGCCAAGAAGGGACAATGTCTCTACTTGCACAATGGACAAGGAAACACTCCTCACTTGGGCAGATACAATTCTTGCACCAACCGCCAAGTTAGCATATGCAGGCGAGGGAGAATTCAAAGCCGGGGACCATTGTACATTCTGCAAGGTCAAAGCTACCTGCCGTAAGCGAGCAGAATATAATCTTGAACTTGCTAAATATGATTTTGAGATGCCTGCCAACCTTGAAGATACAGAAATCGCAGCAATCCTGCCTAGAGTCGATGACCTTGTATCCTGGGTGAATGACATCAAGGAATATGCACTTCAGAAAGCCTTAAGTGGCACGAAGTATGACGGCTACAAAGTAGTCGAGGGTAAATCAAACCGTAAGTACACGGACGAAGGTGCCGTTGCGTCAGCAGTAACAGATGCCGGGTTTGACCCCTATGAGAAGAAACTTCTCGGTATCACAGCAATGACTTCTCTTCTCGGGAAGACGAAGTTCAACGAACTACTCGGTGGCTTAATTGAAAAGCCACAGGGAAAACCAACACTTGTGCCAGAGACCGATAAGCGTCCGGCACTCAACACAGCCAAAGATGATTTCAAAGAAGAATAAGGAGGACAAAATCATGGCAATTATCACAAACCCTACTAAAGTTATCACAGGTGTTAACACAAGATGGTCTTACGCAAATGTGTGGGATCCAAAGGCAATCGATGGTGGCGCACCAAAGTACAGTGTTTCACTTATTATTCCTAAGTCAGATACCGCAA
>CAZTGP010000149.1:0-4001 GCA_964613325.1 uncultured Roseburia sp. | reverse complement strand
TATCAATTAGTATTGCATTACAATAATAATACTTATTCAATGGTGTCTTCTTCAAGAATATAAGGCGTAACCTGATATACATAGTAATTTAACCAGTTTGTATATAGATTATTTGCATGACTTCTCCACGAAAGATTCGGTTTTCGGTTACAGTCATCATCTGGGTAATAATTTACTGGAATGTCTGGATCTATACCCTTGCCGTAATCACGTTTATATTCCCCATCCAGTGTCATTCTATCGTATTCAGGATGTCCCATGACGAAGATATTCTTTCCTTCATCTCCAATTACAATATAAATGCCAGCTTCTTTGGATTCTGCAAGTACTTTCAGATTTGGATTACCCATGATATCTTCACGGCATGCCTCTGTATATCTGGAATGTGGAGCCATGAATACATCATCAAATCCACGAACCAGTGGCTCCTTGCGATTCATCACATGCTGCTTATATACACCAGAAAGCTTCTTGTCAAGCATGACCTTCTTTACTCCATAATGGTAGTAAAGACCAGCCTGTGCACCCCAGCAAATATAGAGATTGGATGTAACATGTGTCTTAGACCACTCCATAACTTCAGTCAGTTCTTTCCAATAATTTACTTCTTCAAAATCTAATTTTTCTACAGGAGCCCCCGTAATAATCATTCCATCGAACTTTTTATGTTTAATGTCAGAAAACGTCTCATAAAATTTTTTCAGATGAGATGCCGACGTATTCTTAGATACGTGGGTTTCCATCTGTAAAAATGTAATATCAATCTGTAATGGTGTATTTGATAATGCACGAAGAAGCTGCAATTCTGTATCTTGTTTGATTGGCATGAGATTTAAAATCACAATTCTCAATTCTCGAAAATCCTGAGAAAGAGCTCTGCTTTCGTCCATGACGAATATATTTTCTTCTTCCAGCTCTGCTTTAGCCGGCAGATCGCTCTGTATTCTAATTGGCATAATTTACTCACTTCCTGTAATTTTATATTCGTTTTATAATGTGATTATGATACAGCAAAATGCAGTTTCAAGCAAGAGAAAATAAAATGCTATGAACGATTTATATTCCCAGCTTCCGAAACCGTATCGTCCGGTATGCCTGTGGTGTCATCTGTGTGGATTTTCGAAAAATATCAGAAAAATAACTATGGCTAGGATATGCTAGAATTGCAGCTATTTCAGAGATGGAGTAGTCTGAGAATTCTAGCATATTTTTTGCAGTTTCCAGCTTTTTATTTTGTATATATTCACTGATAGATATCCCTGTTTCTGCTTTGAATGTACGGGACAGATAAGAAGGAGATAGATGCACATGGGCTGCCAGTTGATTTAAGGTGATTCGTGTATGTAAATGGTCGTAGATGTAGTCAATAGCAGAGGATACAGGCTTAGAGTGAATTGCAGTTTTATGAATCTTTGACATGCGGTTGGTATAGTCTAAGCACATGGATTGATGTAGAACAGATATTTCTTCAATGGAATTACATTGGTCAGCACTGAAAATATAGTGATCGCTGAGGCTGTAGGCTTCTACGAAATCCATGCCGCCTTCTACGCAGTAGCGTGTAACGAGAGCAGTGGTAATTGCAAAATGATATTTCATATTCTGTATGGAATTGGAAGACAGAGTTCCTAATCCTTTCTTTTCATGAAGTTTCTCCTGACATAATGCACGTACAGCTTGTAAATCTCCATTCTTAATGGACTGATAGAATTCAAACTCAGGCTGAAAAGGTGCATGAAGTATCCCTTCTTCTCGATTAATAAATTCTCTGTATAACTGCTGATTTTCAATATTCATAGAAATCTCCCATAATTATTAAGCCAATATTTGTTTTTTGAAATAATGATATTAATAATTATAGCATGAAAACATAATAAATGACATGAAAAAGATAGAAAATAATTTGCTATTGGAATAGGATAATCATATCAATTGTTAGGACTTTTTGTGATATTTCAGAGAAAGTAAGAGTATATTTATGAGGTGACAGTATGGAATTAAAACGTGGAATCAATCTAGGGGGATATCTTTCACAGTGTAGTCATGAGGAAAGGCACTATGACACATTTATTGGAGAAGAAGATATTAAGACAATTGCAGGATGGGGATTTGACCATGTGCGATTGCCAATTGATTATGAGGTTTTCGAAACAAAAGACGGAGCCATGATTGAGAAGGGCTATACGAGAGTTGCAAGGGTCATAGAGTGGTGCCAGAAATATCACTTGAATATTATTCTGGATTTACATAAAGCTTATGGCTATGATTTTAATGATGCAGGAGATACAGATAAGAATAATTTATTCACATCGGACGAGCTTCAGAATCGTTTTGTGGATTTATGGATTCAGATTGTAAAGCACTTTCAGAATTATGAAAATGTAGCATATGAGCTTCTGAATGAGGTCGTTGAGAAAGAAAATGCAGATGCATGGAATCGATTGATTCGCTTTACACTAGAGAAAATCAGACGAGTGAATGCGACGGCACCGGTAATTTATGGTGGGATTCAGTGGAATAGTGTAAAGACACTTAAATTGTTAGAAATTCCGAAAGATCCCAATATCATATTTACATTTCATTTTTATGAACCACTGTTGTTTACACATCAGAAAGCACCGTGGGTACCTGCCATGGATCCGGAGGAGACAGTTCATTACCCAGATACAATGAAGTATTATAAGAAAGCTTCTGAAAAACTTGGATTCCAAGGAGAGGTTGTTACCCATGCAAAGTCTGAAAGCATGGGAGAAAAATTTGTGACAGAAATGATTGAAGAGGCAATCGAGGCTGCTAAGATAGCTGGTGTTCCACTGTATTGCGGAGAATTCGGAGTTATTGATCGCGCACCAGTAGAAGATACATTGCGTTGGTTTGAGGATGTGAACCACGTGTTTCAGAGATATGATATTGGCTTTTCGGTCTGGTCTTATAAAAAGATGGATTTTGGATTGATTGACGAACACTATAAGGACATCAGGGGGAAATTGATTCAATTGTGGTGCTAAGGGTTCAGTGTTACAGATAGCTTAGATGTTGTTGGATTATAGTCTTCACCTAGAACCATACTGCATAACTGTTGACAATAGGAAATGGTAAAGTCACTACAGCCTTCCTGCTGCTTAATCCAGTTTTCGTTGGCTAAGGAATCTGTATATTCAGACAGTTTATAGGTGGTGATTTTTCCCTGCCCGAAGACGATATGTGCAATGACTGGCTCAAAGCTATATCCTTTTATGTAGCAGCTGCCATCAGAAGCTTTTTTTACAAGTGATACTTTAGCCATACCACCAATGACACGTGGCTTTTCATTCTGGTTGCAGACAAAGTTTCCAATGGAGTAGAAGACTACCATTTGATGACCGTCTTCTCTTGTAATGGTCTCGACAGGTTCAATGACATGTGGATGATCGCCAAGAACAACATCAACGCCAAGATTCAGGAAAAGATTGGTCCAGTAGACCTGATTGCTGTCTGGTTCATAAGAATATTCAGTTCCCCAGTGAGGAAATACGACAACCATATCTGCCAGTTCTTTAGCCTTAGTAACGTCGGCTGTGATTTTATCGGTATCTAAAAGATTCACACAGTATGGCATGGAGTCTGGAAGAGGAATGCCGTTGCAGCCATAGGTGTAATTTAAGAGAGCAACTTTAAAACCATTTTTTTCGTATATGGGAATGGTATCTTGTTCTTCCTGGGATTTGTTCAAACCGAGAAGCATGGTTTCCGGATGTTTGGTACTCCAGAAGTTCATACAGTTATTAAGTCCGTCTGTCCATTTGTCCAAAGGATGGTTGGAAGCACCTAGAACTACATTAAATCCGGCTTTTACTTCGGCATCACCGATTTCGTAAGGACTGTTAAAGCATGGATAAGCACTTAAACCGAGTTCAGTTCCCCCAAGGATGACTTCCTGGTTGACAACATTGATATCAGACGCAGCAGTATCAGATAAGATATTCTTAAATAAATGATCAAAATTATATGTGCCATCGTCC
>CAZTGP010000148.1:0-4105 GCA_964613325.1 uncultured Roseburia sp. | reverse complement strand
GGACGGGGTTTTTCTTGAAAAACCCCGTCCCGAAACTGAAAATACCCCGTCCCAAAACCGAAAATACTCCGTCCCCTAACGGATAGCGTCGAGGGCTTCTTTGACATTGCGGACACCGATCAGCTTGATTCCTTCAATGGATCGAAGGGATTGCTTGCAGACTTGTGGAAGTATGCATGATTCAAAGCCCAGCTTACGGGCTTCCTGAACACGCTGTTCTACCATGCTGACACCACGTACTTCTCCGCTTAGTCCTACCTCACCAAAGCAGATTGTCTTCTCATCAATTGGCTGGTTAAGATGACTAGACATGATAGCTAATACGATTCCTAGATCAATTGCCGGTTCATTCATTCGAATGCCGCCTGCAATATTTACATATGCATCACAGTCTCCTAGTTTCATTCCTAATCGTTTTTCAAGTACTGCCATTAGCAGATTCACGCGATTATAATCTGTCCCGGTCGCTGTTCTTCTCGGATTTCCAAAGTTCGTATGGCAGATGAGTGCTTGCACTTCCAAAAGAATTGGTCTTGTTCCTTCCATAGAACACGCAACCACTGATCCTGATGCGCCTTCCGGCTTACCACTTAGCATAAATTCAGATGGGTTTTCTACCTCCACCAGTCCTTCGTTACGCATTTCAAATACGCCAATCTCATTGGTTGACCCAAATCGATTCTTTACGCCTCTTAATATACGATAGGATTCATGGCGATCCCCTTCAAAATAAAGAACCGTATCTACCATATGTTCTAGCACACGTGGACCTGCGACCACACCTTCTTTGGTTACATGCCCAACAATAAAGATTGAGATTCCAATCCCTTTTGCAATCTGCATTAATACGCCTGTTGATTCCCTTACCTGAGATACACTTCCCGGTGCTGATGCAACTGTCTCATTATACATGGTCTGAATCGAGTCAATGATTACAATCTGCGGTTTTTCCCGCTCAATTACTTCTTTAATAATCTCGAGATTCGTCTCACACAGAAGCTTCAACGAATCTGTAAATTGTCCAATCCGTTCTGCTCGAATCTTAATCTGTTGAAGAGATTCCTCTCCTGAGACGTACAATACAGACCGATTCTGATTTGATAGATTTCTACACACTTGAAGAAGTAATGTTGATTTACCGATTCCTGGATCTCCACCAACCAGTACAAGAGATCCCTTTACAATACCACCGCCCAATACACGATCCAATTCTTTCATGTCTGTCGATGCGCGCTCCTCATCCGAAGCTTTAATTTGTGATAGTGGCAGAACATCCGACTTATCCGCTGCAGATTTCATTTTTCCAGAAGAGCTTACTGATTTCTTATCGATTACTTCTTCTACAAAAGTATTCCATTCCCTGCATCCTGGACATTGTCCCATCCACTTTGAGGATTCAAAGCCACAATTTTGACAGAAATATACCGTAGTTTTTCCTTTCGCCATATATCTTCCTTTCCAATTTTTCTAATATCACAGTATTAATATGAAAAGAACCCGCACCTCATGGTCGGGTTCTTAATACATTGCGATTGTTCCGCATCAAACATCCTGTTATTTCTTCTCAATTTTGATTGCAACAACATCAGAAGCTTCCAGTTCAGCGCTTAAGCTCAGCTTTCCACCAAGATTTGTCTTCATAGTTCCTGCTGATGTTCCATCAATTGTGATCTCATACTCTGCTTCTTCCTCTAATTCAAGAGTAATCTGAGCATCTTCTGGACCTTCTACTTTGAATTCAACACTGCTTTCACTCTCTTTGAATTCATTCACTGCAGTTCCAGGAACAGATTCATAAACGAACATTCCATTACGCTCCAATTTCGTGATCTCTTTAAAGGTCTTTACCTTGTATAAATCACCATTATGTTCGAAATTGTCCAATTTAGCCTTTGCATCTAACGTATAATCTCCAAAGCTAATGGTTCCATCTGCTTCTGTACGAATTAATTCACTAATCGCAGCCATTTTTATCCTCCTGTAACCTGCTATTGTTCACAGGCGCATCGCCTGCTACCTTCGGTTCCCTTTTCATTTAGTATGAGTTCATTATATAATACTCAAGATGCATTTTCCAGTGAAATTCACAGATTTCACTGTTTTTTTATACATCTTATAAACACTTTATTTATGCTTCCTTACGCGTAATCGAAATTGCTTTATTCTTGGTCGAAACAATAACCGTATCGCCTGATTTGATCTGTCCCGCAATAATCTCTTCTGCAAGTTTATCCTCGATTTCTTCCTGAATCTTTCGTTTCAACGGTCTTGCTCCATACTTACGATCATATCCCTTGTCTACGATAAACTGCTTTGCGCTATCTCGAACCACTAATGTGATTGCCAGCTGATCTTTGCATCGTTTCTCCACTTCTCTTGCCAGAAGTGTCACAATCTGTTTCATATCCTCTTTATTTAATGTTCTAAATACGATAGTCTCATCAATTCGATTCAAAAACTCTGGTTTGAAAATGCGTTTTACCTCTTCCATAACATTACTTTTCATAAGGTCATAGTTTTGTTTCTCATCTTCCACTGCGCCAAAGCCTAGTTTCTTTGGTTCGATTATTGACTGTGCTCCTGCATTTGAAGTCATAATGATAATGGTATTTTTAAAATCCACTTTTCTTCCCTGTGAATCTGTAATATGACCATCATCCAATACCTGCAACAGAATATTAAACACATCCGGATGTGCTTTTTCAATTTCGTCAAACAGGATGACAGAAAATGGATTCCTGCGCACTTTCTCGCTTAGCTGTCCACCATCCTCATGTCCAACGTATCCTGGAGGAGAACCAATCATTTTTGAAACACTGTGTTTCTCCATATATTCTGACATATCAACACGAATCATAGATTCTTCATTCCCAAACACTGCTTCTGCAAGTGCTTTGGATATCTCTGTCTTGCCGACACCAGTCGGTCCTAAAAACAGGAAAGAACCTACTGGACGCTTTGGATCTTTTAATCCCACACGACCACGTCGAACTGCTCTTGCCACTGCTGACACTGCTTCTTCCTGTCCAATTACTCTCTTATGGAGAATGGATTCCAGCTTCTGCAAACGTGAAGCTTCGCTTTCGGTCAATTTATTAACCGGAATTTTCGTCCATCCAGCTACAACATCCGCGATTGCTTCCTCACCAACGGATGGTCGCTTACTTTTTGAAATGCGTTTATTCTTTTTCATTTCCTTTTCGAACTCATTCTGAAGCCTTGCTTTTTCTTCTTTCTTTTCTTTTGCAAGTACGAGATCCGAGTCCTTTAACGCTTCTTCCAGCTCTAGCTCTGTGTCCACAATCTGTCTTTTCAGATCATTTACCACATCTGTTGATTTCACCATTCCGAGCTTTGTTTTCGCCGATGCTTCATCCATCAAATCAATGGCTTTGTCAGGTAGAAAACGATCATTAATATATCTCACCGAAAGGTGTACTGCTGCTTCCACACCCGCATCTGTAATCTCTACCTGATGATGTTTCTCATATGCCGGTCGTAAGCCCTTTAAGATTGCAATGGTCTCTTCCTCGTCTGGTTCTTCTACCATCACTGGTTGAAAACGACGCTCCAAAGCTGCGTCCTTCTCAATATGCTTGCGGTACTCTTCGATAGTCGTTGCACCAATCACCTGAATCTCGCCTCTTGCAAGTGCTGGTTTCAATATATTAGAAGCATCCAGTGCTCCTTCCGCACCACCAGCTCCAATAATTGTATGAAGCTCGTCAATAAACAATAGGACATTGCCTGCCTCTGCCACTTCAGAGATTACTTTCTTAATTCGCTCTTCAAACTCTCCACGATACTTGGATTTAGCTACTAATCCAGACATATCTAAAGATACCAATCGCTTATCAGCAACTGTATCCGGCACAAGACCATTTACTATTCGCTGTGCAATTCCTTCTACAATTGCAGTTTTACCAACACCTGGCTCACCAATCAGGCAAGGATTGTTTTTCCCACGCCTGCTTAAAATCTGAATCACGCGGTCATTCTCTGTCTTTCTTCCCACAACTGGATCCAAAAGATTCTCTCTTGCCATGGCTGTCAAATCTCTAGAATACTGATCTAAGGTTGGAGTTGTGGAAGCTTGTGCCGTTTT
>CAZTGP010000147.1:0-4180 GCA_964613325.1 uncultured Roseburia sp. | reverse complement strand
GTGGGATTTCTTGATATGGCACATTTCTCAAGGGTGTTCAAAAAGCTGGTGGGAAGTTCTGCAAATGAATACCGGAATCAAATTTAGCGGGATTGCGCCGATTTGCCTTGCATTTTTGCATAATTGATTGTATAATAGCGAAAGATAAATCATAAATGATGCATGAAAGTTAATTCATGAATCATGATTCAGACACAGCAATGACGGAAACTACGATTCAGGAAGCTTGACAGAGAGCCGGTGGCAGGTGTGAACCGGTAAGTAAGAAGAATCTTTCCATTTCCAGAGCTGGCAGTGAAAGCTGCAAGGTTCGTAACCTTTACATTACGATTAAGAGGCTCAGATATCAGATATCTGATGAGCAACTTGGGTGGTACCGCGGAAGACATGCCTTTCGTCCCAGATATGGAGTATATCTAGGACGAGAGGCTTTTTTGTTGCCGAGCATCCGAAGAAGCTGCCAGTGGCAGGTTCTTTCGGTCCTGTGACAATCACACGTTAACGTGTGAGGTCTGTGGTGATATACGATTCATGATTACAAAACATATTGATGTGTCAAAATAGGAGGAAATTATACAATGATCGATTTGAAATTCTTAAGAGAGAATCCAGAAGCAGTAAAAGAAAACATTAAGAAGAAATTCCAGGATCACAAGCTTCCACTTGTAGATGAAGTAATTGAACTGGATGCACAGGCAAGAAAAGCACAGGGCGAGGCAGATGAGCTTCGTGCAAGCAGAAATAAGCTTTCAAAACAGATTGGTGCCTTGATGGGACAGGGTAAGAAAGAGGAAGCAGAAGCTGTGAAGGCTCAGGTAAGTGCGAACGCCACAAGACTTGCTGAATTAGAAGCTCAGGAAAAAGAACTAAACGATAAAGTAACAAAAATTATGATGACAATTCCAAACATCATTGATCCATCTGTTCCAATTGGAAAAGATGATAGCTGCAATGTTGAAATTGAAAAATTCGGCGAGCCAGTTGTTCCTGATTTTGAGATTCCATATCACACAGAGATTATGGATCGCTTCGATGGCATTGACCTTGATGCAGCAGGTAAGGTTGCAGGTAACGGATTCTATTATCTGATGGGAGATATTGCTCGTATTCATTCTGCAGTGATCTCTTACGCAAGAGATTTCATGATCGATCGAGGATTCACATATTGTGTACCACCTTTCATGATTCGTTCTAACGTGGTTACAGGTGTTATGAGTTTTGATGAAATGGATGCAATGATGTACAAAATCGAAGGCGAAGATCTGTACCTGATTGGAACCTCTGAGCATTCTATGATTGGAAAATTCATTGATACCATCAATGACGAGGAAAAATTACCATATACACTGACCAGCTATTCTCCATGCTTCCGCAAAGAAAAAGGAGCACATGGTATTGAAGAGCGTGGAGTATATCGTATTCACCAGTTCGAGAAGCAGGAAATGATTGTTGTATGTAAAGAAGAGGAAGCTATGGACTGGTACAATAAGATGTGGCAGAACACAGTAGACTTATTCAGAAGCCTTGATGTACCAGTTCGTACCTTAGAGTGCTGCTCTGGAGATTTGGCAGACCTGAAAGTGAAGTCCTGTGATGTAGAAGCCTGGTCTCCACGTCAGAAGAAATATTTCGAAGTTGGAAGCTGCTCTAATTTAGGAGATGCGCAGGCAAGACGTCTTAAGATTCGTGTAAAAGGAAAAGACGGAAGCAAATACTTCGCCAATACACTGAACAACACAGTGGTTGCTCCACCACGTATGTTAATCGCATTTTTAGAGAACAACTTAAATGCAGATGGATCTGTAAATATTCCAAAAGCATTACAACCATATATGGGTGGAAAAGAAATCCTTGTACCAAAGCATGATTAATAATAATTAAGATCGATAGGCAGTTGTGTTGAACAACTGCCTATTTTGCATAAATAATGAGAATGAATTTGCAAGAAGAAGTTCATTGTCATGATTTATGTACTTGATTTATGTGAAGTTCAAATGACAAAAAAATTTTAAAAAAATTGAAGAATTTTGAAAACCAGCATCGTTTATGTTATTGAAAGATCTGATAAAAGAGGAGGTGGAGAAGACGTCGGCGCCGGAACAAATTGAAAAAATGATTGATCAGTACCAGAATCTCGTACTATCAATTTGTTATAAAATGACACAGGATTACTTTGCAGCACAGGATTTGACGCAGGAGACGTTCCTATCTGCCTATCAGCATCTGGAAGATTTTTCGGGAGAGAATGAGAAAGCCTGGATTTGCAGAATTGCAACAAATAAAAGTATCGATTATCTGAGGCAGGCGGGAAGACGCCAGATACCAACCGAGGATAGTGATATGGAGAATTACCAGTCAAAAGCAGGAAGACCTGAACAGGATACTTTAGAGACTGTTGTAACAGAGGAGCTAAAAGCAAGATGCAAGCAGCTAAAATCTCCATATGACGAAATCGCATATGCTTACTTTTATAAGGAGAAGCCCCCAGAAGAAATCGCAAGAGAACAGAATAAGAATGTGAAAACAATTCAGACACAGATCTATCGAGCGAGAAATATGCTTCGGGAAATGTACGCAAAGGAACATGAGCTGATGATTGCACAACATCAAGTGAAAGAGAAAGAATCTGTACATAAGGTTGGAAAGGAGACGTGCCATGGGGAATAAACAAATGGATTATTTGTCAGATGAAGAGTTGATGAGGCTGATTCAGGAGACAGAGGGTCAGGAAATGCTAATGGCACCCTCGTATCTGAAATCTGAGATCATGACAAAGCTTGCTGAATCAGAAAAAGCCAAAACAACGAGCATAGAATTAGAGCATTCAACATACGAAATTGCACCAGTACAGGGAGGCGAAATCCTTCCGATAGAAGGAAATAAGAAGGTTTGGAGTAAGAAAAAAACACTTATGATATATCAGTTTAAGGTGGCAGCAGTGGCGACCGCCGCAATCTTTGCACTTTTTGTGATGCCTATGGGAAATAACAGAAGCCAGATGCCACAGAATGAGAATCGTAATCAGGCATCGGTAACCAGGACAATCAATGAGCGAACCAATTCATTTTGTAACAGTCTGTTTGAATTGTCAAACGGAATCATATCACCTCAGGATAACAGAAAATAATTAATTTTAGAAAGAAGGAAGAAAAATGAGAAGTAAAAAAAGTAGTTTCTGGAATTTCATACTTGCTTGGATTCCAGGATGTTCAGAAATGTATATGGGATTTATGAAGATGGGCTTAAGCCTTATGGCTGCCTTCTGGGGAATCGTAGTATTAGCAATCGTTTTAAACATGGGACCAATCATGCTGATTGGAATGATCGCGTGGTTCTATAGCTTTTTCCATGCAAGAAATCTGTACCATATGGATTACCAGGAGTTCATGGCATTAGAGGATAAATATCTCTATGACGTAGAAAGCCTGACGGTAAACGGTGAAAAGGTAACTCAGAAATATCGCAAAGCAATTGCAGTGATTCTGATTGTTCTTGGTGTTGTACTGGTGTTCCGTGGCTTGTTTGATGCATTCCGTGGCATTTTACCACAGGTTGTGCTGAATATCTATTGGAATGCTTCCTACTATCTGCCACAGATTGTTGTAGGAGTTGGAATTATTCTTCTTGGAAAATTCCTTATTGATGGTAAAAAGAGAGAACTGTATGAAGATACAACAAGTGCACAGGAAGGAGCTATAGATCATGGAAACAACACAGAAAGCACAGAGTTCACAAGCGCAGCAGAATCAGCAAGCACAGCAGAACCAGCAAACACAATGGAGACAACAGAATCCGATGGAGACAAATAATGTGAAAGTGCATCGCACAGGAACCATTACATTCGGAGCGGTATTGATTATTTTTGGTGTGCTGTTCTTATTACATGCGCTGATTCCCGCACTTGATTATATGATGATTTTCCGCATGTGGCCATGCATTCTCATCATGTTGGGAATCGAGGTATTGATTGCCAATGCACGACCAAATTACCAATTTGTATATGACAAATGGGCAATTGTTCTTCTGGTTCTATTAACATTCTTTGCCATGGGAATGGCTGGGATGGAAATGATGTTCGAGTACGGCGCAACTTGCATTAACGTGAATTATTAAAAGCCAATTTAATGATAAAGTATTTCAATTTAGATACCCCAAGAATCGGAAAAGTTGATGGTCTTGG
>CAZTGP010000146.1:0-4209 GCA_964613325.1 uncultured Roseburia sp. | reverse complement strand
TATAATTCAGAACCAGATGGCGAATTGAAGAACCTGATGGAACAAATGGTTCTGAGTATGTATAAAGCAAAAAAAAGTGCCACCGCACCAACAGAAATCACTGCGGATACGAAAATCACAGCGAATATGACAATTGCGCCAGATACTACATCAACAAATCTAGATAAAATAGAACCAGTCACTGTAGAATGCACTATGGATAAGAACTATAATTTCACACTTCAGTTGCACTTGGAAGATTATAATGCAAGTTCGTATGCATGTACATTGACAATTCCCTGTGTAATTCAAAAGGAAGCAGTGAATGAACAGAGAGCGACCGGGTCTATTACAACAACATCGCTTGCATGGAATCATGCAATGATTACAAAATAGGGAATTAATATGAAGAAGATAAATGGAGAAGGTATACTGAAGCAGAAGCTACAATCGAATAAAGGTGAGACGCTTGCGGAGACACTGGTAGCAGCATTGATTGGTGCCATTGGTCTTATGGTGCTTGCTTCTATGATTATGAGTGCAACACATAGCGTGGAGCGTGGACAAAGCAAGGTGGAAGCTCTGTATGATGACATGCAGGCAATAGAGACGGATTCTTCAACAGAGGCAACAGAGGAACCGGGGAATATATCAGTTTCATGGGCAGAGATTGATGCATCTGCTCCTTTTGAGAAGCTTCCAGCAGGACATGGAGAAGTTGAAGTCACTGCAATTAAGGCTTCGAATGATAGCTTTCAGTTATATGAGATAGTAAAGTAAGGACAGCTGACGTGAAAAGAGGACGCATGAGTAGAATCAAACGAAAACTTTCAAACAACAAAGGCTTCTCCTTAACAGAGTTATTGACAGCATTACTTGTTATGGGATTGCTGGCATGCTTTATCGGTGGTGGAGTCGTCGTTGTGAAAAACGCATATGAGAAAATTACTTTGAAAGCGGAAGCCCAGACACTTCTGTCCACGACGATGACCAGTGTGATGGACGATTTGAGATTCGCTACGAATATTGAAGGTGACTCTATTGATAATCTTGTTTTCGATAGTGGAAGCCGTGGTTATCGAATGTCATTCTATGATACAGCAAGTGATTCGGATACAATAAATGACGCAGATGGTATCTGTGTGAAGCCCGCATTTGATGATGACGATGGTGATGACGATGTACCATTGCCGATTGTTACATCAAAAGCTCAGACGCATCAATTGTCTACGGCGTTGACTTCGCTCACATATGCAGAGGATAAGCAGACATTTACCTTTATAATAAAGGTTTATAAGCTCAGTGATGAAAGTACAGTAATCGAGCGAGAACAGACAGTAAGAATTATGAATGCGGATTAATCGCATTTTAAGCATAAGGAGAGAACAAAGGACATGAAGTACAAGCGAATTGGGGATTTGCTGTTATCAGTAGGGGTGATTACAGAAGAACAACTGAATCAGGCGTTGGCCATGCAGAAAGAGACCAAGGATCGTTTAGGTGCTACGCTGATTAAAGGGGGATTCATTACAGAAGGGCAGCTGATTGATGCACTTCGTATGCAGCTTGGTATCGAATTTATCGATCTGACAAAGACACATATTCCACCAGAGATGGTGGATCAGCTTCCAAAGACAATTGCTAAGAAATATGGAGTTATTCCAGTAAAGCTGAAGAAGGATCACCTGTATCTTGCAATGTCAGATCCACTTAATTTCATGGCAATCGAGGAAGTACGAACAGCAACCCGTAAGAAGGTTATTCCAATGATTGCTTCTGAGAATGGTGTAGAACATGCCATTGCAACTCTTTACGGAAATGAAGGTGCTGCAAGAGCCATTGCACAGATGCGTCAGGAGGCAGGCTACACAGAAGACACTCAGCAGGATAATCTTTCATCAGAGAATGAGGCATCTAGCGCGCCAACCGTTCGATTGGTGAATTCGATTATCGAGAGAGCCGTAACAGAAGGTGCCAGTGATATTCATATCGAACCAACTGATGGAGATATGGTCATCCGTATGCGTATTGATGGAAGACTTCACAATATTTTACAGGTTCCAAGAGATTTACAGGATTCTGTTCTTTCTCGTTTGAAGATTATGGGACACATGGATATCGCAGAACGACGAGTTCCACAGGATGGACGAGCTGAGATTCGCATTAAGAGTAATGACATAGACCTTCGACTTTCTACCTTACCAACCATATATGGTGAGAAAATCGTTATTCGTTTATTAAATAGAGAAGCAGCAATGCTTGACCGTTCAGGAATCGGTATCATGGAAGAGGATTCTAAGCGACTGGATCGGTTGCTGACACACAACAGTGGTGTAATCCTAATCGTCGGACCTACTGGTAGTGGTAAATCCTCTACCATGTATACCATGATTAAAGAACTGAATCAGGAAAGCGTGAATCTAATCACCCTGGAGGACCCAGTGGAGTATCATATCTCTGGAATCACCCAGGTACAGATCAATGAGAAGACAGGTATGACCTTTGCCAATGGACTTCGTGCAATTCTGCGTCAGGATCCGGATATCATCTGCGTTGGTGAGATTCGAGATGGTGAGACCGCTGAGATTGCGATGCGAGCTGCTATGACAGGACATCTAGTAGTGTCTACCTTACATACAGAGGATGCGGTTTCAGCTATCGATCGACTGCGAGATATGGGAGTGGAGCCTTATTTGATCGCTGGTGGACTTCGAGGAATTATCTCTCAGAGACTGGTTCGTAAGATTTGTCCGAACTGTAAAGAGGAATATACACCGAACCCAGATATAAGTGAGCTTGTGGGCTTCAAGGCAACAGAGACGACACCATTCTATCATGGCAAGGGATGCCCACTTTGTTTCCATTCGGGATTCCGAGGAAGAATCGGTGTATTTGAATTCTTACTTATGAATGAACGCTTAAGAAGCTGTATTGCCAATGAAGAAGACAAGCAGACACTTCGAAAGGTAATTCATGATGCAGACTATACCTCAATGATGGATAATGCAAAGAAGCTTGTATCCAATGCTACAACAACCGTGGAAGAGGTATGCAGAACAATAAATCGAATTGACTAACCAGGAGGAGCATGCAAATGACAGTAGAAGAACTTGTAAGAAAAGCAAGTGAAGATGGTGCATCTGATATTCATCTAGTAGCAGGAATTCCACCAAAGTATCGTGTGGATGGAAAACTGGTAAGCATGACAGAAGAGAACCTTACTTCAGAGGAATGTGATGCATATGCAAGAGCACTGACTGGATCAGAATATGAACAGATCCAAAGGATTGGTGAACTAGACCTTGCCAAAACCATTGCAGAGGAACGTGTTCGTATCAATCTGTTTCGTCAGCAGGGAGCTATATCAGCAGCACTTCGTATACTGAGTAACCATATTCCTAAGCTGAATACATTGGGGCTTCCTCCAGTAGTATCTGAATTTCCGACTTGGCAGAAGGGTATCATCTTAGTAACAGGCGAGACTGGAAGTGGTAAATCTACAACACTTGCAGCAATCTTAGATGAGATTAACCATACAAGATGTGATCATATCATCACACTGGAGGACCCAGTGGAGTACCTTTATAATCCGGATCAATGTGTCATCAATCAGCGTGAGATTGGAAAAGACACAGAAAGCTACGAGAATGGACTTCGTGCAATTCTGCGTGAAGATCCAGATATCATACTAATTGGCGAGATGCGAGATCTCAGTACAATCGAGACTGCACTTACCGCAGCAGAAACAGGACATCTGGTGTTTGCAACCCTGCATACCAATTCAGCAGCGGATGCGGTTGATCGTATCGTAGGTGTTTTTCCAGCAGACCGTCAGCCACAGATTCGTCTGCAGCTATCCACCTGTCTGAAAGCCGTATTATCGCAACAGCTTCTTCCTAGAAAAGAAGGCAAGGGACGTGTAGCTGCCTGTGAAGTAATGGTGGTCACCGCGGCAATCAAGAATCTGATTCGTGAAGGAAAGACGCCACAGATGATATCTGCAATTCAAAGCTCTGCTTCAGAAGGCAGTCTGACCATGGATAATTGCTTGTTACAGCTTTATAAAGCAAGGGCGATTGCATCCGATGTGGCACTAGAAGCCGCAACGGATAAATTGTACTTGAAAAAATACATTTTCTAGTTAAAAAATAGGTCTATAGGTCGATATTCATTATATAGAATAAGCGATATACTTTTTAAATATGTAGGAGTATAAGCCTAGAAAAATAT
>CAZTGP010000145.1:0-4212 GCA_964613325.1 uncultured Roseburia sp. | reverse complement strand
ATTAGTATTGCAAGCATTATCCACAGGAAATTGCGTTTCATAAAGCTTTTCAACAAACTCATCCGATTCGATACCCTATTCCTTTCTTTGTCAGAATGAAATCCTCCAAACCAACTGCAGACAGCTTCTTACGAAGTCTGTTGATATTCACAGACAACGTATTTTCATCTACATAAGAATCACTCTCCCATAGTTTTGTCATCAAATTATCTCTGGAAACAATTTTTTCTTTGTTATCCATCAGGGTCTGTAAAATCTTCAGCTCATTCTTGGTGAGCTCTATCTTCTCATCCTGATATGTAATCGTACCTTCCGTAAGATTCAGCATTGCACCACGATGTTCCAACACACTGCTGGTTCCAGCAAAATCATAGCTTCTACGAAGAAGTGCCTGGATTTTAACGGTAAGCACATCTAGGTCAAATGGTTTTGGAATGAAATCATCTCCGCCCATATTTACTGCCATTACAATATTCATGTTATCCGCTGCGGAAGACAGGAAAATAATTGGGAGCTTTGACAGTTTGCGAATCTCTGTACACCAATGATAGCCATTGTAAAATGGAAGCTTAATATCCATCAGAATCAGCTGTGGATCAAACTTTGCAAATTCCGCCATAACATTTCCAAAATCTTCTACACAGTGTACTTCATAATCCCACTTTTCTAAGTGAACCTTCACTGCTTTTGCAATTGTTTCATCATCTTCTACTAAAAATATACGATACATAATCTTCCCTCACATTAATCAATTATTACGTTCCATAGAATACTGTTTCTTCTATATTACCATACTATTAATAAATCTTAAAAGTCTATGAAGTACATTTACATTCTTATTCTTCTGTGACATACTTTTTTATAAGCAAAACTTCTAGTTTTATACCAAAACCATATTCTAATCAAAAAATATGGATAAGGTTCATATTTTTGTATCATGAATACGAGAAAGGACAAGTAGCATTAAATGCTGCCATTTTCTATATGAATACACATATTTCAGCAAAACGAAAAAAGCAAATACAAATTATTACCGTTATTCTTGTTCTCATTTTTCTTTTGGTTGTCAGCTACTTCATTGGCAAACCCATGATAAAATTTGCCTCTGATCCTGCTCTATTTCGTGACTGGGTTGATGCCAAAGGGTTCTGGGGGATTATCGCCTTCATGGGGATGGTCATTTTCCAAGTATTCATGGCTGTTATTCCAGGTGGTCCCTTCGAAATCTGCGCTGGTTATGCCTTTGGAATCTGGCGAGGTACCCTATTTTGCGATATTGCAACTACCATCGCAAGTGTTCTCGTGTTCCTATTTGTTCGAAAATTTGGGTTAAAATTTGTAGAGCTTTTCTTCGATAAAGAGAAAATTGAATCTGTGAAATTCTTAAAAAGTTCCCGTAAATCAGAAAGCATAATATTTTTGCTTTTCTTGATCCCTGGAACTCCAAAAGATTTACTCTCTTACCTGGTAGGATTAACGGATATGAAATTATCTCATTGGATTTTTATCACCTTTGTTGGCAGACTTCCCGCAATCTTCCTGTCTGCGTTAAGCGGAAGTGCAATAGGTACCGCACAATACGAAATTGCAATTATTGCTATGGTTGTAATAATTATACTCTATATCATTGGCCTACTTGTTTATCGCCATCATAATAAAGAATCATAAAACGAAAAGGTACATTACTATTTTTTTTGTAGCAATGCACCTTTTTTCTGATTATACTTCTCAATTATTACTTTTAAGCTTCATCCTCATAAAAAATCTTATCTTTATCTACCACGGTTCCTACACCGTCTTTTACTTCTACGATGCAAACAGAACAATTCTTTGGAATGCTACCTCTCCAGATATCTTCTTTATCGTCATAAAAATTCGCAAGAAGGCACCGACTTGCTGCACCATGGGTAGAAATCAAAATGCTTGAATTCTCATAAGCCTTATTATTCACAAGTGACTGATAGAAGTCTGCAGTTCTCTTTAACACATCATGGAAATCCTCGCCTCTTGGTGGCTTCATACAATTTGCTGGATCGTTGTAAAACTTATCAATGAATTCTGCGGGAAGAACTTTGCTATCTAATACACATTCTCCCTCCCATACCCCAAAAGACATTTCTGCAATTCTCTTATCCGTAATCATTGGAAGTTCACGTCCTGCCATAACAAGCTCTGCCGTCTGTTTCGCACGAAGAAGTGGACTAGATATTACAAGATCAATTGGAATGTCTTTCATCTTCTGTCCTGTAATCTCCGCCAGACGAATTCCTTCCTGATTCAACATAATATCTTTCTGTCCTTGCATCTTCTTTAATTTGTTCCAGGAGGTTTCTCCATGTCGTATAATATATAATTTCATCTCTGTTCCTCTTTCGATACTGATTAACGTAGCTTATCGCCATTGGTATTTTATCACGATTTGAAAGGAAAGGGAACCTATTCACCTTTTCAGTTACTACTTTTCCATTTCATACATAACATATGTTACCAACTCATCCAGTCCAATTGTTTGTTGCTCCATCGTATCTCGATTACGAATTGTAACTGTATTGTTCTCCAATGTATTGTCATCAATTGTTATCGCAAATGGCACTCCTATGGCATCTCCACGACGATAGCGTTTTCCAATGCTTCCCGCTTCATCATACTGAGTCATAAAGTATTTCGATAACTGTTTTTTCACTTCCCTTGCCTTGTTCGCGTGTTTTTTCTTGATAAGAGGAAACACATTCACCTTAATCGGTGCAAGAGCAGGCTTGATATTGAATACCACTCTTGTGTCTGTCTCACTGATTCGTTCTTCGTGTAATCCCTCAAATAATAAAGCCAAAACCAGTCGATCTAATCCATAGGTTGATTCAATAATATAGGGAATGAATTTCTCTTTGGTTGCTTCATCGAAATATTCCATGGATTTTCCGGAAAATTCCTGATGTCTAGAAAGATCGAAATTGGTACGGTTATGAGTTCCATTAATTTCTCCCCATCCAAATGGAAATAGGTATTCAATATCACAAGCTTCTTTTGCATAATGTGCCAACTTCTCATGATCATGAAATCTTAACTTCTCGCTTGGAAGCCCTAGTGACTCAAAAAAGCTCTTTCCATACTCTTTGAAATACTGATAAAGGTCTGAATCTTCTCCTTCACGACAAAATGTCTGGAATTCCATCTGTTCAAATTCAATGGTACGGAAAGTAAAGTTTTTTGGTGTAATCTCATTTCTGAATGCTTTTCCGATCTGTCCAATACTAAATGGTAGTTTTGCTCTCATAGAACGCATTACATTCAAATAATTCACATATTCTCCCTGTGCATTTTCTGGACGTAGGAAAATGGAATTTGCACTGTCATCCGTTACTCCTCTTTTGGTCTCAAACATCAGATTAAACTGACGGATATCGGTAAAATTTGACTTTCCACATACCGGACAAGGAACACTATTGTTACGAATGAACGAGAGCATCTCCTCCTGAGTCATCGCATCCGCATCTACCGCCCCATCAAACTCTTGAATCAGATTATCTGCACGGTGTCTTGTCTTGCATTCCTTACAATCCAACAAAGGATCTGTGAATCCAGCTAAATGTCCGCTTGCTTCCCATACCTTTGGATTCATCAAGATATCTGCATCTACCTCGTAACTATTGTCTCTTTGTTGAATGAAATGATATCTCCATGCATCCTTAATTTGATTCTTCATTCTGGTTCCCAATGGTCCATAATCCCATGTATTTGCAAGTCCTCCATAGATTTCGCTTCCCTGAAAAATGAATCCATACTGACTACAATACGCCACAACCTCATCCATTGTAAAATTTCTTCTTTCCATGTTATCTCTCTCCTTTGTCCTTATTTAATTAGACACGATTTAAATCGTATGTCATAGTACTAAAAAAGCCCCAAGCATATGACAAATTCATATGCTTAGGGCGATGATTCTACCGCGGTTCCACCTAAATTCAGATTGAATATCTGCACTTTCTGATACGGATCCATAAGACCTTATATCATATTCCTGATAACGGTGGAATCTCCGTCGGATACTACTCAAGTTCGTTCCGCTGCTAAAAGACGCCTTCTACAAGTTCTTCATAAGGATTCACACCAAACATCCTCTCTCTGATAATCCAAATCTCATATACTACTTCTTCTCACTGCATTCTCTATTTGATTAAATTAGACTATACACCTAGTCTAATAAAAATGCAA
>CAZTGP010000144.1:0-4232 GCA_964613325.1 uncultured Roseburia sp. | reverse complement strand
CTTTTTCCATAACATTTCCTCTTTAATGCAGGATAATCATATATTATCCTGCATTAAAGGAGATTAAATTTCGAGGATGCTTATTATATAAAATATCTTTTTGTTTTAGACTTGTTACATGTGTGTATATTTCTGTTGTATTTATGGAACTATGTCCTAAAATCTGCTGAATGTATCGAATATCTACATCTTGTTCTAATAGAAGTGTGGCGAAGGAATGGCGAAACATGTGGGGAGTGATATGCTGCTCAATTCCGGCGAAGGTAGCATAGCGGATAATCATATTCCTAACAGATTGATCGGATAGTTTATTATGCAGCCGATTAACGAAGAAATAACCACAAGAAGATATTTCCTCTGCAAATTGATTCTTATATATTGTCAAAGAATGTAATACATCTTTATTACCTAGTTGAAGTATTCTTTCTTTTGCACCTTTTCCATAAATAAGGACTGTATTGGATTCAAAGTCTAAATCGCTTGGCTTCAGTGAGCACAATTCAGATATTCTCATTCCCGTTGCAAAGAGTAATTCAACTACGGCAATATCTCGAAGACAACATTTATATTCATAATTCGATTTGGCAGTTTCTTTCTGGGCATATAGGGTACGAAAAAGATGTACGATTGTGTGGAAAGGAATAGTTTTAGGAAGCAATTTTTCCTCGCGAAAGTGTATCTCTAATTTTGAAAATGGATTTTCTACAATATTCCCCTTGTATTCCATATAATGAAAAAAAGACTTTAAACTAGCAATTTTGCGTTTGATAGTTTTAGCCTTATATTTTTTGTGTAATATGGTAATAAATGAATCGACTCTATCTAAAATAAAAAAATCTAAATTAGTATCACAATAGTTACAATATTGATTTAGATCAATTTTGTATGCTTTGAGAGTTTTGGCGTTGAGATGTTTACGATATTGGCAAAAATCGAGGTAATCATTGATAAGAGTAGTTAAAGTGTTATTCATGGGTACAGAACTCCTTTGCTTTTTATTGTTTCATTGTTATGATTATATATGAAAGAAGGTGCGGAATGCCGATTCTGTTGCATTATTATCCAGTGGAAGATGAGTTGGCAGAGGTTATTTCTGAGTCTTATAAGGAAGAGGTACCTCAATCCTCAATTCCTCAATCCTCAATTGAATCAAATAAGACAGTCAATATATGCCAAAAATGTGCTAATTGTGCCAAAATATTGCTTTGAGATATGCGAAGTGAGAACATAAAGATGAATCAGATAAATTAATAATCAATTAGTAAAAGGCAAGTGACAATCGAAGGAGGAAATTGACTATGGCGAAGTATCAATTTAAAGTGTACACAGGGGATGAATATTGTGCAGGAACAGATGCTAACATTTTCGTGACTTTGCATGGAGTGTTGGACATTAGTAGAGAATATCGATTAAACGGTCATATTTCAGGAAATGCATTTGAAAGAAATCAGTGTGATAGTTTTGATTTAGATATTTCGGAAGATGTTGGAGATGTATATGAGATTGAGCTAAGAAGCGATTGTATGCATGGTGGTAGCGATTGGCTGCTGAACTCTATTGAGATTACTAGCCCAAGTGGAACGATGGCCAAGTTCCGCTATTCTGATTGGATAACAGATAAGAAAAAGAGAACGTTATCAGCAACAAATATAAAGAAAGAAGACAAAGTTTCAAATACAATGCAGAAGGTCTATAGTGGATCTTATAGTGTACCTGCAAATACCAAAGTAGGACAGAAATTCTGTGCCGAGAAGACCTTAGGATATCATCTTTCTGAGTCAAAAGTGAAGGATATAAAAACACAGACGAAGACTGGTGTAAGTGGTGGAACAAAGCAGGTAAAGGCCAATATTGAATTTGTTTTAGGTACAGAGGTAAAAGAGATGACGCAAGTTGATTCGTCTACCTCAGAAAAGGATACTATGTCTGTAGAAATAGAATTCCCGGTATGCCCAGAACCTAAGACCTACTATTTGGTATATAATATTGTTACTAATAAGCATATAATCACAATCGGCAATTATGAAATTGAAGTTTCAGAAGCAAGAGAATGTTCAGAAGGCGGATATATTGAGGAGGCAGATCGAAAGAACCATCCAGAGATAGAAAGCATAGATGAATATTAGTAACTATTTGGTAATAATAGAAATGTGGAGGAATAGATGAATATAGACTTTCACTATTATGGTACATATCTGGCAGCATCATATGCAGGATACAATGCAAAAGAGGCTGAGATAATTGCCCATGCGGCACAGCTTGTGGATGATTGTACGATTCATAATTTAATCCAAACGGATAAGTTTGAACAGATTGTCACATCTCGTGATACTGTGGATATAGCATTAGAGGCGGCAGATGCGTTAACACCCTATACAGAGAGTGATGTACAAAAGGCAAAAGAAATATGGTCATATTTTCATTTTCTACCAGGTAATGAAGATGGACGCATGCAGTACAATGGGCGCAGAAAGAATAATATTTTGGAACCGCGATGGAGATTTGATGACAAGCTATTTTGTTACATGTGTCTCCCGGAGAGCAAGCTGGCAGAACAGATGATAAATCAAACGGTTCAGATTGCACAGAGTAAGCAGAGTGGAATACTGGAATTTGTAGGACTTCGCATGCATGTTTTGGCAGATACCTGGGCGCATGCATATTTTGCAGGACTTCCAGAATGGTGCATGAATGATGTGAGACAGACCCAAAATATTTATGAGTATGATGCAGGCAATTGGATAAAAACGGAAGTAGGAGTACAAGCAGATTCGCCAGCACAACATAGATATCAAGTGGCTAGAGTATCTTCACAAAGATTCATTAGTCCGGTATATTTAGGTCATGCACAAGTGGGACAGATGCCAGATCTTGGCTACCTGCACTTCAAATATGTGCCAGTTTGGAAAGAAAACTTGGCAGATAAAAACCAGCGATGGGTGGAGAAAAATAATCAAGATTCTTATCTTAAAGCGTTTGCCCAAATGGTTAGTGCCATGAAAGCAATTCGGAACAACTCTGTTTATCCACAAAATGTCAATATGGAAGTAGTGGATCAACAATTGCAAGCAGAAATTGCAAAGGTATTGGCAACTAGGAAGCTGGATCAGAGCGAGGAATGGAAGACACTCATTCAAAAGCAGAATGGTTCAATTCCTAATGCTTATGTTAAGAATTCATGGCAAAAAGAGTGCAGTCAGTCTGACAAACAGGAAGATACACATTATGCTTATTTTTGTGAGGCGGCAAGCATTCAAAAACAATTTCTTTTAGCACGTTTTTAACAATAATTAAATAGTTTTAACCGAAACCAGGGTGGTCACAATTTTGTTGATTTACCTTGGTTTCTTTTGCTGTACTTAGCTAGGGATTCCATGTGGATGGATTACATCGGATGGAATATACGAGAAGTAATATTTCTATTAAAACTACTGAATTACCATAGAAAAAGATTTGTATAAATGTTATAGTTATGATATCTAAAATGAAATTATAGGATGCAATGAATTATTAGAAATGGGAAGGGATAGACTATGTGTAGAAAAGCAGACAATTTATCGCAGTTTCAGGATGCGTTTAATCCAGAACCACTGAAATCGCCAGAAGAATTGAATACATTTTATTTGAATACTGCGTTAGCAAGAACTGGTGATGAGTATTCGGATTTTGTGAATAATCTGTCCTTGCAGTTAGAGGATTGCACAGAAGTATGCCTGCATAAATTGTTTATTGGACATCCAGGGTGTGGGAAAACCACAGAACTCTTCCAATTAATGAATAAAACAAACGAATTAGGCTTTTTCACATGTATTGGTAGATGTGATCTGGAATTGGATTCGGCAGATATTGAATATACAGATGTTTTGTTTCTGATTTTGGATTTACTATTAAGAAAAGCCGAAGACGAAGAAATGAAAATTAGCCAGGAAGTAGTTGAAGAAATATATGATTATTGGAACAATGAAACTGAAATTGTAGAGGCAGTTCTTACACAACAGGAGCTAGCTGGAGAGACCACCATAAAAGCAAAGCTGGGATTAGCGAATGTTATTTCTATAATGGGGAGAATAAAAGGTGTAATAAAGAATAGTTCGGATTCTAGAACAGAGATTAGAAAACATATAGAACCGAAGAGTAGTGAATTAGTAAATAAAATTAAGCGAGTAATAGAAATACTATCTGATGAATGCGAGAAGAAGGGAAAAAAGAAAAATCCAGTTATTATTTTGGAT
>CAZTGP010000143.1:1704-4236 GCA_964613325.1 uncultured Roseburia sp. | reverse complement strand
AGATCATCAAGATTGAGATACCTGCGGGTATCTCTTTTTTTCATCATGGCGTACAAAATGAGTGCGTTGGAATTGAGTTGGAGCAAGCTTGAATATTCCATGACGTTGGAATTGAGTTGGAGCGAACTTGGATATTCTATGACATTGTAATCGTGTTGGAACTAGCTTGGATATTCCATGACGTTGTAATCGTGTTGGAACTAGCTTGGATATTTCATTATGTCGTAATCATGTCGGAGCCCCTGGCTATTATTCAAATCAACAAAAAAGGAGGAGTAAGAAATGAAACAAAACACAAGAAAGCTTGCCCTTGCAGGAGTGCTAACTGCAGTGGCCGTAGCAGGAAGTCTGCTGAGTGTACCAGTGGCAGGAAGTAAATGCGCACCGGTGCAGCATATGGTAAACATACTTGCAGCGGTTTTGCTTGGTCCATGGTGGGGAGTAGCCATTGCATTCTGCGCAAGTCTGCTTCGTAACATTTTCGCCATAGGAAGTCTAATGGCTTTTCCGGGAAGCATGATTGGAGCACTCTGTTGCGGTCTGGTGTACAGCAAATGTAAGAATCTTGCACTCACCTGTACAGCAGAAGCTTTGGGAACTGGCATATTAGGCGGACTTGCCGCTTATCCAGTAGCGAGATTTTTTATGGGCTTAGTGCCTGCTGGAATGACGGTTTACATGATTCCATTTCTCGTATCGACAGTGGCAGGAAGTATTCTTGCTTTCGCAATCATGACTGTTCTACAGAAGAATGGCGCACTTGTAAAAATGCAAGACACAATTCAGATGAACGCTTAAGTTAGAAAAAAATAATAATAGCGAGCTTTGAAGTACTCAAAGGACATGCGGCTGATTGGGGGCACCACCTTACGTCGCAATACAAAATCAGATTGGAAAATGAAAGGACTTATGATGAACAAGTCATTTTTACAATAGGAAGAATGAGTTTCATTCAGGCGCCGGCAATAAAGATAAATTCATGGAAGCAGACTGCAATAAGACAATCGCTTCTAATTGGATAGATGCCGGTGGCTGTGGAAAGTCTTCATTATATATAAAACACAAATTATGAAAAGGAATAAAAGGAGACGAAAATGAGTAATTACACAACACAGATGGATGCTGCTAGAAAAGGCATCACAACACCGGAAATGAAAACAGTAGCAAGAAAAGAGAACATGCCAGTAGAACAGTTGATGAAACTAGTTGCAGAAGGAAAAGTCGCAATTTGTGCAAATAAGAATCATAAATGCTTAGATCCAGAAGGCGTAGGAAGCATGCTTCGTACAAAAGTCAATGTCAACCTTGGAGTATCAAGGGACTGCAAGGATTATGATATTGAGATGCAGAAAGTAATGAGTGCAGTAGAACTTGGAGCAGAAGCAATTATGGATCTTTCCAGCCACGGAAACACACAGCCATTCCGCCAAAAGCTTACAAGCGAATGCCCAGTAATGATTGGAACCGTTCCTGTATATGACAGTGTTATTCATTATCAGAGAGATCTTGCAACATTGACGGCACAGGATTTTGTTGATGTAGTGCGACTTCATGCTGAAGATGGTGTGGATTTTGTGACACTTCATTGTGGAATCACAAGAAAAACAATTGATCAGATCCGCAATGACAAAAGGAAGATGAATATTGTAAGTCGTGGAGGAAGTCTTGTATTTGCATGGATGAGTATGACAGGAAAAGAGAATCCATTCTACGAGCATTTTGATGAGATACTTGATATCTGTGAAGAATATGATGTAACAGTGTCTCTTGGAGATGCATGCAGACCAGGATGTCTTGCAGATGCTACCGATGTATGCCAGATCGAGGAACTGGTTCGTCTAGGCGAATTAACCAAGCGTGCATGGGCACACAATGTTCAGGTAATGGTGGAAGGTCCAGGCCATATGCCACTGAATCAGGTCGCTGCGAACATGGAAGTTCAGAAACAGATCTGCCAGGGTGCTCCTTTCTATGTATTAGGACCACTGGTAACTGATATTGCACCAGGTTATGATCACATCACAGGCGCAATAGGTGGTGCAGTAGCAGCAATGAATGGAGCAGCCTTCTTGTGTTATGTGACACCAGCAGAACATCTGGCACTTCCGAATGTAGAAGATACCAAACAGGGAATCATTGCTTCTAAGATTGCAGCACATGCCGCAGATATTGCAAAAGGAATTCCAGGGGCACGTGATATAGATGATAAGATGGCAGACGCCAGAAAAAATC
Source organism: uncultured Roseburia sp. (assembly GCA_964613325.1). Taxonomy (GTDB): domain Bacteria; phylum Bacillota; class Clostridia; order Lachnospirales; family Lachnospiraceae; genus Roseburia. The sequence continues at coordinate 2,004 of CAZTGP010000143.1, read as the reverse complement.
TTGACTGGGATGCACAGTTTACTTGTGCAATGGATCCAAAGACAGCAAAAGCAATCCGCGATAGCCGTAAACCAGAAGACGACCACAGTGATACCTGCAGTATGTGTGGCAAATTCTGTGCGGTTCGCAGCATGAACAAAGCACTTTCTGGTGAGTATATAGATATTCTTTAGTATGCTGCTTAGAATGCTGATTATCGAATCTTATTCCAACAAAAGACCTGTTTCTAACAAACTTTTGATACACTATGGCAAATAAATAAAATGCTCAGCATCAGAAGCCTGAACGAAAATGAGTGCC
>CAZTGP010000143.1:0-1604 GCA_964613325.1 uncultured Roseburia sp. | reverse complement strand
AAGCCTGAACGAAAATGAGTGCCGCTGGCACTCATTTTGTACGCTATGGTGAATTCTAGATTTGGTTTATTGAAAATACATGATTTCCAGCTCACAAGACACCTGACGTAATTTATACCGAATTATTAAATTTGGACTTTAATATATAACAATTCTGTCAACTTATACATAATACGAAGCATCTTTGTTCCTAAAGTAGGAAGCCCCTGTCCCTAAAGAAGGACTCCTCTGTCACTTATCATATGTTATTTCGCAAATATTCCTGGATAATGATATATGCAAAAAATCTCCATATTTTGGACTGGATATGGTGTGATATTTTGCAAATATTCCTGAATAATGATATATGCAAAAAAATCTTCAAATTTTTTGCATATATGTTCTAATAGAGCTATGTTGCAAAATAATGCTTCGAAACTGACTTGAAAAATGCTTTTTATTTGCAAATATCGGACATATAGGAATATTTGCAAAAACTCTAATTTTATAATGTATATAATGTTCCCCATATAGTGGACACGAAGAAATTGGTTTTATACCAAATTATTTAGGTGAACCTTTTTCATAGACACACGTGTTGGTATCTTATCCCTAAAAATAATTCTCGTTTGGGAAACCCAATTTTCTATACAAGATAATTATCCATACACATTTTATACTGTACTTCATGTACTAGACATGAATGGATTCGATTTATTCTCGGGATTTTGGGAGAAACCATTTACTAGACACAAAATGATTCGGGCTATGCCCAGCTTTTCGGATAAACGATTTCTTTCTAACTTATTTGTGATGTATATGATAAAATTGGCCTCTTACATCACATTTTCTTGAAATTCAGCACCTGATTTTTCATTATGTCAACTATTCTGTGAGGTATATGAAAAAACTACATAGTTACATCACGGAAATCGGCGAATTCTGTGATGTGGAGAGTAAGTTATTTTGTATACCTCACATCAAATGAATAAAACACCGTTCCAAGACGAAATATACGCCCGCTTTGCGATAACATGTGCTGTAAAAGTGAAGTTTTTTTAAATACCTCACAAAACACAACAAGAAGGGACGGGGGAACTATGCTTTCGGGACAGAGGAGGTATACTTTGGGGACAATGACAAACAATAGCAGGTCAAATTATCATAAATTTTTATTTCATGAACCCACTTCAATCAGCCTTTCAGCTTATTCCCGCACCCACTTCAATCAGCCTTTCAGCTTATCCCCGCACCCACTTCAATCAGCCCTTCAACTTATCTCCGCACCCACTTCAATCTGTCTTTCAGACCATCTCCGCAACAACTCTCAATTTAGAACAGTAAATATCATAGAATCAATTGACTACATTTTTTCCATTAATCTCATAATTCTTCATATCCTAAGCTTTGCCTTAATAATCTAACAGAAAACCCATAGAATCATCCCCTTGCGTAGTCCTGCCCCGAAGGGATACAAGGCAAGCAAAGTGATATGAGGCAAGCAAAGAGATACAAGGCAAGCAAAGTGATACAAGGCAAGCAAATGAGTACAAGGCAAGCAAAGTGATACAATACAAGCAAATGGATGATTCTATGCGATTATTATTATTATTATTATTATTATT
>CAZTGP010000142.1:0-4237 GCA_964613325.1 uncultured Roseburia sp. | reverse complement strand
TAGCTTTTGTGATTGCCTTTGGATCTGGTGATTTTCATATAGAGGTATATGCATACACAGCGAGAGCGGCAGTGGTTACTTGTGATCCGGGCTATACAGTTACTTTTCGAAAAGGACCGTCAACATCAACAACGGCGCTTGAGAAATTGAATCCAGAGACACCGGTAACTGTCATTGATGAGACCAATGCCTCTGACGGATGGTTATGGTATAAAGTAGAATATAAGTCACAGACAGGATACATTCGAAGTGATCTGATTCGGTTTACCGGAGGCGAGGTGTCTACAGCGGCTCAGACCGGTGTAGTGAATGGAATTACTGTTAATGTCCGTGATCGGGCAGGTACCTCTGGAACGAAAGTCCTATGCGTTGTGAACCCAGGACAGGCAGTGGAGATTATTGGACAGACAACGGAAGGGAATGACCTTTGGTATAATGTTAATCTGACACTTAGCGGGAAGTCTTATACGGGCTGGATATTTGCAGAATTTGTAACTGTGAATTCTACCAGCGATGCACCTGTAACTGATGGTGACTTCTCTCAGCAGATGTTGAATGCTGGGTTCCCAGCAAGCTATATACCAGCATTGGCTCAGCTTCATGCCAATCACCCAAACTGGACATTCCAGCCTGTAAAGACAGGACTTGATTGGAATACAGTAATTAGTGAAGAAAGCAAAATAGGACGTAATTTAATTCAAAATTCCTTTGATGATTCTAGAAAATCCACTGCAAGTGGCGCGTATAATTGGAATACCAATACATGGGCAATTTATGATGGAAAAGTCTGGGTAGCCGCTAATTCTAACTACATATCTTATTGTATGGACCCTAGGAATTTTCTGAATGAAACATACATTTTCATGTTTGAGGGATTGAGTTATAGTAATACACATAGCTTAAGTGGCGTGAATTCGATACTTAGTGGCACATTTATGGCAAATAATGTGACAGATACAGATGGAAGCACATTGAATTACGCACAAACCCTTATGAATATCGGTAAGGCAGTGGGCGTAAGCCCTTATCATTTGGCTTCCCGTTTGCGACAGGAGCAGGGAAGTGGAAAAAGTGGTTTGATATCCGGTAATTATCCTGGATATCAAGGATACTTTAATTATTTCAATTTTGGAGCATATTCTACTTCGGCTGGAACAGTGGAACAAAATGGATTGGCTTATGCTAAGCGTCAGGGCTGGAATAGCAGATATAAGTCTATTTATGGAGGAGCACAAATGATTGGCTCTTCATATATAGCAAAAGGACAAGATACAATTTATTTTGAAAAATTTAATGTTGTTAATACGAATTCGCTCTATGGTCATCAATATATGACAAATGTTATGGCACCGATGTCAGAATCAATAAATGCAGCAAAAGGCTATTCAGATAAAAATCAAGCGTTCAATTTCCGAATCCCAGTATATAATAATATGCCAGCCAGTGCGGTAGGTTATTCGGATACAGGTAATCCTAATAATTATCTTAAGAGCCTTAGTGTATCAGGTGTGAATCTTACTCCTACATTTACTGGAGCAACAACAAATTATTCTGTAGTAGTTGGCTCAGGCGTTAGCTCAGTGACAATAGCAGCATCGCCAGTTGCTTCGACATCAAGTGTATCGGGAATTGGAAATGTAAGTCTAAAAACAGGCAATAATGTATTTAATATTAATTGTACGGCACAGAATGGTGATGTGAAGACATATACAATTAATATTGCCCGGCAGGCAGCAGCAGATAATACTGGAAGTGACAATAATAATTCATACTCAGTAACATCATCAGTGTATACGATTGGCACTTATGTAACAGGAATTCAACCTAAAACAAACGCTTCAGCATTTTTAAGTAACATGAATGCTTCTGGTTGCACAATGAAAGTTCTTTCCTCAAATGGAAATGAAAATACTGGCATTGTTGGAACTGGTAATAAGCTGGCTATATATGTAAATGGAGAATTAAAAAAAGTATATGACATTGTAATATATGGTGATGTAAGTGGTGATGGTGCAATTTCAATGTCAGATTTAGTGAAAATAAACAGACACCTTCTTGGAATTAGTAGATTGGCTGGGATCAACTTAGAAGCAGGGGATTCTAACCGTAGAGGAGATGGGGTTTCAATGTCAGATTTGGTTATTGTGAATAGACATATTCTGGGGCTGACAAGAATTACGCAGTAAGTAAGGAGATAAAATGAAAAAAAGAATTAGTTTATTTTTAGTGGTAATGATGGTATTGATGATCACTATTATTCCAAAGATGCCTGTAATGGCATCAGGTTTTACGGCCGGGCTGTCTTCATCAAACGTAAATATTGGAGATGATGTGACTGTGACAATTACCATTCCAGATGGTTGTTCTGCGATAATGACAGTATCATATAATACAAGTGTTATTTCCTATACAGGTGATTCAGTTACTAGTAGTGGTGGAGATGGAGCAAAAGTATTAAGTATATATAACACAACAGGCAAAAATGTACCTATATCAGCATCAATATCGTTTAAAGCGGTTGGAGCAGGGACAACAACAATCACTTTTGAAGTGAATGACGTGACTGATATCGAAGGAAATAATGTCTCTTGGGCGAAAAAGAAAAAAGATGTGAGTGTCACCGTTGCAAATGCATCCTCTGGTGGAAGCAGCGGTGGAAACAGCAGCGGAAATGGTGATAATTCTTTATCAGCACTTACAATTTCTGCTGGTTCCTTATCGCCTGCTTTCTCATACAATACGACAAATTACACAGCAACAGTAGATTATAGTGTAACAAAGCTAGCTGTTTCAGCAACCCCAAGTAGTAATTCGGCAACAATTGCTTCGGTAACTGGAAATGAAGATTTGCAGGTTGGTGAGAATACAGTATCAATTGTAGTGAAAGCCGGAAATGGGGTAACTGCGACTTATACAATTAAAGTGACAAGAAGAGCAGAGGACGATCCAGAGAATCAGGATACTCCAGCAGATTCAGAGAATCCAGAGCAGCCAGCCGCAGAGAATACTGGTGTTGGAGACGGCAAGTTTCAGATTGAAGGACAGACCTACATCCCTGCAGAAACAATCCCAGAAGAAGTGATTCCTACGGATTTTTCCCCAAGTACCATTGCATTTGGAGAGGCAACATATAGCTGTTTGAATTTTGCAAAAGGGAATCTTACATTATTGTATTTGGTTCCAGAAGGCGCAGAGGATGGAACGGGTGTTTTATATGTATATGACGCAAAGAGCAATTCCATTTATCAGTTTGTAAAACTTGCAACAGAGTCGCATTACGTAATTGTACTTCTACCTGATGTGGAAGATATTCCAGAAGGATATACGGAAAGCTTCCTTGCAATAGAAGGAAAAGGACAAGTGGCGGTATATCAGCCATCAGAAAATGCAGAGAAGTTAAACACCGATACACAACAGCCAGATTCACAGAATTCAGAGAATGAGACGGATAAGAGTCTTGGATTTGTAGATGCTATAGGAGAATGTGTAGCATCGGTATTTGGAATTGAGATGGTACAGGCAGCGGAGCCTTCTACAAGTGATTTCTATCTTATGTACTGTATGAATGATGAAGGCGAGACTGGATGGTATCAGTATGACAGCGTGGAAGGTACTTATCAGCGATACTCAGCTCAGAATATGGCAAATCAGTCTTTGACAGAGAAATATGATGAGGCAATGAAGAATATTAAGAAGTTGACTCAAAGAAATTGGCTTTTGATCTTAGGGATGATTATTGGAACTGTAATTTTTGTCGTGATTATTATTGTTTTAGTTGTTAAGAACAAAGGAAAACGCGATGCGTTTTACGAGGACGATAATGAAGAAGATGATGATGATGATTTTGAAAAATTAACAGATGAAGAAGACTTTGAAGAGCAGAGCACATATGAGGATACCGAAGACCCAGATGATGAAATAGAAGTGGAATTCTATGAGATGGAAGATTCAGTTGAGGAAGAACAGCCACAGGAAGCAGAAGAACCTTTAAATGAGGAAAAAGATTCCGGGGATGATGATGAAGTAGAAGTAGAATTCTATGAGATGGACGACGTGGATGCAGGGAAAGACGAAAGTACAACAGAGAATGCACCAGAGAGTACATCAGAAACAGAGGAAGAGGACGTAAGTGATATAGATGATCAATTGGAGACAATTGTGATTCCATCCAGAGCACATGATGATGAACAATTCGGCGATGCGGCAGAAGAGGTTCAGGCAAAATATGCCAAAGAGA
>CAZTGP010000141.1:0-4247 GCA_964613325.1 uncultured Roseburia sp. | reverse complement strand
TTTTGAGATCTTCCTTGTTATGATAAGGCCAGTTCAAGAGAACACATTATCTTAACAAGGAGGATTTTTTATGAAACCTATTATTTTTGTACGTGTGGCAGATATGAAATATTATCAGGGGATAACTGATAAAGATGCCCCATATAACGGTGGAGCTTATGTTGAAGAAACAGGAATGGCCCATGAATGCTTTAACTTTGATCCTATTGTGGAGGATGGGGAAGAGACTGAAAAATGCATTGGCTTTTTCATGATGATTGGTGGTAACGGAGCAAGTCAGTTGCATATTGAGAAAATGCCGGGTTGCGAATCTATGAAGAAAGAAGAACAGATCGATGACGCAATAGTGGTATTTGTATCTAAAGCAAGAGATTCAAAGAACATGCGTGTAGCAGGTTTTTACAGAAATGCGACAGTTTTTCGTTATCCTCATTATATGAATTTTGAGGATGGATATCAGCAGGAGTATATGTTTGAGGCTAATAAAGAGGATTGCGTAGTACTTCCATATACAACAAGATTTAGCGATTCCTCATGGTACGTTCCAAGTAGCACTTCTAAGTATTCAGACTTTGGTTTTGGAAGATCGAATGTTTGGTTTGCTGGTGGAAAAGGTGCTTCAGATCAAGAGAAAGAATATGTTGAGCGAATGATAAGTTCAGTTGAATCCTACAATGGAGAGAACTGGATGGGAAAGGGTGGTGAAGCTTAATGAAATTTTCTTGGAATAACTTCGATGTTACTTTTTTGAAGGAAATAATAAGTGCAACGGATGACGTTGAAGATAAAGAGTTATATTTGGCAACGGATGATAAAGATGCAATTATTAGCTGTGTGAATGAAATTTGTGATTATCCAGATCAGAAATTTGTAATGCAGTATCGACAGATTATTGAGCAGCAGGTTCTTATTTATTATCCGAAAGAAGTTAAAAAGATTTGTAAGGCTAATAATATTACTGACAGAAGCTTTAATGAGAAGCAGTCCAAAATGTGTCAGAAGAAAATGTCGGGTACGATGGCAAATGCATATTGTGCTGCACTTCTTAATATAAGCGGTCTGGAAATAAGAGATTATGAGTATTCAAATTTCAGGTATACAAGGTCGCTTAACATGTCCGAGACAAAGATAGAGGATGTGCCATTGTATGATTTTCAGAAGAAAGCGGTTGAAGCATTAAAGCATCATTTCATTTCTTTGGATAAGACTGCGGGAATGCTTGTTATGCCAACAGGAAGTGGTAAGAGCAGAACTGCTACTTATTTTCTAATTAAAGAGATGGTAAGTAGGGGATATCAAGTAATATGGTTGGCACATAGACATATGTTACTTGATCAAGCTGCAGATTGTTTTTATCGTTTTGCAGGATTATCAAAAATTGAAAATCCAGGGATTAGAAATTATAGAATTAGTTGTATTTCAGGTGAGCATTTAAGAGTATCTCAGGTTGATAAGCATGAGGTAATTGTTGCAAGTATTAGTTCAATTTGTAGAAATAAGGATCACCTTAGAAGAATTTTAAGCAAGAAGGTAATGATAGTTGTAGATGAGGCGCATCATACCTTTGCACCTACATATCAGGAGACCATAAGGTTTATCAAAAAATGTAGGAAAGATGTAAAACTTCTTGGATTAACTGCTACTCCGGTAAGGGCAAATGAAGTGGATAGCCAGGCATTATTGAAACTCTATGATAATAATATTGTTTATAGCGAGGCTATGAGCGATTTGATTGCTAAAGGAATTCTTGCATCACCAGAGTTTATTAGAAGAGAAACTGGAGAAAACTTTGAGGCGGTAATTAGTATTGATGAAGAAAAACTGATTAGAAGATATGGTGAGCTGCCAGAGACTTTGGTTAATAAGATTGCACTATCAAATGTCAGAAATGAGCTTATTATCAATGAGTATATGAATCATAAGGATCAGTACGGAAAGACTTTGATATTTGCGTTAAATATTCTTCACTGTAGATTTTTGTATGAAGAACTAAAAAGACGAGGAGTTAAATGCGACTATATTTATTCAGGGCTTGAGGGAAACTCATCTACAATAAATGCTTTCAAGAATGGTGAAATAGATGTGTTAATTAATGTAAACATCATGACTGAAGGGACAGATGTGCCAGACATTCAGACTGTATTTTTAACAAGACCAACTCAGAGTGAAGGATTCCTTATGCAGATGATTGGTCGAGGACTTCGTGGAAAAGAAGCTGGTGGCACAGAGAGAGCATATATTGTTGATTTCCATGATACTTGGTCTGTCTTTAATAAGTGGCTTAACCCGCAATGGCTTATTGATGACGAGATTGTTGTTGATGGAGTTGAAAAAAATCCTGAACATAAGAGATATACCTATCAAGAATATGAATGGCAAATGTGCCAGGATATTTATAAGAGCATTGTATATGAAAATGCAGAGATAGACAGAGAAGTAATGCTTCCGGTTGGATGGTACTCATTAATTGATTCCGATGGTGAAATAGTACGAATGCTGTTTTTTGAGAATCAGATGGAAGGCATTCTAAATATGATGAAGGATAAGAATGTCTGGAAAGAGGATTTGTCATTTACTGCTCAAGATGCGATAGATAAATATTTTACGGGTTTTTGTGAAAAGCCTTCGATATATGAACTTGGATTATTGATGGATAATACAAGGTATAATGAAGAGCCTCCTGCAAGATATTTGTTGGCAAATAGAAAATCAATCGAGCCTTTATATGTAGTTGAGAAGGCTGAAACAGAAGGATTGGATTTATTCGCTTTAGCAGGAGAAACATACGATAATTTTGATATTGTTAGAGATCTTTATCCATCAAGAGAAGCATATATTTCAAAGGTATGTAATGTAAAAATCTACAGAAATACAAAAGTTATCTTAGGACAAAAAGTTGAAGAGCTTCCCCTTGAATTAATTCCTTTTGATAGAACCCCGGCATATAATTTGGACCAGCTCGTTCAGGAGGTAAAGGACGAAATGTTTGGAGGTTCATTCGACGGCATTGGTAAGATTGTCTGGACGGACAAAGCATACAAACAATTCTATGGTAGGCATTGGCTTGATACTCATGACATTGAAATAAATCAGGTTCTTAATTCAAAGGACGTAAATCGTGAGGTAGTAAAATTTGTAATTTATCATGAATTGTTACATAGAGATAATAGGTATCATAATGCAGCCTTTAGGGAGGAAGAACACAAATATCCAAATTGGTCTGAATGGGAACACTTTTTAGCTGATAATATGAATAAATTTGATATTAGGGAGTGGTAATGTATGGGTGAAGGAATTAGTTGTAGATGTAAAAAGTGCGGATACACCTTTTCTGCTAATCTTGGTGTTGGCTTCATGTTCCCTAAGGTTTATTCGGAAACTGTGTCTGAAATGAAAAAAGGTACCTTTGGAGAGATAGGCAAACAATTTTTTGAGGAGTATCCTCATGGCGCAATCTCATGTGATACGGTAGTGTTTCAATGTGAAGATTGCGGAGAATATATTGCGGCTCCCGAATTATCCATGTATATTCCCAAAGATGATTCAAATGTAAAGGTGTCTAGCGGTAATTGGTCAATGGCGTTTAGTGGTGATGGTATAAATTATGTGACTAAGAGAGATTTAATGGAAAGCTATCAATTACTTAATCATTATGAACACCGATGCTTTAAATGCAATGGCAAGATGAAATTAGTCACTGATTTTGAAGAAAAACTCAATGACGGAGAACTAAAATGTGGAAGATGCGGTGATGTTTTAGAATTGCAAAGTATGATTATATGGGATTAACATATGTTTACTGTAGGGGTGGCTGTGCTAAGCTGTTCCTAAATGCGGAAGGCTCCGATTGTCAGGCTATATTGTCTGAGAGTCAGAGCCTTTTCTTTATGCCTTCAAAGCACAGCCACGGGTTCATGCAGTCAACATATGAGGGTAGACTTCTGGTCAAGTTGACCAAAGGTTTCAGTTGTCCAAGAGAGAATTACATCGGGGTCATAGGGGATACCTTATAGCACACGACATAGGAGTGTGGGCTTTTTCTGCCGATAGTTTATGCAACTATAGGCGTATCCTGTTATTCTTTTATTCAGTGTAGTGTTATGGATCATCGGAAAAAAGTTTGATTGGCTGGAAGGTAGGAAATACAAGGGATTCAGATGTCCAGAGCTTTGGAATCTGGTTATATTTAAAAAAATAATGTTTTTTATCTTAGTCTGATTGGCTGGAAGAAATTCCAGTCGGTTGGA
>CAZTGP010000140.1:0-4318 GCA_964613325.1 uncultured Roseburia sp. | reverse complement strand
TCTTAGTGAAAATGTTATCTATGCAGCCAAATAAATTACAGACAATCAAACCAGATGAATTCCGTCATCTTGCAAAAGACTTTAATGTGAATTTACCTGAGAAATTCTTATACGAGAAATAATAATAAAAAATAGGGACGTAATTATAGATTTGCGTCCCATTTTTATAAACAACTTAGTTAAAAATTTATCAAAAAAGGAGAAGTATTACTATGGCAAACAGATTTGTATTAAACGAGACTTCCTACCATGGCGCAGGAGCAATCACAGAAATCGCAACAGAGACAAAAGGAAGAGGATTCAAAAAAGCATTTGTATGTTCAGATCCTGACCTTGTGAAATTCGGGGTAACACAGAAGGTTCTTGATGTATTAGAAGCAGATAAGCTTGACTATGAATTATATTCAAACATCAAACCAAATCCAACGATTGAGAACGTTCAGACAGGTGTAGAAGCATTCAAGAAATCTGGCGCTGATTATATTATTGCAATCGGTGGTGGTTCTTCTATGGATACAGCAAAAGCAGTTGGAATCATTATCAACAATCCAGAGTTCGCTGATGTAAGAAGTCTTGAAGGCGTAGCTCCTACTAAAAATAAATGTGTTCCAATCTTTGCAGTACCTACAACAGCTGGAACAGCTGCAGAGGTTACCATCAACTACGTAATCACAGACGTTGAGAAAAATCGTAAAATGGTATGTGTAGATCCAAAAGATATTCCAGTTATCGCATTTGTAGACCCAGAAATGATGGCTTCTATGCCTAAGGGACTTACAGCAGCTACTGGTATGGATGCATTAACACATGCAATCGAAGGATATACAACAGCAGGTGCATGGGAATTATCTGACATGTTCCACATCAAAGCAATCGAAATCATTTCCCGCTCTTTAAGAGCAGCAGTAGAGAATACTCAAGAAGGCAGAGCAGACATGGCACTTGGCCAGTATGTAGCTGGAATGGGATTCTCAAACGTAGGTCTTGGAATCGTTCACTCAATGGCTCATCCACTGGGAGCTTTATATGATACTCCACACGGTGTTGCTAATGCAATCATTCTCCCAACTGTAATGGAGTACAATGCAGAAGCTACAGGCGAGAAATATCGTGAAATCGCTCGTGTTATGGGCGTAGAAGGTGTAGACGATATGACTCAGGAAGAATACCGCAAAGCAGCAGTAGATGCTGTTAAGAAATTATCTCAGGACGTTGGTATTCCAGCTGACTTGAAAGATATCGTAAAGAAAGAGGACATTCCTTTCCTTGCTCAGTCTGCTTATGATGATGCTTGCAGACCTGGTAATCCAAAGGAAACTTCAGTAGAAGATATCACAAAATTATATGAGTCTTTAATCTAGTAAAAGAAGTAAGAAAAAATAAAGATGGCCCATGTTCACAGTTGTTTGTGGACATGGGCTTTTTTTGAGGTTAGGTAATTTGTACGCATTAAGATGTTTTGGAGATAATATTAATTAATGCATGTCTGAAAGATGAGAAGTAGAAAAAGTATTGTTAAAAACAAGGAGGAAGAAATGATTCGCAAATATCCTAATTTATGTAAACCAATAACTCTCGGAAGAGTGACTTTTAAGAATCGTATGTTTTCAGCACCGATGGGTGGAACTGATATCACCAATGATGGCTGTATCGGACCAAAGTCTAAGGCATTTTATGAACTTCGCGCAAAGGGAGGAGCTGGTGCAGTAACAGTATCCGAATGTATGGTTCATCCTGAAACGGACGGAAGCCATGCATATCATCTGGACCCTTCTATCTTGAATTCACTTGCATGTGCAACCTATGCGGCAGATGCGATTCGTCGCCATGGATGTATTCCTTCAATTGAATTGTCACATTCTGGTATGTATGCAGGAACCTATATGACAGATAAGACCAAGCAGAAAGAAATGCATCAATGGGGACCATCTGCATGTACAAGACCTGACGGAGTTCCAGTGGAAGCCTTGACCAAAGAGATGATCGATGAAATTGTAAAAGCCTATGGGGATACTGCGGCAATGGCAAAACGCGCAGGATTTGAAATGATCATGATTCATGGAGGACATGGCTGGTTGATTAATCAGTTCTTATCGCCAATGTTCAATAAAAGAGAAGATGAATATGGTGGATCTATGGAGAATCGCTGTCGTCTGGCCGTTGAAGTACTTACTGCAGTTCGTGAAGCAGTAGGACCTTTCTTCCCAATTGAATTCCGTATGAGTGGTTCAGAGCTGGTGGAAGACGGCTATGATTTAGAGGAAGGTATTCGAATTGCACAAGCGATTGAACCATATATTGACCTGCTTCACGTATCTGCTGGAACATACCAGAGAAGCTTCGGCGATACACATCCTTCTATGTTTAAAGAGCATGGATGCAATGTTTATCTTGCAGCAGAGATTAAGAAACATGTGAAAGTCCCTGTGGCAACATTGGGAGGATTAAATGATCCTGCACAGATGGAGGAGATTATCGCTTCTGGTAAAGCAGATGTTGTGGAAATGGCAAGAGCACTTCTGGCTGATCCATATCTGCCATCTAAGGTTATGACAAACCGTGATGATGAAATTGTAAAATGCCTTCGCTGCTTCACCTGTATGGCAGAAAGAGCCGCAACATCAACAAGACGTTGTACCGTGAATCCTATTATCGGAAGAGAAGATGAAGGGGATGAGATTGTACCGGCACCAGTCAAGAAAAAAGTATTGGTTGCAGGTGGGGGTCCAGGAGGACTATATGCAGCATATACAGCAGCAAAAAGAGGACATGAAGTAATACTTTGCGAAAAAGAATCTGAATTGGGTGGAATCTTAAAAAGTGAGCAGGCACTTCCATTTAAATATGAGATGTATCAGCTTACAGCTACCTATGAGAAGCTTGCAAGAGATGCAGGTGCAAAGATTCGTTTGGGAACAGAAGTGACCAGAGAATATGTGGAAAAAGAATCGCCAGACGCAGTGATTGTAGCAGTTGGTTCCTCACCACTTGTTCCTCCAATTGAAGGGCTGAATGGAGAAAATGTAATTGTTGTAAACAATTATTATAAAGAAAAAGAAAAATGCAAGGATCATGTGATTGTGTTTGGTGGTGGACTTGCCGGCTGTGAATGTGCAATTCACCTTGGAATGGAAGGAAAACACGTAGAGCTTGTGGAGATGCGAGAGGAACTAGCTCCAGATGCCAATGTAAGACATCGTCCACTTCTGTTAAAAGAAATTGATAAGTATGTAACTGTACATACAGGACTTCGTGGTGTGAAGGTCAGCAAAGAAGGTATTTTGTGCAAGGATCAGAAAGATCAGGATGTAATGATTAAGGGTGAAACCGTTATCTGTGCACTTGGACAACGCTCTAGAACCGATATTGTAGAAGAACTTCGTGACAGTGCACCTGTCGTATCTGTTATTGGAGATGCAGCGAAAGTATCTACAATTACCAATGCAGTATATTGGGGATATCATGCAGCACTGGATATCTAATATCGCGCTATGTATTTTTTGTAGGAGAAGCTATTATGACGATTAATATGAAAGAATTATTCACAATATCTGTGGAAGTGGGCAAACCAATCGTGGTGGGACAGGATTCCGTCACAGGAAGAAGACAGTTGATTCCAATTATATCAGGAGAAGTAACAGGTGTTGATATAGAAGGTGATTCATTCTGCGGAGAAGTGCTTCCAGGGGGAGTGGATTCGCAGATAATTCGGCCAGATGGCAAATGTGAGCTTTCTGCAAGATATGCAGTTCGTCTAGAAAATGGTCAGAGCTTATATATTGAGAATAATGGAATTAGAAATGTTCCAAAGGAATATGTACAGGATGTTTTACAAGGAAGGTTTGTGGATCCATCACTTTATTATTTTGCAACCACCCCAACATTTGAAGTATACTGTGAAGAATTAGAGTGGCTTACACATCATGTGTTGGTATGTAAGGCAATTCGTGAAGAGGAAGCAGTGAAAATAACATATTTCATAATAGAATAAGAGTGATTGAAGCGGCTTGCTTTCTTACATACTAGAGTATATAATTGCGATAACAAATTTCTAGATTAATTAATTGCAAAACACTTTGAATTCACAATGACTATGTACTGCGAATACAAGCAAACATAGGCACGCTTCCGCTACATTGGCTCATGCAACGGTACTAAGCGACCAAAGTACGGTCGCTAAGAACCGGCTTCGCCAGAGTACCTATGTTTCTTTGTATTCGTAGTACACAGCCAATCGAAGTATTATATGTTTCGCAATTAGTTAAAATTTCTATGTATAAAGGAGAAACGATATGTCTTACAATTTTGATAAGCCTCA
>CAZTGP010000139.1:0-4376 GCA_964613325.1 uncultured Roseburia sp. | reverse complement strand
TTAGTATGATCATTCCAAATAGCACCGAGCCAGCAATTAGCTGTGAGTGCCGGTAGGTTCGAAGCAATTGTCTTGATAGATTCGCAATGATTAATCCCAAAAATGCCAGTGGTCCAACCATTGCTGTAGCAACCGCTATATATAATGTTACCCCCAGTAAAAGCTTGCGAATACTCGAATCGTAATCCACCCCAAGGTTGATCGCCTGGTCTTTTCCTAAAGTCAACACATCAAGAATCTGTAGTTCTTTTCGCAGCATAATTGCTACAATTGCCAGTACTACTACAGATAAAATAATAATTTCTGAGTTCACATTACTAAAGCTCGCCACCAGTGTTGTCAGAAGCGTGTCATATTCATTTGGGTCCATAATTCGAGTCATGGTGCTTTGGATACTGGAAAACAGACTTGTCAATACCGTTCCAATTAAAAGCACATATAGGACATTATGCTTCGTTTTTTTGAAGAGATAGCTGTAAATAATGGTTGCTGTCACACCCATAATCAATAAATCAATGAGAAACGAATAGTTTGCATTGATGACCAGGACACTTCCGGAGCCAAGTATAAACACCAGAATCGTATGAATCATGGTATATAATGCATCCATGCCCAGTAAACAAGGGGTAACAATAGTATTGTTAATGATGGATTGGAAAACAATGGATGCACTGCCGATTGCAAACGCAGTTATCATCATGGCTATCAGCTTAGGTGTCCTGATTCTCATTGAAAATTCAAATAGTCTTTGATTACCGAATTTCACTCCGACTGTCATATATAAAACAGCTGCCAGAGCGAACAGAAGTAACATAAATATGAGTTTTTTACAATTGCGTTTTACAAATTCCTGATTCACTGCCACTTCTCCTTTTCTTAATTTCTACTGCTTTCGATCCATGCTTTAATCGGTATAGCAACATGGCAATAAAGACAATACTTCCAATAATTCCAACAATCAGCTCAATCGGAAGCTCATACGGACGAATCACACTTCTTCCAATCATATCGCACACCAAAACAAAAATTGCTCCAAACAATGCCGTATCCATTAAGGTTCCACGAATGCGGTCTCCTTTGAACATTGCCACAATATTCGGGACAATTAAGCCTATATAAGAAATTGATCCAACAATTACTACAATAGAAGCTGTTATCATCGCTGCGATTGTTAATCCAATAAAAAGGATCAAATTGTAATGCACACCGAGATTCTCGGCAAAATCTTTTCCCATTCCTACGACATTAAAATGATTCGCATAAAGGAATGCAAGTATCACTAATGGCACAACCAGATACACAATCTCATATCTTCCGCGAAGCACCATGGAGAAATGTCCCACAAGCCAAGTTGATAACGCCTGTGTCATCTCATATTTGAACGCAAGAAAATTGGTAAGTCCTGTAATCACATTGCCAAACATGATACCAACAAGCGGCACCATTACTACATCCTTGAATTGAATTTTCTGAATAAATGCCACGAAAATCCAGGTTCCGATCACTGCAAAGATAAAGGCAAACACAGCTCGACTCCATAATGTGGAACTGGGAATAAACAAAAGCGCAATCAATATTCCAAATTGCGCAGACGAAATCGTTGCTCCAGTTGTTGGCGAAACAAACTTATTTCTGCAAAGCTGCTGCATAATCAGACCTGCAACACTCATTCCGATTCCTGTACACAGAATTGCTAACAACCTGGGTAACCTGGATACCAGAAATATTTTCGTTGCATCCTGGTCTCCCTGTAATAAGCGATTCAGATCTACATCCAAAACACCAATAAATAGTGACACAATGGATAAAACAATCAAAATGCCCGCAAGAATGATTGTACTTCTATATTTTTTCAAAAATAATTCTCCTTTCTTTGGTTAGTTCTATCTAACATTTGTTCAATATATGATACTCAAATTCTTTTTTCAATAACGCACTTTAAAGTAAGTATAAAAAAGGGCATAAAAAAAGACCTCCCAATCGTTAGATTTTGGTCTAACTTTTGGGGGTCGATTCAATGTTCTCCAAGAGATCTATACTCTAATCGCCTACATAAATTGATTTTTCTTTTGCATATTTTTTTGTATATTCACATAAGTTATCGATGATAGGAATCAATTCTAACTGCTCATCTGCAATGGCATATAGAATGATTTTCGGTGGATTATTATCAATTACATTCCGTTTCAAAATGCCGCTCTGTTCCAATTCCTTTAATTGAGATGCCAGCACCTTTTGTGTAATATCTGGGATTGCCTTTATCAGCAAAGAAAATCGGTCATCCCCATGTATAATATGCCACAAAATTCTAAGCTTCCATTTTCCACCAATCAGATCACTTGTTAATAATAATGCGCAAGAATACTCTTTTTTTATTTTAGACATGTTTCACCTATCCATTCTCTAAATTCTTCTTTTCATGAAATGTTTTATTTTCAATTACTTATCATTCTGTATGGCTAGAACAAATCCAGCGAATGATCCAAATATATGTTTTCTCGAACCTGCAGCTGATATTCTGGCTTTGTCATATAATATAAGAGAAATTCAAGTAGTAATGCGCTCCCCAGACTCCGTCCCTCAATCTTAAAGTTCGAGAATCCCATTGGTAAATACACATTTTGAATATCATCTATCCCAATAAATCCCGGATTCTTCCTGGCTTTTGAAAAAACATATCCGTCTTTTGAATCAGGTGCACTGCATATATGTTCTGCGCAATTATCTCCTAGCACTTTATGGCTTACATTTTCATAACATGCTTTTCTGCTATTGCATCCAAACGAGCAGCATTCATTACACAGGAATTCCACTTTACTTTTTTGTTGATCCGTTAACTGTTCCAGCTGTTCTAGTTTCTTGTTTAAGCGAAAATCTGGTACGACATAACGAAATTCTTCTCTGTTAAGTTCTGCTACAAACTGATCAAAATCTGTAATCACTTTCGTTGTTGAAGACACAAAATACAAGCTGGGGTATTGCTCTTTGATATAATCTAAAAGCAGATCCGAATGAATAATGACGCCATTTTCCACCTTATGGCTTTTTTGAAAAAGCTTGCAAAGTGCATTGCATTTTCTATCTGTCAAATGCTCTTTACTGAGCAGAGAATTGCTGAAGGTCAACCTCGCCGAAATACCGTATTCCTGCACGAGAGCCATCACTTCTTTCACATCGTTTTGACCAAATCCAACGCGCCCGCCTCCCCATAAACAATCTTCTGGTGCTCCATATAAAGACGCAATATCACACCAGTCATAAAAGAATTCTCTATGTTGATAAAAGAGCGGTAAAAACACGCGATAAAATTCATAAAATTCGAATAAACCTGGAAGATGATATCTAGCAATCTTATTTTGTGTAATACACCTGCTTTTTTCCATATGAATAGATTTTTCCATATAATTACCTTTTTCTTTCTGTTATACACAAGTTGAAGACAGCCATTTCTGGCTGTCTAAAAAGGGGGAGTGTTATGAAAAAAAGTTTATATATAAGCAGCTATCTATGTTTCCTTCAGCTGATAAGAGTAGTATAACTGCAACTTGTGTCCGAAACGTGTCAATTTCTTAAAGAATTTATAAAGAGATTATAAATGATTCGAAAACTTCTCTGGGAAAGATATTTCATTCATCATCTTCCCAATAAATCTTGAACAGCTATATATTTTTTTCTATTGGTATCATAATCGACAGAATGAATTCATTCTTTACATTCTGAATTTTCATTACACCATCATATTTTTCAACCGTGTATTGAATACTCTTTAGTCCATATCCATGATTCGCTTTATCGCCTTTTGTCGTTTCAGGAAATGCCTCTCCAGACTGGTAGTCACTTTTACAGTAGTTCTCAAAACGAATAATCAATACTGGTTTTCTTTCCACTAGGCTGATATGTATGAAACGTTTCTCTTTATTCAATTCTTTCATTACAGATTCAATTGCATTATCCAATGCGTTTCCAAAAATATTACAAATATCAATGTCGTCCATAAATGAAATTGCTTTCCCATCTATCATACTTGTAATCGTTATATGATCTCGCTTACAGACAAGGGATTTTTCCCGAAAAATAGTGTTAATCACTTCGTTTCCAGTATCTACAAAAGAATCATATATCTGTATATTGTCTACAAGTCCATCTAGGTATTCCATATGTTTTTCTGAATTCAAATCCTTCTTTAGGCAAAAGATCTGATGTTTCAAATCATGACATTTCTGATTGATAATGTCGATATTCTGTCTTGATAACTCATACTGCTGCTTCTGTTTGATCAAAAGATTTTCCAACATAGCCTTCTCATCCATATTTCGATTCTGCTCCACTTGCTTTTCTTGCAGGAAAATGATGAGTAAGTAGCTAAGTGATACCAT
>CAZTGP010000138.1:0-4454 GCA_964613325.1 uncultured Roseburia sp. | reverse complement strand
CGATATCTACACCTGAATTTTTGTAATCCATTTTGTATCCTCCTATTATAAACGTGATTATTACACCTATAGTATATATGGAATCGTTTATTATTTCCAATTATATATTGTTATGTGATTTATTAGTGCATCTAATATCATGGTTATTTTCCACACATTCCTCATCATATAATCAACTTTGATAACAACTATATATTACCTCATAATGATTCCATATGCACACCCTTTATTTATAAAAAATACATAGTGAACGAAGCCTTTTGCTTTATTTCATAAAATCCATATATCCTTTGTCCTGAAGCTTCGCATCCTTTGTCTCAACCTGCTCCTTCATATCCTTAGAATAATCCTTTAATTTCTGAAGTAATTCTGGTTTGCCTGTTGCAAGGATCTTTGCTGCAAGGATTCCAGCATTTTGTCCGCCATTAATTGCAACTGTTGCAACTGGGATTCCGCTAGGCATCTGTACGATGGAATATAAGGAATCCACACCACCCAAATCAGATGTCTTCATTGGAATACCAATAACTGGCATTGGGAACAATGCTGCACACATGCCTGGGAGATGAGCTGCTTTACCAGCACCTGCGATAATCACCTGCACGCCACGTTCCTCTGCACCTTTTGCATACTCAAAGAATATGTTAGGCTCACGATGTGCGGAAATAATACGCATCTCATAAGTAATACCAAATTCATCTAAAATCTCTGCCGCTTTCGCCATCACTGGCATGTCGGAATCACTACCCATTACAATACTAACCTGTGCCATAATGTACCTCCTTATATGTGCTATTCACAAAAATCTACTTTCAGTATAGCCTGAGCTTTTTATTATTTCCAATTATATATTATTATATCATTAATTAGTTAATCTTATATAACAAAAACAAGTGCCACTGGCACTCATTTTGTACGCTATAGTGAAGTAAAAGAGCCGCCTAAGCGACTCTTCTTCACATCCTTCTACTCCATCTCATCTAATGGTTTATTCAATTCTTCCGTTCCAGCAACAACGAAACGTCCACCTGAGATGATATCTTCCTCTGTTCCATCCTCTCGGATAACCGTAATCTTATCCAATTCATCATATGGAATCGTGATATCCGTATGACAGTTGAAGTATGCCTTTGACATATCTGTCTTACGAAGCAATGACACCTCATTATCTCTTGCCATAATCTCTTTTCCATCTGGATTATATACCGATGTATCCTCGGCAAAGGAGTAGCAGGTATCACCCACTGCAAAATGAGGACCTGTTTTCTCTGCGATAAGAATTGGCATTTTAGCAGCAATATCATACTTGCGTGCCATCACATAAGCAACGGTGTTGGTTCCAATGGCAAATTCTCCCATAGGAAGTGTCTCGTGATGATACAGCACATTATCCTGAATGTATTTCTTATTCTCCTCTTCGGTCTCAAAGTTGGAACAAGTGTAGTTTGCAATCATTCCATCCTTGAAATCTATTTCGAGATTCTTGTAATTTAATCCGTTTAAAAACACCTGACTTACATGAAGCTTTCCAGTAGTACCCTTTAGCACTGGGGAAGTGAACACTTCACCAACTGGGATATTTACATCTGCCACGCAATTCTCGAAGGACGTCTGTTTTGCTTTATCCGTAAGTGGGTAAGTATTGACATAGAGATCCGTCTTATTCCCATTCGCACCAATAATGTGTACACGATCTGCGGTATCCAACACATCGATGATTTTCTGCTGCATATCACGATATAAGACATAATCTAAGGTATTCAATTTCACAGTCTCAGCAAAAATCTCTTTGAACTTCTCACCAATTGCTGGAACTGGATAAGCAATAATCGTAAAGCTTCGTTCCTCGCCCTTGATGTACTGATTCATAATCTGTCCGAATTCACTCTGGCGATATACCACAAGCTGCTGCTGTTTCTCGGAGTACTTAGGGTTTTCATCTTTTGTAGCAGGAGAAAATGGTTCATCTCCAAATGGCTCTATAACTGCAGGACCTGCATATACGCCTGCAAGAAGCTTATTCTTCTCGAAAACGATGCGATAGACCTCAAGGCTTCTTTCTACCATAGCCTTATCCAGATAAAGGGCGCCATCCTCTTTGTGATCAAATACATACTGCTCATTTGCCTCAGTAGTAGATGGTCTCATAATTGGACGAAGGTGAAGCCTCTCAAAGTTCTTAACCGCAGCTCGCACCATGCGTTCAAAGCCAATTGGATAGCGAATCTCTGCTGTCTCTTTCTTGCTGAGGTCCTTCTGCGTCACTTCAAAACCAATGCGATAGCCTTCGGTATAAGTATCAGCCATTGCCTGAATCTCTTCTTCCGGCAAAGTATTTAAAAACGCTGCAATTCCAGTCTCATTGTCTCCCACATGTAAACCATAGCGGTATAGGTAGCTAAGATCCTTCAAATCGGAGTTCATAACGATGTCTGTCACGTAATCATAATCTGGATTCACAAGACGATTTATACTTTCTGCATTGAACACTTCTGTATAGTCATGCTCGAACCAATATAGGATGTCCTTTACATTTTCTGGAGTAACCTCCTCCACATTTTCAAAGCATGTATGAAGTTCAACAAACATCTCTGAGAAAATGCATACATACTGCTTATTTCCTTCAAAAGCAAACTTCACAGTTCCACGAACGCGAGCATAAATTGCACTTAACAGCTGTCCATATTCTTTTCCAAGCTGCCCTGCTGCATATGCTGGATTAGCAAAGCTTGTCTCATACTGCTCTTTACGCACATCTGCATAAAGCTTCTCATTTAACGCTTTTCCTTCTTCTATCTGAATGGAAGCAATCGAACCATTCTCTGCCTTTTCTAAAACCGAGGCAAGCAGCAAAAGATATTCTGCCACCTGTTTGAAATATGCATCAAAAGGAGCCTCCACCTCAGGTGTTACTGCAATCTCAGCTACCCTGGCAAGCACAAGCTCTAATCGTTCTTCCACCTCTTCATTTGTCTCTTTTTGTAATTCAATATATTTCATATCCTGCACCTATTCCTTCTTCTCTTACATCAGTATTCCCATTGCATATGTACCTATCCAGCAAAATGACGCCAACAAAGATAATCCCAAAGAAAGTCTTGGAAAAAGAGGAAACGAATCCTCTTCACGCATGCTCTGAATAGATAGAACAACTGTAACGAGTGCACCAAGCATGGCTAGTACCCCCACGCTGCCAAAATACATCGAAAGATTGCCATTCCCCTGAAACGCTAATACAAGAAACACTCCAAAAAGGACAAGAATTGCGATTGCAAGCACTGTCGCAGCAATTGCTTTCTTCGAATGCTTCTTTTCTGTAAATTTAAAGCGGTTACGCTTTCTTTTTCCAAATGCCATTATGATTGCTCCTGATCTTTTCAAATAAATAATACGCAATATATCCTAGAAGTCCGCCTACAGTATTCAGCATCAAATCATCCACATCAAAGCTTCCGATTTTGAAGATCAATTGGAATATTTCCACCAGCAGGCTCAATTCAAAACTATATAACACAATATGAAATGCATTTTTGTATCGCTTGATAATCTTTGGTACGAAAAAGCCAAAGGGCATAAACGCCACGATATTACCAAAAATATTCAGAATCAACGCCTCTGTCCCAAGAATATCCCGATATTTAATAAAACGCATTATCTCCTTAAATGGAGTCAAATTGTAATGATACTCTGCTGTCACTCCTGCTCTTCCCATTCCTTCCGAGAAGAAGAGGAAATAAAACAGAAGGATTAAGTATGCAACAAACAAAAGCAGAGTGATTGCATGTCGCACCTTCTTATTTGCAGCCATACTGCTCATAGTATTGGTCAATTGCTGCTTTGATCTCGTCGTCTATTACGACTTTCCCCTGACACTCACGATTATATAAATGTTCTACCACTTCATCCATCGTTACAATTGCACGAGCCTCGAATCCATATTTCTCACGGATTTCATCAAGTGCTCCTACTTTTCCGCCGAGGCCCACCTCCATACGGTTCAAGGACACCATAAGGCCTTTGATTTCCACATTTCCCTGAGCTTTAAT
Organism: uncultured Roseburia sp.; assembly: GCA_964613325.1. GTDB lineage: Bacteria > Bacillota > Clostridia > Lachnospirales > Lachnospiraceae > Roseburia. Next base: position 408 of record CAZTGP010000138.1, on the reverse strand, counting down.
AATTGGGAAGGTCTCCTCGATGGATTTACCAGATGTTGTAACGTCCTCGATAATCACCACGCGGTCACCATCGTTTATCTTACTTCCAAGAAGAATTCCAGTATCTCCATGGTCTTTTGCTTCTTTACGGTTAGAGCAGTAACGAATCTCTTTGCCGTATAATTTAGAAAATGCGATGGTGGTTGCCACAGAAAGTGGAATTCCTTTATAAGCAGGTCCAAAGAGCACATCGAAGTCATCTCCAAAGTTATCATGGATGGCTTTCGCATAATACTCACCCAATCTCATCAGCTGTGTTCCAGTCACATATGCTCCGGCATTCATAAAAAATGGAGATTTTCTTCCGCTCTTTAACGTAAAATCTCCAAATTTCAATACATTACTCTCTACCATAAATTCTATAAATTC
>CAZTGP010000137.1:0-4473 GCA_964613325.1 uncultured Roseburia sp. | reverse complement strand
TGAAATCAGAACTATTATCCTTAAATTCAACCATCAATCCATCACGATATGCTTTATTTCCAATAATATCATGCCAGTCTTCCGGGTCTTGGTTACTAGCCGTAAGTACAACCTTTACCTTTTTATCCCATTCTGGTCTCTTCTTTAATAATGTACGATACAGATTGATAGCAATCCTTCGTGTCATGCAGACAATCATTGCCTTTCCTGTAAGAACATACTGTCTATCTTCATAATGGGCAATAATATCATCCGCCAGCATATTCAGACGGTCACTCGAACCAACTATCACTTCAAGACTCGATAATTCTGTCTTTGATTTTTCTATTTCAATCTCGGTGCTTTCGTCTCCGATTTTTGCATATTCGTCATCTATCTTCTTCAGAACATCCTCATTAAGCTTTAACTTGGCAGTTCTGTTTTCATAATAAATAGGAACAGTAGCACCATCATCCACAGCCTGTGTCATATCGTAAATATCGATATATTTACCAAAGACCTCAATTGTGGATTTGTCTTTCATATCGATAGGAGTTCCTGTGAATCCAATAAATGTAGCATTCGGAAGGGAATCTCTCATATGCTTTGCAAAGCCATACTTCCACTCACCTGTTGTGGTATCAAGCTTAGCATCCAATCCATACTGTGAGCGGTGCGCCTCATCTGCCATGAATATTATGTTTCTACGGTCATTGATGATATCATCACTTTCTCCAAACTTCTGAATCGTTGTAAAAATAATGCCTCCGGCATTAACCTTCAACAACTGACGAAGATGCTCACGGCTTTCTGCCTGTATCGGAGTCTGTCTTAAAAGCAATGATGAACTCGCACTAAATGTGGAGAATAACTGATTATCCAAGTCATTTCTATCTGTAAGAACTACAACTGTGGGATTTTCAAATTCGGTATCTCCTACCACCAAACCTGTATAGAACACCATCGATAAACTCTTACCAGATCCCTGTGTATGCCAAACAACTCCGGCTTTACCTGTCTTTTCCTTAAGAGCATCTCTTGTTCTTTCCACGGCTTTTCTAACCGCAAAATACTGATGATATCCAGCCACAATTTTTACAGTCTTTCCTTGGATATCCTGAAAAACAGTAAAGTTTCTTATGATGTCTACAAGTCTGTATTTTGGAAATACTCCGTTTAACAACACAGTAAAGAAGTCACTCGTATTCTCTGCAGGCTTTTCTCCGTTTTCAGACTTCCATGCCATATAACGAGTAAAGTCTGATGTAATTGTTCCTATTCTTGTATCAATTCCATCACTAATTACATTGAAGGCATTGTACTGGAACAATGTCGGAATATCCAACTGATAATTCTTAATCTGCTTATATGCCTGTTCAACCGTTGTGCTGTCATTAGCCATATTCTTCAGCTCGAAAAGAACCATCGGAATACCGTTGATGAAGATAAGAATATCTGGGCGTTTAGTTTTATATTCTTGAATCGCAAACTGATTCACAACCTTAAAATCATTATTCTCTGGGTCTTTAAAATCAATCAGTTTAACAATATTTGTACGATTTTCTCCATTATCAACATATGATATAGGGACTCCTTCAACGAGCATTTTATGAAATAAGGCATTCCTATCTTCCAATTTTACAAGCCCTAAATTTTTCACAGTCTTTATAGTTTCTTTAATTTTTAATTCATCTATTTCAGGGTTGATATTCATAAGAGAAGACGCTAAACAATCTTCTAATAATATTTCTCGTCTTTCATCATCTCTTTCAATGTCAGGACCGTAACAGTATTCATATCCTTTTTCCTGCAGCTCACGAATTATTGCTTGTTCTAATGTATTTTCATTTATAAACACCGCTCACACCCCTTTCATTTCAATAATAAATTTTTCAATTTCGTCAAAATCCTTAATTGTAAATATAGTTCTAAAAGCCCCCAAGGTATATTGTAATTTTTGTGAAAATTCGTTTTTTGGAACGTCATGAATAATCCAGTTGACTTTTCTTGAATGATGAAAATACTCCTGAGACTTATCGAACTCATATTTTCCAACAATAACACCTATGCTATACATTCCAGAACTACATGATGATGTAATCACATAGTCGCCTATTTCCATTTTTAAGTAAAAATTCTCAACTTGAGCCAAGTGCGTATTTTTTGCTGTTTCAGTAGTATCATTACATTCGCTTGCTACATATTCCTTCAATTCTTCTCTTGATTTAAATTGTAAGAAGTCAGTACTTAGTCCGTCCCAAGCCAAATAAATCTTACTATCATCTACGAACTTCTTGTGATATGTACCTTTTTTCCCAGCTCTACATACCCAAAATACCAATCTGCATCACCCCGCATACTCAAATTCTATAAATTAGTGATATCCATTTCCCCATTTACAAGAAGAGGTATCATAGTTTTTCTTAATTCTAACAATTCTCTGTTTTCAGTTCTCAAACATAATCTCTTTTTAAATATTTCTGAATTAATATTTTCAAATTCAACCATAACAGCTTCATCAGTTGGAATCATAATTTTAAAAGAAGCTATGTCACTTTGATTAAATCCAGCTTGTGCACTTCGTCCACCACGATTGTTAATTCCTTCATAAAAATCTCTCGAAGATAAATATGCCCTCAAGAATTCTCTATAATATGCTTTTTTCGGAAAGACCTTTGCCAATGCAACATTATATGCTCCTGTTAAACCAAAACATATGCGGCCAAGAGCTGCACCATATCTAGCAATCATTATATCGAATTCATCACACAACTTATTTCGTTTTGAGTCAGGAATGTAGGTTACATATTCGTCACTTTCATAATCTCTAATCTGAACAAATCTCACATATCCTTCTCTTGGTTCACTAATGAATTCTGATTTTGGTGGTTGACTTCCACCTGCATAGTCCATTAAGTCCGCCAAGGAAACTTCTTTAAAATCAGTTTCTATATCACAATCAACCTTGCGTTCTACAAACCATTTTTTAAAAAGAGTTGCAGACAAATCTTCAAACAAAAGTATTGCTTTATAATTCATAGCAATTTTGTCATCAATAGCCCTTAGTATCGATGCGGCTTTTTTCTGATAATTTAAATCCGGAACTCCAATTTCATAGTCTAGTAATGTATCTGGAGATATTCTTTGCTGACTACTGGATGTTCCTGTTCTATTTGCATACATTGTTTCATTTAGTTGCTCACTCAAGAGGTTGTAATACAAATAATCTTGCGTAATTACGCTCTCATTAGCTTTCAGTGGAATAAATTCAGTCGAACAAATATTATTTTCTGTATCTAAATCATGTATGTTCCAAATTCGTCTAAAATGAACATTCAATTTATTAAACAGAATAGTATTACTTGAGAGGTTGAATTTTCCGCTTTTTATCATAGAACCATCAACAACTTCCGGTGTCTTATCAGCATCAAATGCCGGCAAACTATATAAGGTATACTCTGTCCCCGCGTTAGGCATAATACTATCCTTTTCAACAGAACAACAATCTCTTATCTTTTTATATTTCATAGCCAATCAACCCCAACTTCTCAATAATACTTGCCTCTATATCTTTGGACTCTGACAGAGTTTTTGATAAATCCTTCAAAATACATTGAATTCGCTCCGATGTATCAACTTCATCCTCAATATCTTCTATTCCTACATACCTTCCAGGAGAAAGAATATAATCCTGTTCGGAAATATCAGAAATTGTAGTAGACTTGCAAAAACCATTAATATCTTCATACGCATCAGAATCATTCTTCCAATTGTGATATGTTTCCGCTATTAACTGGATATCTTTCTCTGATAATTCCTTAACTCTACGGTCAATCATGTGACCAAGTTTTCTCGCATCTATAAATAAAACTTTACCTTTTGTCTTCTCAGTTTTTCCTCGTCTCATAATCCAAAGACTTACTGGTATAGGAGTTGAATAAAACAACTGTCCCGGCAAAGCAACAATTGCTTCAATAACATCTCCGTTTATCATATTTTTTCTTATATTACCTTCATTTCCAGATGTACTGCTAAGACTTCCGTTCGCTAAAACAGTTCCTGCAACACCTCCTGTTGGATTCAAATGATGTAACATATGTTGTAACCATGCATAATTCGCATTTCCAGTAGGTGGAACACCATATTTCCATCTAATATCATCTTGAAGTCGCTCTCCACCCCAATCTGAAATATTAAAAGGTGGATTAGCTAAAATATAATTTGCTTTTAATGTCTTATGTTGGTCATCATGAAATGAATCAGCATTATGCTGTCCTAGATTTGCCTCAAGTCCTCTAATTGCCAAATTCATCTTAGCTAATTTCCATGTTGTTGGATTACTCTCTTGGCCAAAAATTGAAATATCTCTAATATTTCCTTGATGCTCTTTTACAAATCTAGCAGACTGGCAGAACATTCCACCAGATCCACAAGCCGGGTCAAAAATCTGTCCCTCATATGGTTCTATCATTTCTACTAAAGTTCTAACAATGC
>CAZTGP010000136.1:2395-4703 GCA_964613325.1 uncultured Roseburia sp. | reverse complement strand
GATATGTTCACATATATTTTCATATTATGCTTGACTTTTATAAGGTTCGATGTATAATGTAGATAACATACCAAGTTACTATGAATTAAAAAACTTGCACAGTGGTGCAGATTTAGAAGCATTTACGAGGCACGTTTTTTTAGAAGTAGAACTCATAGTAAAAAGATATGATATACTGAAATTAATGCATGAATATTTGCATAAGAAATAGTATTCTATGAACTTATGAAATATGAATCATGCAGGGAAAGGATGTTTGATATGATTTATTTAGATAATGCCGCAACGACGGCGGTAAAACCAGAAGTATTAGAGGCGATGATGCCTTATTTTATGGAGAATTACAGTAACCCAAACAGTGTATACAGCTTCGCACAGGAGAGTCATAAGGTAGTTGATGATGCAAGAGATACAATAGCAGAGTTACTTCATGCAAAGGGCAATGAAATATATTTTACAGGTGGTGGAAGTGAGTCTGATAACTGGGCATTGAAAGCAGTTGCAGATGCGTTCTCATCTAAAGGCAAGCATATTATTACATCAAAGATTGAGCACCATGCAATTCTTCATACCTGTGAATTCTTAGAGAAGCATGGATTTGAGGTGACTTATCTGGATGTAGATGTCAATGGATTGGTAAGTCCGGAAAGTTTAAAGGCAGCAATCAGACCTGATACTATTCTTGTAAGTATTATGTTTGCCAATAATGAGATTGGAACGATTGAGCCAATTAAGGAATTGGGTGCAATTGCCCATGAGGCAGGAGCATTGTTCCATACAGATGCTGTTCAGGCATTCGCACATGTTCCAATTGATGTGCAGGATATGAATATCGATATGCTTAGTGCAAGTGGACATAAGTTCCATGGACCAAAGGGTGTGGGATTCTTATATCTTTCAAATAAGGTCAAGATTGGATCTTTCGTTCATGGTGGTGCTCAGGAGCGCGGTAGACGTGCAGGTACAACCAATGTACCAGGTGTTGTAGGTATGGCAAAGGCTGCAAAGCTGGCACATGAGAATATGGAAGAGAATATCAAGAAACAGATAGCTGTTAGAAATCATTTGATGGATAGAATCAGCCAGGAAATTCCGTATGCAAAGTTGAACGGAGATCCAGAAAAGAGACTTCCTAATAACGTGAATTTTTGTTTTCGTTTTGTGGAAGGTGAATCAGTGTTGATTATGCTAGATCAGAAGGGAATCTGTGCATCTAGTGGTTCAGCATGTACATCTGGTTCACTAGATCCATCTCACGTACTTCTTGCAATTGGACTTCCTCATGAAATCGCTCATGGTTCAATTCGTATGACAATTTCAGAAGAGACGACTATGGAAGATGCAGATTATACAGTGGATTCCATGAAGGCAATCATTGATCGATTAAGAAGCATGTCTCCTTTGTATGAGGATTTTGTGAAAGAAAATAAGTAAGGATTGTTGGTATATAGATGTAACAAAAAAGAAAAGAAACGAGGTAACATATATGTATAGTGAAAAAGTAATGGATCATTTCAGTAATCCTAGAAATGTAGGAGAAATCGAGAATCCAAGTGGCGTAGGAACAGTTGGTAATGCCAAATGTGGTGATATTATGAGAATGTATCTGGATATCGATGAGGATACAAAGATTATTAATGAATGTAAGTTCAAAACATTTGGCTGTGGAGCAGCCGTTGCAACAAGCAGTATGGCAACAGAGTTGGTAAAGGGGAAGACAATTTATGAAGCTTTGGAAGTGACAAATAAGGCTGTTATGGATGCATTAGATGGACTTCCAGCAGTGAAGGTGCATTGTTCACTTCTTGCAGAAGAGGCAATTCATGCGGCTCTTTGGGATTATGCTGAAAAACATCACATTGAGATTCCAGGTTTGAAGAAGCCAAAGAATGATATTGGTGATGAAGAGGAAGAAGCATAACAGAAATTTTGTAAATATAGTTCATAAATATACTCTTCTTGACGATATAGAAAGTATAAAGCTATGGATGGCATCAAATTCAATGGAGTGAGAAACATTGAATTGATGTCATCTTTTGTTTTATAAACTTACTTTAAGAAAACAAGCCGCTTGGACCTTTTGGGGAGCGGAGCTGGTTCTGATTGGCAGAGGAACTTGCAGAAAGGAGAAAGCAATGGGAATTGCAGGAGTAGGAGGTTATCAATATCCAAACTACTATGGTGTTCAGAATTCAGGAAGAAATTCTGGAGAAGTGTTCGGAGCTACATGTACAGAGCAGGTTGCACCAACCAATTTGATATTACATGGAGACAGTGATGAATACGGAAAGGTGTACGGAGCATTAGG
>CAZTGP010000136.1:0-2295 GCA_964613325.1 uncultured Roseburia sp. | reverse complement strand
GAGTCTATGAATACGCAGTTTATGCTTGGAAATTATGACGGATATCTGCGCTACAAGAAGGCATATGACATCATGCAAAGTATTTCTGATGAACTGGTGAATATTGGAAGCGAAGATGAGAAGAATAAAACAAATGAATACACTAAATTATTGGAAGAATCTGCAAGGAAAGTTAAAAATCAAGTGGAGAACAGCGAAACTGAGGAAAGAAATCAGAAGGTTGTAGAAGGGAAAGCAACGGATGCCCAGTTGCAGGAGCTTCTCAAGGATAATAATGAAAGAAGGTTTGATTTATATGGTCCAAATGCATCAGAAGATGTGAAACAGGCATGGATGAATGCGGCTAAGGAAACAGGAATTGAAGGACTTGGCATGAGCACGGGTGGAATGTTAAACCATATTACACAATTAGATGTACAGATGGCAATTAAGAGGTATAACGGAGAAGAACCTGATGTGCTGGGGAGCACAGTGGGGTCTGCAATGCAGGCAATCGAGCAGGCGTTATATGATTTAGAACATCCCTTGGAATCAAACAATAACCGAAGCGCAAGTGTGCAGGAAAGTATTGCAAAAGAAAAAGAATTTTATGAAAGATTCTTGGAAAATTTAAAACAGATATAGTGATATAAAATAATTATAAAAATTTGGTAAACATTTTCTGCAAAAAGATGTGCAAACCTATTGCATTAATTCTGATTCTTATATTATAATTAGACAGTTTGAGAAAAATACGAGAAAAGGAGAAATTATGAGCAACGAATCAGAGAAGAGTAAAGAAAACGGTTCTAAAGCATTTGAACATCATAATCGTGAAGGCATCTATGATGCAAGACAGTTAGGAATTCCTAAGACATTACTTCTTGGGTTACAGCATACATTTGCCATGTTCGGGGCAACTGTACTGGTTCCATTATTGACAGGCTTAAGTGTATCTACAACACTTTTAATGGCAGGTCTTGGAACATTATTATTTCATTTATTAACAAAAGGAAAGGTTCCAGCATTTTTAGGATCTTCCTTCGCATTTTTAGGAGGATATGCAGCAGTCGCACCTTTAAAGGACGGTGTTGCAGATCCAACTCAGCTGGCTTATGCCTGTGGTGGTGTATTTGTAGCTGGTCTTGTTTATTTAGTGGTAGCAGCTTTAATTAAGTTCTTTGGCGCAAAGAAGGTTATGAGATACTTTCCACCTGTTGTTACTGGACCTATTATCATTGCAATTGGTTTAATCTTAGCTCCTTCAGCAATTAACAACTGTAAAACAGATTGGGTGATTGCATTAGTTGCAGTAGCCATTGTTATTGTATGTAATATCTGGGGCGTAGGCATGATTAAGATTATTCCGATTATGTTAGGTGTTCTTGGTTCTTATGGACTTGCGCTTGCATTAGGAAGAGTTGATTTTACTACAGTTAGAGAAGCAGCATGGATAGGACTTCCTTTGAACTCAGCAAATTTTGCTAAGTTTGATCTCAGTGCGATTATTACAATTGTTCCTATCGCGCTTGCGACGATGATGGAGCACGTTGGTGATATCTCAGCAATTGGTGCAACAACAGGAGAAAACTATATCGCAGATCCAGGTCTTCACAGAACTTTATTAGGAGATGGTCTTGCAACATCAATGTCAGCATTCTTTGGAGGCCCAGCTAATACGACTTATGGAGAGAACACAGGCGTTCTTGCTTTGTCAAAGGTATATGATCCAGTGGTTATGAGAATAGCAGCTTGTATCGCAATTATCTTCTCATTTTCACCGAAGTTTGCAGCTATCGTTACAACCATTCCAGCTGCAGTAATCGGTGGCGTATCCTTGATTCTTTACGGAATGATTTCTGCAATCGGTGTTAGAAATGTTGTAGAGAACAAGGTCGATTTCGCAAAGAGCCGTAACTTAATCGTAGCGGCAGTTATTCTTGTATGTGCAATCGGCATTGAATATCATTCTATTACCAATGGATTGGGCGAGAGTGTGATTTCAGCAGGAATCAGTTTCTCAATTGGTGAATTTAATATTACACTTTCTGGTATTGCAATCGCTGCAATTTCAGGTATCTTGTTGAATGCAATCCTTCCCGGTAAGGATTATGAATTCAGAGAAGATAAGATTGAGCACATCAAAGAGATGGAAGAAGGATTATAAATTCTAAGTTAATAGATTTATGAGTAAATATAAGAACTCGAGAGTGAACACTATTTTTTGATTCCGTTGTCCAATGTAACCAAAGGTTACTATGCGTTCCAGTGAGCCCCTTAATACTGAAATTATGTTCAGCAAAGGCTTCCATGATT
>CAZTGP010000135.1:0-4727 GCA_964613325.1 uncultured Roseburia sp. | reverse complement strand
ACAATGGGAAACCACTAAAATTATATTGAATTAAGCCTAACTAAATGGCATTGAGAAAATAATAGAATAGTTTATTTTTTCAAATAAGAAGAAATAATAATGGTAACTACGGGAAAACCCCGTTTTTTCATAGAAGAAATAGGCCTGCCAGCCTTATTTCTGAAGAAGTCCTGCGACAAGACAAGAGTGCAGGTAGAAGAGTTTAGGAGGAATCTATGTATATTAGAAAAACCAAAATCGTTTGTACGTTAGGACCATCTACAGATGATGAAAATGTACTTCGTAAGTTAATCGAGGAAGGAATGAACGTTGCACGATTCAACTTCTCTCATGGACCACATGATGAGCAGAGAGGCAGAATCCGTATGCTTAAGAGAGTAAGAGAAGAGATGGGATGCCCAATTGCTGCTCTTCTAGATACAAAGGGACCAGAAATCCGTTTGGGATTATTTGCAGAAGGCAAAGTAATGCTAGAGCAGGGACAGACGTTTACTCTTACAACAGAAGAAGTAAGTGGAGATGCAAAACGTGCTTCTATCACATATAAGGAGCTTCCAAATGATGTGAAACCAGGAAATCATATTTTGATTGATGATGGCTTGGTTGATATGGAAGTATTAAGTGTTAATGGAACTGAAATTGAATGTAAAGTAATCAACGCGGGTAAGATTTTTGACCGTAAAGGTGTAAATGTGCCAGACGTTGAGCTTTCTATGGAATATATCAGCCAGAAGGATTACGAGGATATCATCTTTGGTGTTGAAAATGATTACGATTTTATCGCAGCTTCATTTGTACGTTCGAAGGAAGATGTTCTTGCAGTTCGTAAGATCCTAGAAGAGAAAAAAGGAAACGCAATCAAGATTATTTCAAAAATTGAGAATATGCAGGGTGTTCGCAATATCGATGAAATTATTGAAGTGTCTGATGGAATCATGGTTGCTCGTGGAGACATGGGCGTAGAAATTCCTTTAGAAGATGTACCAGTAATCCAGAAAATGATTATCAAGAAGGTTGTCAGTGCTGGAAAACAGGTTATCACAGCTACTCAGATGCTAGATTCTATGATGAAAAATCCACGTCCTACACGTGCAGAGGCAACTGACGTTGCAAATGCAATCTATGACGGAACAAGCGCAATTATGCTTTCGGGTGAGACAGCTGCTGGTGACTATCCGGTAGAAGCAGTTCGCACCATGGCTAAGATTGCAGTTCGTACAGAACAGGATATCAATTATTTGTCTAGATTCAGAGAGAGAGAGTCTTTGTGCAATCCTGATATTACAAATGCAATCTCTCATGCAACATGTACCATGGCGGGAGATTTGAATGCGGCAGCAATTGTTGCGGTAACCAAATCTGGTCGTACCTGTTATATGGTATCGAAATATCGTCCACTTAGCCCAATCGTTGGTGGATGCCTGACACGCAAAGTTTACCGTCAGTTAAGCCTTTCCTGGGGAGTTATTCCACTTCTTCTTCAGGAAAAAGAGGAATTGGATGACCTTTTTGCACATGCAATAAAAGAGGGAAAAGCTGCTGGAATCTTTGATAAAGATGAACTTGTAATTATGACAGCAGGTGTTCCTCTTGGAGTGTCTGGGACAACCAACCTTGTAAAAGTGCAGCAGGTTGATTAGTTAATAAATAATGAATAAAAAACGCAGTTTTTCTGATATATCCTGAAAAGGAATAAATCAGAAAAACTGCGTTTTTTTATTGTCCAGTGGAAGATTTTTTTAAATACAGTTTATTAAACAAAGCCTGTGGAATTGCAAATGCAAAGATAATACCGAATACAATTGCAGCAGCAATTCCAAAGGTCTCCATTCCCTTGGTGTAGCAAAGGGTGGATTGGTTTGTGATTAAGTAGTAAGCGGTGTAATATATTCCAGCACCAGGAACCAATGGAAAAATGCCGGATAACAGATATACGGTGGCTGGGTGTTTTCTCACAACTGCAAAGGTTCGGGAGAAAATCGTAAGGGCAAAGGTGGCAATCATGGTTGAAACAACCATATTTACATCATTGTGAAAAAGCACATAATATACAATCCAGCCAATCGCACCGGATAGACCGCAGAACAACCATTCTTTCTTTGGAGCAGAAAAAATGACTGCAAAAGACATGGTGGCAATCATGGATAAGAAAAATTGAATGGCAATCATTATATTACACCTCCAAATAAAGATTGATAAATAGATATTACAATACCAACACCTACTGCGATACAAAGGGCTGTCAATAATGCATCAATCAGGTGGATTGCACCGGACAGATAATCTCCATTGTAGAAATCACGAATGGAGGTAGTAAAAGCAATTCCTGGAACCAATGGCATGATTGCACCGATTACAATCTTATCCTGCAATACTGGAAAGCCAAGAACCAACGGAATGATACTTAAAGCGGTAACAAATATACTATTAAATACACATTTGGCAAAACGTGACATTTTATATTTATTAAATGCAAAAATAAGGAGCTGAAGCAGCATACCTATTATGAAGGAAAATCCCATATCTGGCACACGGCCGCCATACAGATAACAAAATCCAGCACTACCGACTCCACAGCATAAGACTAAAAGCCAATTGGCGGGTTGCAGAAGCTGTTTGCACTGCTCTAAACGGGTCCAAGAATCGGTAAGAGAGCATTCCTGCGTGCAAATGTCACGTGTCAGCTGATTGAGAGCTGAGATTTTTGCAAGGTTCACAGCACCCAGTGGCACATGACGAATCATGCTGCAAGCATCTTCCTTGCTCTCGTTTGCACTTGCAAAAATACCATTTGAGAGTACATATACATCAAATTCTTCTATTTCATATGCTTTTAAAATGTGATTGACAGTATCTTCGACTCGATAGATTTCTGCTCCGTTGCGAAGCATCTCATCCCCAATCTCTACTGCAAAGGTAAGTATTTCTTTGGTGTATGCCATAGGAAAGACCTCTTTCTTTTTACAATTGTCTTTATCACACGGACAGAAACGAATGAAAAATCGCTTCTGCTCTACCTAATTTATTACCATTTTCATGGTGTGTCAATCCTTTTTTAAAGCATGTTTAAAAGATTTCTTGAAAGCAGACAAATGTCTTGCCTGGAAAGACAATTTGCTAGTTTTTTCTATTGAAATAATTAATAATTGAGAAGAAAATGCACATACTACGTAAGAACATTGTAAAGAAAAGGATGAGGTGATTATTATGATGAAATACTGTAACAAATGTGACAAGAAGGGGATGCATGGCTATCGCATTTTCCTATGGATTGTATTAGCAGTGATTATTGTGGCGGGAATCTGGTATGTGATTTGCGGGTGTAGAGATGAGATCCCAACAGATGGTACATTGGTGGATGATATGAAAAATGCTAAGCATCGCTGTATGGCAGCTGCCAAAAATACTATGGAAGAGTGTAAAGAAGATATCAAAGATGGATATTGTAACTGCAAAGAGGACTTATCGAATGCGGTTGATGATTTATGCAGCTGTAAGGAAGATGCCAAGAACGCTATGAAGGATTGCGGGGAAGATGTAAAGAATAATATGGAAGCATGTAAGTGTGAGAACCAAGAAAGCGGAAGCAGCGAGGCATAATTTTTATGAGCAGTAATGAAACCATTTATCTGAAGGCAGATATGAGTGTTGTTACCTATGATAGAAATGTTTCAATTGGAGATGCACTTAAAATAGAAGGAACCAATATTGGAATGGTGAGGAAAATAAAGCAAAAGAAGCTTCATACATTTCCAGATAAGCACAATCAGCCACGCAGAAAAAAGCAGGCGGAGGTATTTTCTATCTTAAAGGTGATTCAGCTGATTCATGAAGATTATCCGATGGTACAAGTGGTAAGCCTTGGGGAACAGGATTTTGTAATTGAATATGTGGCAGGGACAGAAGCACCAAAATGGTTGGAGAATCTCAAGATAATTTTGATTTGCGTGATTATCTTCTTTGGTGCGGCGTTCACGATTATGGCATTTAATAATGATGTATCTGTGGTAGAGGTGTTCGAGAAATTTTATAAACAGGTTATGGGAGTGGACAAACCACAGGTGACAGAATTGGAAATATTCTATTGCATTGGGCTTGCGGTAGGAATTCTGGTATTTTTCAATCACTTAGGCCGTAAGAAAATAACAAGTGATCCAACGCCGATTCAAGTAGAGATGAGAAAGTACGAACAGGATATGGATAACACATTTATTGAAAATGCCAGCAGGAAAGGACATAGTGAGGATGTGGATTAAGCATGTAATGCTGGCAATACTGGCATTTATCTCAGGAGTTGGCGTGTCAGCAGGAACCTTCGCATTTATCCTTGTAATCGGTGTTATTCCACGTATGCTTCGCAAAACGCAGCTTGCAAAGAAAATCGTTCTTATAGAAAATGTAGTGATACTTGGCGGAATTGTTGGAAGTGCATTGGCAGTATTCTTAAATATACGTATCCTTGGATTGGATGGAAACCATGAACTATCCATGTCTAATGTGTTGCAAAGCGGAAATGCATTTCAACCACTTGGCCTTTGGATTATTATTGCGACAATCCTTGGGCATATTATCATAGCTCTATATGGATTGTGCGCAGGAGTGTTTGTAGGCTGCATATCAGTTGCTTTGGCTGAAATTCTCAATACATTCCCAATTTTGTTTAAACGTTTGTGTGTGAAAAGAGGTTTGCAATGGGTGATGCTTATGATGGCTTTTGGTAAGTTCGC
>CAZTGP010000134.1:0-4733 GCA_964613325.1 uncultured Roseburia sp. | reverse complement strand
TTCATTTATTGGTAACTATAGTTACTTCTTTACTTTCTTCCCTGCTTTCTTTCCAATAGCCTGTGTGAGCCTATCTAGAATAATAGCAAGAATAACTACAGCAATACCTCCTTCAAAACCGTTTCCTATCTGCATTTGGGTAACACCCATAAGCACTGTTTCTCCAAGTCCACGTGCACCAATCATCGCTGAAATTACTACCATAGACAAGGAAAGCATAATCGTCTGATTCACACCCGTAAGTATGGTTGGCATTGCCAATGGAATTTGTACTTTTTTTAACATCTGCCCAGATGTTGATCCAAAAGATATTGCTGCTTCAATTACATCTTCTGGAACCTGCTTGATTCCTAAGCATGTCAGACGAACTACAGGCGGCATGGCAAATATAATTGTTGCAATAGCTCCTGGCATTTTACCTAATCCGAAAAAAATAACAGATGGAATTAAGTATACAAAAGCGGGCATCGTTTGCATAAAATCTAAAATAGGCTTTATTATTTTTTCTGCCATCCGCTTTTTTGCCATAAGAATTCCCAATGGAATTCCAATAAGTAATGCGATAAATGTTGAGCTGAATACTAATGCCAAAGTTTCTAGCATTTGATCCCATAAATCGATAGAATAGATTAGGCATAATCCTAATCCTGTTATAATTGCAAGCTTCTTTCCGGCAAGCCAAAAAGCCAATATAACTAATATTAGTATTAATAACCACCATGGCACAAAATCCAAAAATGATTCTATGTGATTTATAATAAATAAAACTCCATCCTTCATTCCATCAAAAAAAGGATTGCAATTATCTTTGAGCCACTCAATTATTTTTTCAAAATATCCACCTAATGGTATTCTAAACATTCTGCATCTCCTCTCCTGCAATTCCTGCAATTACTCTGACTCGTACAATAATTCCAAGCAGCTTCTCATTATCATCTATCACTGCAATTGGATATTTTGCATAAACAGCAACTGGTAGTAAATCATTTAAAAGAGTATCCGGACTAGTTTTCTCGATCTCTGTAATTAATAATTTTCCTATATCTGTTTCCCCTTTTTTCATGGCTTCTACTGCTGCATCAATTGTAATCAACCCTTGCAATTTTCTTTCTTTATTTATTACAAAAATACTCGATATATTTGCCTCCTGCATTTTTCGCACGGCCATATGAATTCCATCTTTCTGTGTGATAATTGCATCAGGTTTCTTCATTACCGCAGACGCTGTTAAAACTCTTGTTCTATTTACATCTTTAATAAATGTTTTAACATATTCATCTGCTGGATGGTGAAGAATGTCTTCTGGTGTTCCAATCTGAACAACTACACCCTCTTTCATAATTGCAATTTTATCTCCAATTTTCAGTGCTTCATCCAAATCATGTGTAATGAAGATAATTGTTTTTTTCATATTTTCCTGTAATGCCATAAGTTCATCCTGCATTTCAGTCCTAATCAGAGGATCTAACGCACTAAATGCTTCATCCATTAACAAAATATCGGCATCTGTTGCAAGCGCTCGTGCCAATCCTACTCTCTGCTGCATACCTCCGCTTAGTTCACTAGGATAAGATTCTTCATATCCTTCCAGTCCAACCATTTTTAAAGATTCATATGCCTTCTCTGTTCTTTGCTTTATGTCAACGTTTTGCACTTCAAGACCATAAGCCACGTTCTCCACTACTGTTTTATGTGGGAAAAGAGCAAAGTGCTGAAATACCATGGCCACTTTTTTCCGTCGTACCTCTAATAATTTTTTTTCTCCACCTTCACAAATATTATCTCCGTCAATCAGAATTTCTCCTTCTGTTGGCTCAATCAGTCTGTTCAAACAACGAATCATGGTGGATTTACCACTTCCGGATAATCCCATTACCACAAATATTGTTCCTTCTTCAACTTCAATATTCACATTATTAATTCCAATTCCATTTCCAGTCTTTTCTAATAACTTTTCTTTTGAAATTCCATTTTTCACAAGTTCTAATGCTTTATGTGGTTTTGGTCCATAAATTTTATAAAGATTTTTTACTGATACCTTTGCCATTTCATGTCTCCTTTTTTTATTTTATTTTTTATAAAGAGCCTTCTGCATATAAAAAGACACCCTATCTCTATTTTCATAGAGTTAGAGTGTCTAAGCTTCGCCATAATTTGACTCACATTACACCACCTTACGATGGTATAGCACATTCCCGTATGAGCCTGTGCTGACCCCAGTTCTATAACCTGTTTTTTCAATACAAATTTCGTCCATTAATTGGAATAGTAGAACTTAATTGTTCCTCCACATCCATACCAAATAAAGAATCATTGATTCCTCCGCACCTAACACAAATCTATCAAAAAAACATACCCGTGCTCAATGCAAAAACTACTTTAAATATTTACTTCAACTGCTATTTCTATAAAATTGTATCATATTAAATATTTAAAGTCAAATATTGGACTATTTTTACAAATCCAAAAGGTAAATTAAATCCGTCCAACCCAAATTTGATGTTCCAGATAAAAAAATATGTTTTCCACAATTCGCTTCATTTTCCTTGTTTTCTCTGCAACTTATCCACACTGTTGGAGCTGGTTTCATTGTAAGCGCAAAATAATCCTACGCTATTGACAAAATATCGCTTGCACCAAAGATAGATGCAAGCGATTTACTCTATTTTAGTTTTGACAGCTAGCTTTGGCAGCTTCGCTCCAGGGTGTAAGTTGCTCTAGCAACTCATCTGACATGCCTTCGTTTGGCCGTTGTGTCAATAGATACGTTAGATATTTATAGGTGTTCAAATCATTCGCTTTAGCCATTTCAACCATGGTGTATACCATAGCACTGGCGGTTGCTCCTTTGGGACTAGCACTGAATAGCCAGTTTTTCCTACCTACAGTAAATGGTCTGATGGCATTTTCACTAAGATTATTGGAAAAACTGCAGTGACCGTCTTCAAGATAGGTCATAAGTGTGTCTTTCCGATTTTGGGCATAGTTCACCGCTTTATCAAAGCGGGTGCCTTTGACTGGTTTCTGCTGATCCAACCAGTTCCAGAATGCTTCAAGAACAGCTTTTTCTTTCGTGAGGCGGAATTCCTTTCTTTGGTCAGCAGAATGATTTTTGGCTTTTGAGTACCGTTCGCATTCAAAAAGCTTGGAACAGAACTGAACCCCCTGTACTGCTGGTATGCTGTAATCATACTCCTTACCTTTTGGCACAGCATCTATGAAATAACGCCTGGTGTGCGACCAGCATGAGCATCGTTTGATGCCAGGGAGATTGTTATATCCCTGATAACCATCCGTCTCCAGATATCCAGAAAAGCCACCCAGAAAGCTTTCTGCATTGTACTTGGCTCGTGTCTCTGTATAATGGTAGAGCACAATCGGTGGAAGGCCATCCTCTCCACTGCGAAACAGCCACATCCAGGAATCGGTTTCCGGATTACGTTCCGGTTCTTTTAATACTTGGACCCGTGTTTCATCTGCCATAAGATACTGCCTCCCCCGCAGCTGACGATGGAAGTAATCATAAACAGGACTGAAATAGTGTTCCGCACAATAAATAACCCAGTTAGCAAGTGTCCCACGATTTAAGGCAACACCAAGCTGTGACCAATCCTGCTCTTGCCTTTTCAGCGGCATACCATTCTGATATTTCTGGTTCATAACCCAGGCAACTACAGATTCAGATGCATAGCTCCCAGGAATCAGTGCATCCGTAACAGGGGCTTTCACAAAGATCTGTTCATCAGGGTTTTCCTCTGATACAGCGCACTCTGGACATTTGTATGTTTCACGATAAATATTTACAACTTTACCCTTTGCAGGTATGAAACGGAATTCATGACGAACGAATTCTTTGCCTATACATTCTATCTGCGTACCACAGGAGGGACAGTTTCTTTCTTCCTCTGGTAAAGAAATGATTTCATCACAGGATGGTACATTTTTAAAGAGTTCTGCATGAGTACGTTTCGCTTTACGTTTATGGGCTGGAACAGTGATATCATCTGGCAGTTCAAGATTCCAGCTACTGTCAGCTTCCTGTTCAGCTTCGTCGAAAAGATTCAGCTGTCCATCGACTTCCTTACGTTTTTCGCTGGAAGTACCAAAGAGTTTCTTCGTAAGATATTCAATCTGCTGACGAAGATTTTCCTTCTCAAGGCGGTCTGCTTCTAAGGTCTTTTGCAAAGACTTGATCCGCTCTGTCTGTGTGGTAAGGGTTATATTCAGTTGACTGATCGTATCCTTATATTCGAGGATTTTTGAATCTTTTGAATTGCCAGCCATAGGTTTTCTGCTCCTTTTTCTATGCTTTTATTTTACCATAAAAAGCATAGAAAAAGAAGCACAAAATCCAGTATTTACAGGGGGTTCGGTCCTCTTTGGGGATGTGGAAAAGTATCCACTTTTCGATAAAAAGATGTGGACTTTTTCCACAGTTAATCCGTAGGCTTGAATGCTTTTGGCTGTTCAATTTCAAGACCCGACATGAGCCAGTCGAATTGCTGCCAGGTTAGCCGTCTTACCTCCAGCTGGTTTCTTGGCCAGCGGAATCTTCCCTGAACTTCCATCCTCTTATACAGAAGTACAAATCCGTCAGATTCCCAAAGAAGCGCTTTGACTCTATCACAGCGTTTGCCGCAGAAAAGATAAAGTGCGCTCCGTCTCGGATCCATATGCAACTGCTGTTCCACGATTGCGCACAGACCGTCAATAGATTTCCGCATATCCGTTCG
>CAZTGP010000133.1:0-4750 GCA_964613325.1 uncultured Roseburia sp. | reverse complement strand
AGGAATACCATTAAGTACGATTACCATATCTACACTTTTCTTACTATCCGATGAAAAATACCACTGTCTATTGCAATCAAATACATTTCTAGCATACTGTTCAGCAGCCGTTTTATTTAGTCCGGATTCTGGTTTGAAATAGCAAACATGAAATGTAATGCCTCTATGCTTAAAGCCATGACGAAGCACTGTTATAAGTCCTTCAGTATCACATGCAGTGTTAAAAGCAAGACAGAATTTACGAACTGGATCAACCTTGTTCTGATTCTCAAACCTAGCCCATTCTTTTGGTTGTGTATCCTTGATAAAATCAATGAAAGTATTCACATACAATCCCAATGAAGCGTCGTATGTATCCGTTCCTTTCCTGTACCCGCCTGCCGGGGACAAAAAGAAGGACTCAATATCTTCTTCAAAACGCTTTTCTGTTGTAACATCAATAGCCATTAGCCTATACCTCCTTTTTGACTGTCATCAAGCCATTACACAGTTTCCTGATTAAATCGAGCAAGACATAAGCATCGCTTTCTTTCACAACAATGCGTTGCCCAACAACATAAGAATGGTCACTGGATTTTTCAATATATTTTTGATCCACCATGCCATTATTATGTTCTATAAGATGTCTGCGCTGAAATAGCATATTCATATTGAATAACTCATCATCTGATAACCACTCCGAGTATGCTTTTCCAGTTGCTTCTTTAAATAAGCTACTGCCTTTTTCTAGCATTTGGAAATCATTCACTCTGGAAGTCTTACCAGTTATATTGTCGTACTGGCAACTTGCAAACTTCTGAAAAGCTGAAACAATATCACCGATTGTACTTTCAAGCATTCCACGGCACATTGTTTCCGCTTTATCTCTGCCATAAGAAGAAGTGAAAAGTTCTTTCATTTCACCCAACGATTTAAGCATTTTTTCTACACTATCCAAAGACTCTGAAAAAGCACTGACTGCTGAGTTATATCCACAGCAAGGGCAGAAATAAGCTGAACCAATGACACTATACCTTGTTCCACATTTCTCACAGGTAATATCTGTCTCCCATTCATCGCTTTGTCCGATAGGGTTGTTCACAAAGCTAATTTTTCGTCCAGGCTTGTAAGTAATCTTCATATATTTGTTATTACGAGTAGAACGAGCAAGTTTACCAAAAGATTTATCAAGCTCATACTGAAGATAATTCAAAGCCCAACTTGCTGCTATTTCTTGCATTGAGTCCAACTGCTGCTGTGTCCACCATTTATCTGATGTATCAATATGCCCACAAAGAGGGCAGTGTACTTCTTCATCGGACACTTTTTCTTTCCAGTCGTCCATGTTTATCTTGAAGGTAAAAAGGCAATTTTCATTTGGACACTCACGGTCAAAATATCCTTTTTCATCGGAGTGGAGGGTAATAGGTATCTCCATTTACTGTACCTCCTTCTTACCGATAACATACTCATAAATCAATGTCTTTTTGTAGTTTTCCAATTCGATAAGGAATTTTTCTTTCTTTGCAATCAGATTATCCATCTCAATACACTTTTCATCAAGATAGTCCAAAATTTCTTCTTGTTCTTGCAATGGTGGTACGACTACTTTTATATCACGGAACTGGTCTGAATAAGTTCTCCATCGCATTGCCATTATTCCTCGACCACGCTTATAGCAATCACCATTAAATCCCGTTGTTCTAAAGTAATGGTGATAAAATCTGCTATCAACTTTGTCATTAGGATAATAAACATCATACGCTGGGCTTGTAACACCATTATATGCGGAACGACCAATGGCACCCATCCAGCAAAGAATGATATTCACAACAATATCGTTTTCATAAACAAGTTTATATCCATCAGCATTTGAAGCCTTGTTTCCTGTTGTTGCCTCAATATCACAATGTTGTAAAACTCCTTTATCTGTATATAAAGAGATAAGGTTTACTTCTTCAAGTGGGCGATAATTTCTTCCATCTCGCAAAGAGAATAGAGTTTTTATGCGTTGAACATTCCACTCACATGGTATTTCCCCAACCCATTCAATTCCGCTATCTTTCATTTCACGATTGTCACGAATACCTTTCGTGACAGCCTGTGTGATAAGTGCTTGTTTCAGTTTCTTGTATTCTTCAATTGACGTACGGGTTTTTGCCATAACAATATCTATATCCGAACACTTATCATCAAGATAACTTGCTATTTTTACTTGCTCATCAAATGAAGGAAATGGCAAGGAAAAGTTTGCAAATGCAGTCGCTGATATTTCTTTGAAGGTTGTTCCTGAACTAATCAGTTCAAATTGCTCTGTAAAAATACTCATTGCATAGTAGAAATATGTAGAACTAATTTTTTGTTTAGGAACACACGAAAGGCATCCTTGATTTGTACATAATTCCTCAGAGTTTATAGCAACTGTGCCAACTGGTGCTCTTTTAGAAAAAATCACGCTACCAACTGGAATTATAGACGTACCACATGACGCCAATCCTTCCTCTGTTAGATAACTTCTCCCAGCTCTAACATACTTATCTTGCGTTTTGTAATCCGCAGGTGTTATCCACGGAATCGAACCATTCCAAAATTCTTGTTTTTCTGTTTTTGGTGTTGAACCAGAAACAACGCAAAAACTATTCTTTATTTTTTTTATTTCCCATGAATATGGTATCTCTCCTATCCATTCCACTCCGCTGTCTTTCATTTGTCTGCTCATCATTAACCCTCCTTGTGAAACAAAGAGTTCAAAGATTTTGTAATGTCTGCTTCCAGACTATTTAATCTATCCACAATATTCTCAACTGCTTCCGGTGCTTGATATTCATAGAAATATCTTGTCATTGGAATTTCATAACCGACTTTGGTTTTCTTTATATCAATCCATGCGTCCGGAGCATAAGGAAGAACTTCTCTTTCAAAGTAGCTGTCAATATCTTCTGCAAGTGGCACATTCTCTGTATCACGCAAAGCTGAATCTGGCTGTTTCTTTCCTTTTATCAAGACAGGCTCGCCATTCTCGTCACGCAA
The DNA here is from genome assembly GCA_964613325.1 of uncultured Roseburia sp. Taxonomy (GTDB): domain Bacteria; phylum Bacillota; class Clostridia; order Lachnospirales; family Lachnospiraceae; genus Roseburia. The sequence goes on along the minus strand of CAZTGP010000133.1, from coordinate 1,741 downwards.
AGGACGCTCCACCACAATCTTGTTGTAGCCGAACTCCACAGTATCAAAAATTTTGCTCTCACAATATATTCCGTTTTTATCGCCATATATTGCTTCATGCTTGAACTCGCCATAGGCTTCAATAATTATTTTTCTGCAAATATCAGTAATGTCATTTCTTTTAGAGCCAATAGTTTTTCGCCTTTGCTCATAACAATGGGATGCGTCAATCAACTGTACCTTACCAGCACGATACGCAGGCTTATCCTTGGACAGCACCCAGATATATGTGCTAATACCGGTATTCATAAACATGTCGGTAGAAAGCTGAATGATACAATCCAACCAATCGTTTTCCAAAATGTACTGACGAATGTTAGAGGGTCCGCTTCCTGCGTCACCGGAAAACAGAGGTGAGCCATTTTGGATAATCGCCATCTTTCCGTCAGCCGCCAATTTTGAAAGACCGTTCAAAACAAAGAGTTGCTGTCCGTCAGAAATCTTTGGCAGCCCTGCTGCAAAACGGCCCATATCGCCTTTCTTTGCTTCAGCTTCAACTGCTTTCTGTTCTCTTTTCCAATCAATACCAAAGGGAGGGTTAGAAATAATATATTGGAAAGTATATCCACCAAACTGGTCTTCTGACAAAGTATCACCATAACGCATTGCATTTGGTTCTCCACCACGAATCATCATATCTGCTTTAGCGATAGCAAATGTTGACGGATTAAATTCCTGACCAAAGCATGAAACTTCAATATCGCTGTTTAAGTCATGAATTCTTTCTTCCATACATGACAACATCTGGCTTGTTCCCATAGCCATATCATAAACTGTTACATTTCCTGCCTTACTTAAATCAGCCTCCGATAATAAAATATCTGTCATCAAATAGATAATGTCCCTGCTTGTGAAATGTGCTCCAGCCTCTTCCCCATAGGACTCAGAAAATCTCTTTACCAAGTCTTCAAAAATATAGCCACAGTCTACTGTATTTATTTTGTCTGGACCAAGATAACCTTTTGCGGAATTGAATTCTTTAATGACAAGATACAGAGTGTTGCTCTCTATCATACGTTTGATGATATTTTCAAAATCAAATTTAGAAAGAACATCCTGTACGTTAGCAGAAAAACCTGCCAGATAATCACGGAAGTTTACTTCAATATTATCCGGATCGGCAAGTAATTTATCAAAATTATATTTACTCGTATTATAGAACTGATAGCCTGATGCTTTAGTCATAAATCCATCTATAACAGCTAGATTCTTTACTTTCTCATATTGCGCTAATACAGCTTCATGTGTTGGCTTAAGGCAATCATGAAATCTCTTCACAACAGTCATGGGCAAGATTACCAATCCATACTCATGTGGCTTGAATGGACCTCTTAGCAAATCTGCCACATTCCAAATCATCGTTGCTTTTTCAGCAATATTAACTCCAACTTCATTTATCTTCTCGTTACTCATTATTTAGTTCTCCAATCGTCAAATTCTATTCTTTTACAAATTCACAAATGTCACTTATGTCACAGTCCAAATACGTTGCTATTTTAAGTAGCACTGACATAGCTACCTCTTCATCCCTACGCATTTTTGTCATTGTATTTGGAGACATTTCAACTGCCTTCCTTAAATCCGCTTTACTCATTTTTCTATCAATAAGCAACTTCCATAATTTGTTATAACTTACCTTCATATTTACACCTCATAGTCCTAAACTATTGTATATATTACTATTTGTTTTCCTGACAAAATG
>CAZTGP010000132.1:0-4777 GCA_964613325.1 uncultured Roseburia sp. | reverse complement strand
TTGCCTAAAATTCCCAAAAACACCAGCCTAGTTTTTATTCATATAGAACTTCCTTTGATAATATATTCTCATCAGTAGCAACTCCTATTGATCTGAACAGTGAAAATAGAATATCAATTACAGGGTAAGGAAAATCACCTGAGTATTGCCGAACTCCAATATTTTTGTTATGATATTGCCTAGCTGATTTAAGCAGGTAAATAATTAATAGCAAAAGAAAGTATGGAGAAAAAATATGAGAATAGCAGTTACATATGATAACGGTGAAGTATTTCAGCACTTTGGAAGAACAGAATCCTTCAAAGTATATGATGTAGAAGATAACAAAGTAGTATCTAGTGAAGTGATTGGTTCCAACGGTGTTGGACATGGTGCACTTGCAGGTCTTCTTTCAAATGACAATATTGATATATTAATCTGTGGCGGCCTCGGCGGTGGCGCAAAGAATGCTTTAACAGAAGCAGGCATTGAAGTAATCGCTGGAGCACAGGGAGATACAGATGCAGCAGTAGAAGCTTTCTTAAATGGAGAACTGGTATCTACAGGCGTGAACTGTGATCACCATGGTGAAGGACATACTTGTGGAGATCATGAGGAAGGACATTCTTGTGGCGGACATGAGGATGGTCATTCTTGCGGAGAACACGAAGACGGACATTCTTGTGGTGGCGGATGTTGTGGACATGCACAGCCAGCATTTGAAGGGCGTAACGTTGGTAAGAAATGTAAGACACATTACAAAGGAACATTCAATGATGGAACTCAGTTCGATTCTTCTTATGATCGCGGAGAACCATTGGAATTCGTTTGCGGTGCAGGAATGATGATTCTTGGATTTGATAAAGCAGTAGCAGATATGGAAGTGGGACAGAAAGTGGACATCCACTTAATGCCAGAAGAAGCATACGGCAATTCTGATCCAAATGCGATCTTCGATATCGAATTAAGCCAGCTTCCAGGAGCTGAGGATTTATCCGTAGGCGAGCAGGTATACTTACAGAACCAAATGGGACAGCCATTCCCAGTTAAAGTATTAGCAAAAGATGATACTACAATTACGTTTGATGCAAACCACGAAATGGCAGGAAAAGAGCTGAACTTTACAATTGAACTTGTAGAAGTAAGCGAATAATAGCGTATTGATATGGATGCCTCTGCAGATTTGCAGAGGCTTTTCAATTCCCCATAGCGTACAAAATGAGTGCTACCTGCACCATTTTTCGTGTGTGTATGATGCTTGCAGGAATATTTCTAAGAGAACTAGGAAAGTTAAAAATATCATAATATTTCATAATTTCATCACATCTGATTTATATAATGTACTCTATTATGATTGAAATGAAAAAGGAGTATTACAGATGGCTAAGAATAAAGCAGAGAAAACACCTAGAGACTATGAGAATCTTGCGCGGGAAATCACAAAATCAAATCGAGATGAAGTGCTTCGCATTTTAAAATCCAAAGAGGTAGACGTTACTTCCTTAGAAAATGCAGAGGAAGTGTATGCCCAGTTGGTTGGATTGAGAGATCTACGAATTGTGAATTGTCTTGCTTCACAGATGGTGCATTTTCCAACAAGCATGTTGCAGATAGATTTGGATAACGGAAGAAACCGTGATTTTGTGAATCAGGTACTTTCAAAGTATTCTAAGAAGTTCGATTTAAGTGATAGTGAGACAGCAGAGGAATTGTTCGCATTAGCACTTAGAATTGGAAATGTGAAAATTCCAACAGTGATGATGAGAAAGAAAGCAACTCTGGAGATGTATGTGGCACTGGCGTCTTCCTCCATGGCTACGTTTGAACTGCTTCAGCAAGTGCGAGTTTCCTCTTTGGATGCAAATACAATCGTAGATATCCTTTATGCTGCAGCACTGTGCGACAATGGGCAGGAGCGTCTGAAAGCGTTAATAAAATCACATTATTCCATTACTCTTGCAAATGGCGAGGGGAATACCGTTGAGGATTTGTTGACAAAATACATTCAGGGAAACAATTACCCAGCCAATAAGAAGGGCAATCAGAAAAAGCTTGCAGACAAGAATACGCTCCAATATATCCATCGCTATTTAAATGGTGGCATGGACGCAGAGAAAGCGAAGAAAAAGAAGATCGTAATTGGCTGTGTGATTGCTGGAATTGTTGCGGTTGTAGTCGTTGCAGGATGCATTCTCTGGTATCAGAAGGATCAGGCATCGGATAATACAGAAACCAGCGAGACAACCTCAAGTGAGTCAGAGACTGGGGATACCAGTGATACAGAATCAACGGGAACAACACTTAACACCGACACTTCCTTAACTGTTGCTGATGGGGATACCATCAACCTTGATTATGTCGGCTATGTGGATGGGGTAGCATTTGAAGGAGGCGATACCGAGGGAAATGGAACAAGCCTTACCATTGGTTCGGGTTCCTACATCGACGACTTTGAAACACAGCTCATCGGACACAACGTTGGGGAGGAAGTTGACGTGGTAGTTACGTTCCCTGACGTATATCAAAGCAATCCAGATCTTGCAGGAAAAGAAGCAACATTCAAGTGTACCATTAATGGAATCTATCAATAGATATTTTATACACTTTGAAGTCATGAAAACATACCACGGATGTTTTCATGACTTTTTTTTTATTTTGTTTTCTCTTTATGATACCAATACAGCGCTCGTATTGCAGTGACTAAAAATCCTAAGGTAAGGATTACGAACAACCAGGCACCAAAGGCTCTTCCCATTGCAAATGGGGTCTCAAATAGAAAACCAAACCAGAAAGAGGAACCTGTTCGTTCCCAGAGCCCTGGGGTATAATACATATCTTTCAGATGGAATAGACTGTGAATATTCATGACATCATTATTCTGAAAGACAACAAGAAGCGGGAGATAGACACAGAATAAGCTGAGCCAATAGCTGGCAACACGTTTATAGCGTTCTGCTTTTGAAGCTTGATCTGAGAAGATCTCATCTGTGACATCTGGGGAGTTCTGTTGGAAAATCTGGTATCCAGTGTAGTAGGTTCCATACAGGTGCCGCCAGCCACTGTCCTCGAATAGAGTGACATAGTTCTGAAAATCAGTGTTTTTGTGAAATGAGTGGTAATCGATTCGAACTTTTGGAACGAAGCCATCAGGAGCAGTTTGCAAAAATTCAAACCTGCATCCACCACCAGAGACACGTGTGAGTACATAACCTTCTTTTCCGTAATTCTCAATCCAATTCTCAAGTTTTGAGATATTTCCAGTGAATTTATATTTAATCATCATAAATCCCTCCTATAAATGATATTGATCTGCGATTGCTACGAGCTGCCGCAAGCGTTCTGTTTCTTGATGAAGAATATCAATCCCTTCCCTGGTAGTCTGATACATTTTGCGTCGTGGATCTTCGCTTGGAACAGAGACAATCCAATTCAATTTCTGTAAATTCTCAAGTGCCCCATACATGGTGCCGGCTGCAACACGAACTTTTCCATTACTTAATTCCTCAACCTTCTGCATGATATAGTAGCCGTGGCCAGGCTGAAGAAGTGCCAGCATGATGAGATATGTGGTTTCTGTTAATGGTAGAAATTTGCTTTTATTCATAGTGTTTTCCTCGTATTCTTTTCAACTATACAGTTGAACGATATAACAGCATTATATACAGTTGAACTGTATATGTCAACGATGAAATGGAGAAACATGAATCAATTATTGCATTTTCAAATATTAATTGGTGAAAAACATTGACTAGGAGTGAACCCCAAGGAGTAGAATAAATGTAGTTCGGATATTGTAATAGAGAAAAAGCCTTTTGATAAAATAGAGATAACAGGCAGTTGGGAGAGAGACAATGTATTTTGCATGGGTGATTTTACCGATGATTATTCTGGCGTTAGCTGGAATATATATCGTATATACTGTTTATAAAGGTGTTCAATATTTTGGAAGCAGATGGAATAAGAGAAGACAACTCATTGTTTCGCTAGTAATAAGTGTTATACTGATTGCACCGATGAGTGTGATGGGCACAGTTTGGTTTATGGTTCTGGTTCATATGGTAGGAATCTCACTCATTTGCCATCTACTCATTTTCCTGCTTCGGAAAATGTATAGAAAGCCATTGCCGAAGATGGTAGAGGGGATTTATCGAAGTGGGGCGGTTGTACTTGTGCTTACGTTGCTCATTTTCTCATATGGGTATTACAATATGAGTCATATTGTAAAGACCGAATATCAAGTAACGACGGACAAGAATATTCGCAGTGAGGGATATCGGTTGGCGGTTCTATCGGACCTGCATTACGGAATAAGTCTGGATAATGAGGAGCTTCGCAATGTTGCAGAGCGAATAAGCAGTGATCATCCGGATGTGTTGATTCTTGATGGAGACATCGTCGATGAGAGTACTACTTATCAGCAGATGGAGGATGCAATTGCCATATTAGGTTCAATATCTACCCGATACGGAATCTACTTTGTGTATGGAAATCACGACTCCAGTAGCTATAGTGATGCCCCATCTTATACGGTAGAGCAGCTGGAAAATGCCATATCTCAGGCGAAAATTACGATTCTGGATGACGCAGTAGCAGATATTAATGGCGAGCTGGCGCTGATTGGAAGGGCAGATAAGTCCTATGGAGTGAACAATAGAAAGGAAATCAGTCAACTGATATCTGGGATTGACCAAAACCAGGAACTGATTGTGTTAGATCATCAGCCAGCAGAGTATCGTCAAGTGGAAGCAGCTGGTGGAGATTTGATCATATCAGGGCATACCCATGCGGGACAGATGTG
>CAZTGP010000131.1:3394-4882 GCA_964613325.1 uncultured Roseburia sp. | reverse complement strand
TGCGGTGTTCCAGGGAACATATCCACGCAGCAGATTTTCTCCACACGATACCCCCTTGCAAGGAATATCTCAAGATCACGGGCAAGGCTGGTTGGCTTGCAGGAGATATAGATCATATTCTCCACGCCGTATGCTAAGATCTTCTGAATTGCCTTAGGATGAATTCCATCACGAGGAGGATCTAATACGATATAGTCTGGTTTCTCTTCGATATCGTCCAAAGCCTTTAGCACATCCCCTGCGATAAATCTGCAATTCTCCAGCCCGTTAAGCTTAGCATTCTCTTTTGCTGCTTCCACAGCCTCTTCTATAATCTCCACTCCCACGACCTCCTTGCAGACTGGTGCAAGCATCTGTGCAATGGTTCCAGTTCCGCTATATAAGTCGAAGAGTACTTTATCACTTAAGCTGTTTTGTCCGAGAATAAACTCTCTTGCGGTACTATATAGTACCTCTGCCCCAAGCGAATTGGTCTGGAAGAAGGAAAATGGAGAGATTTTGAATCGAAGGCCTAATAATTCCTCATAGAAGAAGTCCTCTCCCCAGAGGATATCCGTTCCTTCATTCTTTACAATATCTGCCACGCTGTCATTTTTTGTGTGAAGGATTCCTTTGATTGAGCCTTTCAGTTCAGCAGAACGAATCACTTCTGCCCAACCTCTAAGAAGCTCTTCCTCTGATCCTTGGAAGCCTTTTGCTTCAGTGATTGCTCCATTCTGCACTACTGAATTGTCTTCTCCAACAGTCTGCATTCTGCCCTTATGTTCCTGTGTTGTAGTAACCAGATCAATCAGGATTTCACCTGTCTTAGTTGCCTTACGTACCAGCAAATGACGCAGATATCCCTCGTGCCGTAATCTATGATAGAAGGTCTGTCCATTTTTTTGGAAATAGGACTGTGTCAGCTTTAAAATTGTCCGGAAATCCTCATCCACAATCTGGCAGTCTGTTACGGTCACAAGATCATAGAAGCTGCCTCTTTTGTGCATTCCAAGAGCAAGAGGGCCGTCCTTATATTCATCACCGAAAGAAAACTCCATCTTATTGCGGTATTCATACTGTTTTGGACTTGGCTTGATGCCTAAAAACTCATACTCACAGGCGTCTCCGATTGCCTCCTCCATAAGCTTCTTTACCTGTCCTGCCTTCAGCTCCAGCTGAGACTCGTATGGCAGTGACTGATAAATACAACCGCCACAAGTTCCGAAATGAGGGCATTGAGATGCATTTTCAAGGTCGGATGGTTCGATGGTCTCTAGCAAACGGCCTTCTGCCTTTCCTTTACGCACTTTATTTACAGCAAAAGATACTTTCTGACCAGGGATGGTATTCTTTACAATTACTTTCTCCCCTTCTTCCGTGAGTACAATTCCTTTGTTTGGGAATTCGACACGATCTACTCTTCCTTCTGCAATTTGTCCTTTTTTCATAAAATGTGGTTCCTCTCTAACTGTATAAATTAAATTTGTTAATTGTGAAACTTTTTAT
>CAZTGP010000131.1:0-3294 GCA_964613325.1 uncultured Roseburia sp. | reverse complement strand
CACCACAGGTTTCATCAACTCTGTTGACACCTGGCGGCAATACTCACGGCAATGCCCACAACAATCCCCCCAACCATGCTCTCCACATTGGCTCTGAGCCTTTCTTTTGCACGTTTTTGCGAGAAAAACAGGGGCTACATTCATGCAGCCCCTGCGAAATCCATATCAATTACGATGCTTACTATTTCTCGTCATCCTCAGACTCTTCCTCATCTTCAAAGAAATCATCATCAAAATCATCGTCGAAATCGTCTTCGAAATCATCTAGATAATCCGGTGTAAAGAAACGATAAATGCCATAAGCTGCTGCAGCAACTGCAACAACAACGCCGATCACAGCGAATACGATCATTGTCTTAGAAGGCTTCTTCTCTTCTGCTTCTTTTCTGTTGAGTAATTCATTGAGCTTTGTAGTATTCAATATCTCTTCCATTTTGTTCATATGAAACACCACTCCTTCTTTATAAATTCTTCTTACGTCATATCTATGACTGCACTAATAACTTAATGTTATTATATCATATGTTTCCCTTTTTTCCTATGAAAAATTATGTTTTTTCAAGAGAATAAAGATTTAATTATTCTTAGAGCAAGATCTCAGTAAGCAATGACAATTTTATACTTTCTCTAATTTTACAAAAAAAAGTAAGCAGTGACAATTTTATACTTTCTCTAATTTTGCGAAAAGAAGTAAGCAGTGGCAATATATGCCTTCCCTAATTCTGCAAAAAGAAGTAAACAGTGACAATTTTATACTTTCTTCAACTTTGCAAAAGAAGCAAACAGGTAAGTTTTTATACTTTCTTCAATTTTGCAAAAGAAGCAAACATTTTCTTAGTTCCCGCTTTATCAAAGTCGACGGTTACCTCATAATCTCTGCCTCCAGCAACGATTGCTTTCACTTCCCCCTCGCCGAACTTCAGATGGCGAACGTGGTCACCCACTTCATAGCTTAAGGATGCACCTTCGGTGTTGCTGCTTGTGAAGGATTTCTGGTTGGAGACTGCTGTATACTGAGGTGTTTTCGCACGTGTATTGCCAGACAGTCCATTGCCCCCGGCGAATCCAGCACCGGTTGTGTAATAAGGATTATTACTGCTCCCGCCCTGAGGCATACTGCTTCCATAGGAGGTTGGAGAGGAACGAAACATTTTCTTGGCTTTCTGATAAGAGTTCTCTTCCAGTGGTTCATCATTGTAATTCTTTGGCTCATAGATTTCACCCTTTAGCAGCTCTGTAGGAATCTCTTTTACAAAGCGAGACACCTTTCCATACTGCGTCTGTCCTCGCAGCATTCGCATTCTTGCAGAGGTGATGGTCAGATGCTCCTTGGCACGGGTAATTCCCACATAGGCCAGCCGGCGTTCTTCCTCAATTTCCTGATCTGAATTATCCGCTGTAATCGACATGTAGCTTGGGAAAAGCCCATCTTCCATTCCTGCCAGATATACATTGGGGAATTCCAGACCTTTCGCGCTATGTAACGTCATAAGTACCACATAATCCGTCTCTTGATCAAGGCTGTCAATATCTGCCACCAGCGCTACTTCCTCTAGGAATCCATTCAATGTAGGCTCGTCTGTACTCTCCTCATAGGATACTACTTTACTGATTAATTCATCGATATTCTCGATTCGGCTCTGCGCTTCGTCTGTGCCCTCAGCCTCCAGATCTCTTACATATCCTGTCACTTCAATGATTTCTTTTAAGAGATCGGATACTGGTTTGATCTCAGCTTTGGCTTTCATAGACTGAATAAAGAGAACAAATGGCTCAATCTTCGCTGCTGCCTTTCCCATCCCTGGAATCTCTGGTGCATAGCGAAGGGCTGTGTAGAAATCGATGTCTTTCTGCAAAGCATAATCTGTCACTTTACTTATGGTGGTCGCACCAATTCCTCGTTTTGGAACATTGATAATACGTTTTACCGCAAGGTCATCCCTTCCATTATCAATGGTTTTTAAATAGGAAAGAAGATCCTTTACCTCTCGTCTTGCATAGAAATTCGTGCCTCCCACAATCTTATAAGGGATATTGGATACAATGAATTTCTCCTCGAATTGACGGGACTGTGCATTGGTACGATACAATACTGCGCAGTCATTGTAGTGATACTCTCCGCGGCGTATTTTTCCAGCAATATCTCTTGCCACATAATCCGCTTCCTCATAGCCAGAATCCAGCTGCTCAAAGTCAATTTTCTCGCCTTTGCCATTATCGGTCCACAGCGCCTTTTCCTTACGGCCCACATTGTTGGCAATCACGCTGTTGGCTGCGTCTAGTATATTCTGAGTGGAACGGTAATTCTGCTCCAGCTTGATCACCTTCGCATCTGCGAAATGCTTCTCAAAGTTCAGAATATTATAGATATTTGCTCCACGGAATTTGTAGATAGACTGATCATCATCACCGACTACACAAAGATTCTTATATTTCATTGCCAGAAGGCGAATCAGTTCAAATTGCGCTGTATTGGTATCCTGGTACTCATCCACCATGATATAGCGGAAACGTTCCTGATAAGAATTCAGTACCTCCTTATCCAGCTTAAACAGTTCCACCGTCTTACAGATCAAATCGTCAAAATCAAGTGCATTATTCTTGCGAAGTTCTGCCTGATATGCCTGATATACCTCTGCCTGTCGTCTCTTGTTGTAATCACCAGCGGATCTGGTCATGAATTCAATTGGGTCAACAAGCTCATCCTTGGCAGAAGAGATCACGTTCAAGAACATCTTCTCTTTATGAATTTTCGTGTCAATTTCCAAGCGCTTACAGATATCCTTCATCAAAGTCTTCTGATCATCCGAATCATAAATGGTAAAATTCGTATCATATCCCAATCTGTCAATGTATCTTCTTAAAATACGTACACAAGTGCTATGGAACGTTGATACCCAAATACTTTCAGAGCCATATCCAACCATATCGTCGATACGGTCTCTCATCTCCCCTGCAGCCTTATTGGTAAAGGTAATCGCCATAATGTGATACGGATTCACTCCCTTTTCCTCGATCAAGTAGGCAGTTCTATGAGTCAGAACGCGGGTCTTCCCAGAGCCAGCTCCTGCCAGGATTAGAAGTGGTCCCTCCGTGTGTAGTACAGCTTCTTGCTGCTGCTCGTTCAACATATCTAAGTTCATGTGTATTCCTTTCTATCTCTTCTTCCAACACGCGAATTTTTTCTCGTTTAAAAAGTATAACATAGAATCTATGTTCGGGGAATACGAAAGATCCCAAATATGCGAATTTAAGAAAAATTAATGCTTTTGTCCTTGTCATCTAGTTTCGATT
>CAZTGP010000130.1:2416-5003 GCA_964613325.1 uncultured Roseburia sp. | reverse complement strand
TTATTTTATTCAGAAAAAGTATTGTTCGAAAATCCCCATTTCATTTTACTTTTTCTGAAGAAGTACATTAGGAATAGGTATTTATTGTACACAATCCAACAAGTTTAATCAATGCGAAATGGCCGCAAAAACGGCCATTTGTCATTACTTATTTTCATAGGTTTCATAAGTACATCTTCTAGTTGTCTGTATAGATATCTGCCTCAAAGCTTCCAATCATATGTGTCATTCCATAATCCGCAGGGAATATGGCACAATCCCCATTTTCCAAAAGGTAACTATCAATTACCGTATCTCCTTTTGTAACACAAAGCGCCATTTTCTGTTCGACCTTCAGATCTGTCTCTGTTTCAACAGAAATGTGATTCTTTGTTGTGCATTCTGCCCATAGAGAAGTAAGCTCATCTTTTCCACAGAGCTGTAACTTTGGAACCGGTTTATTCACAGACAAGATTGCTCCATTTGTTTCCATCACTCTCTTATACCAATAGCAGGAATCCTTGGCAATTCGCTGCTGAGTTGTATAATCCACATATACAAGACCGAATCGCTCCTTGAAACCATCTGCCCACTCGAAGTTGTCCAGAAATGTCCAGGTGAAGTATCCCGCGATATTCGCTCCATCGTCATGTGCCTTTTGCATTTCCCCAATATACTGATCCAGAAATGTAATACGATCCGCATCATGTACTCTTCCATCTGCTGCCACATTGTCATGGGCTGACATTCCATTTTCTGTAATATAGAGTGGTGCTGGATAGCGTTCTGTTAGAAAACGTATTCCCCAGTAAAATGCCTTTGGTGTTACCGGCCAGCCGATCGCCGTCTTTGGCGCACCATATGAACGCTCCACATACTCAGGTTTTCCATCTTTTCGGGCACGAATCATATAGCCATTATAAATATTCTGACCATAGAAATCCAATGGCTGGTGGATCAGTTCCATATCCTCTTTGGTGATTTCCGGAAGATACTCGGCATATTTCTTCAAACCATCCTCTGGGTATTTTCCAAAGAATACTGGATCTGAGAACCAGGATACATTCCAAGCCCAGCTGTTCACATCCTCTGGGCATCCGAAATACACACTCTTCGCAGCTGCAATATCTTCTGGTGAATCAGTCTCTGGATATGCAACGCCTCCTGTTGGAGCATAACCAATCTTAATTGGCTGCTTTGCGTATTTACGAAGTGCAATGGTAGCTTTTCCATGTGCTTTCAGCAAGTTATGCGTCAGCTGGAAGCTCTCTGCAATTGATACTGTCTTTCCTGGTGCATGAATCCCTTTCATGTGGCCTAAGAACACTACGCACTGTGGCTCATTAATCGTAATAAAATTCGTACAGATATCTGAGAAGTTCTCCGCCACGACCTTCGCATATTCTGCAAACCAGTCAGGGGAATTCGGATTCAGCCAGCCTCCCTGATCCTCCAATGCCTGTGGATATTCCCAATGAAACATGGTAATATATGGCTCAATCCCATTTTTCTTCATCTCCAGAATCATTGCACGATACAATTCAATCCCCTTAGGATTCACTTCTCCAATACCATTTGGAAGAATTCTCGCCCAGTTAAAAGAAAAACGATATGCCTTCACCCCCATCAAACGCATTAACGCAAAATCCGATGGATAGCGATGCATATTATCGCAAGTCTCGTATGCATTTTGCTTCTCAAATATATGGCCTTCCTCAGTGAATGTGTCCCATACGCATTTTCCAGCGCCGTCATCCTGATCAGTTCCCTCTACCTGATACGCACTACTTGCTACTCCCCAAACAAAATCGTCCTGAAACATTATCCGTGCCCTCCTTCATGTATCATCTCTTATTTCATATTCTATAATACTGATTGAATCATCTCTGGCAATTCAGAAAACGCCTCAATCTTTGGTGTTTCTACATTGATTGTACCGAATCCATAGGCTGCATGAATGAAATGAATTCCTGCTTCCATGGTTGCATCGTAATCCCCCTGGATATCTCCCACATAAGCAGCATCATCCAAATGATTGCGTTCCACCATAAGAGCAATGTTCTCACCCTTCTTCTTTAGGTTATTGCCATAGCATTCAATATCCTCCACCAGATCATGAAACTGGTAGAAATCAAGAAATGCTTCAATGTATCCAGACTGACAATTGCTTACAATATATAAATGATACTTCTCTTTCAGCTTTTCCATAGTAGATCGTATCTCTGGGTAAAGTGTTCCACCATGCATTTTCAAATAGTCATTCTCTGCCTTACAGCATTTAGAAAGAAGTTCTTTTCTCTCTTCTCCCTCTACATAGGAAAATAAAATGTCTGCGATCACATCCATAGTCTTGCCCATGACACCTTGAATATCCGCCGTTGTTATTGGATGGTTCTTATAGCCGCTGGATTTCACTGCTTCATCCCAGGACTTAGCCACATTCTCCGCAGAATCCCACAAGGTTCCGTCCATATCAAAAATAATACCTTTTTTCATAATTCATTGTTCTCTTTCTTAGTTGCTCGTTCTTTCTTTATTGCTCGTTCTTTCTTTATTGCTCGTTCTTTCTTTATCACTTGTTTTTTCTTTATCTGTCGTTCTTTATCTT
>CAZTGP010000130.1:0-2316 GCA_964613325.1 uncultured Roseburia sp. | reverse complement strand
CGTTCTTTATCTTACTCTCGCCTTCTCTTTCGAACTCGTTCTCTCTTCAACTTTCGATCTCTCTTCGCTTTCGTCCGTGCTTCTCTTCCATTTGCTCTTCGATTTCGTTCGCCCTTCGATTTCGTTCGCCCTTCGATTCCGTTCGCTCTTTACATCACACTTTACTTCCACTAATCTTCTATATCATAAACTTCTGCATATTTCTCTTTGAAGTAACGAATTAGTGGTTCTGCGGATACTTCTTTCCCACACACCTTCTCGATCACTTCTTTTGGTTCACGCATGCTTCCATACTGATGAATCTGCTCATTCAACCATCTTGTAATCTTCTTAATTTGTCCGCTGGCAAGAATTTCATCCACAGCTCCCAACTCCTCCTGCACTTTATCTAAGAACATTCCATCGTAGATGGAACCCAGCAAGTAGGATGGGAAATATCCGAACGAACCGTCAGACCAATGCATATCCTGCAAAATACCTTCTGCGTCATTTGCTGGACGTATGCCTAAATACTCTTCCATCTTATCACTCCACATCTGTGGTAATTCATCTACGGATACATGATCACGGAAGATTGCTTTTTCTATCTCATATCTTAGGATAATATGGAAACAATAGGTAACTTCGTCAGCTTCCGTGCGAATCATACTGTTACGAACATGATTTACTTCTTTATAGAATTCATCCAAAGTTATATCCTTGTATTCTGGAATCAATTCGCAAAGCTTGTCATAGATTGGAACCCAGAAATTCTTATTCCTGCCAAGAACATTCTCATAGAAACGCGACTGACTTTCATGGATTCCCATATAGCAACAGCTTGCTGCATAGGTCTTGTCATAATCTGGATTCACATTTTGCTCGAAAATGCCATGTCCCCCTTCATGAATCACACTATAAATAGCGGACAGTGCATTGTTCTCCATAAAATGATTGGTGATACGAACATCATTCTGACTAAAGTTCAACGTAAAAGGATGCTCACTCTCTGCTGTAGTTCCTGCTGCTTTATCAAATCCAATATATTCAAGAAGCATATCACAGGTAGCTTCCTGTTCGATCTTTGGGTATACCTTCTGGAATTTACTGTCATCTGGCTGTGGCGCTGCCACAATCTTCTTCACAAGTGGAACCAGTTTCTTCTTCATTTCTTCGAAAAGTCCATCAATTGTGTCGGTATCCATTCCTTTTTCATATTTATCAAGCAATACATTGTATACATCTTTGCCAGGATCCGTGTAGCCTGTCATTTCTGCAGTCATCTCAATCATTTTCTTCAGATGTGGAGCAAAGATGGAATAATCACTGGCACGCTTCGCCTTTTCCCATGCTGCTTCTGAAAGTGCCTGTTCCTCAACAAAGCTCTCATAGAAGTCTTCTGGGATGCGTTTTCTCTTCTCCAATTCTTCTTTCATCTTCTTAACCGTAAACTGAAGCTCTGGTACCAAAGCATTGAATTCTTCTGGCTGAGATAAAATGTCTAACATCTCCCCTACCCGTGGGTCCTTCTCTGCTTTAAAGGATTCCATAGAAAAATGTGTTAGGGCTTTGGTATGTCCTTCCTGTCCCTTTTCTGGTGTTCCAGTTCTCATATCCCAGTATAACAATGTAATTACATGATCATACTGTGCCATTTTATCAAGATATTTCTGAAATTCTTCAGATATTTTACTCATAATAATTTCCTCTACTTCCCTATATTTCGCAAGAAATTATGAATCACTTGTTAATATTTAAATCACCTGTAAATATTAAAATTACTTGCAAATATTTAAATTACTTGCAAATATTTATTCTCCATAATTCACAATACAAAGTTATTCTATCACATTAAACAGTAAAGGAAAATATTTTCATCACGAAAGCCTAGGTCGGCACCCTCAATATCTTAACAAGTTGGGATTTGCTCTACTATTCATTGCCATTGTCCCCAAAATACAAATCCCCTGTCCCCATTTATTCTTCTTTGTGAGGTATTTGAAAAAACCTTGCTATTACATCACATTTTATTGCAAAAATCGCTAAAATTCCATCTTGAGAAGAGATTTTTTCACTTCGGTGTGAGGTATACGAAATAATTCATTCTCCACCTCACAGAATTCCTAGATTTCTGTGAGGTGTTTTCCAGTTTTTTCATATACCTCACAGATTAGTTAACATAATGGGAAATAAAGCATTAGATTCCCAGAAAATGTGATGTAAATAGTTGATTTTTTCAAATACATCACAATCTTAAGATTTTCCGGAATTATGAACTGAGTGAATGCTTAGGATTTATCGGAAGAAATACCACCAATTACATGTAAATAATAATTT
>CAZTGP010000129.1:0-5120 GCA_964613325.1 uncultured Roseburia sp. | reverse complement strand
TGAGTGCGAATATGGTATTGTAAGAGGTCCATTTAGAGTATCTATATGAGGAGATAGAAAATAACAATGGGAAAAATGTTTCCGGAGACTCAATATAAAGAAATAGTAAATGAATGTAAGGCGTTCAAGGAAAAATATTGTGATCCTGATGAAAAGGAGGTGTATGTTCAGCTTGTCCACGAATCAGATGGATTTGATGAATTGCGAGTGACATTTGATGTTTATCCTAAAAAGTTATTATATGGATTGATGGATTATGCCCTAACACCGAGAGCGCCTAAGTTTCCTATGTTTTCATACCGTTTTGAAATGGCAGTCGACGAAGAATCATATGATTACAAAGAAATAAAAATAATGGCACAAAGAAATAATGGCTGGCTGAAAGCTACCTTGTGTGATAAGTATGAAAAGGATTGTACATTTTACGGACAACTTGTTTGGCAATGTGGTGACGTCGAGTATTCAGAAGTTGGCATAAAGATGCAATCCGAAATAAGTAGTTCAGTTATGGATGATATAAACAGAACTACTGAAGGATTTAATAATAAGATTACAGGATCGACCCCTCTTTTGGACATAACGAATGCAAATGATGATTCATCCAATCCGACGTCCTATGACGTGTATTTATATACAGTGGGTGATGCTAATACTACACAAATAACTAATACTTGTACAAAAGAATCATTATTGGTGGATTGTGGCATTGAAAGAAATATTAATTATCGAGGTTTATACACGCAAACTGAGAATGTAATAAAAATGCTTAATCCGGAATATATTTTGCTTTCGCACAATCACGAAGACCATTATAATCTTTTGTTTATTAGTGGTGCGGCTCAATCAATAGCACTTGGACTTAACAATATGTCTGCTATAAAGCAAGTGATTATAACGGATGTTCATAGTGGATCTTTGAGCCAGACAATCATTAAGAGTTTACTTGGAAATAAATTAATACTATTAAATGCCAACATACATAATTATCAGTATGTCTTATCTGGAGCATTTCCGAATGTTTATGTTGAATTTGGTATTTGTCCCGATTTGAATAGTTGCATTGGTGGTTTCCAATCTAGTTTTGAAAATGATACAGGTATGATTGTGAGCATTCGAAATAATAAAAATGTTGTACTGACAGGGGATTGTTCATTTGATTTTATTCCGGCAGTGGTGGGGATTTCTGATGCAGACTACATTGTTGTACCACACCATGGTGGAAAAGTTATGATGAATCATATGATTCCGATGAAGAGAAGTTGTGTTCAAATTGTTAGTTCAGGCTTTACATCTTTGTACAAAGGGGCTGGGTATAAAAAACAATATGATCAGGAAGATTTTTTGCGAAATTGTGGGGTAACCACATCTTTAGTATTTTTGAAAGCAAACCCAAATCCATATTGTGTAACTGGTGTATAACTATCATTTTATAGATAAAGGTGGTGTGATAAATTGGCTTTACCAAGAATACAGGAATTGTATAATCCTATATTGGGATATTTGTTAGAACGCAGGAAAGATACGCTTGTTTCTATTCGAAAAGCTATGCAGGAGTATTTCTACATATCTGAGGAGGATGCTTTTGTAAATGAAAAGCGTGAAGGCAAGTATACTTTATTTGAATGGCGTGTGAATACAGCGTGTAGTAATTTATATCACGCAGGTCTTCTGACTCATCCACATAAGGGTGTATATGCTATTTCGGATAGTGGGTGTAAGATTGCAGATAGTGAAAAAGATGTTGATAGAGATTATTTATGGAATATTAAAGATTTCCGAGAGTATTCTAGAAGTAAAAGAGAAACAAAGACTGAATTTGATGACAGGTATGATGATTTAGATAAGATTGGCAAAAAAGAGTATATTAAACTTGAAGAAGTAACTGTAGAACATGTTATTGAGTTAAAGAAGCAAGATACTCGTTTTGCTAATATGATGGCAGCCGGATTATACATGTTAGAAGACGGTCAAATCAGAGATGTACCGATGGAAGTGGTACAACACGATATGTCACTAAAGGAATATCGTGAGAACACCTTGTCGCATAGTTCATCAAATTGTGCTTTTGTTTGTAAAACTGCTGCAGATGCTTCTGGGAAAATGAAAGCTGTTAGGAATAGACAAGCTATTCCCGGAGGTGTTGGTTCAAGACCCAGGAAATGGGAGAATCCAGATCCTTTTGTGAAGACATCGTTTGATAATGCTATAGGTAAGGCAAGATGTTATAAGGGATTCTCTTCCATTATGGAAGCAATGCATCAGTTGATTAACATCGATTATAAAATAAGTTATGCTGAACTAAGTCGCAGAACAGGGATCAGTGAAGATAAATTACGAAATATGTGTACATCATCCACATATAACCCCAAATTTCTTGATTTGGCAGCTATATTTATTAAGTTGCAAGTCACTCCATTGGTTTGCAAAGCTATTTTTAGTTTGGCGGGATATGATGTATCTCTTGCAAAATATGAGAAGCATTATGAAATAATCGAGTTAGGTATGCATTTTACTGCACCAGAAATTAATGATATGTGCCTAAAGGAAGGGATAGATACAATATTCCCAGCGACTATTAAGGATTAATTGAGATATACAAAAATATTGAAAACGAGTTAATAAATATATTCCGCGACTAAACGCGGGAATATCATAGCGTAAAAAAGATGAAAGTCCAGAATTTATAAAGGTTCTGGGCTTTTTTTGTGTGCAATAATCCCGTGATAACCTTGTGATGTTTGTAAGAAAACCCAGGCTTAATATTAAAGACAAGAACAATTATGTTCAATAAAATTTTAAGCCAAATGGCGGCCGACATTGGGCGAGGATACATAAAATTTTAGATTTACCGATAAAGGGTATTTCAAAAATTTTATGGTGTCTCGTCTTGTTGTCGTGCCATCAGACGGATTGTCCTCGCCCAATGCGGAAACGCAAAGGCAGAAAGAGGACAATCTATGAAAAGAGAAGTAAATCAAACCACAGCAACTGTTAATCCATCAACCCTCAATTATACACATCCATATTATGTGCCTATTGAGGATGGAGATGAAACAACCATTAAGTACTACAAAGGCAATGATGTTCCAATCGCTCATATTGCACTGCCAGGGAGAATGCCACACTATTATGCAGTGTTTGATGCTCCAACACAGGAAGAAGCTGATATGATGAAAAGATTGTATAATAATTGGGATAGGAAATCATCTCGTGACGAGGCTAAGAAGAAGGAAATTGAAACATCATATGACCAACTTGTAGAAGATGGTTATGAACCAGATGATAAGGAGTCAGATAACCCAGAAGATATTGTTGCATATAATATGGTTCTTGATGAGTTACATATGGAATTAAGAAAATTGACAGAAGAAAAACTCAGACTGTGTAGCATGGTGGCAAATAAACAGCCTGAAAGACTGGTGGCAGCAGAACTTGGAATTACACAGTCAACATTAAATAGTAGAAAGAAAGTTACCTTAAAAGAGTTAAAGACAAAATTAGAAAAATATATGTAATAGTAAATCCCTCTGATAGTATCAATTATCAGAGGGATTTAGATTAGTCTTTTTTATAGAATTGTGTTTCGTATCCATCGGCTCGAAGCAATATGTCTGGCATCCAGGATGGTGTTCTTCCCATCTGTTTGCATATAGAATCAAGGGATACGTCCTGACTGCATTCGATGATAAGTTCATCATGGACGTGACCACAGATGAGGCAGTGACGCAGTGTTTTCATTGAATTCATAAGTAAATCACGGCTAATAGCCTGCACAATATTCTCTACAAATTTGGGACCATAGGATTCTATTCGTTCCCATTTTTTTGTTGCACCGACACCCTCATAAGTTACAGATTCTCCGCCGAATCGATTTTCACCTATTCTCGGCTTTACATAGGAGAGTGTTCTGCCAGATGGAAGTTCTATAAAAAGCATTCCGCTTTTATAATAAATTTTAATTCCTTTTACAGTAACAGATGTTCTTTGTTTTATTGCAGTTTTTACAGCACTATCTATATCCCACCAAAGCGCTACAATATTAGGATTAGCTGATCTCCATGCATCTACCAATGGCTGTAATTCATCTTCTGTCATACCAGCTTCAATTGCTCCCATTGCTTTTAGTGCTCCAACACCACCTCCATAAGAACATGATAAAGTGGCTTGTTTACCTTTTTGTCGATAGTGACCATTCAGACCATGTTTCTCTACTACGCAATGAAACATTCTTGAAGCAGTAGCACAATATAAATCATCGCCCTTTTTGAAGGTATCTATAACCCACTGTTCATTTGCAAGATAAGCAATCACACGTGCTTCAATTGCAGAGAAGTCGGCAACTATGAATTTGTAACCTGGTTTTGAAATGAATGCAGTTCTAATTAACTGTGATAATGCATCTGGAATATCTTCATATAGCAGGTTCATACAATCATAATCTCCAGATTTTACAATTGTACGTGCCTCTGATAAATCGGGCATATGATTTTGTGGTAGATTCTGTAATTGTACAATTCGCCCAGCCCATCTGCCAGAGCGGTTGGCTCCGTAGAACTGGAACATACCACGACAGCGGTTGTCTGTGCAGGATGAATTTTGCATGGCTTGATATTTTTTTACAGATGATTTTGCTAACTGCTGACGGAGCGATAACACATCTGCGACATCAGATGGTACTGTCTTTAATAATTCAATGACTGCTTTTTTATCGAGTGATTCTGCATCTATGCCTTTCTGTGATAACCATTCCTTCATTTGTGCCACAGAGTTGGGGTTATCTAAATTGGTCATATCTTTCATGGTGGCCATAAGAGTAGCTTTGCTGAATGCATCGAACTTTATGGCATTTTCCACAACATCCATATCAAGCAAAATACCACGATCATTAATTTCCTGGTCGATGTGATATTCATCCCATATGAAGTCAGGCACAGGAAAACGTGACAGCTTGTGCTGAATGTTCATTTCAACTTCGACATCTCTTTTATTATAGGATTTGAAGATTTCCCATTTTTCTATATCATGCTCAGGAAGGTTGCGAGTGCGACCTCCATTAACTTTAGTGGCAGCACAGGGTTTGCAGAAGTAACGGATGAGAGCTTTGCCTTCCTTCATTTTCT
>CAZTGP010000128.1:0-5182 GCA_964613325.1 uncultured Roseburia sp. | reverse complement strand
GAATCCTTAATTTTTCTTCATACTTGATTTTAATTTTTACGCATGCTATAATAAATGCAACTTAAGAAAGTATTACCAAGAGACGTGAGCAAGGTAAAGCAGGTGAATTCAATTCGCTTTGTTTATCTTGCTATTTTTGTATATTTTTTTCTGCAAATTCATATTTTCTTTGGTAATTCATTTTCAAAATTAATTGGATTTACATAAAGGAGAGATTATCTATGTATGATGTAGCGATTATCGGTGCCGGCGTAGTCGGAAGCGCAATTGCAAGAGAATTATCAAGATATCAGGTCAATGCCTGTGTCATCGAACGTGAAGAAGATGTCTGCTGTGGCACATCCAAAGCCAACAGTGCCATCGTTCACGCTGGGTTTGATGCAGCCCCTGGTACTTTAAAAGCGAAATTAAACGTTCGCGGTAACGAGATGATGGATCAGTTATCGAAAGATCTTGATTTTCCATTTACCAGAAATGGTTCCATGGTTGTCTGTACCAAGGATCAGGATCGGAGCGGTCTTGAGCAATTATTAGAAAAAGGAAATGCCAATGGGGTTCCAGGTCTTCGCATTGTCGAGCGTGAGGAACTGGTTCAGATGGAGCCAAATCTTGCAGATGATGTCACCTGCGCACTGCTCGCTCCTACCGGCGCCATTGTATGCCCTTTCCACCTAACGATGGCTTTTGCAGAAAATGCATACAATAACGGAGTGAAGTTCTTCTTAAACACAGAGGTTCATTCCATTGAGAAGACCAAGAATGGCTATCGCATTGCTGTTACTAGAAAAGACGGTGTTTGTTCCGGAACCGAACTTCCTGTTGGTGATTGCGCCATCGAAGCTCAGGTAATCATCAACGCTGCCGGTGTATACGGTGATGTCTTAAATAATATGGTAAGCGAAGAGAAATTACACATCGTTCCTCGCAAGGGCGAATACATGCTTCTCGATAAAGATGCAGGAAAACACGTAGCACATACCATTTTCCAGCTTCCAAGTGCAATGGGTAAAGGTGTTCTCGTTACTCCTACCGTTCATGGCAATCTGTTAGTTGGTCCAACCGCAACTGATATTGATGATAAAGAAGGTGTAAACATCACCTTAGATGGACTTGATTACTTGGGAAAGACTGCTTCACTCAGCGTAAAGAACCTGCCACTCCGCCAGGTAATCACTTCTTTTGCTGGTCTTCGTGCACATGAGAGCAAAGATGATTTCATCATCGGTGAAGCGAAGGATGCCCCTGGCTTCTTCAATGCTGCTGGTATCGAATCTCCTGGCTTATCTTCTGCTCCAGCTATTGGTGAAATGGTAGCTGGAATGGTTGCCGAGAAATTAGGTCTGACAGAAAATGCCTCCTTCGCTGCAACGCGAAAAGGGATTCTTCGTCCAGAGAATCTTTCTCTTGAAGAACGCAATGAGTTAATCAAAAAACAGCCAGCTTACGGCAATATCATTTGTCGTTGCGAGATGGTAACAGAAGGTGAGATCTTAGATTCCATTCACCGCTCCCTTGGGGCTCGTTCTCTCGATGGAATCAAACGCCGTACCCGCGCTGGTATGGGTCGCTGCCAGGCTGGTTTCTGTTCTCCAAGAAGTATGGAAATTCTGGAACGTGAAGTACCTATGAGCATGTTTGACATAACTAAAAACGGCGGCGATTCGAAATTCGTCGTTGGTTTCAACAAAGAGATTTAAGGAGGACACACAGACTATGAAAGCATATGATTTAGTAATTGTTGGCGGTGGTCCTGCTGGTCTTGCCGCAGCCGTATCCGCAAGAGATAACGGAATTGAAAGCATATTAATTATCGAGCGGGACAAAGAGCTCGGTGGAATTTTAAACCAGTGTATTCACAATGGTTTCGGACTTCACACCTTTAAAGAAGAATTAACAGGACCCGAATACGCTACACGTTTTGCGGAGCAGGTTCAAGAAAGAAACATTGAATACAAATTAAACACCATGGTTATGGATATCTCTCCTGAGAAAAAAGTAACCGCTATGAACCGCGTGGATGGCATGTTTGAGATTCAGGCCAAAGCTGTCATCCTTGCCATGGGATGCCGCGAGAGAAGTCGTGGTGCATTAAATATTCCTGGCTACCGTCCAGCAGGTATCTACTCTGCCGGTACTGCACAGCGCCTTGTTAATATGGAAGGCTTCATGCCTGGCAAGGAAGTCGTCATCTTAGGTTCCGGTGATATCGGGCTGATCATGGCACGTCGTATGACTTTAGAAGGTGCTAAGGTAAAGGTTGTCGCTGAACTGATGCCTTACTCTGGCGGATTAAAGAGAAATATTGTTCAGTGCCTGGATGACTTTGGAATTCCTCTGAAATTAAGTCACACAGTTGTGGATATCGAAGGCAAGGAACGCGTGGAAGCTGTTACCATCGCCGAAGTCGGTCCTGACCGCAGGCCAATTCCTGGAACAGAGATTCGTTACACCTGTGACACCTTACTTCTCTCCTGCGGGCTTCTCCCAGAGAACGAGCTGAGTAAGAGTGCTGGTGTTGCTTTAAGTCCTGTTACTTCCGGACCTGTTGTAAACGACAGCTTAGAAACCAGTATCGATGGCATTTTCGCCTGTGGTAACGTTCTTCATGTGCATGACCTTGTTGATTATGTATCCCAGGAAGCAACTGCAGCGGGTAAAAATGCAGCAAACTATATTCTTCATGGCAAACAAGCAGATGCCAAAGTGGTAGAGATATATCCTGAGGGCGGCGTGCGCTACACCGTTCCAAAATATATCCGCCCTACTGAAATGGAAGACAAATTAACTGTTCGCTTCCGTGTTGGCGCTGTTTATAAGAATTGTTCCATCGCAACCTACTATGATGATTCATTGATTAACAAACGCAAACGTCCAGTCATGGCGCCTGGCGAAATGGAGCAGGTAATTCTGGACAAAGCCAAGCTTGCGGAATTCCCTGATCTTAGCAAGATCACTGTAAGAATAGAGGAGGCATAATGATGAGTGAAATTAGAGATTTAACCTGTATTGGCTGCCCTTTAGGATGCAGTATCAAAGTAACCATGGATCATGGAGAAGTAACCGATGTTACCGGCAACACCTGCCCAAGAGGTGATGCTTACGCAAGAAAAGAAGTCACCAATCCAACCCGCATCGTGACATCCACAGTCCGTGTCAAAGGTGGGAAGTCCATTATGGT
Organism: uncultured Roseburia sp.; assembly: GCA_964613325.1. Classification (GTDB taxonomy): domain Bacteria; phylum Bacillota; class Clostridia; order Lachnospirales; family Lachnospiraceae; genus Roseburia. The sequence continues at coordinate 2,004 of CAZTGP010000128.1, read as the reverse complement.
ATCCTGCAAGACCAAAGAAGATATCCCAAAAGGCAAGATCTTCGATGTCACAAGAGCCCTTGCAGATGTAGAAATCGAAGCTCCAGTTCATATCGGCGACATTCTCGTCTCCGATGTTGCCGGCACTGGTGTAGATATCGTCGCAACAAAAAATATAGATCTCGTTTAAGTTGGGACGGGGTTTTGGCTGTTTCGGGACGGGGTATTTCTTGTTTTGGGACGGGGTTTTTCTGAAAAAACCCCGTCCCAAAACAAGAAATACCCCGTCCCCTTTACTGTATTCTAGGGATATGCTATGATGATGGAGAATTTGATATGTGAGGAGATATTCATATGAAGAAGGAATTCCGAGAGGCTTTAGAAGATTCGCCAATTATAGCTGCAATAAAAGATGACGATGGTTTGGAAAAATGCAAAACGTCCGATAGCCATGTCATTTTCATTTTATATGGAGATATCTGCAACATTTCAGATATTGTTGCAAAGGTCAAAGAAGCTGGTAAAATTGCGATGGTTCATATTGATCTGATTACCGGATTAAGCTCCAAAGAAATTGCTGTTGATTTCATTCAAAAATATACCAAAGCTGATGGCATCATTACAACCAAACCTGCACTAATCAAGCGAGCCAAAGAGTTATCTCTCTATACAATTCTTCGACTTTTTGTAATTGATTCCATGGCTTATGAGAATATCGAGCGTCAGCTGAAAAATGCAAAGCCTGATCTCATTGAGATTCTTCCCGCATTAATGCCAAAGGTTGTGTCTCGAATTTGCAAGCTTTCATCTACGCCAGTTATTGCTGGTGGTTTGGTTTCTGAGAAGGAAGATATCATGGAGCTCCTTAACGCTGGAGTAATTAGTGTATCATCCACCAATCCAAACATTTGGTTTTTATAAAAAACTGCCCCTATGCATATGATATTCATTTTCCAACAGAAATAGTGTATATGCATAAGGGGCTCTTTATTTACTCCCAAAATAATTCATCGAGGGTCTTATTTAATTGTTTACAAATCGCAATGCACAAATTGATGGTCGGATTGTAATCTCCCTTTTCTATCGCATTAATTGTCTGTCGCGAGACGCCAACCTGTTCTGCCAATTGTTGCTGTGACAGATCCAATGCTGCTCTTGCAGACTTCAATCTCAGATTTTTCATAAATTATGCCTTTCCTTCTATGCCGTTGCTTTTCTTAATCTTCTTTATCCTTTATAACTTTTTTCAACAGATATGTGATAAAAAGGATTACAAATATTGCACCCACGAACAGGTTTATAGAGCGATAATCCAGCATTCCATCATGAAATACCTTTCCTTCTATTATTCCTGCTATTCCCGCCACAAGATTGATAATTCCAAGCACTGCAAACAATAACATAAAACGCTTTGGACTACGATTCAATGCAACATAGGCATCATTCCATATACAGTAACATGCAAAAATACATGTAGAAATAAATATACCTACAAAAAGTGCTGTTGTATGATCAATGAAATCCACATCACACGCCACGACTAGCATGCCATAAATAAAGTTATAGAATATAAGTGAGAAAAATCCCATCTTAAATGCTGTTCCACGAACTAATAGCTGCCTTTCATCAAATTTACATGGTTCATCATTCTTGCCATGAATGGCATATACTACCAACATAAGGATTCCTATCACAATCACAAATCCAATTAAAAATCCGCTTAAAAATTCCATATTCATAATACTTCCCTCTTCCCTCTGCTATCTATCTTTCGTTCTTTCTATCATTGTCCTTCTCATGCCTTGTTCTTACTGCGGTAAATGATACAAATGGTAAGTCTATAATCATAAGGATTCCAATTACACGAATTGCATCATCTGGAAAATGCATAATTCTTCCAGCAATCATCAATAATACCAATATTGCTAAAACAGCTGTCGAAATAAAATAAAGCTTCTTCATAGATTTCCCCTTTCTTCTGTATCCTTTTTGATGCTGTTATCATATCACTCACTTTACATTGTG
>CAZTGP010000127.1:0-5266 GCA_964613325.1 uncultured Roseburia sp. | reverse complement strand
TAGAGGAGAGTTATCCACAGGAATTGATAAAACCATTTATCAATTACCTATTCTACTCTAAAGCAAGAACAATTACGTACTTGCTTTAGCGTATTCACACATGCTAGGTTAATCCCCCTAGCCGTAAGACAACTAATTAAACTTCTATCACAAACGCCTTACATATATAATAATGGTTCATTGTTTTCGCTTTTTTCATATTTTTCACGAATTTCTTAAATTTATATTGATTTAATAAAAAAAGAACCACCGCTATAAAGACAGTGATTCTTTTTGAAAGTTATTAGGATGCTAGGCCATAGTAAACAAGGAGTTCTTCCGCCGCATCTCTTTTGTATTTAATTGTCTTGTGTTTTTTTCCCTGTTTTGCAGACGCAATTAGTATTGTTTGCAACGCTTCGTTAAATGCATTCCGTTTTGTATAATTCTGTAATTGAATTTTTTCTCCTGCTGTAACATCAATCAATCTAATCTGTTCTTCTCTTAGAGCAATATGCCAGCGCATCTTTTTTATCCGTATTTCAAGGATTTCTTCAGATAGTGTAAATTTTGCGCGTTTATTGTTCAATCTTATTAACAGGTGCATATTCGGTTGTATCTGTTTTATTAATTGCAAATAACCTTTTCGATGTTGCAGATAATCTGTTGCCAACTGACTGACGACCACTTTTTCTTTACAACATGGACAAAGTCTCTCATGTGATAGATCTACTCTGTACACCGGGTTGTATCCTTCAATATTTTGATCTTGTAGAAAAACACACGAGATTTCGTGTATAGTGTGCTTTCCTCCTATTGCTTGTGCAAGTACTGGATATTTCATCTGTTTTTTCATAATAACTATATCTCCTTTTTTTCTCAATTATTTTTTTGATATAGACATTATGGCTTATGACAAATTATTTAAGTCAACAAAAAAGAACCCCATAATTTTACTTAAAGGGTTCTTTGTTTTGACTACACTTTTGACTACAGTAAGTTAGATGACTTCCGTAACCTCCTTATTTTATAAGCATTCAGCATTTCCGACCTAGGGTTCAAGTCCCACTGCCGGCATTTATTTTTTTGCTTAAAGCATTGATTTTACTGAGTTTCAGTAAATCAGTGCTTTATTTTTTTGATTACCTTTTACTTACTGAGTGTTTTACCTCATTTTTCTTTAAATACATAAATAAAAATTTTATTGTTGTTATCACATTTTCAGTATATACTAAAGTAAAAGAATTAGATTGCGAAGGTGAGGGATATTGTGGCAACTCTAACAAAATTACTACATTCTATATTAAGTGGTATGCAAGATCAAAACATCAAATGGAGGTGTGACATATGCATAAATATGAAAGAATTATATATTGGTCAGAACAGGATCAAAATTTATTGTAGAAGTACCTGAGCTTGCTGGTTGTATGGCTGATGGTGACACTGCTGTGGAAGCATTAGAAAATGTCGAATTAATTATTTCAGAATGGCTTGATACTGCAAAAGAGATAGGGCGAAGCATTCCTGAACCCAAAGGCAAATTAATGTTCGCATAGTTTCATGCCATCCAGTATTGACATCCATATCTTGTTGTAATATCATAAATATGTCTTTAATTGATTAAGCAGATATGGTTCATCGGTAGAACATTAGCTTCCCAAGCTGAGGAGGCGGGTCCGACTCCCGTTATCTGCTTTTTTTATTGCAGAAACAGCAAAAAGAGAATTCTCTTTTACTTGCCAGACACGATTCTTTGTGAATCGTATGTCATGGTAAACAAAATGAGAATTCTCTTTTTGGTTGATTGAACTGCTCTTTTATAGAGCCTTATATATTCTTAAACTTCTGGACTTCATCCCTTAACTGATCAGATATATTCTTATTATTATCTGCTTCGTTCTTGATGGTTCCCAATGCCTCAACTAAATGGCCGGTACTCTGTGCAGCCACAGTAACACCCTGTGCGCTCTCATCAACCGCTGTATTTATTCCTTCAATTCCTTCTGACATGCTTGACATGATGCCTTCAAGCACCTGTGCATTCTCATAGAAATCACGCAGCATTCCATCCATACTGTCTGCATCATCATAATACTGGGTTGCAACGTTGACAAATTTATCATAGTCTGTGAGAACATTGCTGTCCACATACTGAATCATGTCGTTGGCATTCTTTGACAGATCATTTACTGCCTGTGTAACAAGCTTGCTGATATCCTGAATATTGTTTGCGGTATCTCGGCTGTTATCTGCTAATTGGCGAATCTCATCTGCTACAACTGCAAAGCCCTTACCTGCTTCTCCTGCTCTTGCAGCCTCAATGGATGCATTCAATGCAAGTAGGTTGGTCTGACTTGAAATACTTAATATTTCAGCAGTAAGCTCATCAATTTTCTTTACACTGTGACTGTTCTCGATTGCCACTTCCAACAGATCCCGGATGCCTGCAATCATATCGCTTGTCGTCGCTTTGCTGTCCGCTGCATTGACTTTCACAGAACCAGCTCGCTGTTTAATATCTTTGACGAACTCTGCTCCGTCTTTTGCCTTATTTCTCATACCCGTTGCAGCATCCAGAATCTTCTGAGTGCCAGATGTGATCTGTGATAAGGTCGCAGATACCTCCTCCATGCTCGCTGACAATTCTTCCATTGTAGCGGAAACACTGCTTGCATTCTCATTGGAATCAACGACACCTGATGTAATGTTTAAAACCGATTGGTTGATATTTTTGGACTCTTCCTGAATCTTCTGCATAATCTGCTGCAGCTGATCGATGAAGCTGTTAACGCCTTTCACCAGCTGTCCCACTTCATCCTGTGTGGATATCTTAATACGCTCTGTCAGGTCTCCCTCATTGTTCTCAATCTTCTTAATTAACTGATTCAAATGTGTTGAAGCATTCTTTGCAGGTTTTGCAATGATAGAGTTCACCAACATTATAATTATGATGCAGGCGATTACATATATTCCAAAAGCAATAAAAGAAGTTAATCTTGAGCCGTCAATACTTGCCACGCTGTTATCGCTGTCCTGCTGTGTGCACTCATTCATGGTTGTAGTAAAATTATTCTCTGCTTCCTGAACCACCTGTGCCTGTGCATAGATTCCGCCACCTGCCTGTGCAAGCCCATCCTCATCACCTGATAAGTAGGTCTCTGCAACACTATTTGAAATATCCTGAAGCTTTGTTATCTCAGTCTCATATGCTTTCAACGTGTCTATCAAGTCCTGATTGCCAATTTGCTCCGCCAGGCTGCTCATATTCTCAATTGCACCCTCTAAGATACCATTTATTCTCTGGAATTCCGTTTTGTGCGATAGAAGTAGCAGTATCCTTGTCATCTGTCATTGCAATCAGATTCGAATACAGCTTACATGTCTCAATTGCACTTGCCAGATCTGTGTTATTCTGTTCCATCTTCAAATATACATCTGACATTCTGTTTAAAGATTTCTTCGCCCCATCAATTGCAGATGTACTGATAAATCCATTTACCAGAAAAATCACCAGCAATATGGCCACCATCGCAAATATCTTCGTACCTATATGTTTTTTCATACATTTTCTCCCTTCGTACTCTTGTTCCAAAAGCATTCTTTAATCCCTAATATTATGTATTAAATGATAATTGCATTATAGCACTTTTTAGGACCTTCGTTCTATAACTATAATAAAAAATATCATTATCTGTTTTTCAATACCCGATCTACTCTAAGCTTCACAACTGCAGGGACAATTGGCTTTGTGATCATATCATCTGCGCCACACTCCAGTGCTGCCTCCTCCATCTGTTCATCTGCTGAGACTGCAACCACTGGAATCCATGCGGTGTTTTGATTTTTCTTCATGCTTCGAAGGACTTCATCGCCTCCCATATCTGGCATCACCATGTCAAGTAAGACAATGCTCACCTCTTTTGCATTTTCCTTCATAAACTCTAAGGCTTCTGCCCCGCCGCTGAACTTGGTAATCTGATAGTTTTCTTCAAACTGCACGGCAAGTGTTTCCCTATCCACACGATTATCATCCACAATCACCATCATTGGCATTTGTTCTCGCATGGTCTGTTCCCGGTCAAGCTCATGTATTACATAATTTCCTTTATGGAATGTCTTAGCCTCATATAAAGCGCTATCCGCCACATGGAACATGGTTTCTAAAGCTGAGGTGCCGTTGTCTAAATAGCAGACTCCCATACTACAGGTAATTCCGAATTTTCCATCTAACAAATCTGTAATCTGCTGATTGAAGCAATTGCATTTTTCTTCTAATACGGAGTCGTCCTTCATATCCTTCATGAAAACAATGAACTCATCTCCACCGAATCTGCCGATAATGTCATCGCTCCGAAATGCCTGTTTTAGCTTCTGAGCGACACTATATAGTACCTCATCGCCTTTTTCATGTCCTAATTTATCATTGATTTGCTTAAAGCAGTCAACGTCTAAAACGATCATCGCGCAGGCACGGTCATCCTCCTTTTGTTTTAGGTATGCATCGATTTTCTTTTTGCAGGTTGCACGATTCTCAATCTGTGTCAAGCCGTCAATCTCACTGGATATTTTGTATGCAATCTTTTGATTATAGTCATGCATACGAATTCTTGCCACAAGAAAATACGCTGCAATTCCTACTGTATACCCAAGGACTGCACTGAATATATCACCTGATGCAATGGCAGGTTCTTTATATTGTGTTACCAACACCATAAAAATTGTCAAAAAGACGCTCTGTGCCAGGAACATTTCCACCGCTGGAATAATAAAAATTATCGGTGCAATCACCAGGCAGATTGCAACAAACACCTGTGCTGCAAATGGATATGCCACTGTATCAAGGAAAATAAACAGCAGCATCACAGCAAATGAGAAAATACCTACAATGCCTCTTATTTCCAAATTAATAACGTGTTTTTGAAAATACCGCTGGAAAAACTCTGCAATTATTCCAAATATCACCGTTGTGATAAGCAGCAGCATATGATAAATTGTCGGCTCCCACAATGGCAGAAATACAGGTGTAATTACAAGGAAAAACACAATAAAAAATGCCATGCCAAAGCTTGTGGTTTTTAGCACGCTCAGATTTCTTTTCATTATTTCTTCTTTACCGTCAATAAAATACTGTTTCATATCTTTATTATTCTGCTTAAGTCTCATCATCCATGTATACATATGCTTTATCCCCACCGTGTTGTAATCTCGAATTATAAAAGTATTATGTATACCTTATACATGTTTTTTCGAATAAAGGAAGTAGAAATAGTACAAAAGTCTGATTTTT
>CAZTGP010000126.1:0-5320 GCA_964613325.1 uncultured Roseburia sp. | reverse complement strand
TTAATTTTATGATTTAGGAGGTTCCTGAGAAGGAGCTTCTTTTTTTATGCATATCAAGGAGAATTGTGCATAAATACACGATGTGTGCTTGAGATACACAAAGAATCGAATTTGTGTGTATATGAAGAGAAAAGCATAGTAAAAGAAAAGCATAGTAAAAGAACCGGAATCGCAACTAGAGTTATGTTCCATGTGATATAATGAGCGCAAGAGAGCCATGAGAAGCTCGCTTATCTTTGGCGAACGTCAAATGCCGATCATGAACTTTGTTCATGATATAATAACTTAACAGTGGAAACATGTAGGAGAAAGAACAATAGGAGACTTTATGAACAATTTAAAACAACAGATTCAACAACATAATGCAAAGGGATTTACACATAATGGAAAATTCCACGCAGACGATGTGTTTTCCACCGCATTGCTTTTTTATATAAATCCAGAGATCCAGATTACAAGAGGAAATAAAGTTCCAGAGGACTTTGAGGGCATAGTCTATGATATTGGTCGTGGTACATATGACCATCACCAGAAGGACAGCAGAGTACGCGAGAATGGTATTCCTTATGCGGCATTTGGTTTATTATGGGAAGAACTTGGTGGAGAGATTCTTGGAGATGAACTAGCAGAACGCTTTGATGAAGAGTTCGTACAGCCTTTAGATCAAAATGATAATACAGGAGAGAAGAACGAGCTGGCTTCTTTAATTGGTACGTTCAATTTGTCATGGGATGAAGAAGGCAACAACGATCATGCATTTTTCCAAGCGGTCAGTGTGGCAGGCATGATTCTTGAAAATAAATTTGCGAAATATAAAGGGAATGAGCGTGCGGATCAACAGGTAGAAGTATACCTAATGGATTTAGATAACGAAATCATGCAGGGAAGGAAAACGAAGAAGGATAAACGAATCTTAGTAATGCCCAAATTTGTGCCTTGTCAGAAACGTTTATCGGAAACTGAGATAGAATTTATTGTTTTTCCATCAAATCGTGGTGGCTATTGTATCCAGCCTCTAAAGAAAATGAATTCTATGAATTATAAATGTAGTTTTCCACAGGAATGGCTTGGGTTAGAGGGGGATGAGCTACAGTCAGCAACAGGCTTAACAAGTGCTTCATTCTGCCATAAAGGAGGATTTCTAATGACGGTAGGCGAACTGGAGGATGCTGTGGAAGCTTGTCACAGCAGTCAGGAGAAATTCGTTGAAAAATCCACAATTGTTGTATTTTCTAATGTTTCTTATGAGTCAGAGGAGAGCAAGGAAGTAGAAAATGCAAAGATAAAATTGGAAACTCTGCTTTACCAGATACCTGAAAAGGCGAATGCAAAGATAAGGTATGTGAAGCAGCCAGATATACCAGAATTAAGTCAAATTGATGATTCTGTTTATCTGGAACTTAAGTTGGAAAAAGGGGAGTGGAAACAGAGACAGAAAGATATTGTCAAGAAAATTCTGCGAGAGAAGCCAGAGCTTGTATATGTAGAAGGGGAATCGATTGCAACCTATCCAGTGATACATTTATTGCGGAAAAAGCATGTTCCAGTAATTGTTAAGATAGAACAAAATGGAAGAGAGAGAATTGTAAGAATCCCATCCGGATCATAAAATAAAAAAAGTCATCTATAAGTTGAATGAAACAGGACAACATGTAGATGACTTTTTGGACTGTAAAATTATTTTATACAATTACTTTTTTGAAATTGCTCAAATGCTGTTAAAATGGCCTCTTTTGCATAATCCATACCAAGACTGGTGTCAATGGAAATATTGTAATTAGAAGAAAGTCCCCAGATACGTTTGGTATAGTAATGATAGTTGCTCGAACGAAGCTTATCCTCTTTTTGAATACGAAGTTTGGCATCTTCATGACTAAGATTCTCGCGCTTCATAATGCGGTCAATTCGATGAGATAAGTCCGCAGTTAAAAAGACTTTAAAGCATTTGTTATTATTGCGTAATACATAATCAGCAAGTCTTCCAACAATAACACTATTACCATTTTGCGCAATCTCTGTGATAACCTGTGCTTCCGCTTTATAGATAGCATCCTTAGGTGCAGGATTCGATGAGGTGTAAGCATACATTTCATTTACAAGATCGTACAGCAAACTATTGGTCATTTTTTCCTCATGATTGGAGATGAAGTCTTCGTTATATCCGATATGATCAGCTGTAAGCTTACTTGTTTTGGAATCGTAGAAGTCATATCCAAGTTCTGTTGCAATCTCTTCAGCTAATTCATGGCCACCACTTCCATATTGACGAGAAATTGAGATAACATAGCCAGGGCGAGTGGATGAGGATGCGACTTCTTTTTCCACTGTAGTAGGGAATATAAGTGGTTCTATAAACGAAAGTATACGACTGAATAATCTGGCGATAAAACCAACTAATAATGCGCAAATCAATGTTCCTTCACGTACACCTTCTAAGCGATGGAAAAAGATGAGTGAAATTCCTGCAGCACAGATACTCATAGTGGCATCGAACACTACTTTCGTGTTACCAAAATTGGTTCCCCAAGTCATTACAATTGCTCGTACAAAGGATTCTCCCGGAAGCATTACTACGTTGGCTAATACTTCAAGATATACACCAAATGCAAGTATTACACATCCTATAAGAAGACCAAATAACTTCATATAATATGCTTCTGGCTGATAATTTTGTAGAAGTAGCATAGTAAAATCTATAAAATATCCAAAGATAATAGATACGGGAATCTGTAATACATGTTCAAATTTGAAGTCTTTTCGTAAAATAGCAAGCTGTAATAGGATTAGCAGAATACTAAACGCAATGGTAAAATTACCAAGTGTCCATGAAAAACGCAGGCTTAGGACATATGGAATTGAAGAAATTGGTGATGTGCCAAGATTTGCACGGGTAACAAAACTAACACCTAGGGAACTGATAAATAGTCCAGCTAGGAAAATAAGATAACGCTTAAATTTTTCCATATAGGGAATCTCCTTTTTGATTTGAATAGCAAGAAATAAAAAACTTCCAAATGCAAGAATTGCCTGAAAGGTAATTATAATCTGGTTAACGTAAATTGCACTAAGATATATTTATACAGAAAAAATAGTAAGTTGTCAACTAGATGACAACTTACTATCTCATAGAAAGCGATTTTATTGTTTCATAATATAATCAAGCAGTTTTTTAGCATCTTCAGCTTCATGGGCAATGATTTCCATTTCGGGAATGGAAGCAGAATCCAGGGAGAAAATGTTCGATAAAGAAATTAGCTGGCACAATTTGGATTTCAAGTTCAGACGATCTCCTTCATCTGTTACTAATTCTACAGTCCCAGAGCAGCCATCTACTATTTTGAAAAATGCTTCTGGATTTTTAATGTTTTTAATTTTCATGTTTAAACCTCTCTTTCTTGACATACGAGTTATATATAAAAACAATCTTAACGATAATTATATTCTAGTACTATATAACTAGAAAATCTAGACATTTTTGATGATTTACTAGATAATGAATTGATTAAAAGATATAGCTGTATAAAATGCTATAATTACTAAGGTGATTTTATGTAAGTTTTGGAATTGCAATGTTTGTAATCTCTGTGATATGATTGCTTTTAATAATATGAATGGAGAAGGAAAATGAATATTCTTAAGAAAATATTTGGTCCAGTGGATATGACTGAGGGTACGCCATGGAAGAAGATTGCACTATTTGCAATACCAATGCTGATTGGAAATGTTGCGCAGCAGACATATTCTGCAGTGGATAGTGTTGTTGTAGGCAAGTATGTAGGAGATAATGCGCTTGCGGCAGTGGGAAGCGCCGGACCAATTTTGAATTTACTGATTGTTCTATTTGTTGGAATCAGTATGGGAGTTAGTATCATGGTTGCCCAGTTCTTTGGAGCGAAAAATCATGAAGAATTATCAACAACAATTGGAAACTGTATTACGGTTACTGGCATTGCCAGCTTAATCATTATGGTGTTATCTGTATTTATTACAAGACCGCTATTGGAACTTCTCGGAACACCAGCAAGTATTATCGATTGGAGTGAAGGATATCTACTTATCATTTTTCTTGGTGCTGCCAGTGGAGGATATTTCAATATCTTAAGTGGTGTACTAAGAGGATTAGGAGATTCTGTATCAGCACTTGTTTATCTTCTGGTAAGCTGTGTCACAAATATTGTATTGGATATCTTATTTGTAAAATATCTTGAAATGGGAGTTAATGGAGTCGCACTTGCAACTGTAATTGCACAGTCGGTTTCTGCAATCTTATGTTTAGTAAAACTTTTTCGCATGACAGATTATTTCAAGCTGAGATGGGAGCATTTGAAGCTAAGTAGTAGACATGTGAAACAAATCTTTGAGCTTGGAATTCCTTCTGGTATTACACAGGCAATTATTTCTTTATCGATGATCATTGTACAGGCATTGACTAACAGCTTTGGAGAGACCTTTATTGCAGCTAATGTTATGGTACAGCGTGTGGACGGATTCGCGATGCTCCCAGCATTTTCTTTCGGAATGGCAATGACTACATTCGCAGGACAGAATGTAGGAGCTAAGCGTATGGATCGAGTGAATAACGGAACAAAACAGGGAACAATACTTGCAGTATCTACTTCTGCAGCAATTACAGTAATGATTCTGCTTGTTGGACGTGCACTTATGGGAATCTTCACGGATACTCCGGAACTTGTAGATCTTGGAATGCAATTACTTACGATTCTCGCATTTGGCTATCCAATGATGGCGATTACACAGTCTTTATTTGGAATTATGCGAGGCGCAGGTGACACTCTTACTCCGATGTGGCTTGCAGTACTCCAGACAGTGGTACTTCGTGTACCTATGGCGTATTTATTGGTTTATCTGACCAAATCACCTGAATATCCAAAAGGACGTCAGGAATGCATATTTGTTTCTTTGGTAGTGACTTGGACAATAAGTGCGTTGATGAACTATATTATCTTTAAGATAGGTAAATGGAGAAGAAAAACCATTCTATAGAAAAATAGTTTTAATAAGGAGGTGCAAGAGATGAAGAAGGCTAGAATCATAGTGGCAGATATGCAGAATTTGAAATTGAATCCAGAGAAGATTCTTCCTCTGATTGCACCGCGTTACGTTGAGAAATATAAGCAATTTAAGATTCAAAAAGAAGCAGAACAAGAACTTGTAACTGGATATATGCTGAAAGAATATCTTGGAGTTATAAGTGATGAGCAGCTAAAGATAAACAAACAAGGAAAACCTTATTTGGCAGAGGGAAAACCATATTTTAATGTATCCCATAGTGGAACTTGCGTGGTACTTGCAATTGCAG
>CAZTGP010000125.1:0-5550 GCA_964613325.1 uncultured Roseburia sp. | reverse complement strand
TCTGTATTAAACTGTGCCGAATTAAGAAGTGTTCTTGCTGGTGTACAAAATACAAATTTGTCTCTTCCATCTACAACCTCATCGGTTCGATTAAGGAAATAATATTTCTTCACCTTTCGCAGAATATCAAATAATTCTTCCGACATCGGAATTACTCGACTATCATACCCTTTTGTTTCCGTAATATGATATGTAGTAATCTTATCCTCACGGAATTTCTTGTATACAAGCTGATGATCAATGGTCACTATTCGATTCTTCATATCAATATCATCCCAGGTAATTCCAGCCATCTCACTGATTCTACACATCGTCTCAACAAGAAACATAATCTTGCTATATAAGGTAAAATTTCGACACTTTACATAAGCTAGCAAATCTTCCTGCTGTTCTACTGTGAGTGCCTCTCTACGCTCTTGTTGTCCTTCAATCTCGTTCATCACTCGAAGTGTAGGATTTTTCTCCATTATTCCATCATCAATTGCAAGATTAAACACTCCAGATAATACTTTTTTGAAAAAAAGTGCTGTTCCATAAGACACTCCATCGTCTAAGAGATTATTTAATAGGTCAATGATATTGGGTTTGCATATATCTGCAACCTTCATCTCTCCCCATATGGTATTCCTGATGTGTTTGTCATACATAGCGCAATAATTGTTTGTTGTATTATCCTTAAGTGCCTTTCCTTTGTGTTTCTTACGAACCACATAAGAATCAAACATCTGATTTAATGTAATATCTGATTTTGCACCTGCAATTCCTAAAGAAAGAACTTCTTCTATCTCTTTTTCTCTCTCTCGAAGTGATGCACTATCTTGTTTTCCCTCTGGCAAACGATCTAATTCTACTAATCTCCAACTATAAATCGTCTGTCTGTTTCCAAGAAAATCCTGATACCGATACTGATATAATCCATCTTTTCTCTGACTTTCGCCTTTTCTAAGCACACGACCTTTCTTGTCTTTTCTACTCATATATTCTCCTATTCCTGCATAGAAGAAAGCCTAATATGATACAAGTATTGTAGCACATGGGACCTTCATCTTACAATTATTTCTTACAAGTCTGATACCATCATTAGATATTTTTCAAATTCTTTTCGCTTAATTAAATTCTTTGTTCCAACATGAAGAACAAATTTGCAATCTGGTCTCTTTATAAGCATGCTCAAACGATTTACTCCAATATTGGAATACGCCGCCGCTTCTTCTAATGTCATATTTACTTTTTCCCAAGCTGGGATATCTATTATTTTCCCCATCCATTATCCTCCTGTTTATTTTTCACTTCTTATCTTTACTTCAATAATCCATTTCTTAGCCCGATAGGGTGCAACTAATATGACCACCAGCACCTTGAGACTTTTTTATTTGTTCTATTTGTTTTATTCTGTATACTCTCTATCTGTTTATTTATATTTTTCTACTTTATTAGTGTATTAGTGTTAATAGTTAGTAAGCCCAGTAATGACAAGGCTTTCGCTTGTAACTAGCTTATCCACTAACTGACCACCAACTATGATTAGTTGACAGATTATGCTGATTTATTGAAACGGAATCTCCATTTGCTCTGGAACCTGTGAAAAACCTTCGGCATCCAAATCTTCTTCCTTACCAGACTGGTGTGCATCCTTTCGCATCCAGTACTTCTGTGAGCCATAGCCAGGAAAACGCTTCGTATTATTTCCGCCATGTTCCCAACCAACAATCTTATTGCTCATAATATCCATGATGTCATTGGATTCGTGTCTTCTTGGCTTGCCAAGATTCCCTAATGCTTCCTGATATATCTGCCCTGTACAGACAGAGTCCTGTTTTAAATCATCCAGATATGCCTGTATCAGTCCTACATCGTTGTCCTCTGCCATAAAATCATCACGAAGCTGTTCTAGCTGCTGTTCTAGTTCCTCTGGCAACTTCAAAGTACATTTTTCTGGTTCATATTCTGTCATAATCTCAGCCCACATCTGTTCAAAATATTGTCTGCTTTCCGCTTCATTTTCATAGATATGAACCTCAGCTAATTCCTTATTGGTTTCAATGGGAATAAATCTTCTGTTTCCTGTTCTGTCAAATGGCAGACAGCTTTTCTTATTGGATGTTCCACCAAATACACACTGCCTTGGATAATCCTTTGCATGCTTAGCATAAGGAACCTTATACGTATCCTTCTGTCTACTGACAAAAGATTTATTCTCTTCAATATATTTTGCACTTGTGGTAGCAAGCATTTCTGGCATCTCGATAATCCAATGCCCCGACATCTTTCGTACCACATTTTCATCATCCAATCGCCTTAGATCATCGGTAAACCATTCATCATCCAATGCCAGGAAACGAAAGAATGTAGACTTTCCATCACCCTGACCACCTACCAGGCAAAGCATCGTTTCAAATTTACAACCTGGATGATAGATACGCTCTAAGGCTCCCATCATAAATAATTTCAAGGACTGATACACCAGCTCATTTTCCTCACATCCAAGGAAATGATGAAGCGCATGAGCAACTCTTGGAACTCCATCCCACTCTAAGGCTTCCAGCTTGTCCTTAATCGGATGAAACTCATGTAACCCTGCTACAAGGCGAATGGCATTATCAAGCATGTTGTTGGCATTGATAATCCCATAATCCTCTATTCTTAATGCTACATTATTAAGATCATCATCATTGAAAGGATGTTTTCCCTGCTTCCACGGCACTTCATCTGACACATGCACACGATCTGTCAAGACATTCAGACGAAATACCTCTGCCAGTTCAGGATCATGTTCTAGTATGTAGAGCAGATTCGTCAAAGAGCGATTTACATTGCCGTTCCTATTTGTTTCTAGCGATTCTGCGATTTGCATTCTGATTGATTTCATCAACTCTTTTTCCAATACGCTCCACCTCCTTTTTCGATAATTCGTAAAATTTCTTACATTCTTCCTTGCTTCCAAACAGCAAACCATCCATTAAGTATTCACTTCTGGTCAAGTTGACCAGAACTTCCTCAAAATGATAATCCCATTCCTCATCCATGTGTTTTGGTGCATATTGTACCTTCCATTCTCTTAGGATATGTGTATAATCTGCCACAGTGCGAAAGGCTTTGGTAATTCCCTTTATTGGGTATTCCTCTGTACTATTATTTCTTTCTTTGGTTGCTCTTGCAGCTGCAGCCTTTGAATTAGATGGATGGATAGATGGAACACCTATCTCATCTGTAGTAAGTCCAAAATCCTCTGCCAACTTACAAGCAGCATCCTTTACAGATAATCCAAAGTATTCCTTTACAAAATCAATTGCGTCACCAGAAGTTCCGCAAGCGAAACAGTAATATCGCTTATCCACCTTCATACTCGGATGCTTGTCATTGTGGAAGGGACAGCAGATCATTCCTGCCCTATTAGGATGCATCCCATAGTGAATGACTGCATCTTTGGTTGTAATATTGCTTTTTACAAGCTGAAATACATTTGTCTTCATTAACGATGTTTCCCCCTTCCTTTTCGAATAATTTCCTGTGCCACTTCCTGTGACTGCTGTCCAATCTCTCCCATTGATTCATAATCTAAATCCTCGCCAAAGTGGATTTCATAATCATTAGGACCATTCCTTGCAATTCTCTCAAGATTTGACCAAATGGTGTTTGTCACAGCTTCTATACCAGCTGATCTTTTGTGAGTGTCCTTAAATTCATACTTCAAAAAGCTGGTAAATTCTGACTTTGCTTCCTGAAATTTACTTTTAATTCTATCTACCAATCCTCTTAATATTCTCTTGTCTTGATAGCCATAGTAGCCACCGCTGGCAAATAACTCGGATTCTTCTGCTTTCTCCACTTCATGCACTTGATGCTCCATAATCTTGTCTGTCAAATCCTCTGATATCAAATTACATGTACTATCGTAAGCAGATGCAGCAATACTGTTTACAATCGTATCAATTGCAGCCATCTCAACCTGAACTTTCTCAAGTTTTCCTTCCTGCGTCGCTAGTTCTTCGTTCACTATGCCAAGTCGGTTCTTCTGATTCTGAATAATAAAGTCCTGCTTCTCTAAATAAGTACGCCCACCATACTCGGCTTCCTTATCTACCGATAATCCGTATTCCCCGCATATTTCCAAGAATTTATCTCTGCAAATGGCATCAAATACCATCTTGCGATTATTTGACTTGCTCTTTGGCTTGTCTGGATAAGGTAATTCAATTCCCATAAGCTCCAACGCTCTGTCCTGTTGTGGGGCTATCTCTCCATATTTATTAGGGGCATCAAATACATGCCGTTCATGAATATGTGGTGTAGCCTCATCCACATGGAGTGCCCAATCCAACCTGTGGACATAATGTCCACAGGTGTCTTCGAACCAATCAAAGAAATCCTCTGCCACCTGCATTAGTACTTTGGAATCCACATGACCATCTATATTACCAAGCTGATAAATGCTTTCTTCGGGACAGGTTTTCTTATTCTGATAAATATCTTCAATCGTTCTGTTTCGCTCCGTGTGTCTGTTAATAGCATTTCTTTCATTTTGATTTTCTACAAAAGCTCCATAATGCTCTTCATAAAATCGAAGCTCTACTGTATCAAAGCTCTCATATTCTTCTGTCTGCGTGGCTGTTCTTTTTCCTGTGTAGCAATCCCAATAAACATTCTGCAATGCCTTTATTTCATCTATATGCTCGCTGTGAGCTAAGTCAAAATTGCGGTTATTATGCTTGGGATTGTAGGAACCATGTTTGCCACTTCGACCATTGTGTCTTGTCGCTTTCATTATTTCCTCCATCTCACTGTAAAATTTTTCTGTTAGACTATCTGTCCTAGTCAGGTCAACTTGTTTGACTGTCAGATAGTACCCAGTACGAAGTGACGCGTCCGTACACTTCTACTGGGCAAGGGTTGCACCCTTAACCTGCTTAAATATTCTCCTGCAACAACTCGCTTCTCCCGGGGAAACGAGTTATTGCTTATTCAAATATTCACTGCGCGTCAGAAAGGTTGTTCTAGAATTGCGCCTATTCTTTTTTCCTCTCACAATTCATATAGGAAGACTTAACAGCTTTTTTGCACTTTTCTTTACTTTTCCCTTCCACTAAGTATTTGGGTTGAAAAAATACTGATTGCTAAATCCGATGCAAATTTCTTTTTACTTTCCTAATAATTACTTGGAGCCTGAAAAAGCTGATTGCAAAAAGTGATCTGTTTTTCTTTCCAATTAATACATGGTGTATGAAATCGTTGATTCCTAAAATTGCATTTTTCCAACATTCTATATATGGGAACAAATGATCCAAATCCTAGATTTTATTTTTCAAAACTTCCTTTCACGTTATGTATGTGGTGTCACTTTCTCCTTTTGCCACCTTTTATCTGTAATACGGGATAAAAAAATTCCTCCAAGAATCGATTAAGATTCCTGAAGGAATTTGCGTATAATTACATTTTCATTTTATTTTGTTCCACTTCTAGCCCACTAGAAGTTATATTACTTTTTCTGATTATCTTTTGGTGTTAGTCAGTAACTGGGTCGGTGTCCGTTTTATTGGTCATATTATCCTA
>CAZTGP010000124.1:0-5592 GCA_964613325.1 uncultured Roseburia sp. | reverse complement strand
CATTTCTTATACCCCCTAATAAAATATTGATTGATTGCTATCTAATAAAGCTAGTACTTCCTCTTTTGTTGCCAACTCCTCAGAAAAAGCACTTGCGCTTCCGGTACAAACACCCCATTTAAATGCTTCTTCATAATCTCCCGTGGACAAATATCCTGCTAGAAAACCTGCTACCATGGAATCCCCTGCTCCTACAGAATTCACAACTTTTCCTTTTGGAGCTTCTGCACGGAATTCCTGACCATCCTCCGTCACTAATACAGCTCCATCTCCAGCCATGGACACTAGAACATTTCTAGCTCCCTTTTCCTGAAGGCGCTTTGCATAAGTAACAACATCATTCTTCCTGCTAATCGTAACCCCGAATATGTCTCCCAATTCGTGATTATTCGGTTTTATTACAAAAGGATGATAAGGAAGCACATTCACAAGGAGATCTCTGGTTGCATCTACCGCGATTCGCAATCTCTTATTTTCAAGATGCTTCATTATATCCATATAAATGGAACCAGGCATTACATCTGGAATACTACCTGCTAATACCAGTACATCCCCTTCTTCTAACTGGTCCAATTTCGCGTATAATTTCTGAATGTCTTCTGCAAGAATCTCTGGTCCCTGTCCATTGATCTCGGATTCCTCATTAGAGCGGAGCTTCACGTTAATTCTGGATACACCCTTTTCCACATGAATGAAATCTGCTTTTACACCTTTTTTCTCCAGAAGGCGGCTTATTTCATTACCAGTGAATCCAGCCATAAATCCAAGAGCATTGTTATCAAATCCAAGATTTTTTAGCACCATCGATACATTGATTCCTTTTCCTCCTGGAAAAATAGTCTCATTTATAGTTCGATTTACAATTCCTATTTTGAAATCTTTCACAGTAACAATATAATCAAGTGATGGATTAAAGGTTACGGTATAAATCATACTATTCAACCTCCCTAATATTCTTATAGTTTTTAAATTCCTTTTGATTTAATTGAGTCGTAATAATGGTAGCATTTTCAAAATCTGCAAATTTTACACTGGAAATCTGTGAAAATTTGCTAGCATCTGCAAGAATATAACATTCCTTACAATTTTCCATGGATTTTTTCTTCACCATTGCTTCCTTTACTTCTGGTGTGGAGAATCCTTTTGTAACACTAATTCCATTGGTTCCCCAAAACCCTTTTGTGAAATTGTACTTTGCAACGGTTGCCACTGCTTCATCTCCAACAATTGCCTCGGTACTGGATTTAAATTCACCACCAAGTATATACACACGAAAACCATTATCCGCCAATTTCTTTGCATGGCTAATGGCGTTGGTTACAAATACCGTCTGATGATTCTGAATATAATCAATTAGAAGCTCCGTCGTCGTTCCTGCATCCAGATACACAAAATCATTTGGTTGAATTAAGGAAGCTGCGTATTTAGCAATCCGAATCTTATCTTCCGCATTAAGAAGCTTACGACTATTTACGTTCTCGTCCATCGTATGAAACACTGGATTCTTAGCTATAGCCCCGCCATGTACCTTTGTTAAAACCCCTGACGCATCCATGGCATTCAAATCACGACGAATGGTGGATTCAGAGGCATTCAAATCCTTCATCAATTGCTGAACTGTCACACTTCCATTTCTTTCAATAATTGATAATATATTCGCGTACCGTTCTTCCGTTAACATGTATTTCTCCTCATATTCAATCATTTTCCGTCAAAATCATTCATCTATACTTTGATTATAGTAAGCATCATATTCAAAGTCAATCAAAAACCGCCAAAATCATTCACAATTTTGACGGTTCATTTTTGTTCAATATTTCCATTATTTATGTTTTACTTGCTTTATTTATTTCTCTCTATTACTTCTTATTACTTATTTCTTCATCTATTATTAATCCATGTTTTAGTTTCCAGCACTCTCGTACTTAGATATTCCATAATTAAAGAATCTATATGCCACAATCCAGAATACAGTTGCAATCACACATTCCACTCCAATCGTTCCGAGTGCACTTTTTTCGATCATAAAATAGCTTGCTGGAAAATACGCAACAAATGCAAATGGTATTATCCAGGTTAAAATGAACTGTACTGGTTTTGCATAAATCTCAATTGGATATTTTGCAAAATCTGCCATCTCATATGCCACTTGAAGAAACGGTCCACTTTGTTTTACCCAAAATGAAAGTGTAGAAAAGAACAGTTTAATTGATGTGTAAATGATTGCTCCTGCAAAAATGGATATAACAAACAGTACAATATGTGCTGCATCCACAATTAGGATTCCTTTTGACATAGATATTCCAAGCAGAATAAATCCGACTAACAATTCTCCTAATGCATCTGGCTGTAATTTTTCACAAATAACCTGGAAAAATACATTCATTGGTCGAAGCATATATCGATCAAAATCACCACTGATTACAAGCCTCCAGGCAATCATCCAGATATTGTCTGTGAATAAGTGATCGATTCCTCTTGGAATCTGTGCAAAACCATAGATAAATATAAGCTGTTCCAAGGTCCATCCCTGCAAATTCGGAATCTGCTCAAATACAAGATATAAAAAAACGATTCCCATTATCTGTGTAAAGAAAAAACCAAATAACCCCATTAAGAAATCGACCTTTGATTGAATGATTGTCTTCAAAAACTGTGAGATCAATACACGATAAAGCCGGAGATATCTTTTTATTGTCTTCATTTCATCAACCTCCTAACACGATAAGGCGCTTGGTTACTTTTCTCCAAATTAGGCTGCCCAACAGATATAAAAGTACAACCCACACGGCTTGCCTTGCTAACACAAAGATTAATTGCGATCCTGTGTATTTTCCAAGATAAATCATGACTGGTGTATAGATCATGGATGAAAATGGAAGGAAATCAAATACTCTTTGCACTGCCTCTGGGAAAAAAGATAATGGAATCAGCTGTCCTGTTAAAAAGGATAGTAATGCCTGCTTTGCCATTGCCATACCAAATATGTAGGTAGTAAAAAATGCAATCATACCAAAACAAAAATCAAATAATACATATATTAGAAAACTCATAATTACACTAACAATATAAAGAACAATATTTACAATGGGCACTGCTGACATTCCTAGAACAAATACTCGGTATAATTCCAGACCCACCCATACAAAAATTCCGGGTGCAAAGAAACGATATACCATGGTTCCACAAGCTGTAGCAATCAAACTGATTCGATAATCAATGGGTTTGATTAAGTTCATCGCAACTGTTCCTTTTACAATATCTTCACTGACATTATCTGATATGCTGATCATAACAAGCTGACTGGTAACATAAGTCATAAAAATATAGATAATCATCTCATTTCTTGTTAACCCACCAAGCGTTGATCCATCTGCACTTCCATAGATTGCCATCCAAAGATAGTAACTAATGAAAGAAGCAAACATACTGCACAGAATAAAGAGATAGAACGATGCCTTATATGCTAGACTTCGCTTAATCTGGTTGGATGCAAATGGCGTATAAATATGTAATAACCGTTTCATTCCATTCCTCCTATACTCCGTGATTGTATATTTCTTTTACAATCTCAGCCAGCTCTGTTTCTTGAATTTGAATATCCTTTACATCTGTCACTTCCATAGCAATCGAAATAATATCAGATACCTGAATATGACTCTTATCAAACAGTACTGTTAATGTATTTTGTTCTTCATCAATGGTAACATGAAATAATTCGTTATTCGTAAGATGAAGTTTCCCCATCCAGTCAATTGCTTTTACCGCATCAACTTGACGAATCTCCATACTAACCTTCTTCTTTTTACCATAGGTATTCTTTAAATCCTTCAGGCTGCCATCATATATTTTCTTTCCCTCATCTATAATTATAATTCGATTACATAACTCCTCTATGTCGCCTATATCGTGTGTGGTCAAAATAACCGTAGTATGATACTGCTCATTAATCTCTTTAATAGCCTCTCGAATTCTATCCTTTACCACAAGATCTAAACCGATAGTTGGCTCATCCAGGTACAGCACCTTAGGGTTGTGAATTAAGGAAGCTCCTAAATCAGCTCTCATTCTTTGTCCTAGAGAAAGCGTACGAACAGGTTGGTCAAAAAAGGCTGGCAAATCCAGCACCTTATTTAGAAAATCCATTCTGCTTTTATAATCTTCATCTGATACATTATATATTTCTTTAAGAATTGTATAAGATTCAGACAATGGTAAATCCCACCAAAGCTGCGTCCTTTGTCCAAATACTACACCAATATTACTGGCATTTTCTTTTCTCCTTTTACTTGGATCAATGCCATTTACCAGACATTTCCCCTTGGATGGAACCAGGATACCTGTCATCATCTTAATAGTGGTTGACTTTCCAGCTCCATTACTTCCGATATACCCTACAATTTCTCCTTTTCCAATATCAAACGAAATATCATCTACTGCAATCTTACTTATTTTTTCCCGGGAAAAAAGTCCTTTTATTGCGCCACGAAGTCCCGGATACTTCTTTGGCGACACGAATTCCTTCGTGATGTGTTCCACTTTAATCAATGTAATTCCCCCTATTTCTTCTATACTAATAATTATAATATCTTCACCATGCTTTCTTTTGAAACCGCATGACAAAATATCAACAAAATGGGTGCCTCGGTACTGATTTTGTGAGTTATAGTGAAAAAAAGAGTACGAAATTTTTCGAAATTTCATACCCTTTCATTATATTCCTATTTTTTCCAGAAGTCTACAGGTTCATAAGTCTTTAGCTCTGCCAAAAATCCTTTGTCCTGCAGCTCTTCCTGTATCTGATCCAAAGTCTCCTCATCATCTGCCACAACGGTGTGATAATGGTACCCACTTGTTACATTCATAAGCGGTGTCGACTTTCCTTCTTTAATTTCGTTCAAATATTTATTGACATCGCGGCGATTACCGATATCTAAATCTGCTTTTATTACACCATATACTTTATGATATACAAATACATCCTGAACCTTTGCTCCAAAGTCAACAATTGAATTTAATTCATCTAACATCTGTTCATTCGTATGATACACTTTAAAAATACGACTTGCTCCCTTTTTGCTTTGCAAAAGATATCCACGATTTGTAGAAAGAATATCATGATTGCCTGCTCTTAATAGGGCAATATCCTGAACAATTACCTGGCGACTTACCTCAAATATATCTGCTAGCTTTTCTCCAGAAATTGCTGATTTATTCTTTTGTAAAATATCTAATAATTCGTTTCTTCTTTCTTCACCATTCATCTAGTAACCCACCTCACTAAATTATAGTTTACTCAATCTCTTATGTACAAGCAATATCTTTTCCACTTTTTTGATTTATTTTCATCATTTATCCGCTTTTACACATTCTTTTTATTGTGTATGTGGATAACTTCTTTCATATTATCTTCTTATGTGAAAAAACCCCTAAGAATAATCTTAGAGGTTTAAGAGGTGACAGACGGATTTGAACCGACGATCAGGGTGTTGCAGACCCACGCCTTACCACTTGGCTATGTCACCATATTTTTTTAATGACTCCAACGGGAATCGAACCCGTGTTACCGCCGTGAAAGGGCGATGTCTTAAC
>CAZTGP010000123.1:0-5611 GCA_964613325.1 uncultured Roseburia sp. | reverse complement strand
CGAGTCTTTCATCATGGAACCGACTGCTCTTGGAGTACCCTTACAAAGAAGGCATCCTTGATCCATGACGGCAATAGAAGCTGCCAGAGGAAATGCTTCTTCCAGCCGATGCTCTGTTAGGACAATTGTTGTTCCAAGCTCCCGATTAATTTTCCCAAGTACCGATAGGAACTCTTCGGCAGCAATTGGATCAAGCTGAGCCGTTGGTTCATCTAGAATCAGAAGCTGTGGCTGCATTGTCATAACGGAGGCCAGATTCAGAAGCTGTTTTTGTCCACCAGAAAGCTCAGTTACATTCCTATGAAACCATTCTTCAATTCCGAAGAATGCAGCCATTTCAGCAACCCTGGCACGGATGGAAGGAGTGTCTAATCCAAGGCTTTCGAGTCCGAAGGCTAATTCATGCCATACCTTGTCTGTAACAATTTGATTCTCAGGAGATTGAGATACAAAGCCAATCTCCGTAGCCTGAGTCAAAGAATCTGTATCTGAAAGCGGAATCCCACGATATAGAATTGTACCATTCAGGTTTCCATGGGGTGCCAGTACAGTCTTAAGCTGGCCAAGTAAAGTGGATTTACCACATCCAGATGGACCACAAAGCACCAGAAACTCACCAGCTTCAATGGAAAGCGAGAGATTCTTAAGGGCGTATTCGGTTTCATTTGGATACTGAAAATTTAGATTTTGGATTTCAATGAGTGCCATATACGGTCCTCCCTTCGATTGATATAGACTGGTGTAAAGCAAAGACAGGCATATATAATGAATAAACATAGCGTGATTGGATTCATCGAGATTCCTTTCATATTTGGAAAATATCTCCATTTTAGACCCCTGGCAATTATTCCACATAGAAGGAAGCTGCCACTGGTAATCAGCCAGGTGAGAACAATTTTATCTCTTGAATCAAAGTGGTAGATGGAGAATGCTGTTCGTTTACGTAATCCGTATCCACGACTTTTCATGCTGTCAGCTGTTTCCAATGCGTTTTCCAGGGACCAGGTAATTAAAATGGATAGAATCTTGATTGCATTGCGAAGTCTTTGGAAGAGAGAGCCATCGGAGGTGCTGTGTCCGATGTAGTACTGCGAATCCTTAATCGTCTTAAGCTGGGCTGCAAATCTTGGAACAAAGCGCAGAGTCATACTAAGTATTAGGGAGAGTGCAGGAATCATTCGACCGAACAGGTACACAAATTTATCGGAAGTCATAACTGCGTTGTAGCATCGAAACCAAAGTAAAACAGCTGCCAGCATAGTGGCAGCGCTTATACCGTATAGAATACTCTCTAAGGTAAGAGGATTACCATTCGGAAAATAGGTTAGTATGGTGAGCCCTTCGTGATTAAATGCGGGATTGATGATCGCTGCCATACACATCACGGGTAATGCATATTTCAATGCAAAAAGAACTGCGCGTTTTCCATCTAGATAAATAGAATAGGTAAGACTTGCAATCAGTGAGATTGCAAGCGCAATAGGGTGCATGAGAAACATGGTAAATCCGATAACAAGTGTAAAGTATAGAAAATTAATGATGGGGTGAAACGATGAAAAAGTATCTTTTTTGATCAACTAGAATCCTCCTCCGACATCATAACCGAGGTCACAGGTATACTCCCAGCAGATTGTCTGTCCATCTTGTAATTCATATCTTGAGCAGCCATAATTTGGGAACCAGTCATCTACCTTGTACATCCAGCCAGATAGGTTGCCAACATCGAATTCGTAGATATTGTAGATGCCTTCCACATAGGCGCTGTTGTACATGGGAGTCCATGAGGATTCCATATGAATGCCGTTATCTTTGCACACTCGCTGCAACACATCATAGACATTCTCACCCTTTGTAAAGCTTACTTTCACAGGCTTAAGAATCCAGCCATCGGATGGGATGAGCTCCACCTTCTCGGGATTACACAGCTCCATATTGTTAAGAATCGTAGCACAAGAAATAGAGATGGTGCAGTGGTACACGGTGCTGCTGGAGGTGGTGCTATCTGGTTCAACTGGGGCAGGTTTTCCTTCAGGAACAGGATCCGTATGGTACTGGTCCTGTTTTTCGGTGCTGGCTGAAGGAGTATTTGCCATGGCGCCATCCGAGGAAGTGTTTTTGGAAGTGTTTTCGGATGAAGCACTGCCTTTGGTATGCGCACCTGTGCTATCGGATGAGGAACGATCTTGTGTATCCGAGTCAGATGCAGCAGTATCTTTTACTACTGCATCTGACTTGGATTCGCTCGTATCAGCCGAAGAAGCTATCTGTGTGTTTTCCGTAGAAAGTGACTCGGTATCGTAGATAGATTCTGTTGCTGATAGAGCGGCTGAATTCTTCTTTGGAGTGCCATTGATGGAGAAGTCCAGAAATAGTCCTAAAGATAGAAAAGCAACGATTGCAATTGCAATATATAAAGTTCGTTTATGCGTTGTAATGAAATTACGAATTTTTTCCATTGTTTAATCCTTTTCGTCTGAATAAAGGAAGCATAATACATCCACAAGCAAAGGCAAGTAACAGGAAATAGAAGGCTGTAGATGCAGTATCGCCAGTGTCTGGAACAGAAGCAACGATAGAAGCTGGTCTATTGGCAGGTGTAGTAGTATCTGGGTCAGCAGAAGGTGTCTGGTTGGTGATTGGCTGAGTTATGGTATGGTAAGGGTCTTCCTGATTAATTGTTGGTTTGATGTACATATCATAAAGAGATGATTTGCCTGATATCATTCTGTTATAGGAAACGATGGAATAGAAAGCCTGCTCTGTTGCCATCTGGTTCACTGTTCCATCTAAGGTATGACGGAAGCCTCCATCCTTTACATAGAAGTTCATTAATGCATCATAAACAGTCCGATTATTCTTGATAAAACGTGTGTCCTTTTTGATATCAATTCCAAGTGTGGATAATGCAGTGATTACCTGTGCACAGGATTCACTATTGGTGGTACCCCAGGAAGCATATCCTCCGTCAGGCTGCTGGATGTCTGAGAGGACGCTAAGTGCGCGATCGATTGCTGCTTTTACTTCCAACTTGGTGTTGTAATATGGAGCAAGTGCCTGTAATGCCATGCTTGTCATATCAGGATCAGCAGCAGTTCCAGATAAAGCCCATCCGCCGTTTGCTAATTCCTTATCAAGAATATATTGGATGAGGGCATCTCTTGTAACCTGTACTTGTCCTTCCGTTGCGGTTGGAATCTCATATTTCTTGGTGTCAAAAGCAATCAGCGCCCAAATTGGACCGTTAATCCCTTGTTTTATCACATAATTCATATCTGTTAGGCCTTTGAGAAGGTTGTGTCCAGCAACATTCTGTGGGTCTTTTCCAATTGCAGCCAGTGCAACAATCACGCGAGAGTTCTCGGTTGATTTGGTTTTGTGAAGCTTTTCTTCATCAAGTATATTTTTTGTTACGTAAGCTTCAACTTCCTTATAGTAATTGGAATAGTAATCGCTTGTAACATAAGCCTCATTTCTTGCAAGTCCAATAATTACCCATTCACCACCATTGGTTCCAACGGTAGGGGTGGTAACTTTATTTAATAGGTAGCTTTCTGTCTCAGAAAGGGCATTGACATCAGAATTCGTAGATTGAGGAGCACTCCAGTTGCATTCAACAGTAAGGGTAGTACCATGAGTGACAGGAACATTGGCAGTACGTTTATATACCGTATCACCAATACGTGTGCGGGTTTGGAAATTCTTGTTGTTTGCAGTTGGTGTAACTACGATACTCTGTGTTCCAACAGGAACGGTAAGTGTGTAAGTAGAAGTGGTACCAGCAAAGGAAGGAGAGAGAGTACCAGCACTAAAGGAGATATCTTTCAGCGTGGAATCATTATTTCCCCAGCTGCCGCCGAGATCAGTTCCCCAATTGCAAGTATACATAATGCGGATTTCATCGCCGGCTTCCAATGTACCATCGGATACAGTGTATGCGCCAAATCCCTGATTGGTAAACCAGTCGTTTAGTGTTCCCATCCAACCGGACATCCAGCCTCCATTAAAGGCAGATAAACCATTGATTGTTTCAATATAGTTATTCTCTGCACCTGATTGAGTGAATTTATTCTTATCCAAGGCTGTAACGACACTGCTCATCATAGTGGAAGTGTCATCAATCGAAACCCATTCATCTACCAGAGTTCCGGACCAGTAGCTATCACTCCAGGATGCGCCGAGAGCTTCGGCAGTGTCTTCAGTAAAGGTGGTGTTCTCAACAATTACATGTACCTGATTGGCATGATCCGATTCGAGTATCTGAGTAGTGGTGTTCGAAGCGAATACCTGAGTCGGCATCAGGGTAAAGAGGATTGTTAGAACAAGTAGTAAGCTTGTTAGTTTCTTTTTCATTTTCATTCTCCTTTATTTGGTGTGTAATGTAGTTATTTCTTTGGCAGATCAGAAACCTAAGAAATATGAAGCCAGGCCAGTGCATAAAAAAAGCGTTCCCGTTAACACGAGAACGCACAATTGATAAATCGAATGAGACAACACAAAAAGACCTTTTCATAGGGCGAAATGAAGAAAAGAATGCACGAAAGGAAAGCTATCTCATCTGGATAAACCGATTGCACTCTTCACGCCAAAGCCCGTGTTAAATCATAAAATACGGCAGGTCTCCTGGCTTTTGATATAGCGTGTAAACGCATAGAGACTTCCCTTCTCAGAAACAGATGGACGTACCATAAGTTCCCAATGGATATGAATTCTCCTTCATCAAACACAGTAATGGCGGTTGCTCCGGATTCAAACCGGATTCCCTATTGATCTACTCAGTTACAACTTTTCAAACCGTATCTACTTTTATCTGCTATAAAATTTTCAGCTAATCTTAACATAGATGAAAAGAAATAACAAGAGCTCATAAGTCAGAAGATGAAGAGGATAGCGATAGTTCGTAAGTCAGCAGATGAAGAAGATAGCGATAGTTCGTAAGTCAGCAGATGAAGGGGATAGCGATAGTTCGTAAGTCAGAAGATATAAGAAATGGCAATAGTTCATAGGGAAATAAAGGATTCATTTATCTATTGTAATTTGATTGCATCACAGAGAATTAAAGGCTTGTAAGCTGGCATTACATAGTGACACTGGGTTACATAATACGGTTTACATAAGGAATATGGACTGTATTGCTTGCTTAATATGAAAATATATGGTTTACATAATATTTCTGCGGGGCGTATAGAGATTATGTTGCCATTTACATTCCCTTTTTTCATAAGAATGGGATGAAATACTATACATTTTTCCTATACGCCCCGAAAATTACCAAAATAATGGAGTTTTCTAACTTTTGGGGTAAAAAACGGGGCGTATACAAAAAAAGTCCTTCACAGCATCCTCTTTTGGTAAAAAAAAGGGATGTGGATTTGAACATATTTTCTATACGCCCCGTGAAACATTTTATAATGGTTTTTCAAATATTAGGACTACCAAAGAGGGGAAGGATATGATAAAATATGTGTTTGTATTAAGTGTTTTCCATTTGCTGCAAAGTGAAACATATTGAATGTTTGAGCAGCAAATTTTAGTGCGATAAAAGAAAAAGTATTGAATCCCATAAATATCGGGGCAGATAAAGGAGATAGAAAAATATGAAACTCGGAATCGT
>CAZTGP010000122.1:0-5632 GCA_964613325.1 uncultured Roseburia sp. | reverse complement strand
CCTTGCTACGCCTACATTCTAGATCCAATATTCAAAGAGTGCCGTGGCAGATGAATAAAACTTTTATCATCTTTAATTTCTCCTTGTAAATGCTTGATTTTACTGACTTTCTCTCTATTTTACGCCATTTTATTGACAGTGCCATTCTTACCATTTTTCGGTATAAATTTGCTTATTTTCGCTTATCTCATCCATCAAGTGTCGTAAAACCTGTCGTAAATTAAAAACTTTTACGACAGGGCAAAATACCTTTGGCAGACTAACATTCCATTACTAACATCTCCGCCGATGCATCCTCGAATCCCATATGGGTATAAGTGTTCAAGGTTACCCCGATTTCACTATGACCCATAATATATTGCAGAGTTTTGGGATTCATTCCAGCCTTCGCCATGTTACTACAAAAGGTATGCCTGCATACATGAGGTGTTATCTTTGGCAACTGGACTTTATAAAGGCTATTATACTTCTCCAAGATATGTTTAAAGTACTTTTCCCAATGGAGTGCCACCATTGGCATATGATTCTTATCCAAGAACAGAAAACCACATTTCCCATCTATCATTGGTTCCACTTTTGGCTTCTTTCGTTTTGAAAGGATACATTGAAAGCACTCACTTACTTCTGGTGTCATTGGAATATAACGAATACCTGATGATGTCTTAGGTTCTTCCATGATATACTCCATATTTCTCTTTCGCTGAAGCTGATGGGTAACCGAAATTCTTTTCTGTTCAAAATCAATATCCCCAATGGTCAACCCACAGAATTCAGATATTCTTAGTCCTGTCTTAAACAGAATAAAAATACCATCATAATACCTTGAAAAATGTTTATCATTTTTTACAAAATCAAGAAAAGCTTTTTCCTGTTGCTTTGTAATCGCTTCTCGTGTCACACTGTCATTGATGACCACCGTGTGCAATTGAAAATCAAAGGGATTCTTTCGAATCAAATCATCGTCTACTGCCATCTGAAAGGCTGGTCTGATAATTCCTCTAATCGCATGAATCGTAGAATAACCTCGTCCATCCTTTTGTAGCTTAATCACCCATGCCTTCGCATCGGATAGTCTGATTTTATCAATCCGCTTTGTTCCAAACACTTCTTTGTCGATAATGTTGATTACAAATTTGTAATTAGCTTTGGTATTATGACGAACTCCCTGTTTTTGAGCAACATATCTTTTTACCAATTCAAGAACAGTCATATTTCCGCCATCCACTGCTACTTTGTCAGCGCAGTCCCTGCGAATCTGCTTTTCTTGGTCTCTTAGTGAAATACAATCACGTTTTCCCTTTGGTAATGTGTCAGAAGCAGTTAGTTTCCAACTATATACTGTCTTTCTATTCCCAAAAGCATCCATATATTTATATTCATATTGTCCATCTTTTCTTTGGCTCTCACCATTCCATAATTTGCGACCTTTACTGTCACGTCTTACTTCATCTGGCATATCAAAAACTCCTTTCTCTATTGAAGAGAGCCAAGCTATGATATATTAAATATACCATAAGCATGGCTCTTTATCTATCTGATTCTTATTGTTCAAAGCGGATTTTCATGATCCGCACTGCTACTTATTTGGGTTAAATTGCTGTCAGATTCTCATCCACATACTGCTCAAACAGCTTTCTTTTTATTTGTGGTCTAGTACCATTCCACAAAATAAAATCTGCATCTGGATGTTCATCAATTATCTTTCTGAGCTTCTTATATCCGATATGAAAATATTCGGATGCCTCCTGCACCGAAAGAATATACTTTCTCCATATTGGAATTTCTATTTTTATTTCATTTGTATTTATTACTGTATCTTCTATAAAATATCACCTCACTCCTTTCTTATTGAACCGGTTTATATCTTAAATATTAACTGCTTTTCCATTTTTCCGATAGAAACCAGGCTGGTGTATTTTAGTTTTTTCAAACCAGTTTTTGGTGCTTTTATTAATTCTGAATTTTGTCCACGCAATAATCAAGGCGGATTACTTCCTGTTTTTTTGTATAAAAAAGCACAGTTCTTCTGTTTTACACTTGATCAAAAAGTGTCAGAAAAACCATGCTTCTTTAAAATTCAAATATGAAATTTACAAATTAATTTCTTTCTTATTTGTGCTTAGTCAAGTCCTTTTTTGTGTGTAAATTCCATTCAGTTAAAATTGTAGTCATGTGCTATGCTAGCTTCGCTTTTTGTAACTTTTGTTGAATAGTCGCAAATTTATCATAATACTCTTTCATATAAAAGAGTCGATGACCGGTGCTCCAATCGTTGTGATCATCCATCAGCACAGCTCCAAGCAGGCGTATAACTGAATCTGAATTCGGAAAGATCTGAATCACTTTTTCGCGTCTTCGAATCTCTCTGTTTTCTCGTTCGATGATGTTACTGGTTCTTAATGCTATGCGATATTTTGATGGTAGTGCCATGATTATCATACTATCTTCAAACCCTTCATCGAGGATTCTGACCGCCTCTTGTGCGACATCCTGATATTCTTCACAGATGGAGTCTCTTAATTTCCGAGCTTCTTCGAGCGTGGATGTATTGAACATGTCTTTGAGTTCAGATGCAAGCGCAGCACTATATTTCTTTGGGCATTTATCGATAATGTTTCGAGTAAAATGTGCTTGACAGCGTTGCCATGATGAGCCAGGGAAACACTCTTTTATTGCTTCTACAAGACCTGCATGAGCATCAGAAACTACAATATCAACACCACGCAGACCACGACTTTTTAAACGCTCAAAGAACTCTTTCCATGTGCTAGTTTTTTTGGCATCATAAATATCAAAGCCTATGATTTCCTTGTGTCCAGCGTTGTTAACGCCTATGGCAACGAATAATGCCTTGGATTTGATACGATGCTCTTCACGAACCTTGATATAGACTGCATCAACTATAATGAATGGATATTTCTCTGGAAGAAGTCGCTCTTTGAACTGCTTAACCGGAATGTCAAGTTCTCTGCAGATCTCTGAAACTGTTGATTTAGAAAAACTTTCACCACAAAGTTCTTCGGTTACCTTTTGAACATTTCTGGTGGATACTCCTTGTACGACCATTTCCATCATAGTTGATATAAGTGCCTGCTCGTTTCTTTGATAATTCTCGAAGAGAACCGTCTTAAAAGGGACATTTCGATGGCGTGGAACCTGTAATTCAATCTTTCCAATACGGGTAGTGAGTGAACGTTGTCTGGTGCCATTTCGATAGTCAGATCTGTCACCTGAACGTTCATAGTTTTCAGCCCCTAGCTGTTCCGTAGACTCAGCTAGGAGAACCTGATTGAGGATGGACTCCATAAGTTTTCCAAAAGCCTCATCCTTAGTTTCTGAAAAAAGTCCTACAAAAAAATCATAGTCTAGTGTAAAATGTAATTGAGCCATAGTTCGCTTTCCTTTCAGTAATGTTTTTGTGGTGATTACATTTTAACTGAAAATCGAGCTATGTGCTCATTTTTATTTTATTGAATTTACACCATTATACAGCCACTATCTTGTGCTTCGCTGATGTGTCAATTCTTTACGTAGTGAACATTTTATAAGGGATAGTGCACAGCAAGTTACGCAACAGCGACGTCGCCGTCCTGTCGCAACTTGTCAGGGGCTAAAATCCCCTGAAACCCCTAATATATTTCATATGGCTACACTTTCTGTAGCCACTGTTACAAGATGGCTGTACTTTCTATAGCCAAGCAGGTAAAATGGCTGTACTTTTTCTAGCCAGTATTTTTACTGATAAAATAAAATATTCAAAGATTTATGTTGTTGGCTACACGATTTTTAGCCAAAACAAGTGATTGGCTGCACTAATTGAAGCCAGTGGCTGTAAAAAATGCAGCCGTTTTTAACACTTTATTATTAAAATAAGAGAACAAAAAAATCACCCACCCCACATTGACTGTGAATTGAGTGATTTTGAATTATTTATTATGTTTTTCTACTGTATATATTTAACGCTTAAATCATTTAACTCGGAAATTATCTTATTGTTTCCTAATCTTCTTGCAATAGGCATAAAGATATCGACTGTTTCTTTCGCTTTTACACATCGCTTCGATTCGTCCATAAATTCTATGGTTCTCATGTTGTGTAAACGCTCTGCAGCCTTAACTAATAGCCCAGAATCTGATAATTTATCAATTTCATATATGTCAGCATCTGAAACTTCTTTTATAATCAACTGAACCTGCAATGGTAATTCACTGAGTAATTCCGATAATTCATTTGTTGATTTCTTAGTTACATCACAAAATAAACCTGCTTCAATAGTGCTAATGTCTGCCTCTAACTGTGCTAAAATAATAGCAACATTCAGTGTATGCGTGACATATGCATCTCCCGAATATCTTTTTATTCCCATATATGCATTATCTGCATATTTAATCATTTCATCAATGTTATTGATGCCTTCTATTCCATTATGCGCAATTGTTTCTTTTAATATCTGAATAAGATGTTCTTTTGACGCATGTTCCTCGGTTTTATCCAAAAAAATGTGTTCCATATCGCTACCTCCTAGATTATTTAATTCAATTATCATTACTTTTAGGAGTGATGGTGAAAATCCATATTCCTTTTTGAAAGCCTTTGTAAACCCACTATGAGACTGCCATCCAAATTCAATTGCAACATCAATGATATTTTTGCCGCCCATAATTTCCTCGGAAGCCATTATCAATCTACGTTTGCACACATAATCCATTATGGATGTTCCCATTTGATTTTTAAATAACCTACTAAAATAGTATTCAGAATACCCAAAATAATCTGCTAAATATTTTACTGACAATTCCGCTTTCAAATGATTTTCAATCACCATAATTAATTGTTCATTTGTGATTGTGTATGGATTCAAAATCATCACCTACCTTCCACGTGGTAGCTATATTATAAAACACTTAATTCATCCATGCTGTTCCAATCTTGCTCTCATTTATTTTTATCTGCTCTAGCTTTACCTTTAAATTCCTTCTCAATATAACAATGATCTTTTTTTGCATCCAATCTTTTCTCTTCAAAATCCAGTTCTATTATGTATGGCATCCAATCAATAATACGTAAAAAATCTTTGCATCCAAATTCAGAATCATAGTAATTTAATATAGAACTAAGAGCAGTTCCATGTGTACCTATAACAATGTTTGTATCCTTGTTATTTTCTAATATTATATTCAACACTTCAAATTTTTAATAGCTTCTTCAAGTGTCATCCAACTTACTTTGTAATCATATTCAGCTTCATAGTCATCTAAGTTTCTATCTCCTATAGTTTCAAATACATCACAGAAAAAGTAATATGAATCCATTTCGAGTAAATCATCTGGATCACCTTTTCGCTTTTCTTTGACAAGGATTCCTTCCAAAATAGATTCTTTTTTCACAATATAACCTGTTTCCTCTTGCACTTCACGCAAAAGAGTTTCTTCTAAAGATTCACCCTGTTTTAATCCGCCACCCGGAAATTTGTGATCTCCATATTTACTGTATATCAGAAGATATTTTTTATCCTTTTGAATAATTCCTCTAACTGCCGTTCTCTTGTATACACTCCCCCCCTCTATATAATCATGCAAGCAGAACTGTTGGTTATTAAATTTTATCTGTAAATATCTTCCACTGAAGCAGT
>CAZTGP010000121.1:0-5708 GCA_964613325.1 uncultured Roseburia sp. | reverse complement strand
TCATAGAAGAGGAAAAGGGTTCCCTACAACTTTCCATTTCACGAAACGGGAAAGATGCACTCTTATGGTTAGAATCAAATCAGTTGGTTGTAGTGTCCGTACTATGTGTAGCTTTGCAATTGACTACTTTATTTCTCGAAGTGCTGATAATCCTTTACGCCAGACCAGCTTCCGCCCCAGGTAAATCCATGTTCTGTAAAGAGCTGGTAGCACAGATCTGTTTCATCTATCTTATATGGTATCTCCTGGCTGCGGTCCACATAAGCTCTTCCTGCCTCTGGTTCACATTGCACACTGCCGTCTGCCATGGTTTTACAATATGGATTATATAACGGATTCACATCGATTGCCAACCCATCTGCGTGTTTTGACATTTTCGAGCTTCCAGCCACCTTGCGGCAATTAAAGGCCGAAGTATTATTGGCGCTCATAGAAGCCTCATCATCCCCATTGTAATTGTCCACAAGAACCATCTGCTCAATGGGGTAATTATTCCAGTAGAGCTTCTGCATAATCTCTTCGATGTCCTTTACAATTGACTGATTTACAATGAGTTCCCCCACATGGCTTTCTCCATCGGTTCCCATGTACAACACGCTTACGTATCGCAGTTCCTCCAATGATATATTATCTTTATAGGATACTCCGTCGATTCGTGCCAAAACTTCTCTCGTAATTCCTGTGTCATAAAACAAATGTGCCAGCTCTTCCCTTGGAATATCTGACACATTTACTATGGTACCTGCTGGCACCCCTTGAATCGATGCGATTACTTCTTCTGATTCCGTCTCCTGTGTATCCTGCTTTTTCCATATGCCAAAAGATACGCAGACTGCCAGAATCAGAATGAGAAAACACATTGTGACTCTATTCATATTTCGAATTAATTTCTTTTTCACAGACATCGCCTCTATGATTTCAATTCTACCGCATGATTTCCTCGCCCCAGGTCTTAATCAGCTGTTCCAGCGTCCATGCTGCATTGGCTGGACTTGTGGATGGCAGCTTGATACACTCCATACCTGTCTGCGGATAGCTATACTTCTTATATAAATCATATGCTTTTGTTCCATTGGCAATGATTTTTGTAACTGAAGCTTCATGTAAGATTCTTGAAATGTCATTTGGAACCACATTCCGAATACTTGCATCGGAGGAGCCACATATCTCACAGGATGCAATTACATCCCAGATTGCTATTCCATGCTCCAGAAGCATCTGCTTTTTCTCTTCGATTGTCTCTGGCGTCTGAATCTGTAAGATTCCCGCAAGCATTTTCCAAAAACGGTTCTGCTTATGTCCATAGTAGAAGTTCTGCTCTCTTGATTTCACAGAGGGAAAGGTTCCAAGTATTAGAATCTTTGAATTTCCATCATAGATCGGTTCAAAATTATGGTGAACCAATTCCAAATGTTGCTCACTCACCTTCTAACGCTTCCTTTCATTCTATCGTTTTAACAGTGCTTCTAATGTCTGTTCTACTCGATAACAGCTCTCGCCTTTGATATCTCGAATGGTTGGATTACAGTTCTCCATAATATAAGGATGTCCCACAAGCTCTAACATCTCCCGGTCGTTCTCATTATCTCCGAACGCCGCCATATCAGATACTGGTATATTTAAGATATCACTGATATGCTCTAAGGCTGCTCCTTTGCTTGTCCCGTTTGGTGCAAAATCCACCCAGCGGTTTCCTGAGGTTACAATCTGGCAGACATCCTGAAATTGCTCCTTGAATTCCTTCGTCACTTCTTCCTGATGTTCTGGCTGTGTGAAAAAGGATACCTTCATAATCGGTTCTTCAATATCCTCTGGACGGGAAATTACGGTCACATGGTTCCCCACATCATCGCGGATATGTCTTACATACTCCTGTGTCTTCGGAACCAGATAGCTGGTTCGCTCTCCTGAGATTAAGACTTCACTTAACGGGTTGTCGATCACTGCATGGCAGATATCGATAGCAAGGTCATCATTGAACTGCTGTTTGTAAATAACCTGATCCTGATACATCACAAGTGCACCATTCTCACAGAGATAGAGCATCTTGTCATGGCGTT
Source organism: uncultured Roseburia sp. (assembly GCA_964613325.1). Classification (GTDB taxonomy): domain Bacteria; phylum Bacillota; class Clostridia; order Lachnospirales; family Lachnospiraceae; genus Roseburia. The sequence continues at coordinate 3,648 of CAZTGP010000121.1, read as the reverse complement.
TGCGAAAGAGCTTTAACAGACTTCCATATTGTCTTCCACTTGCAGGCACGAAATACACATCTTGGTCCACAAGCTGGTCTAACAGTGGGAATAATTCATCATTACATTGGGGCTGTTTGTTTTGTAATAGTGTTCCATCGAGATCACTGGCAATAAAGCGAATTCCATTTAACATATATCTTTCCTATTCTTTCGTATAATGATTCATTTTACATCAAATGCATTTTTCTTGAAATCGTAATAATTTTACTTCCATAAGGAATCGTCTTCAATTCCTCTTCTGTAATAATTCTCATTTTAATAACTGCCACAAAATATACAAGTACTGCCACAAGAATCGCAGCTGCAAGGCAAATCACATTACTTTGGACCACAAGCCACAGTCCGTGGTAAACAAGCCACGCTACTGCTCCCATCACCACTGCAGCCACAAGTGGAAGAACATAGATTTTGGATACATTTTCTCGGAGTCCCGTATATTTATGTACTGAAATACTATTTAATAAGAACATGGTAAAGGAATACAGCAGCAGACAGATTACAAGGGCATACAGGTTCAGATCTGTAAATGCCAGAAGTATTGCCAGCATACAGCTCTGTAAGGTAAGTGCGATTGCAGCATTGCGAACTGGTATCTTCACCTTGCCAATTCCCTGAAGGATTCCATTGCTGAGTGCAGACAATGAATCAAAAATAACCGTTACCGCTGTGAGCATCAATAAGATTGACGCCTGATTTAATGAGTCTTTCTGTGGGAATAATAGCTGCATCACAGGTCTTGCCAGCACCCCAATCCCCACTGCACAAGGAATTGCAATGAGTAAGGTCACAAACATTGCATTTTCTATACGGGAATTGGTGGCTTTTCGATCACCTAGTGCTTTGGTAGAAGCAATGGCAGGAATCATCGCTGATGACATTGCTGCTGCGATAGCAATTGGAATATTTAGGATTACAAGGGCTTTTCCTGAGAAAATGCCATATTGTGTGGCTGCCTGCGCAGAGGTAAATCCCTTGAAATTCACCATTGTCTTGGTGTAAACCACAAGGTTAAAGGATACGTTGAAATTATAGATAAACGTACTGATAATGATTGGTGTTACCATGGAAAGAAGCATTCCAAGTATTATCTTATAAGAATCTACTTTCCCTGTGCGGTCGTTTCTCATACGTCTGTGAATGAATCTGCGATTCACCATGTACACAAACAACATAAACAAGAACGCCACAAGAACTCCACTGCCTGTACCGATGGTACTTCCCACTGCTCCATAGATTGCAGTTGTGGTGTCGTCTGCATTGGATAAGGTATGTATGAGCAGATAAGCTGCCAGAATACTAACGATTGCATTTAAAATCTGTTCGATAATCTGGGAAATTGAGGTCTGAAGCATTGAGCCATGCGCCTGGAAATATCCACGCAATACCCCTACGAATCCAGACACAAAAATGGTTGGTGTGAATGCGCGAAGAACGATACTTGCCTCACCATCTAAGAACAGTCCCGCTCCAAAGTACAGAAATAAGCTTGCAATTCCTCCTACCACGCACACATATACAAGTGCACAGTGGAAAATGCGTTGTACGTTCTGATATTCCTTCTTTGCCAGCTTCTCCGCAATAATCTTCGACAACGCTGCTGGGATACTATAGGAGCAAAGTAGCAATACAATGGTATAGATGCTATAGGCTGACTGATAGTATCCATTACCCTCATCTCCGATAACTGAAGTTAACGGACTTCGATATAAAATTCCAATAATACGGCTAATGATTCCTGCTGCTGCAAGAATACCTGCCTGCTTAATAAATGAACTCTTCTTTTTACCCAATGTCTCTATTTCCTTTTTTAGTTGCCAAGCATCCGAAGAAGCTGCCGGTGGCAGGTTCTTTCGGTCACAATAACTTTGATATTATAGCACACTACGACAATATGAGTATAAAGATTTTCTTAAAATGAATGTGAAATCCACTGCTGGCTGTCTCACTTAGTCATGATCTGGTAATTCAAAGTCAGCTTCTAGCATTTTATTCTGTTATATCTGTAAATTTTCTGTATATTTAAATTGAATTATATCTCTAAACGCAGTCTCCACATAAGCCTGCTCTTTATGCATAAATTCCACAATCTCATTTTTTGTCATTTTTCCAAGCTTTTCAATAACGATGTTTAGCACATTGATATCTTCTTTGGAAAGAGACGGATAGCTGCCCTCTTCTTTCAACGAGAAATGATAGGCATTAGTTTCTCCCATATCTACTTCTTCACAAGGTACATCCTTCAAATCAATCATTGAATTATGACCAACAGGTACCGCACCCATCGGTAAAGCCTGATATACTAACCCCGTTATTGCATTTCCTCTAGTTTTATAAGAAAAAGCATCTGCATACCACATTAGCTTCATCAGTTTCACTTTATAAAGATTTGTTACCTGCTTAGATGCTGCATAATACCGGATCACATCTACAACTTTATCCAAAGAAAGTTCAGTATTTCCATGGAACATTTTATTTCCATCATATTTTGCATAGCTTGCTTCAATCGCCCTGCGTAAATATTGATCTCTATCATTTTCATAAAGCGTGGTCGCTGTTTCAAAATATTTTCGATAGGATTCCGTAGACAAATTTACCCTTGCCTGCTTTAACAGCGAAATAAACCACTCTGGGTCCTGATCAATTTTTTTTAATATTGTATCATGTGCCCTATCCTGCACTTGATGACTTTCATATCTCGTAATAGTTTTTGTTCCCCATCCAAGAAGTGTACAAAGATCACTCTGACTAATTCCATATTTTGTGCGTATATTATAAATATCTGTTGATGTCAAAAGTCCTGTTGCCATTCTATAAGCATTTTTAAGCCGCACATCATTTTCTTGCATCTGTTTTTCATTCATATACAATTCTTCTGCAACATCACAGTACATATATGATGCATCATAGTTAACCTTAAAATCTTTAAATGTAGCCTGCTCATTAACAAGAACTGTTTTCACTTCATGTTCTTCCATACAACATGTGCATAAATGTCTTTCACTTTTCATAATCTTCATGTTCATGAAAACACCTCCTAATTCTTTCTATATGGGAACATTTCTGGAACAAATGCTCTCTCTGCAAAATGAAATGACATAACAAATGTTGTTGCATTTCCATACTCTCCAAGGAGTTCCACTCTTATTTTAATATATACATCTTCATCGCCATTATATACCTTGCCAAATTCACGCATTTCACTCCTCTTTGAAAAGCGAATATCTCTTACTGTACGTATATAATCATCCACACGTAAAGTTAGCAATTCTCTTTTTAGTGCATCAACTGGATTTTCATTTGGAAACAGAGTATTTACAGTGTATTCATTTGTATATTTCTCATTCCTATTTTCATCAACAAGTCTTTTGGCTTGAAAATTAATTTGTGCTCCATTAGCAAATGCAAACTTCAAATTTTGAATATAAGCTTTAATCTCTAATTCATTTTCAACCCGTTCATTTGTTTCGTTTGGCAAACAATCTCTCCTCCGTAATGGTATCAATTGATACCTATATAATAGACTCGATTTTCTGTTTTGTCAATCCTACATAAAAATATTATTCCTTAATTCTCCTAACTCAACGAAAATGAGTGCCACTGGCACTC
>CAZTGP010000120.1:0-5710 GCA_964613325.1 uncultured Roseburia sp. | reverse complement strand
TGCGACCTCCTGGTCCCAAACCAGGCGCTCTAGCCAAGCTGAGCCACACCCCGAAAGATTATCTTTCGTTCCGTCACATCCGTGACGCAAGTAGTATTATATGATATAGGTGTGAGGTTGTCAACAGGTTTTTTCTTTTTTTTGCATCTTTTCCTAATGAACTAAATATAGCTTTTTAATAAGTCTCGCATCGCACGTAGTGCCTTGCCTCGATGACTTATTTCATTCTTCTGTTCTCTGGAAAGAGCTGCCGAAGAACACCCATATTCATCTAAATAAAGAATTGGATCATAACCAAAGCCATTTTCACCATCTGGTTTCTCTCCAATATAGCCTTCCATCGTCTTTCTTGTAATCAACACCTTCTTGTCTGGAAGAACTGCTGCGATTGCACATACAAATCTCGCTGTGCGTTTCTCTTTTGGCACTCCTGCAAGACGATCTAATAGTGCCTGATTCTTAATTGTATACGAAGTATCTTCTCCCATATAGCGTGCAGAATATACCCCTGGCTCTTTATTCAGATAATCAATTTCAAGACCTGAATCGTCAGCGAGTACAATTGCATCGGTATATTTGGCAATGGTTTCTGCTTTAATCCTGGCATTATCCTCAAATGTCTGGCCGTCTTCAATAATCTCTACGTTGATTCCAGCTTCTTTCATAGAGTATATTTCTACATCCATGTCCGACATAATTTCGCGTATCTCACGCATTTTATCCTTATTCCCTGTTGCAAATATAATCTTTGTCATACTAATATCCTTCCTGAAAAGCCTGTTTCATAGCCTGATAGATTCCCTGTGCTGCCTGTATTTGATATTCCTCTGAATTCAACTTCTGAAGTTCTGTGTTATTCGTCATAAATCCCACTTCAATCAATGCTACTGGCACATTACTTGTACGAATAATATAGATTTCATCTCCAGGTAAAAGTCCTATACTTCTGCTCCCACATTGTGCAACTACATTATCTAAGCAAATCTGCGCAAACCGCTCACTGGATAATTCAGATTGATCTGATTCGCTATACAGTACTTGTGTTCCATTCAGGTTGCTCATTCGTCCACTGGCAGTAGAGTTGTTATGTACACTGATAAACAGATCCGCATCTGACTTATTTGCCAGCTGCACCCGTGCATCCAGAGATGGATTGGTATCATCTAATCGTGTATAGTATACGCCAATATTCTCTGTATCTGCATCTAAAATTTCCTTTAATTTCTGTACCGTCGCAAGGTCAATATCCTTCTCACAGTATCCCTTCTTGACAGCCCCTGCTGCACTGCCGCCATGTCCAGCATCAATAACGACCACCTTATCATAGACATCATGAGGACTCAAGAAATCAATATAGAGGTTCCCTGCTTCCATCTTATTCTGCAATTCATACACTCGGTCAAGACCTAACATAATGACCCCCTGTCCATTTTGCTTATAATAGGAAAGGTCTGCAATATGATCGCTGCTTCCTCGGATGCTGTATTCCTGGAAGTAATCATCTACTCCACCTGGAAAGCGAATATAAACTGTTTGACTCATATAGTCATTCTCAATGGTCAAATCGCTCATTGTCAGCTGTTTGGGCAATTCTATTTTCAGTTGTGCAGATATCCCTGCATCTGCTTCTACCACTGTTGCTGGATCTCTTCGCTGAGTTACTACTTTCTCAGTACTATTCTCTTCTTCCTTTTCCTGCACATAAGCTACTGCCTTCGCATGAAGCTGCGGAAAAAAATTCAAGGAAATACATACCACAATCGTGAGCACACCCATTAGAACAGTGACACATTTTAATACTTTTTCATCCATCTTCTGTTACTACACTTCTATTTATTCTTGGTGTAAGATTTAATGCACAGGTTACAGTCCTGCTTTGTCTTTACATTAATAAAATTAGATCCATTATAACTGATATAGCCTTCTCCATCATCCAAATCAATTGTTTCCAAAGACTTATCGCCAGTATCGTATTCAATTGCCATTGGATGCTCCGAGCCAGGGGTTTTCACATAAATAGCCACCGCATATTTCTCACCTGCAGATACATTCACTGGGTTCTCAAAATCGATGGTATAATACCCTGCATTATCTAAAGTACCGCTTGCCACTTCTGACATATGGTCAAAGGAACTTTCATCCACAAAATGACGAATCACATATACCTTGTATTCTGTATCTGCTCCTGTTGCGTAAAAGCCTGCTGCTGATACAGCTTCTTCACCTTTTGCTGTATATACATTGGCTCCATATATTTGTTCTTTCTCATAGCCCATCTGACCAACCCAGCCACACAGGTCACTCTGATAAATATTGTCATAATTGTCTGTGTTCTCTACTCTCGTATACGCAACGTTATGTGTACCAATATTGGTATCATAATAGGACACGTAGAACACCCCATTATCACCGAAGTTACTTCCCCAGCTATTCTGACAGATAAATGCGCCGTCGCCTTCCAGTGGAACAGCAAAATTACTCTTCGAATAATTATCATCCCAGCCAATAATCACAACATCATGATTTGGCTTTTCTGTACCAATATAGCAATAGGAATTTGTACTTCGATTATAGAACGTTGATTTGCTCTGGCTGCTTTTTAATGTACTGTAAAGAGACGACTGCACTCCACCGTATTTAAAGACAGCAGTTTTGATTGCTTCATAATCCTTACCATCAATAACCTGCATCTCCTGTACATGTTTCACTGATTTCAGTGAATCATCTGACATATTATCTCCATATGGATCGTCTGCCTCATATACAGGTCCCTGCCATGCAGCAAGGTATGCCATTCCCATAGTGTACTCTCCACCGTCATATTGGTTGACATTGAAAGCATTACTCATGGTCATATGATCTACAGAATATACATTAGCCTCCTCTGGAAGAAGAGAAGATTCCAATGCACTAATTGCCGCAAATGCCCAGCATGTTCCATAGGTTCCCTGATCTCGAATAGTTGATACTCTCTGCTTGTCTCGAAGATCAAATTTCGACGGAATCACCGTTGCACTTTCAGAAGAATCCGCTGTAGTCAGTGTATTATTTGCAATATCAAAGCTATAATTATAGCCCAATAGCTCCGACAAATCATTCAAGCTAATATAGTATTCATCACCCATAAGAATCAATGAAGATGTCACATCTTTCTGTTCTCCATTGACAGTTGCCTTTTGTTTGTCCAAATCAAAGGTAACGGATAGGTTATGCTTTTCCACCAACAGCTGACTTCCATTATAGATATGACAGCTGCAGTTCAACGCATCTCTTAATATGCTCACAGGTACCATAATATTACGGTTGGAATCCATATAGAACTTCTGGTTCTTGCTGGTATATTCCTTGTTATCGATTACCACCTTTACAAGACCACTGTTCACATCTGCTGCGACAAGTTCATTCCATGTGCCCGCATCCAGGTTTCCTCCACGGAATTCACCCACCTGGGCATAATTTTGCCCCCATGTATTAAATTTTACCAAAAAGACGACCAATAATATGATCGTAAATGCAACATATCTTTTTGAATACTTCATCTATAAACCCCTGATTTTATTCTGTTTTACGTTTTGGTGGTTTTGGCCCCATAAACTGGTAAAAATATGTTTTCAGCATACCATTATAAATTTTGCGATTCTTATCCGCTTTTCTACCAATATATTTTTCTGCATCCTCATAGCTTGTTATCATATATAAAGACCAGGAATCCAATCCCTTATACACGTTTCCAATCTGTGTGTACAGCTCTGGAAGATCTGCCTTGTCCTCAAGTCTCTCTCCATATGGAGGATTGGTAATGATAAATCCATATTTCTTTGGATGATGTAGTTCTGCCACTGGTCTCTGTTGAAAATGAATCAGTTGTTCTACACCTGCACGCTTCGCATTCTCTCTTGCCGCCTTTACCACGTCGCCATCTAAATCATATCCTTGAATATCCACTTCAATATCCGTATCTACCATCTCCTGCGCTTCCTGAACCGTGTCATACCACAGCTGCTTTGGAATCAGGTTTGTCCAATTCTCAGATGTAAATGAACGATTTATTCCCGGTGCAATATTTGCTGCAATCATCGCAGCTTCAATTGGGAAAGTTCCACTACCACAGAATGGGTCCACAAGAATGCGATCCTTTTTCCAAGGCGAAAGCAGAATAAGTGATGCTGCCAAGGTCTCTGTAAGCGGAGCTTTACTTGTCAGCAAACGATAGCCTCTCTTATGAAGAGAATCCCCAGAAGTATCCAAAGTCACCATTACCTCATCCTTCAACAGGAAAATGCGGACTGGGTAGGATGCTCCGGTCTCTTCAAACCAATTCACGTGATAGTGTTGTTTCATTCGCTCTACCATCGCTTTTTTTGCAATGGACTGAATATCCGATGGACTAAAAAGCTTACTCTTAATAGAAGAAGCTTTGGTAACCCAGAACTTCCCATCCTTTGGTATATAATCTTCCCATGGCAGTGCCTTGATGGCTTCAAATAATTCATCAAACGTAGTCGCATGGAATCTTCCTATTTGAAGAAGAACACGCTCTGCACTTCTCAAAAATACATTTGCACGGCAAATTGCTTCTTCATCGCCTTCAAAGGTGATTCTTCCATCTTCTACTTTGGTTATCTCATATCCGAGATCATATATCTCTCTTTTGGTAACTGCTTCCAAGCCAAAATGGCAAGGTACTACTAAATCGTATGTTTTCATGTATTTCTCTTTCTCTTTTTTCTTCTATTGTTACACAGAATCCTAATATTTGAAATAGTTTTCTTGTATTTTTTTCATTATTTCATAGCCTCCAATAACAGTATATACCCGAAACCCTTTTAGGCCAAGTTTCCTAGCTGCCTGCATACTGCTTCCGCCATGTTCACAGTATAGAATCAGCGTTCGGTTCATCGGTAATTGATTTCCCCAATCATCCTCGCCATTATACGGATATAGCACTGCTCCTGGCCAATGTCCCTTCCTATATTCCTCTCTACTTCGTACATCCAGAATAATAGCCTTCTCTTCCTCTTGTTTTGTGAGAACTTCCTTTGCATAGATTGTTTGAAATGTCATAATCCAACGAAAAAACAGACGATAAAGTCAGGCTCTATCATCTGTTTTTTCTGTATCATATGCAGTTTTTTGTTAAAAGGTGCAGCTAGTTCTCATAACTGTTCGAAGAATTGTTTGATGAATTGTTTGATGAGTTATTCTGTCCATAGCTGTTTCTGCCATAACTATTCTGCTCATTATTGTTCTGGTTGCTGTTGTTCTGGCCATAGCTATTCTGTCCAGATGTGTTCTGTCCGGAACTGTTACGGCTTGAGCTATTCTGTCCGGATGTGTTCTGTCCGGAACTGTTACGGCTTGAGCTATTCTGTCCGGATGTGTTCTGTCCGGAGCTGTTACGGCTTGAACTATTCTGTCCAGATGTGTTCTGTCCAGATGTGTTTTTTCCATAACCATTCTGTTCATTATTCTTGCAGTTCGAGCTATTGTTTCTACTATCCATATTTCTAGCCATTTTTCTACCTCCTATATTTCCGTTTCCTTGAATTGCCCAAGTACAAACGGTTTTTTAAATCTGACTGCAGAGATAGTATTTGATAAATTTAATAAAATATTCATCATTTTATCATTGCTTTTTCAAATTTGTTCCTTTATAATAAGTCACTAGAAAAGGCGAAAGTCTTTTCAAAGTTATACCCCTTATTAATTA
>CAZTGP010000119.1:0-5830 GCA_964613325.1 uncultured Roseburia sp. | reverse complement strand
GATCCTTGTTGTGGTTCTGGTGGTATGTTTGTGCAATCAGCAGAATTTATTAAAAATCATAAGGGAAATAAGAAAGATATTACAATATATGGGCAGGAAGCAAATGATAAGACCTACAAATTGGCTCGAATGAACCTTGCTATTCGCGGCCTTAATTGTGACTTAGGAGATGAAGATGCCTCTACCTTTACACGTGATAAGCATCCCAATCTCAGGGCAGATTATATTCTTGCCAATCCTCCATTTAATCTAAAAAATTGGAGAACTGCTAACGAATTAACTAATGATGCAAGGTGGAAAGGGTATGAAGTCCCTCCAGTAAGCAATGCAAACTATGCATGGATTCTTCATATGCTTTCAAGATTGTCTTATAACGGCACAGCTGCTTTTCTACTTGCCAACGGTGCATTGAATGCTGACTCCGAAGAATATAAAATTAGAAAGCAGCTAATTGAAAATAAAAAAATTGAGGCCATTATCGTTTTGCCCCGAAATATGTTTTATGCCACTGATATTTCTGTTACCCTTTGGATTGTTGGAAACCACAAAAAACCAAAGAAAGTCAAAAGAAATGATACAGAAGTCACCCTAAGAAATCGTGAAAACGAAATTTTATTTATTGATGCACGTACCCTTGGTGATGGTGGCAATAACGAAGATGGCTATGTTCTGTTAACAGATGATGACAAGAAGAAAATTACATCTACCTTATTTGCTTGGCAGTCACCAGAATGGAAAACTTCATATAAAGATATTCCTGAGTTCTGTTATTCTGCAACAATGGATGAAATCAGAGAAAAGGACTATACTTTGGCACCTTCTAAGTATATAACTTTCATTGACCATGATCTTGACATTGATTACGAAGCAGAAATGTCACGCATCCAATCCGAACTCAAAGAATTAATGATTGAAGAAAGGCAATCGCAATTTGAAATTGAAGCAGCGTTTGAGGGTATTGGATATGGCATTAAATAAAGTTAAAATTGGATCTTTTGTTGAGAAACATTCGGAAAAATGTGGCCTATCGAATTTAACAGTAAATGATGTTTCTGGCATTAATAGAGATAAAGAATTCTTTGAACCTTCAAAACAGGTTGGTGCTAATACGAGTAACTATAAGGTTGTTCCACCTAACTACTTTGCTTGTAACTTAATGCACGTTGGCAGGGATAAAGTTTTACCAATCTCAATGAACCATACTAAAGAGAATAAAATAGTTAGTCCTGCGTATACCGTTTTCAGGATTACTGATGAAACTATGATTCTAAAGGAATACTTCTTTATGTGTTTAAAGTCAGATGAAAAAGATCGTTTCTTCTGGTTCAACACAGATTCTTCTGTTAGAGATGGAATGGATTGGGAGGTTTTTTGTGATGTTGAACTAAACCTCCCTTCCATTGATATTCAAAAAAAATATGTAGCTGTCTATAAAGCTTTGTTGCATAATCTTGAAATATACCAAGCAAAATTAGATGATTTGAAACTAGTTTGCGATGCTTATATTGAAAACTTGCGTAGAGAGATACCCTACCAAAAATTAAAAAAATACTTATGCCAATCTACAGAGGTTAACAATGGTAAATTTCAAGTTGACTCTGTACGAGGTATTTCAATCAAAAAAGAATTTATTTATACGAAAGCCGATATGAACAATGTATCTTTAAATCCATATTTACTAGTTAGGCCTAATTCGTTTTGCTATGTTCCAATTACATCAAGAAATGGAGATAAAATTTCAATAGCTATTAACACTTCAGAAGAAACATATATAGTTTCTTCATCATACGTAGTGTTTTATATTAATGACACGGATACTATTTACCCTAGATATTTATTTTTATTTTTATCTAGAAGCGAATTTGATAGATACTCTCGTTTTAATTCTTGGGGTTCTGCCCGCGAAGCATTTGAGTGGGAAGCATTATGTGAACTTAAAATTCCTATTCCAGACATTAAAGTGCAAAAAAGCATTGTAAAAATTCATGATTCTCTACTAAAAAGAACAATGATAGTAGAGAACCTAAAAGCAAAAATTAATGAAATTTGCCCAATATTAATAAATGGGGCAATTAGGGAAGGGGGTGCACTGTAGTGGCAAACTACAAGTATTACGAAAATGACTATGAGTTAGCCGTGTTGGAGTTGCTCGGGAACACCGGATGGGATTACCAATGTGGTTACGATATCCACCGACAAAAAGATGATATCATCCTTATTGATGATTTAAGGGAATATCTAAATAGACGATATGGCTATTTTTCAGATGAAGAAATTCAAACCTTAATTAGTCATTTGACCAGTTATAGCAATCAATCCCTTTATCGTTCATTGAAAGAAACTTACAAATTGTTAATGAGAGGTTATGTACTTCATCGTGATGACGGCTCAGATTTCTTTGTAGACTTCATTGATTTCGGCGATGACGGTGAAACAACAAATGTGTTTAAGACCGTTAATCAATTCGAATTTGAAGAGTACAAAAACCGCAGACCAGATATTGTTCTCTTCATAAATGGCATACCCATCTCTATATTCGAATTAAAAAACCCAGCCGATGAAACAGTATCTATTGCAGACGCCTATGACCAAACGCATATTCGTTACTCACAAGATATCCCATCTTTAATGAAGTATGATTTTATCAATGTAATCAGTGATGGTGCAAACACAAGGTATGGTTCACTTTTCAGTGATTATGAGTTCTACTTTAAATGGAGTTCTACGGATGGAAATGACTATAACAACGCTGATGGCATAGATTCTATCCATATGCTGATTAACGGATTATTCAATCACAGAACAATTTTAAATATTCTTAGCAACTATATTTATATCCCCGATAATAGTGACAGCAATTTGATTATCCTGCCGAAATACTATCAGTATTATGGTGCTGAAAAAATGTATGCCTCCATTCTCAAAGAATATGAGGCTGGAAGCGGTAAAGGTGGTACATACTGGGGTGCAACTGGTTGCGGAAAATCTTACACTATGCTGTTTCTTTCGAAAAGACTTACGACTTCTGTTGAATTGCACAAACCTACTATTATCTTACTTACCGATAGAAATGATTTAGATGAGCAGCTTTCTGATGATTTCGAAAATGCTAAAGAGTATTTGATTGATGAGAACTCACTCAGTATTAAGAATCGAAAAATGCTCTGTGAAAAGCTCGCTAATGTTGAAAGCGGTGGAATCTATTTGATGACCATTCAAAAATTCTCTGAAGATATCAGCCTACTAAGTAATAGAAAAAATATTATATGTATTTCTGATGAAGCACATAGAACTCAAACTAATACCGAGGTAAAATATATTACTTCAAAGAGTGATACTAAGAAAACCTATGGTTTTGCGAAGTATTTACGTGACTCTTTCCCGAATGCTACTTATGTTGGATTTACAGGGACCCCTGTGGATGCAACACTCCGTGTATTTGGTGAAGTTGTTGTTAAGTATACCATGAAACAATCCCTAGATGATGGTGCTACCGTTAAAATTGCAAGGCTACCAGGTCCACGGGAAGTTCAGCTTGATGAAAAGATTGCTGCAGCCTGTGACGAATACTACAGATTACAGTCCGAGGCTGGTGCAAACGAATACCAGATTGAGCAGTCCAAAAGAGACATGACTAGACTGAAGGTTATTCTTGGCAATTCTGATAGACTAGATATCGTTGTCAAACACTTCATCTGGCACTATGAAAAACGCTGTGAAGAAAATGCAACTGTAAATGGTAAAGCTATGTTTGTATGCTATGACCGTGAAATAGCCTTTGAAGTTTTTAATAAAATTAAGGCTCTTCGCCCTGAATGGCTTAAAAAGCGTAAGTGTGCCCCGGAATACGATGGATGTGAATTAAGTCGCGATGCCTTGGAAATCGAAAAAGTTAGACTTATATGCACCAATGGCAAGAACGATCCGAAAGAACTAACTGATCTTATCGGAGACTCAAAAACACGTAAAAGATATGCTAAGGCATTTAAAGATGACAAGTCAAACTTCAAAATTGCCATCGTAGTTGATATGTGGATTACAGGATTTGATGTTCCCTCTATGGATACCATGTACCTAGATAAACCTGTAGAAACCCACAATTTAATTCAGACTATATCTCGTGTTAACAGAGTGTTCAAAGGTAAAGAAGAAGGGTTAATTGTTGATTATATCGGATTGGAAGGAGCAATCCTAACTGCCATGAAACTTTATAACGGTGATGTACGCCCAATAAACGGGATTGACACTTCGCTTGTTATTTTCAAGGATTTCATGGATAGAATTATCAAACTGATGAATGGATTAAATTACGATTCATTCTTTACGGATACGATTACTCCACTTGAAAGATTAACCGTAATTCAAAAAGGTGTTGAATTTGTTCTTGCAGACAAATCGCGCAGAGATAATTTCATGGGATTTACGCAACGAGCAAAGAAAGCATTTGATGTTTGTATCGGTCATGATGAAATCAGTGATTCTGAAGTAGGACATTTACATTATTTTATGTGTGTAAGATCTGTTATCTTCAAAATGACGATTGGAGATACACCAGATGCTACGCTCATGAATAGGAAGGTGTCTGAGCTGGTTGATAGGGCTATTAGCTCAACCTACAGTGGCAAGGAATTCAATTTTGATGAACAGACTACTGATGATGTGCAGTTTCTCTTCGGCGATGAATTTATAGATAAACTCAAAAAAATTCCGTATCCGAATACAAGATATCAGGCTCTTGTTAAGTTGCTGAAAAAGGCTATCAAAGAGTTCGGAAAAACTAATATACTTAAAGCTACTGATTTCTCAAAGAAATTAAAGAACGTTATCGAACGTTACAATTCAAGAAATGAAATCAGCGAAGTCGAAGATATAATCGAAGATGTAGTTAACAATCTCAGCGAAGAACTTGAGAAAATCTTCAATGAGTTAAAGGCAGAACAGAAGTCATTCGAGGCTTTAAACATTTCCTATGATGAAAAAGCGTTCTATGATATTCTGCTAGCTGTGGCTGAAAAATACAGTTTCAAGGATAGAATTGAAGGTGACAAATATATCTTTTTAGCAAAGGAAATTAAAAAGCTAGTAAACAACAAATCAAAGTATACTGACTGGACAAACAGACAAGATGTAAAGGATGAATTATATACCGATGTTGCTGTTCTTCTGAAAAAAAACGGTTATCCACCAGCAACTATTGATGATGCATATGATGAAATTATGAAGCAAGTGGAAAATTACAAACATAACATTGAGGTATAAGTAGTCTTTTTATGATTATAAAATAATTAATGGCTATACTGCAGACACAAAATATAATTAAATTGAATTCAAAAACGGCACATCTCGAGGCTATTGCTTAACAATGCAATGTCCTGCTAAAACAAAAAACCATACCAACAAAAGTATAACCACACAGGAGTATAAAAACTCTTATGTGGTCTTTTTTGCCCCGCTTGAAGCTGTTCATTTAAGTTTTTCTTCAATCCCTAAGTGAACGCTTCTTTAGGGCTTTTTTTATTTCAATAAAAAAGTGTTAATTATTTTAACACTTTCCATCTTCCTGTTTTATTTGAACCAACTCTTTCAATAATATGATTATCTTTTAACTTTTTTAGGTATCTGTCTATAGTTGATATAGATAAATTGGTAATGTCTGATAGCTCTTTTCTTGTTATAGTATTGTTATTATTAATGGTGTTTAAAATTATATTTTCATAATTTATACTATCATTCTTATCATTTACTCTATCATTTTTATCATTTACTCTATCATTTTTATCATTTACACTATCATTTTTATTATTTATGCTATCACCATATGTATATTTGT
>CAZTGP010000118.1:0-5922 GCA_964613325.1 uncultured Roseburia sp. | reverse complement strand
AGAAAGAACACTACTACAAGACCAATCATCAAAGGCATTCGATTATAATTATATATACTTACACTATATACCGCTTTATCTGTTGTATCGATCCGGACACTAACGGTATCCCCTTCCTCAACCTTAACATTGTATAACACACTAAAGTAGTTTGTTACATAGCAGGTGTCTCCCTTGTATCTTCCGCTGAGAAGCTGTAGTTTTAAATCCATGCTCCCCTTTAATACGCCTTCGGCCTCCTCATCAACAGAGGTATTATCCGAAAGTACTTCTATAACCTTTGCTGTTTCATACTCCGTTCCTGTCGACTCTGTTATCGTATAGGTTGGTTTGTCCTGATTCGCATACCAGATGACTACCGCCATACAGATCAAAAATATTAGAATCGCTATTCCTTTATAAATTCGTTTTTTCATACACCACTCGCTTTCCAGCTACAAAACCAGGGAAGAGCATTATGCTACCTCCCTGGCTTTGTTTCCTTTATTTGTACTTATTCTATTTTATTACAGTTGTCTTTTTCTGGCAGCATATGCCCCTGCTAGAAGGATGCATCCAGCTAAAAGCATAAGAATCATCCATGCAATATTCAAATCACCTGTATTTGGAGCCATGCTCTCACCAATCACAAGTACATAGTCTGATGCGTGCGTAAAGATCAGATTAACACTTCCATCATCCTGAATTTTTGCAGTACTCATGTACTCCAGTTTTCCCTGTGAATTATAATAATACAGGTTTCCATATTTACCTGCATTATCTGCATTCACCTTAATATTTAGGGTTCCAGTAAATCCAAGTTCTCCATCATGTGTCAATGAAAGCTGTAATGTTTGACGAGTTCCTGCAACGTCTTTTACTACAGATACTGGTATATTAGCTGCACCAATTTTCACTTCTAGATTGATATCTTTGATTTTGGAAGCATCAATATCTTTTCCAGAAATTGTCCATGTGTAGTCTCCCATATCTATTACAAGATTTACATTTTTTCCTGCTGCTTCCTGAAGAATTTCAGAATTTAGCACATTGCTATATCCCATCTCAATCTTAACACTTGGAATGTTTATTGTTTCTGCTTTCTTGATAGCCTCTACAACTGCAGCTTTATCACTTACTGACACTACAATCTCTTGTGGTACAGAAGGAGTATTATTCTGCGAATTGTTATTACCAGAATTAGAACCATTGTTGTTATTGCCGCCATTACTTACCTGAGCTGTCACAATATCATCACAATTGCGTACGCGGAGTACTGGAACAGGTTCTTCCGATTCCCCTTCTGGGTGGTTATAAAGAATACCGATTGCACTAATTGTTGCACCCGTTTTTACAATAGAAGCCAGGGCATTTTTCCCCGTTGTACCAGAGCTGATGTATCCGTCAATGAAGATTGCTGCTTCCTTTCCAGTTGCATCTACAATCCAGAATTCAGCAACTCCCTGTGCATCATCTGTATATTCCACTCTTGTAACTTTTCCAGTTGTTTTAATCAGTGAACCACCATAATTTGCATAATCCATGGCATCCTTGGTACTTAGTTCTGTTGCTGGAATAATGTTTGCTTCTGCTTTCAGAATCTCAGTAGAGATAACACGAAGTTCACGATCTCCCTGATACTCATCTACAGTACCAACAACTCTAACCTTTGTTCCAATTGCAAGTCCTGATTCTGCATATGGGAAAATATCTATTCCTGCCGTATTATCCTGAATGTAAATGGTATCAAAAAATGTAGTATCTGCATTGGTTGTACCACTTGTTACATATCCTTCTACAGCGAAGATATCTCCAAGATTTCCTTTTCTCGCCTCTGCAATCGTAGAGGTTGGAATTGTTTTTTTCACTTCATTTACAATATTACGAATAATATTGTAGTTTGCATAAGGAAGTGAATCATTATTGTCTTTCTCTGCATCTACTTCGAAGTCTGACATAAATACTCCGCCTGCTGCAAAGATGTTTCCGCCTGCTTTTGTTGCCTGATGTGCCAAACCTACAATCTTTCCTTTTTCAACGAAGGTTGGCTGTCCAGACACGCTCTTTCCATCCTCGTCCTTACAATCGATGGAATAAGTAGTGTCGAATCCATTTACCAGTGCATCAGCTGCGTAGACTTCTTCCGTCTCTTTTGCCTGTGTAATATTAATGGAGCATCCACTATAAGCACTATATACCTGTCCCTCCATGATTCCATCTAGATATCTGGAATCCTTATTCAGATTTGCGTAATACAGACGATATGCCTGACCGCCATTATTTTCTGTATCATACACTTCATCACTGTTGATGGTCATTGTAGAACCAGCAGCTGCAAGAAGCTTGTTCAGTTCTTTTGATCCTTGTACATCTTCCGTATCCTGATAATCTGCAAGTCCACAGGTAATCAGAGATCCACCATTTTTCACATAGTTGCCGACCATATCAATAAATGAGTCTTCAAAATGCGACGCTGTATAATCTCCTGCAGTAGCTGTACCTGCCTTTTTCGCTGGTGCCGATACAATAAGAAGTGCACAATCCTTTAACTCATCCTCGGTAATCTTCTCCTGTTCAATCGTAACCCGAATGTTACTCTCTGCGCAGATTTTAACAAAACTGTTTAGATTTCCGCCATAATATCCAGTCACATAGTCATTGTAATGTGTTCCATCCACGATAACATTGGTTACCATTTCAGGTGATGTATAAGAAAGTTTCAGCACATCCTTGTACACCTTTGACACACCATCTAATTTTGCATTTACTGTAATATTTACTGCAACAGCTCCTACTTGATTGCCTAGATAGTTGTAGGTATAGGTTCCACTGCTATTTGATGCAATAGATGCTATATTTGCTGCCTGCAACTCTGCAGCAGTGACGTTCTTTACACTCTTGTCATCTACTGAGAATTCAATGCTGTCAATCTCTAATGGGCTTGTCTCGTTATTATAAAAGTCCACATTAACATCAACATTTTCGTTCTGTACTGGCAATGCTGTATTTGTATATGTTTTATTAATTCCACATGCTTCTACTTCACCTACCCATACTGGTGCTGTAACCGCAATATCACCGTCTGCTTCTGTTACTTTTAAGTAGTAGTAAGAATAATTAGATGGTACTTCAAACGTCACATCCTTTGCATTTGTAGCAACATTCTGAGATGCAATGCTCTGCCCACCATTTGTAATTACTTCAACTTTACCAATCTTGTCTGCAGAGTCTGCATCACTAATTTGTGCCTGAATAGTTACTGTATTTCCCACTTGGTCCTGTGTCAGTGAACTACCCATAATGTTGTTATCTAACGTATAATAGATACTTAAATTATTGTCCTCTGTTGCATAGATGCGGTAATTTCTCATGGCATCGTAGATATTAGCTTGTGTGTTCGAATCTGCTAATACAACAGTTCTTGCAGTATTTGCATCTCCCCATTTTCCCTTATGGTTATCCTGATTATTTGTTGGTGCTACATGCCAGCCTTTATCTAACGCTCTTGTGTAGTACTCGTAAGATGGGAAGTAACCAGAGCTTCCAATTGTTCCTTCTCCATTACCAACCTCAATCATTTTAATCAGTTCATCATTGGCTTCGCTATAATATGCAAAATCATTGAAATCACCAAATGTAGTACCTGGATGATTGAACTGACTAATAGAATCTGGAGCAGTCTGCAGGGTTGCATAATAGTTCTGCAATGCCGTGCTGTAAGTCTTATATGCGGTCTGTGTTCTACTTTGGAATCCAGCAGAATTAAATGTATTCATATGACCCAATCCATTTGACCAAGTCATCTCAAAGCCATACATACAGGTAAAGTCACTGGTACTGTATTGCTCTGCGAGAGAATGTCCCAATGTCCATTCATCTGTGGCATTTGTATCCACATTCTGTGACAGTACAGATTTGCTTTCATTATCTAAGGAATTCGAATGATCCGTAACTGCAAGGAAATCAAGATTAGCCACCTTTGAAGCATAAGTAAATGCATCCTCTACACTTCCAGTTCCATCCGAAAAGTTTGTATGTGCATGAACCTGTCCAAAGTAAATATTATAATTTTCATTTTCTTTTTTTGTAAAAGCCAAAGTCGAAACAGCACTATCTAGATAACCATCTTTTCTTGCTTTTACTTTGATTGTAGTTGGAAGTTCGCTTAATACGATTGCACTACTGTATGTCTTCCAGTCTAAATCAGAATCTGCAACACCTTCCTTAGCGTATGCATATAAAATAGTAGCTTCTTTGGTATCACAGCTTAATAATACTTTACTGTTTTCGCTAACAGCTCCACCATTTGGAGTTCCTTTTACACTCGCGCACTGTGCCTGAGTGTATGTGTATGTTGTCTTCACGCTATCGTGAATGCCTTCCTTTGTCGCATAAGCCAGAAGCGTTGCTGGGAGCTCTGAGAAAACTGGTTTTGCTGTCTCATCATAAAGCTGTGGTTCTGCTCCATTTAGTGAATAATATATTTTTGCTCCTGCTGTGCTGCTGCTTAGCATCAGCTGATCCCCAATAGAAACCGTTCCACTAGAAGGGTTTGCTTTTACATATCCACAGATATCATTTGCGATCAATGGATTGCCTGTAACAGCAACTGTGTCAATACGAATGACGCCACCATCTTTAATCTGTCCGCCCTCTTTCGCTGCGTCGGTGCCTGGCACCATACGAATGTAGAGATTCTCCGCATTCTCCATTGCAGCTGGAAGGTCAAATGTAAATGTAACATAATATGTTGGTGCTAAACTTGTCTTTGCAATACCATTCGTAATTGCACCTGAATCTGATACTTCTGAAGGAACACCACTCACATACTTGGTATATGCATAGGCATAAGTTCCGTTTGTCATGTTTGTGAAATTAGTTCCATCGGTAGAGCACTGCATTTGGAAAGAACCTGGTGCTGTGTTACTTGCACGCAAACGAAATGACATTTTCATATTCGCATAACCAATAGAAGATATTTTCATCTGGATATAGTCATCCGTTCCAGATCCAAGACCCGCTCCTCCAAGATAGAAAGTTGTTCCTCCAGTACCCGCGGTTGTTTTGGTATAAGGCACCTTTTCTGCACCTGATACAACTGTGGTGTACTCCACACTGCTATCAAGCATATCATTGGTTTCAAAACGATCACCCGGTGCTTTTGTCGTTATCCCTGCTGCTTCATAATCTGCATTTCCTGCCCACTGTGCCGCAGTGAGCGTTGTAGCTGTATCAACCTTGCTGCCTTCTGCGCCTGCACTGATCTGATAAAAGCTAAAATTATAAACGCTGCTACTTGATTCTTTATAAGAATATGTTGTAAACCCGTTGAAGTACTCGAGATATTGATTCTTCTCGCTATACTTTGCATTGACATTGATCAGTTGTGCTCCACCATCTGTAGATGCAATTGTCCATAAGCTATATGCACTTGCTGCGTCTGCATAAGTCAAAGAGCTTCCGGTCTCGCCAGATGTTAGGTACTTGCCATCACATAGAAAAGAATAATAACCATCTGTATCAACAGATACCTCTAGCTTTGCTGCCCCCTCTGGGACTGTGAGGCTTCCCTCGCTTGGGACTGCGGTTACACCTGCTAGCTTTTTGCCGCTTGCTTCTGTTCCCAGAACCAGACCATCGCTGGTTCCATTTTCAAAATAGAGAACTACAACATCCCCATCCTGGATAGACGAAACTGCCTGTGCACAAACCGCTGCACCCCCTGTTTCCACAGCCTGAACCAGCCCTGTATTTCCTAATATTGTCGTAAACAATACTGCAAAGGCCATAACAAGCGAATAAATTCGTTTCCTTGTCTTCATATTGCGCTCTCCTTAATTATTTGATGCTGCCATAATCATTTACCTTGATTGTTGTTTTTGGAAGTACTGTGATATCATTTGATACTTTAACATCTCCTGCATACATGGATGATACTAATGA
>CAZTGP010000117.1:0-6021 GCA_964613325.1 uncultured Roseburia sp. | reverse complement strand
TGATTCCAGTTTCGTTGAACTCAACCATACCATCTGCTAAGGTGTGGGATCCAGTATCTAACTTGTTAACCCCCTCAACAACCTGTGATGTTCCGTTAACTAATTTAGTTGCTCCAGAAGTTAAGGTATCGTTGTTAGCTACAATCTTTCCTGCGCCTGCTGCCAATGCATCTGTACCAGCTTTTAATTCAGATATACCTGCGGTTAATGTTGGAACCTGTTTTGCCAATGCATCTGTACCAGCTGCAAGTGCTTCTGCACCTGTCACTAGGCTCTGTCCATTTGCTTGCTTCGTCTCAATAGCTTCTTTGATAGTATCCTTAGTCTGATCTATTGCACTAACAGCCGCCTCACCAGATGCTTTTATTGTTGCTGCAACAATTTGATTTGTAACAACTGTAGCCATATCATTTATTTTTGAATTAACTACTGCTGCTTCTAACCGAGCATACGTTGGTACTTCCTGATCCAATTGTAATGCAGCCTTCACTCCAGGTTTTATTTGACCTGTAGGATCTGAATTATATAAATAAGCAACTGCTGCATTTCTTGTCAAATTAAAAGGATCGGTCATCAATGGCGCAATATTACTCTCGCCAATTGCAGCTGCAACTTGCTCCTGCAAACTAATTTTTATAGCTCCAGTAAGATCATCATTTGCATTAAGAGTTGCTTTTGCTGTTGCATTAATATTTGTTTTATTATCTGCGTATGCTGGATTATCTAATAACTGAGATGTTTGGCTTTCAGCTGCTGCTTTATAAGTAGATTTCTCTGCGTCCGTAAGTGGTTGTACGTTCTGGTCAAGTTTTTGAATTCCAGCATTAATCGCAGCTGCACCAGCATTCAGCGTATTTGCACCATTCGTTAAATCCCCAGCCTTAGAAGCTAATAAATCCACACCAGCTTTTACTTTATTTGCACCATCACTCAACGAAGCAGTTCCATCAGTATAAGTCTTCAATCCCCCAGCCAACGTATTCATACCATCGGAGAACTCTTTTAAGCTTCCCTGAAGTGTATCAAGTCCACTAGCCAACTCAGCTGAGCCATTCTGTAACTGGCTGCTTGCGTCTGTTAAAGTATTGATCATGTCATCTACAGAAGACAGATCTGAAGATCCGTCTGTTGATAAGAAGTTACCAGCGTTTGCTACAACTGTCATTGCTGTCTCTAATGAGAAATTCTCTACGTCAGCTGTTACTTCGAAGTACTCAGGTACATTAACGTCTCCGCTTAAGTCAGAATCCTTCAGATCCAAGCTGTCCTTCAATCCTGGAAGTGCATATCCTATAACGATATTGTTGTTTCCAGAAGTCTGCACTTTACCATTGGTTACTTCCACATTTGTGAAGCTGTCATCTAATACCATTCCTGTGATTGCTGCAAAAGGTACACATACACTCACTTCTTCTCCATTTACAGTCTCTGTGAATTTCGAGTTGTTTGTATAGTCATAACGGATGGTAACTTTACCAGATTTACCTGCAAGCTCTTCTGGTGTTACGTCTTTTCCATCTAATTTGTAAGATACTTTCATGGATACTGGAGTCTTCTCTGTAGAAGTTCCCTGATAGTAAATATCACTGCCATCTGCCTGCCATGTTACGTCGTCACCACTCTGTGTAAATTCTTCATCGCCCTTTACATTTTCAATATCTTTTAAGGTTGATTTGTCTTTCAAGGTTGTGGCTTTATCTTTGTTAACTAAGTGATCAGATACGATTGTCTTTGTTACGTTTCCAGTTGCATCTGAGATTAAGTATACTGTCTCATCTTTTCCAATTTCTTTCTCTGATACAGAGATGTTGTCTTTTAACATATCTGCAAGATTTACATCTGCTTCGTCCTTTGCAGCAAGCTGTACATTTTCTACTGACTGTTCTGGATTCTCTGAATGTGCGGAGTATACGGATACCCCTGTTCCTACCATAGCAATGGTAAGAACGCCTGCGATAATTCGAATCACATATTTATTATTAAATTTCTTTTTTAATTCAGGTAATTTCATTTCAATATCCTCCTTTTATTGGTTTTTGCATTTAAAGCCTGCACTTGTTGCACAGATCACACGGTCAAAGATCATGAACATGGATGGCAGGATAAAGATTACAACAAACATACTAATGATTGCACCACGTGCCATTAAGTTACAAAGTGAACTAATCATATCGATATTAGAGTAAAGACCTACACCAAATGTTGCGGCAAAGAAGCTCAATGCACTTACCATGATGGACTGAATTGATCCCTCCAGGGCAAAATGTACAGATTCCTTTTTCTCCATACCGTGATTACGATTACGTTTATACTTGTTGGTCATCAAAATTGCATAGTCAACAGTTGCGCCTAATTGGATTGTTCCAATTACGATGGAAGCAATGAACGGCAATGTTGTATGTGTGTAGAACGGAATACCCATATTGATGAAGATGGCAAATTCGATGACTGCTACTAAAATGATTGGCAGTGAAATGGATTTGAATACAATCGCAATAATTAAGAAGATTGCCCCGATGGATACCACACTAACACGTGCGAAATCGGTGTTGGTAATCTCGATCAGGTCCTTGGTACAAGGTGCTTCACCAATTAGCATTGCCGTATCATCATAGTTTTTAATAATCTCATTGATCTCATCGCACTGGTTGTTTACTTCATCTGATGCAGTTGCATATTCCGAAGCTACTAACATCATCTGATAATCTCCATTAATGAATACTTCTTTGATGTTATCTGGGACCATTTCCTGTGGAATGGATGGTCCTAAGATGGAATCCAGGGAAGCTGCAACCTTCACGCCGTCCACTTTCTTGATATCTTCTATCATGTTCTCGCTGTCTTTGGATGATAATGAACTGCTTGCGATAATCATATCGGTTGCACCCATGTTGTAATCATCATCGAGGATTGCATTTCCTTTGATACTCTGTAAGCTCTTTGGAAGTGTTCCTGCAAGATCATAATATACATCGGTATGTGTATATCCGTAGATTGCTGGTCCAAGGACTACCAGGAAAATGACTACGAAAATTCCATAATGATTGGTTACCCAGTTTGCAATACGTCCGAGGTCCGGAATGATTGCTTTATGTTTCGTTTTTTCGATTGGTTTATCAAACACTAAAATCATGGAAGGTAGAATGGTTACACATCCAATTACGCCGAAGATGACACCTTTTGCCATTACAACACCTAGGTCAAGTCCCAAGGTAAAGCTCATGAAGCATAATGCCACGAATCCGGCAACGGTTGTGATGGAACTTCCGATTACAGAAGTAAGTGTTCCGGAAATTGCATGTGCCATCGCACGTTTCTTGTCTCCGTCGAATCGCTCCTGCTGCTCCTGATAGCTGTGCCACAGGAAAATGGAATAGTCCATGGTAACACCCAGCTGAAGCACTGCTGCTAGTGCCTGTGTAATATAGGAGATTTCTCCTTTGAAGATATTGGTTCCCATGTTGTACACGATTGCCATTCCAATACTGAGCAGGAATAGGAATGGTACAAATCCGGAATCCATAGTCAGGGATAACACAACCAGTGAAAGAATAACTGCAAGGATTACATAAATCGGAACTTCCTTCATGGAAAGCTTACGAATATCGTTGATTACGGAAGCCATACCACTGATATAGCACTGGTCATTTACCTTTGACTGAATCGTATCAATTGCAGCCATTGTTCCATCGGAAGCCATGGAGTCGTCGTACAGAACTGCCATCAACTGACTATCGGAATCTGCGTTATTGAAGAAGTCTTTCACATCATCAGGAAGCATCTCTTTCGGAATTGAGATATCTGCTACAGAACCATACCAGATTACTTTCTTAACATGCTCAACGTCATCAATATCATCTGCTACTTTTTGAATATCCTTATCATCCATTCCCTCCACGACTACGAAGGAAAATGCGCCGGTTCCGAATTCGTCCAGAAGAATGTCCTGACCCTTCATGGTTTCGATTTCAGATGGCAGATATGAAAGAATATCGTAGTTTACTCTCGTATTGAAATAACCGATTCCTGCTGGAATCAATAACAGAAACGAGAGGATTAGAATCGGTATACGAAGTTTCACTACCGCTTTTCCAAATTTAATCATGTTATTCACCATCTCTTTCTTATATTCTCTTTATTCATGTTAGAGTATAAAAAAAAAGACTGAATAACAACATATTCAATCCTTTCGGTGTGTTGAAAGCAGTATACATTTTCCTGCTTTTGTATATATAGAATGACAATTAATTTATTTTGTATAGCCTGTTTTCTTATAATTCTTTGATTACATCCTCCATGGAGTGCGAAAGCATATAATTATAGGCATCCGCCATCTCTTTTGGTGATACCGTCATACCCGATTTAATCCATTCAATTACTGCAAAACACATAGACTGTGCATAATACGCTGAAATAATCTCTGGAGTCAGCCATGGATGTGCAGACGATCCGCTGGTCGACATATCTTTAAATACTTCTGTAAGTACTTCCTTTACGCATTTCTGTGCAATATCATTGAAAGAGATTACCCCTTCCATCTTGATTGCTCTGCTGTAAAATGCTTTGTCCTTCTCAATATTGGAGAATAATAGAACCATTGCCTCTGTAATCATTCCATTCTGGATCAACGGATGAATTGGTTCTAACAATTCGCTGGTAATAATCCACTCGATCAATTCAAACTTATCCTGAAAATGATTGTAAAAGGTAGGACGTATAACGCCGGCTTTATCTGTAATCTCTTTAATTGTAATTTTCTCTATTGGGTGCTTGGTGGCAAGCTCTTTTAATGCTTCTGCAAGCAATATGTCGATTGCATTCTTCCCTTGTCCTGTCATAACTACCAATTCCTTATTCCATTACCATCTGAATGATTGTAATATTCATTGCATCTGGATCTTCTTTTAAGTCCAGTGTTTCTGCTGTTCCAATAATTTTTAGTCTCGGCCGCAAAACAAAGCCTCTGTAATTCTTCATGACTATTGCATGTTTTCCATTAGATAATACTACTTCGCATCCCACTGGATAGACTGCAATACAATCCAAAAACAGATTAACAATCTTTGGATCAAATTCCACTCCAATCATTGCCATAATATATTCAACCGCGTCATTTGGCTGAATCTGCTTATGGAACGGTCGGTTAGACACCATCGCATCGTAGCTGTCTGCTACCTTAATGATTCTTCCATATAGTGGAATCTCCTCCCCTGATCTACGGAGCGGATATCCTTCCCCATTGTACCATTCATGATGTTCCAAAACACATAATGTAATCTCTGGTGCAAAATGATAGGTGCGATTCAAATATTCATATCCCAGCTTCGGATGCTGTGCAATCGTTGCGCGCTCCTCATCTGTCAAAACTCTCTGTGTTTTCAAAAGATTCTCATCAATAAAGCGTTCTCCAATATCGTGGAGCATTGCCCCTGCAGTCAATTCTTTCAGCTGTTCCTTGCTCAGTCCCATTCGGCACCCAATCATTGCTGAAATCATTGCTACATTGATAGAATGAAAATAAATATAATCTGCATAGGATTTAATGTCTATCATATTGACCATCACGTCGCCATTGGATAACAATTCATCAACAACTGAATCAATGCTCTTGTGAAACATTTGCTCTTCGATACTCCCAGCTTCGTTTCCGGTCATGAACACATCATGAACTGCCTTCAGGGATTCCCTACGAATCTCAGGACTAATAACCTCTTGAATTACAATTCCCTGCGTAAACTCATCATCAATATATATTCCGGGGTAACCAAGTCGTGAGAGTTCCATAATCGCTTGCTGGTTCAGTATCCTGTGTCTTTCAAACACAACAGTACCTTCACCGTCAAAGATATCCTGACCAATGGCCATGCCCGATGTTAACTTGTTGGTTGGTAAATATCTCATGCTTTATCCTCTCATTCCCAGGAACTTGATTTAGGCCTTTGAGCCTCATTCTATACTACCTTATGCGTAAAATCAAACGATTTCTACTCATCAAATTCCATTGTGACAAAGAATCCCTTC
>CAZTGP010000116.1:0-6419 GCA_964613325.1 uncultured Roseburia sp. | reverse complement strand
CAGCTTCAGGACACCATTAACAGCTTTGAGCATGTTCCCGGTCTCCTTGAATGTATAGACGAAAAGAAGCACTCTCGTGATCTTGCAGAAGCAATCAACGATAAGAAGCGTATCATCATTTGCACAATTCAGAAGTTCCTCTTTGCCTATAAAGATATCGAAAGATTCTCCGGCAGAAAGTTTGCAATCATCGTTGATGAAGCGCACCAAGGACAGAGTGGTGAGTCTGCAAAGACACTACGCCGCAGCTTGATTGATATTGGTGTTGCTGTAAAGAATTATGCCGAAGAAGAAGGCATTGATGAATCCGAAGTGGATCTTTCCAATGATTACATCAACGCGGTTGTAGGACAAGGAAAACATGAGAACCAGTCGTTCTTTGCCTTTACTGCTACACCTAAGGGTGAATCACTGGAACTGTTCGGCGTTACTGAATATAACGCTTTGGACGGACATCCTACTCACAGACCGTTCCACGTTTATTCTATGCGTCAGGCCATAGAAGAAGGCTTTATTCTTGATGTTCTTGCAAACTACACGACTATCAAAGAAGCCTTCAAGCTCGTCAAAGTATCTGATGATAACCCTGAATTGATAGAAGGACCTACATCAAAAGCGCTGTTCAAGTATTACAAGAAGCACGGCTACACCATTACGCAGAAGACCGAAATGATTATGACTAACTTCCTTGAAAACTGCCGTTATCAAATCGGCGGCAAAGGAAAAGCTATGGTTGTTGCCGACAGTCGTGCCAATGCAGTACGCTATTACTTTGCAATCAAGCAGTATTTGAAGGATCACCCAGAAGAATCCAAAGGCAGTGATGTAATGATTGCGTTCTCCGGCGAGATCTCTCTTGAGGATATGCCTTCTGAGAAACCGTACACCGAAGCAACAATGAACCTTGATGAGAACGGTAAGTACATTACTACTGATAAGAAGTTCCGCAAGGCATTCCACTCTGATCTGTATAACATTCTTGTTGTTGCAAATAAATATCAGACCGGCTTTGATGAGCCCCTGCTCCACACAATGTATGTGGATAAGAAACTCAAAGACATTACGGCTGTTCAGACTCTTTCCAGACTGAATAGAACTGCACCGAATAAGCAAAGCACGTTTGTCCTCGACTTTGAGAACACAGAAAAGGATATCAAAGAATCTTTCCTCCCGTACTATGAAACGACCACAATGGAGGGCGATTCCGATATTAACAGAGTATATGATCTTCGCTCCAAAATTGCCGAGTTCATGCTTTACAATTTTGAAGACGTTGAGACATTTATCAGCTTTATGGGCAAGCACAGCGGAGGAGCGCAGAGCGAGGCTTCCATTGGAAGACTTGCCGGTCTGCTCCGTCCTGTTGTTGACCGTTATAAAGAACTGAGCGAAGACGATCAGTACACGGTACGCGACTATATCCGTAAGTTTAATGGATCGTATTCGTATGTTACGCAGCTCGTAAGACTCCACGATCAAGAACTGTTCAATGAGTTCCAGTATACAAGCAATCTTATCAGACTTCTTCCTCGTAATAAGGTTGACATCATTGATGTTGAGGACAAAATCAAGCTTGAATACGCAAAACTCACTGAGACTTTCTCCGGTCAGATTACATTGAATGAGAAACCTCCGGTATTTGTTCCCGGCGGTTCAATACAGCCTAAGGTTCCTAACAAGAAGCAAGACACGTTACAGAACATTATTGATAAGGTCAATGAACGCTTTGAGGGCAAGTTTACGGATGCCGACAGAGTAATTATCGAGGGCATTTATCAAATGTTCATGAAAGACTCTGACGTTAAGAAATTCAAAAAATATGCCAAGGACAATTCTACTGAAATGTTTGTGGAATCGCTCTTCCCGGATAAGTTCAAGGATATCGTTACTCAATGCTTCCTTGATAATAACGAGGCATTCCAGAAGTTGTTTAACGATCCGGACTTCTATCAGAAGGTTCAGGATGAGATGGCAAAGGAACTCTATAAGAGTTTGAGAAAGGGCTAACTTCGAGTGAAATAATAAGCTTATTAATGGAGATGAATAGTATGAAATTAAAAAAGCAATTCTCTGATTTTTATTCCGAAATTAGAATAGATTCAGAAACAAGCAAACTTATTGAAAAAAGAACTGTTCTTCAAAATGATATTGAGAATAAACTTCCTGGGATTTTAGAGGACAAGGGAATATCGCTCAATAAATCAGATATCAGGATGATTGACCAAGGAAGTTATAAATATAACACCACAATAAAGTCAAACATCGTTGACCGAGATGTGGCTGTGATATTTCCCTTAGATACCACAACATACAACGATCCGCGTAAAATAAAAGGATACCTACGTGATGCAATCAATATTTCTTCGAGAACTGTTTTAATCAAAGAGCCCTGTGTACGAGCCTCTTATTTTGAAAATGGTGAGGAATGGTTACATATTGATTTGCCTCTTTATGCAAAAGATGGCTCAAATATTTATTTGGCTCGCGGAAAGGAAAATAGCAATTCATACATATGGGAATTGGCGGATCCAGATGGGTTAAATGAGGATCTTTGTGGAAAAATCAGCGGACATGAGCAACTCAGACGCACAATATGTTATGTGAAAAAGTGGAAGAATGAAAAGTATTCCGGGACTCAAAATGATCATGAGGTTCCGCCAAGTATTGGGCTTACATACTTAGTGTGTGACTGTTTTTCGGAACAAACCTCTTCAGAGGGAGATGACGATCTACTCGCGCTACAGAAAACACTCAAAGCAATAAAAAATAAGTTTACTTGTACATATAATTCGAATGGTGAGGTTGTTTCGGCAAATATTAGTCGTTATTTGACTGTCGCACCATATACCGATATTTTTAATAAAATGAGAAATAGTAGTCCGAACTACATTCTAACATTTTATAAACGGCTGTCTAAGGCGGTGGATTATTTGACAGATGCTCTAAATGTTGAATCAGAGCATGATGCTGGAGCGTATGTTCAAAAAGTGCTGGGTACTGAATTCATCGTTCCTCCAAAGGAAGCTGTCGCCGCAACTGCGCAAAGTAAAAGGGAGCATAGTTTTGGATAATAACATCTCATTAAAAGATATTTTGGAAACCTATGAGCAAATTACCGTAAAAAATGTAATTAGCGATAGTGTTGTGATGCTTTTACTGTTTGGTAAAACATTTCTGTTTTTTGCTCCAATAGTCAATGAACCCAGTTCTCGACCTTCGATTTACCTTTATAATGACGACGGATGTGATTTTCCGCATATAATGCTTCGGGATGAAAAAATAGAGGACAGTAAAAGCTTTCCGTCTGGGAATTATCGCTTCGTTTGTTTGTATGAACACGAAAGTATTGTTTATTCGTTGGTATCATATGAAGATAAAATATACGATGCGGTAGACAGGTTGATTGAGCTGCTATCAATGACTCAAGTGGAAATAGAACGTGAATTTCAAAAGGAGTTCATGTTCTATTGGAATAATGCGGCTAATGGAAATACTGTGAATGTTTTTTTGACTAATGAGTCCATATTCTCTCGCATGAATGTTTATGCGGGAAAAAAAGGAACACGCCTTATTGAAAGCGGCTTACAATTAAACGATATTGACTCAAGAGAAAAAAACGACAGAGTTTGGACACATCATATAGAAAACGATGTTTTCTATATTCCTATTACCGATACCAGAGGTATACTTCCACCTCATAGAGGTCATGCATGGTCTGTCGAGGATGTAAAAAATATTATATATGGTAATCAGGTTGAACATATACACTCAGATACGTTTCAACAATTGCAAAAAGAAGTTGTATCAACTCAAAATTGCATTTTGGTATTTGGGCTTAATGGGCATCAGGCTAAAGCTACTTTTGCAGTGAAAATTAAATGCAAAAACGCTTCTAAAAAGACAGCTTTCCAAAAAATCGTGGAGGATGCTATTGGTCTTGAGCTTATTCCAACAAGTCGAAAAGATTACTCTTTCCTTAGTAACCAAATTGGCAATGATATCGGTTTATATGGAAAAAAGGTCCTTTTGATTGGGGCAGGCTCATTAGGAAGCTATGTCGCACTTGAACTTGTTAAAAATGGAGTGCGGTCACTAAAAATATACGATGGCGATATTCTTTCTGAAGAAAATATATTACGCTGGGCTTTTGCTGCTTTTGGCATAGGCATGAATAAATCAAAATTACTGGAAATCCAACTGGGCATGTTACATCCAGAAATTTATGTTGAAGGGATTAGTAGCAATATCGACTCTAACACCCTCTCTAAGGAAGCTAAAGAAGCAGATTTAATTGTTTTCACAATCGGAAGTAGCGATCAACAACTTATATTTAACAGAACATTACACAATGAAAAATGTAATGTTCCGGTTTTGTATGCTTGGTTGGAAGCAGGTGGAAAGTATAGCCACATTCTTGCTGTAGATTATGGGAAACGCGGATGTTACGAATGTCTATTCACTGATAATGAAGGGCAACTCGTGAACAATAGGGCTTTGCTTAGCACAAATGATATCCAAGATAATCTCATAATTAGAAATGGGTGTGGTGGCACAAGGGCTGCCTATGGAACAACAGTATTACTTCGCACAACGGCTGCCTTGCTTGATACAATTCATAAAGTGTTAGATGGAAGTATCACTGAAAACACGCTAATAAACATTACTCCGAATAACATACATGTTTCATCAGGCTTAATACCTATGGAGAGGTGCAGTTGTTGTGGAAATTAAGGAAAACAGCAGATGCGTAAAAATGCTTCTGCCCAATAATAAAGTTGTTGATATTTTATCTGCCGTGTTTGATGAAATTTATAAATGGCTTCAAACAGAAAGTGATAAACCTGAAAGTGGAGGATTTATAGTCGGATATCAACATAAGAACTCAGGCAATATTTCGCTTGAAGCGGTATCTCACCCATATGCATTGGATCAAAATAATCGAATGAGGTTTAATATCGTTGATCCACGTCATAAGATCTTTTTGAAGAAGGCCTCTCGTAAAAAAAGTTATTATATGGGTACATGGCATACACATCCTCAGACCAGTCCCACTCCCTCAAGTATAGACTGGGAAGATTGGCATGCATCAATGCAATCAGATAAAACGGGAAGCCAATTTATGTTTTTTATTATTGCAGGTACTGAAGAAATTCGGATTTGGGCCGGCGACTCAGAATCTGGAGAAATAAATGAACTTCTCGAAGTAGAGATGAACGAAGAAGGGTTATATGTTGAAAAAACAAAAGAAGAATAAAACGAGCTTTTTCAAAAAAATCATAAATTTTATTAGCGATAATGCCACTCAAGTTATTGAGACATTTCTTCTGTTGGCAGTAGTATCATTGCCGTTTTTTATTGATTTTGAAAGCATATTCAGTAAATATTTACAAGAAAACTACCCTACTCCAGACAATGCAGTTCAGTATTTTTTGATTCAAAGTGGCAGAACAATTATCGCCATTGTTCTGCTTTTAATTGTACTGTTACGTATTAGAAAGCATAACGAAGAAAAAACCATGAATAAGAAAGACTTGTATCATGATTATCCCTTATTCTGGTACTGGTATTGCGCAAGGATACTTGGATATAAAAAATGCAACTTGGTTTTGGTACCAATTCCCATGTTATTCAAATTGGTCCATCACGGTATTTTTGAAGAGTTTCCACTGGATGAAAACTCATATCCCGCAGAAGAAAATGCATTAATTAATGTTTCTAAAACCAATTGGAAATCAGACCCAACGGAGGTCAATGTCATTATCGAAGATACCTACCCAATCTTATATTCGCAAATACCTTGCTCAAAAAGCAAGTTACCGACAATAAAGATCAGCAGGAATGATGGGAAGAATTTCGGAAGACATTTTAATCAGCAGTTTATTGAAAATGTCATTACGCAGATAAGAAGCCTTAATTCCGGAATAACAGTAAATGTATTTGCAACAACAAATCCTTTGAATTCACTCAATATTGCGAAACGAGCTTTTACTAATGGAAATCGAGGCAATGTCGATTCGCTCTTTGTTTTTCAACAAGAGGGATATGGAAAAAGACTTTTTGAAACCAAAGGGAAAAAGATATACTAAGGAAGATTGTTATGGATAACGATAGTAAATTAAGACTTTTATATATTGGGAAAATGCT
Organism: uncultured Roseburia sp.; assembly: GCA_964613325.1. Taxonomy (GTDB): domain Bacteria; phylum Bacillota; class Clostridia; order Lachnospirales; family Lachnospiraceae; genus Roseburia. The sequence goes on along the minus strand of CAZTGP010000116.1, from coordinate 275 downwards.
TCAAGAAACGGATGAAGCTCATCCGTTAACAAATGCGGATATGATGCAAATTCTTGAAGAGACGTATGGGATTACTACGCATCGTACTACTGTCCCGTCTGATATTGATCTTCTTATCAAGTCTGGAATGGAAATAGAAATAATCGAATCAAAGCCAAAGAAATATTATCTGAACGATTATGCCAGAACATTTACGCTTCCGGAACTCAAAATGCTTGTCGATGCGGTTGCGTCATTCAAGTTCATCACAAAGAAAAAGAGCGATGAACTTATTG
>CAZTGP010000115.1:0-6584 GCA_964613325.1 uncultured Roseburia sp. | reverse complement strand
AACTGTGGACACACCTGCATAGCAGGTGGTTTAATAAAAGACTGCTATACAATAAGAAAAAGTCAAGAAACGTTGAGTTTCTTGGCTTTTTCGTTTGGTTAATATTACTTAAAAATGATAGAAAAACTACTATTGGTAACACATGGGTAACAAATCAGTATGTTGTCTTGTTGATTACAGACGCCATTTCCCAATGACGCTGAAAAATATTGCACATCGTTATTCCCTCTGCAGCCTCCCCAGTGAGAAAATACATGCCAAGGCCATAAAAACCTGACTTACAAGCATACCTGCCAGATAGGCGCGAATTCCAATGACTGGAACGAAGAACCATACAATAAGAATTCGGATGGCACAGCCTGCCAGATTGATGCGAAGTGTGGTCTTTGGATAGCCAAGCCCGTGAAGGATACTGTTTAGGAGCGTGGACAGATACATAAAGGGACAAATCCAGCTTAAAATCCGGATATAGGTGCCAGCCAGAGCATTGCAGAATATGTGATTCCCAATATAGTTTCCAGTGAGTAAAAATGCAAGTGTGAACGCAAATCCAAGAATCAATCCATAGCGAATGGCTTTGGAAATTGCAGTATGTATGGCAGCTTCGTTCTTCTTGGCTTTGGCCTCCGAGATGACAGGGAGCAGAAGCACAGAGATGGAGTTCGTGAGCACCGTGGGAAAAAGAATCACGGAGATTGCCATTCCAGTTAAGATGCCATAGATGCCCAATGCATTTTCCTGCGAATATCCAAACAACCGAAGCTGGCGGGGAATGAGGAGATTCTCCACGCTGGCACAGAGATTGATGAGCACACGGTTGGCAGTTAGAGGAATCGCCATAAAGATGAGCTGTTTGGCAGCCACCTCGATTTTTCCCGCGGAACGCTTCATGCCTACTGCGGTGAGGGACACCAGCATTCCAAAGAATTCGCCAATGACGAGCCCCCAGATGGCATCGATTGGCCGAAGCGTGTGGCCTTCGGAAGTGGCGACACAGTAGATGAGGTAGACGCCGAGAACTCGGGCAATCTGCTCCACAAGCTGGCTGACAGAGGGGATGAGCGCTTTTTGTTTTCCATAATAGTATCCGTTGATACAGGCGTGAACGCTGGCTGGAATCAGGCAGTAGGTCATTGCAGACAGGAGATCGGCGCACTGTGCTTCGCCGAGAATTGCGGTGGCTATCCAATTGGCATTCCTGGAAATGAGAAAAGTTACGACAACCGATAGCGCACAGGAACAGAGGAGCCCCATGGATAGATAAAGTCGGGCTCCTTTTTCGTTACATTTGGCACATTGCTCCGCAACGAAGCGTGAGATGGCAGTCTGGATTCCCGCACTTGTAAACGAAAAGCACAGAGCCATGATGGGAAAGACCAGTTGATAGACTCCCAATCCCTGTGCACCAATTGTACGTGAGAGGAATATTCTATAGAAGAAGCCGATAATACGGCTAAGGACACCTGCGGCAGTTAGAAAAAGAGTTCCTGTAATGAGAGGATTTTTTAATTTGTGTGTTCGTGTCAAATGAGACTCCATGGTAAGAACTTATTAATAATATATGAAGCAAAGGAGCAGCATATGAATAAGCAGATATATTTCGATCATGCGGCCACTACAGAGGTATTTCCAGAAGTGCGGGAGGCGATGCAGCCTTACTTATCCGAAAGCTATGGAAATGCATCCACGGTCTATGAACTTGGAGAGGAAGCGAAAGCTGCTATGGAACATGCCAGAGAAGGAATTGCAGCCTGCATTGGAGCACTGCCTGAGGAAATCTACTTCACCTCCGGAGGAAGTGAGTCAGACAACTGGGCAATCAAAAGCATCGCAGGGGAGTATAAGAAAAATGGAACACATATTATCACATCCAAGATAGAACATCATGCAGTACTCAATTCCTGCAGCTATTTGGAGCAGCTTGGATATGAAATCACATACCTTGATGTGGATGGGGACGGAATGATTCATCCAGAAAATGTATTGGATGCTATTACGCCAGATACAACATTGATTACGATTATGTATGGAAACAATGAAATCGGCACCATTGAGCCAATCAATGAGATTGGGATGATTGCAAGAGAAAAGGGGATTCCTTTTCACACAGATGCAGTGCAGGCGGTAGGACAGATTCCAATTATGGTAAAGAGACAGCCTATTGATCTGCTCAGTGCCAGCGCACACAAATTCCACGGACCAAAGGGAATCGGTTTCCTGTATGTCCATGAGGGAGTGCGAATTCCATCCTTCATTCATGGGGGCAGCCAGGAAAAGGGAAAGAGAGCAGGGACAGAAAATGTTGCAGGAATTGTTGGAATGGAAAAGGCATTGCAGCTCTCAGTGGGGAAGATGCGTGCAAACACCAATCATGTGATTCGCCTGCGAAACTACTTTATCGAGCGCGTGAGACGTGAATTCGATGGGGTTCGTTTAAATGGGCACAGCTTTAAGAGACTTCCGGGAAATGTAAATCTGAGCTTTCAGGGGATTGATGCCACGTCACTTTTAACACTGCTCCAGGAGGATGACATTTGTGCTTCTGCGGGATCTGCCTGCAATACCGGGGAGACCAGAATCTCTCATGTAATCGAAGCCATCCATGTGCCAGAAGAATATGCTGTGGGAACGGTGCGTTTTACCATGGGAGCGGAAAATACAAGGCGGGAAGTGGACCTTGCGATACAATCTCTCAAAAAGAATGTTGCACTTCTAAGAGGTGGATTGCAGTATCCAGAAAAATAGGATAGAATAGGTTGAAAAAGAACCTAAAGGCACAAGAAGAAAGGAAGATACATGGCAAAGGAAAAAGTAATTGTTGGATTATCAGGAGGGGTAGATTCCTCCGTGGCAGCATACCTTTTAAAAGAACAGGGATATGAGGTGATCGGTGTTACCATGCAGATTTGGCAGCCTGCTTATGATGAGGTGGGCTGCGGTACAATCGAGGCGGTAGAGGACGCTAGAAAAGTTGCCAAGTCTCTGGATATTCCATACCATGTATTGAATTTTCAGGAGACTTTCCAGAAAGAAGTAATGGACTATTTCACCAAGGAATATCTTCATGGAAGAACACCGAATCCATGTGTGATGTGTAACCGCAAGGTGAAGTGGGAAGCACTGCTAGACCGTGCCAGAGAATTCGGTGCAGATTATATTGCAACCGGCCATTATGCCCGTGTCGAACAGCTGGGCAATGGCCGCTATGCCATTAAGAAGTCTGTTACCGCCACAAAGGATCAGACCTATGCTTTGTACAATCTGACCCAGGAGCAGCTGGCACATACCCTAATGCCTGTGGGTGAATATGAGAAAACTCAGGTGCGTGAGATTGCGGAGAAGATGGGCATTCCAGTAGCTGCGAAGAAGGACAGCCAGGATATCTGCTTTATTCCAGATAATGATTATGCAGGATTTCTAGAGCGGCAGGCAGGACCACAGAAGCCTGGGAATTTTGTATCAGTAGATGGAAAAGTCCTAGGGCAGCATAAAGGAATTATTCACTATACAATTGGACAAAGAAAAGGTCTGGGAATTGCATTTGGCCATCCGGTATTTGTCTGTGCAATTCGCCCAGACACCAATGAAGTGGTCTTAGGGGAAGCAGAGGATGTGTTTACCAATGAGCTTGACGCCGATCAGCTGAACTTCATGGCAGTCCCGGATCTTGCAATTGGACAGAGCATAGAACTTATGGCAAAGATTCGCTACTCCCATGCAGGGGACATCTGTAAAGTCACAAGAACTGGTGATGATACCATTCACTGTGACTTCCCAAAGAAGGTACGTGCTGTGACACCTGGACAGGCAGTGGTATTTTATCAGGGGGATTATGTGGCTGGCGGGGCAGTCATTCGCTAGTACAATATTAGAAAACGCATAAAGAGGGATTACAATGACGAAAGCAAGTTTACGAGAACTTATCATAAATGGACCAGTTATTTTAGATGGAGCAACAGGAACGAATCTTATGGAAGCGGGAATGCCGATGGGCGTCTGCCCAGAAGCGTGGATTCTGGAGCATCCGGAAGTAATGAAGGAATTGCAGAGAAGCTATGTGGAAGCTGGAACGCAGATTGTGTATGCGCCAACCTTTACCGCTAACCGCATTAAGCTGGAAGAGTATGGCCTTGAAAATCGATTGGAAGAGATGAATCAGGCACTGGTTCAGTTGTCCAAAGAAGCAGTTGGGGATAATGCGTATGTTGCCGGAGATATTACCATGACGGGCAAGCAGCTGTTCCCATTGGGAGATCTGATGTTTGAGGAACTGGTGGAGGTCTACAAAGAACAGGCGAAGGTGTTAGAAAATGCCGGGGTGGATCTCTTTGTGGTTGAGACTATGATGAGTCTTCAGGAGTGCCGCGCAGCACTGATTGCAATCCGCGAAGTGTCCGAACTTCCAGTGATGGTAACCCTCACCTACAACGAGGATGGAAGAACCCTCTTTGGCACCACACCTGAGGTGGCAGTGGTAGTCTTACAGTCCCTTGGAGCAGACGTGATTGGCATTAATTGCTCCACAGGACCAGAAGAGATGGTGGCACCTGTTGCCAAGATGGCTGAATACGCCACAATTCCTATTCTTGCAAAACCAAATGCAGGCTTCCCAGAATTAGATGGGAAGAAGACCGTATATAAATTGACCCCAGAGGAATTCGCACATGCTGGACAACAATTAGTAGAAGCAGGTGCTTCACTGGTTGGGGGCTGCTGCGGTACAACTCCTGCGCATATACGGGCTTTAACAGATGCGGTAAAAGGCATGCAGCCTCATAAACCATTGGAAAGTCACCGCAGAATTCTTACATCAGAACGACAGAGCGTGGAGATTACCTTAGATGGTAATTTTATGGTAGTAGGAGAGCGCATTAATCCAACGGGAAAGAAAAAGCTTCAGGCAGAGCTTCGGGAAGGCCGTCTGGATCTGGTCCGGGAGATGGCGATGCAGCAGGAGACCAATGGGGCTCGTATTCTTGATATCAATATGGGAATGAATGGAATTGACGAGAAGGAGATGATGGAGCAGGTAATCTATGAGGTAACCTCAACGGTGGACTGCCCCCTTTGTATTGATTCCAGCCATGTGGAAGTAATCGAGGCAGCACTCCGCATTTATCCAGGTCGCGCACTTATCAACTCAATCTCCATGGAATCTGAGAAAATGCAGAAGCTTCTTCCTATTGCAAAGAAATATGGCGCTATGTTTGTGCTTCTTCCACTATCCGACGAAGGACTTCCGAAGGATACCCAGGAAAAGAAAGACATTATTAATGCTGTGTACAATCGTGCAATGGAATGCGGCATGAGCCATGAGGATATGATTGTAGATGGTCTTGTGGCAACCATCGGAGCGAATCCTAACGCAGCTGTGGAATGTTTTGATACAATTGAATATTGTAAGGAGGTAAAGAAGCTTCCTACCATCTGTGGGCTGTCTAACATTTCCTTTGGACTTCCAGAGCGAATCTACGTAAACACCGCATTTTTAACCATGGCAATCGGGAAGGGATTAACCATGGCCATTGCCAACCCATCTCAGGAGCTTCTGATGAATGGGGCATTTGCTTCAGATATGCTCTTAAACCGGGCAGACAGCGATATCCGCTACATCGAGCGCATGAACCGTTTGGCGGAGGAAAAGGCAAAGTATGAGACCGTAGTGGTGAAGAAAGAGAATGCAGGCGTAAATCAGAGTGGAGCAAATCAATCTGGTAGCAATCAGCCTGGCACCAATCAGTCTGGCATAAATCAGCCAGGAGGAGCTTCTGATTTGGGGAATGTAAGAACATCAGCAGTGGGGGATGGTTTTGGAACAAGTATTTCAAGCTCCGTGCAGGAGCACCCAGTCTTCCGTGCAGTGTTAAAAGGCAATAAAGGCACTGTACTTGATGAGGTAAAGAAGACCATGGACGCAGGGGAGACACCGGATGAAATCATCAATCATTATCTGATCCCTGCAATCAACGAGGTGGGAGTTCTCTTTGATAAGAAGAAGTATTTCCTTCCACAGCTCATTGGAAGTGCCAATACCATGAAGCTTGCCATTGATTACTTAGAGCCAATGCTGGAGAAGAAAGATACAGGTGAGGAGATGCCAACCCTTGTTATCGCAACAGTAGAGGGAGATATTCATGATATCGGCAAGAACCTTGTAGTGCTTATGCTCAAGAACTATGGCTATCGTGTCATTGATATGGGCAAGGATGTGCCAGCAGAGACCATTATTGATACTGCCATGAAAGAGGATGCGGCAATCATTGGATTATCTGCACTTATGACAACTACCATGATGCGTATGCAGGATGTGGTGGAGATGTGCAAAGAGAAGAAATGTACCAGCAAAGTAATTATTGGAGGCGCATGTATCACCCAAAGCTTTGCAGAAGAAATCGGCGCAGATGGGTACTCCAAGGATGCAGCAGAATGTGTAAAATTAGTAGAACGACTTTTACAAAAAAAGTCGTAAAAAATGGTTGACATTTATAGGTGTCATAGATATAATAAACAAGTCGTCAACGAGACGACTCTTGGGATCTTAGCTCAGCTGGGAGAGCATCTGCCTTACAAGCAGAGGGTCACAG
>CAZTGP010000114.1:0-6625 GCA_964613325.1 uncultured Roseburia sp. | reverse complement strand
TGGGTTCCGTGGGAGAAGTTCAGTCTCGCTACATTCATCCCAACCTTACACATTTCCTGCAATGTCTTCTCATTCTCGCATGCTGGTCCTACGGTGCAAATTACTTTTGTCTTTCTCATGTTCTCTCCTTTTACTCTCTAACAAATCTAGTCACTTGAATCAGTACCGTTGGGATACAAGCCAATATTACAATTGTAGCTAGCTGTCCCATCGATAATACAGATACCATAAATAATTGCCGCAGTATTGGTGTTAATAATACAAAAAGCAGTAACAATACCCCGGCTGCAAATGCCGCCACACTCCACTTGTTGCTTCGGAATCCAATTTGGAATATAGATGCTTCACTACGGCAGTTAAAGCCGTGAAATAATCTTGCCAATGTCAGTGTAGCAAATGCCATTGTGCTCGCTGTATGCGGGTCCACCCGCAAGCCTTGATAATATCCAACCAGCGTCACCGCAGCGATCATGCTTCCATACAGCATGAATCTCTGTAAAAATTCCTTCGTAAGAATGCCTTTGCCTGGATCTCTTGGCATTTTCTTCATAAGTGATTGATCTGAAGGTTCCATTCCAATTGCCAGTGCTGGGAGTGAATCTGTGAGCAGGTTAATAAACAGCAGGTGCACCGGCTCAAACGGTGTTTTCAATGCCATTACGGAGCAGTATAATACAACCAGAATTGCCCCCATGTTACCGGACAACAGGAATTGAATCGCATTCATAATATTCCTGTAAATATTTCGTCCATTTAATACAGCCTTCATAATGGTTGCAAAATTATCATCTGCCAGAATCATTGCTGCAGCATCCTTTGATACTTCTGTTCCGGTTATGCCCATCGCCACCCCGATATCCGCTTTCTTCAAGGCTGGTGCATCATTTACACCATCCCCGGTCATAGATACAATTTTTCCTTTTTTCTGCCATGCATCCACAATACGTATTTTATTTTCCGGAGATACCCTTGCATATACGCTGATATTTTCCAGCTGTTTTGCAAGAACTTCCTCATTCATACCATCCAGTTCCTGTCCCGTAACAGCCACGTCACCCTCGCAGAAAATTCCAATCTGTCTGGCGATTGCAGTGGCTGTCACTTTATGGTCCCCTGTGATCATTATCGTTCGAATTCCTGCCGTTTTCGCATCCTTCACGGCCTGCATTGATTCCTCCCGCGGAGGGTCCATCATGGCAATAAGTCCTAGAAAGGTGTAACCATTTTCCATTTCAACCGTAAGCACTTCCTCGTTCTTGCATTCCCTGTATACAAATGCAAGTACTCTCAAGCCAGCTTCGGAAAATGCCTGGTTCTGCCTGCAGATTGCCTCTCTATCTGCATCCGTAATCGGACGAATTCCATCGGAGGCTGCAATATGATTGATTCGGTCTAATAGTACATCAACCGCACCTTTTGTAAACAGCATCTGTCTCCCGTCCACCTGGTATTTTGTACTCATTAATTTCCGCTCAGAGTCAAATGCAATCTCGTCTATTCTTGGCATTTGCTTTCTGATATCCTCCACAGACACCTTTGCTTTTTCTGCCATGGTTAAGAGGCAGGCTTCTGTGGGATCTCCAATCTCTTTTCCATTTTGAATTGATGAATCATTATTCAGCACCGCACTATAGAGCATGATTTTCTGAATCTGATTCGATTCCTTTAGTTCCTCTGGCAGTACGCATTTTCCATCTACATAAATCTGCATTACCGTCATCTTATTCTGCGTCAATGTTCCAGTCTTATCCGAGCAGATCACGGACACACACCCCAGACTTTCCACAGCTTTCAGCTCTTTCATAATCGCTTTATCACTGGCCATTTTTCTTGTTCCAAAGGCCTGCACAATCGTCACAATGGAACTAAGTGCTTCCGGAATTGCAGCCACCGCAAGTGCCACTGCAAACATCAGTGAATCCAACACCGGCTCTCTCTGCCAAATGCGCAGTCCAAACACAATCACACTAATCACCATAATAATGACCGCCAGCTTTTTGCTAAAGTCATCCAAGGTCTTCTGCAGCGGTGTTCTCTTCGCCTGTGTGTTATTCATGAGCGCTGCAATTTTTCCCATTTCAGTATCCATTCCGGTGGCTGTGACCATAACCTTTGCTCTTCCATAGGTTACAAGACTGCCGGAAAATACCATGTTTCTGCGATCTCCAAGGGATACAATTGTACTGATTTCCTCGTCATTCTTATCCACATTCGTGGACTCACCTGTAAGTGAGCTCTCATTCACTTGTAAAGAAAAATTGGATATGATTCTACCATCTGCGACAATCATGTCCCCAGCCTCCAGCAGAAGCACATCTCCTGGCACGACATACTTTGATTTCACTTCCGTTATGCTGCCATCTCTAAGGACCTTTGTCTTCGGTGCCGACAGCTCTTTTAAGGAATCCAAGGATTTCTCTGCTTTCACGTACTGAATTGTGCCAAGAATTGCATTTAGAATAATGACCGCAAAAATTACTATCGTGCTCTCTACATTTCCCGACAGCATGGAAATCAGTGCAGCAATCATAAGAATGATCACAAGCAAATCCGCAAATTGCTTTAAAAACACAGTGAAAATGCGATCCTTTTTATGCTCAATCAACGCATTTTCACCATACTTTGCAATACGCGCCTTCGCCTGTGCCCCCGACAAACCAGTTTCATCACCATAGGTATCCATAACTTCTTTTTTGCTAAGCAGATATACTTCCTTCATAGTTCTTCCATTTCCTTTCAGTTGTCACAAGATTTAACTACTAAAGTTGAAATTATATATGCTCAAAAAGAAAAGACCCTTTGTGCATATACAAAATACGCACAAAAAGTCTTGTTCAACCTAAAGTCATCTGGCATCCGGCCCAAAGATGGACGTACTGACGAAAACCAGAACATGCCAGGCGGCATGCAACTACTCCCTTTTTGTAATTAACTATATTATTAGCACAACCATTTTGGCTTGTCAATCTGTTTATTTTCATCCTCTCGGATGTGCTTTATTATACACTTCCCGCAAATGATTGGAGTTCAAATGAGCATAGACCTGTGTGGTCGATATGTCAGAATGTCCAAGCATCTCCTGTACCGACTTCAAGTCTGCGCCATTTCCCACCAGATGTGCTGCAAAGGAATGTCTTAGCGTGTGCGGTGTGATATCCGATTGGATTCCCGCTTTCTGTCCATAGCCTTTAATCAGCTTCCAAAAGCCCTGACGGCTCATGTTCTCCCCAGAACAATTGGTAAATAGCCAAGGACACTCTCCCTCTTTCACCAGCATCGGACGACCAAGCTTTAAGTATCTCTCTAAGGCCTGTTTCGCCACGTCGCCAAAGGGAATAATCCGTTCTTTATGCGGATCAACGCACACAAGGTACTCCATCTGAATATTGACATCCTTTAATTTGAGTCCGATTAATTCCGACACACGGATTCCAGTAGCATACAAAAGCTCTAGCATCGCCTTATCTCTAAGCTCCTTCGGCTTATCCCCAGCAGGCTGCTCTAGCAAACGAACAATCTCATCCGTTGACAAAATTGCTGGTGCCTTCTTCTCGATCTTAGGCGCTTTCAAGCTCTCCGCCACATTCTCCTCTATGAACCGCTCATGCTCACAGAAATTAAAGAAAGCTTTCATAGAAGCAATATTCCGTGATACGGTAGAAGGCTTTCGACCTTCCTTCTCAAGCTCTAGAACATAAGAATTCAAAATGGTCTCATTCACCTGTCCCACTTGCTCAATTCCGTTCTCCTCCAGAAAATGAATCAACTTCTTTAAATCTCTTTCATAGGATACGACGGTATTCTCCGATGCCTGCTTCTCGTCATATAAATACTGAATGAACTTCTGAAATTCCACCTTCATAAACTTCCCCACCAGTCTTTTCTCTTTATGCTTTACATAATACACCCCAAATTTCATATATAAGAGTAATTATAGTGGAATTTGCTGGAAAATGGAACAATTATTTCAACACTTTTTGCATTGTTTTTACTTATGCAGAAAAAATGTACAATATCTCGTGGCACACTGTTTTTTCAACCAATATGTTGTGAATTGTCAGCAAATTATTTTTATAATTTTTTGCAGAATATACACTCCGATTGTCGATTCCAGCAGGCATGCGATAAGAATTAACATAACAATCAGCGCTCCCCACATTATGTAAGTCAATATGGGGCTTATGGAATTCGCTTTATTATGCATCACCTTCTGCGGCTTTTCTTCCATATGGAAAATGAGCAGTATTGCAAGAACATAAGGGATAATCTGTGGAAACAGGCTGCATACTGCAACTGCAATCCCACCAATTCCCATATTCATGATGCAGGCGCACAAGAATAAACCAAATGCATATACCAATATGCTTTTCAGTATCAATGGAAGATATTTCCGGATTGGAGTGATTCCAAGAAGAACGAATATCAAGAATTCTTTTCCTCTCTCCCAGAGTATGTTCCAAAACACTTGCATGAAGTCCATGTCAGCTGACGCAAAGGCATCCATATGATATTGATTCAAAAAGCCATAGGTGGTTAAAAATTTTGTCCCAAACAGCTGTGCACTTGCAATTCCAGCCAGGAACAAAATAATAAGGAATCCAATTTGCTTTTTCATGCAGCTCTTCTTTTCAAATAGGTTTATTCTAGAATATGTCCTACTTTTTCAATTTATTACTATATGCAAGAATCGCAGATACTGTTTTCGAGTCCTGAATCTTACCTGCATAGATCATCTGGCACAGTTCTTCCAGAGGAAAGGCCTCCACCTGAATGTCCTCAGCTTCGTCCAAATGCTGTTTTCCCGGCTTTAAATTCTCTGCCAGATACACATCAATGGACTCATTGCAAAATGCAACGGTAGTACGCAGTGAAATCAGAAAGCTGATGGAATCACTTGTATACCCTGTCTCTTCTTCCAGCTCTCTAGCTGCACATATTTTCGTGTCCTCACAGGCACTGTCCCTGCAGCCTGCTGGAATCTCAATAGTCTCTCGTTCCAGAGCATTGCGATACTGGTGCACCATTACAATTTTTCCATCTGGAAGCACAGGCAGAACTGCAGCTGCGCCTTTTCTATGTGCCACATAGTCCCAATCCTCGGTCTTTCCATTTGGCAGTGCCATCACATCTTTATATACATCCACAATTGAGCCTTTATATACAAGCTCTCTACTTACTCTTTTAATTTTCGGTTCCATATTCTCTCGCCTTCACTTCTTACTTAGTTAATTGCAAAACACTTTGGATTCACAATGACTATGAACTACAAATACAAAGAAACATAGGCACGCTTTCGCTACATTGGCTCATGCAACGGTACTAAGCGACCCAAATACGGTCGCTAAGGACCGGCTTCGCTAGAGTACCTATGTTTTCTTTGTATTCGTAGTACATAGTCAACTGAAGGATTGTGAGTTTCGCAATTGCCTATCATTTTTTTATTCTTGCTTCTTACTTCACATATTCAGCCAAGACTTCATACATCGCTTTTGGATCTATCGGCTTTGATAGATGGGTGTTCATGCCAGCTCTTAAGCAGCTTTGCACATCCTCGTCAAATGCATTGGCTGATAAAGCAATAATCGGGATGTGTTTTGCGTCTTTTCGTTTTAATCTTCTTATTTCTCTTGCTGCTTCTACGCCATCCATCACAGGCATTCGTATGTCCATTAAGATCAAATCAAAGGTGCCCGGTTTCGATGCATTGAATACATCGATTGCAATCTGTCCATTTTCTGCAGTAGTCACCTGCATATTCTTCCGTTCAAGAAGTGCTTTCGCAATTTTGCTGTTCAGTGGATGATCCTCAGCCAGTAATACATGCTTACCTTCCAGAACATTGGCCTGTTCCAGCTGTTTGATTTGATCCATCTGCGCATCATCTGACAATATATCAAACGACATATGAATCGTCACTTCTGTTCCGACCCCTTGCTCACTTGTAATGGCTATGGAGCCTCCCATCAGCTCCACAAGCTTCTTGGTCATGCACAAACCCAATCCACTGCTTGTTAATTCGGAGGTGATTGCAGACTCCTCTTTTACAAATGGTTCAAAAAGGTGTGTCTGAAACTCCTTACTCATTCCAATTCCTGTATCCGTAATCACAAAATCGCAATAGAGCCTGCCCTGGTCGATCACTGGGTTATTCACCCCAAAGGTGATTGTTCCCCCTTCTGGAGTAAATTTCACAGCATTGGACAGCACATTGAAAAATACCTGGTTCAGTCGAACCTTATCCACATCTATATCTACATCAAAGGATGCTTCTTTCATCTGAAAGTTAAGCTTCTTCTCTCCCGAAAATGCCCTGAATATTCTCTTTAAATTTGCCACAAACGCAGTGTATTCATATCTGCTCTTATTAAGCTGCACTGCACCTTCCTGAAGCTTCTTCATCTCAAGCAAGTCATTGATTAACTCTGTCATGAATATACTGGTGGTACATATTTCGTCCATGTTTTTTTTGACTTCCTCCGGGTCGTTTGCTACATCCTTGGTCAACTCTGCAATTCCCCATATGATATTAAGGGGAGTTCTAAGATCATGACTCATAGCTGACATAAATTTACTCTTAGCTTCAATAATCTTCTGTTTCTCGATGAGTTCCATCTCTTTGTGATGC
>CAZTGP010000113.1:0-6647 GCA_964613325.1 uncultured Roseburia sp. | reverse complement strand
CCGATATGGCTCAGTTGGTAGAGCAACTCATTCGTAATGAGTAGGTCGCCGGTTCGAATCCGGCTATCGGCTTTATAAATAAGAGAACTCTCAGAGATACTGGGAGATTTCTTTTTTTTATAAACTGACTTCAAATCACAAATGAGGAAGTGTGATTTGCGGTTCTAACATATTTTAGGAGGAAAAAAATATGAAGAAAAAAGTGATGAGCTTACTATTAGTAGCAGCTATGGCTGTTACCATGTTTGCAGGATGTGGTTCCGCAGACAAAGACAGTACAGAAGGTGGAAGCAAATCTAGTGATAAGATCGCTATGATTACTGACTCTGGTGATATTACAGATGAGTCCTTCAACCAGATCACATGGGAGACAGTTGTTGCCTATGGTGAGAAGAATAATGTAGATACAGAATATTACAAACCAGCAGAAGATACTGACGACGAGAGAATTAACTCTGTTGAACAGGCTATCAATGATGGAGCAACAGTTATCGTAATGCCAGGTTACTTATTTGGACCAGCAATCGCTGAAGAACAGGATGCTAACCCAGATGTTAAATTTATCGCTGTTGACGTTACTGAAGGTGACATTAAACAAGGTGATAAAGTAGTTCCACTTGCAGATAACGTATACATTTGTTCTTTCCAGGAAGAGCAGGCTGGTTACTTAGCTGGATACGGCGCTGTTAAAGATGGTTACACAAAGCTTGGATTCCTTGGTGGAATCGCAGTTCCAGCAGTTGTTCGTTACGGATATGGTTATATCCAGGGAATTAACGCTGCAGCTGAAGAGATGGGTGTTGATGTAGCTGTTAAATATTACTACGGTGGACAGTTCTACGGTGATGACGCTATCACAGCTCGTATGGAAGGCTGGTATCAGGATGGAACAGAAGTAGTATTCGCATGTGGTGGTGGAATCTATACTTCCGCAGTTGATGCTGCTGGATCTACTGGCAAAATCATCGGTGTTGACGTTGACCAGTCTAAGAAATTAGGCGACATCTGCGTTACATCTGCAATGAAAGGTCTTGGCTCAGCTGTAAACGCTGCATTAGACAAATACTTCTCTGGTAACTTCGATGAAATTGGTGGAAAATCTGAACAGCTTGGACTTACACAGGGTGACTACCTTGGACTTCCTACAGACGAAGCTTCATGGGGATTCAAGACATTTACTGTAGATGAGTACAATACTGTATTAGGTGGAGTAAAAGACGGTTCTATTAAAGTATCTAATGATACAGAGAATCAGCCAAAAGTTGGATCTCATGTAACTGTTGATTACGTTCAGTAATAATTCATTTATAAAGATACTAAGTTATCTCAAGGGGAGAGAAAATATTTCTCTCCCCTTTTTTTTGCATAAAGAAGATGTTATAATTAATACGATTGTTAGAAAAATAAATGAAGAGGAAATGCAGCTATGGAAAATGAATATATTATTGAAATGCTGAATATCACAAAAGAATTTCCAGGAATTAAAGCGAATGATGATATTACCCTGCAGTTGAAGAAGGGGGAGATCCATGCACTTCTTGGAGAGAACGGTGCAGGTAAATCTACGCTCATGAGTATTCTTTTTGGATTATATCAGCCAACTTCCGGGGTGATTAAGAAGAACGGACAGGAAGTACAGATCAATTCACCAAACGATGCCAACGAACTGAACATTGGTATGGTGCATCAGCATTTTAAATTAGTGGATTGTTTCTCTGTATTGGATAACATTATTTTGGGTGTGGAGCCAACGAACGGACTTTTCCTCGAAAAGAAGAGCGCGAGAGCCAAGGTGCTGGAATTAAGCGACAAATATGGTCTGAAGGTAGATCCGGATGCACTGGTAGAAGATATTACGGTTGGTATGCAGCAACGTACTGAGATATTAAAGATGCTTTATCGTGATAATGAGGTACTTATCTTTGATGAGCCTACAGCAGTTCTGACTCCTCAGGAAATTGAAGAACTGATGAAAATCATGAAGAATCTTGCCAATGAAGGAAAATCCATTCTCTTTATTACACATAAACTGAATGAAATTATGGAAGTAGCAGACCGCTGTACAATTTTACGTAAAGGAAAATACATCGGAACAGTAGATATTAATAAGACTTCGAAAGAAGAGCTTTCAAAGATGATGGTCGGAAGAGATGTAAGCTTTACGGTTGATAAGAAGCCTATGACACCAGGAGAGACAGTACTGAAAGTGGAACATATGACAGTGCCAAGTAAAGCTCATGATAATAATGCAGTGAAAGATGTTTCGTTCAACGTAAGAAGAGGCGAAATTGTCTGTATCGCTGGTATCGATGGCAACGGACAGTCTGAGTTTGTACAAGGACTCACAGGTCTTGAGAAAATAAGTGGTGGTAAGATTACGTTCAAAGGACAGGATATTACAAAGGCATCTATCCGAGAGAAATCAAAGATGGGAATGAGTCATATTCCAGAAGACCGTCATAAACATGGTCTTGTTCTTGATTATACACTGGAGCAGAATATGGTATTGCAGAGATATTGGCAGCCAGAGTTTGAGACAGCTGGATTTATCAAATCCAAAGCAGTGCGTGAGTATTCGGACAAGCTGATTGAACAATACGATGTGCGAAGTGGACAGGGTTCAGTTACTGTTACAAGAAGTATGTCTGGTGGTAATCAGCAGAAAGCAATTATTGCCCGGGAAATCGACAAGAATCCAGATCTTTTGATCGCAGTTCAGCCTACACGTGGACTTGATGTTGGTGCAATTGAATATATTCACAGCCAGCTTGTTGCAGAGAGAGACAATGGAAAAGCAGTTCTTCTTGTTTCTTTGGAATTAGATGAAGTAATGAATGTATCTGATCGTATTCTTGTAATGTATGAAGGTGAAATCGTTGGACAGTTAGATCCAAAGAAAACAAATGTACAGGAATTAGGTCTTTATATGGCAGGAGCAAAACGTGATGAGGTTCCTACTGAAGTATAATAAGAAAAGATAGAAAGGTAGAATAGAAATGAACGAAAAGACAAAAGACATCCTTCTGTCCATTGTAGCTTCTCTCGTATGTATCATAGTAGGACTTCTGGTAGGATTTATTATCCTTGTATGTATTAATCCAGAGAATGCAGTGGATGGCTTTACTAGAATTATCAAAGGTGGCTTCTATTTACAGCCTAGAGGAATCGGAAGCGAGATTACTCAGGCAGCACCATTGATTATGGCAGGACTTTCTGTTGCGTTTGCATTTAAAACTGGTCTATTTAATATTGGTGTTGCCGGACAGTACACGGTAGGTATTTTTGGCGCACTGTATTTTGCAATTGTTCTTCAGATGCCATGGTTCGT
Source organism: uncultured Roseburia sp. (assembly GCA_964613325.1). Classification (GTDB taxonomy): domain Bacteria; phylum Bacillota; class Clostridia; order Lachnospirales; family Lachnospiraceae; genus Roseburia. Next base: position 3,319 of record CAZTGP010000113.1, on the reverse strand, counting down.
GTGCTTGCTTGGAGCAATGGTATGCGGAGCAATCTGGGGCGCAATTCCAGGACTGTTTAAAGCATATTTTAATGTAAATGAAGTAATTACATCCATTATGTTTAACTGGATCGGCTTATATATGGTTAATGAGCTGATGTATAATGCAATTCCAGAGATGTATGATCAGAAGACAACAAGAACATATAAACTGAGTGCAGTATCGCCATCCTCCATTATTCCAGATTTTGGAATGAATGAAATGTTTCATACAAGCTCCACTACAATTGCAATTTTCATAGCAATGATTGTGGCAGTTATCATGTTTATTATTCTGAATAAGACGACCTTCGGCTTTGAACTTAAAGCGTGTGGTTTTAATAAGGATGCAGCGAAATATGCTGGTATCAATGAAAAGCGTAATATCATTTTATCCATGACAATTTCTGGCGCACTTGCTGGAATCGGAGCAGGACTATATTATCTATCAGGTGGAGCAGAATGGAATCCACAGGTTGCAACAGCACTTCCAGCAATGGGATTCAATGGTATCCCTGTTGCCCTTCTTGCAATGAGTAATCCACTTGGAGTCATCTTTGCAGCTATTTTTGTGGCACATATTTCAGTTGGTGGAGCATACCTTCCAACAAAGTTTTTCCAGCCAGAGATTGCTGATTTAATTGTTGCAGTAATTATTTACTTATGTGCGTTTGTAATGTTCTTTAAAGGAGTTGTTATGACTCGTCTTGGTAAAAAGAAAGCGAAAAAAGCTGAGGCAAATACCGGAAAGGGGGATGCTGAATAATGTTTTTATTGATTAAGTTTACATTACTCTATGCGGTAGTCTTAATGCTTGTGGCATTAGGAGGTATGTTTTCAGAACGAAGCGGTGTTATTAACATCGCATTAGAAGGAATTATGGTAGTTGGTGGTCTTGCAGGTGTATTTGTTCTTGCACTACTAGGAGGCAAAATGCCTGGCCCTGCAATTGTGGCAATCTCTATCCTTGCAAGTGCATTGGCAGGTCTTATTTATTCCCTTTTATTAGGATTTTCTGCAATTACATTAAAAGCAGATCAGACAATTGGTGGTACAGCACTTAATATGCTTGCAACAGCTATTGCAATTGTTATGGTAAAAGCATTTAATAATGCATCAGCTGCAGGCAATGGAGCCGCCTCTGCAAAGTTAACCTATAACAATGAGGCATTTATTTATAAAGTTGGACCTTTTACAATTAATATCTTCCTGATTATTGGAATTATTCTTCTTGTGGTCAGCTATGTGTTCCTGTTTAAGACCAAATGGGGACTTAGACTCCGTTCCTGTGGTGAGCATCCACAGGCTGCAGATTCTGTTGGAATCAACGTATATCAATGGAGATATACAGGTGTAATGATATCTGGTGTATTAGGTGGAATCGGTGGATTTGCTTACATCGTTCCTTCTGTTACAACATGGAACTTTGAAGTTGGAGTTGCCGGAGCAGGTTTCCTTGCTTTGGCAGTAATGATTTTCGGACAGTGGAAACCATTTAATATTGCGGGAGCTGCAATTTTCTTCGCAATTTTCCGATCACTTGCAAATATCGCAGATTCCAGTGTACTTGCAGGTCTTGGATGGTCAAAGAATATTTATAGCATGATGCCATTTATAGCATCCATGATTATTCTTGCATTCACATCGAAGAATTCAAAAGCACCTAAAGCAGAAGGTATTCCTTACGATAAGGGACAGAGATAAAATATGAATTAGATGATTGCGAAACTCACAATTCTTCAGTTGGCTATGTACTACGAATACAAAGAAACATAGGTACTCTGGCGAAGCCGGTCCTTAGCGACCGTATTTTGGTCGCTTAGTACCGCTGCATGAGCCAATGTAGCGAAAGCGTGCCTATGTTTGCTTGTATAAGCAGTACATAGTCATGATGAAGTAAAATTGTTTCGCAATTAAGTATACAAATATGAACATGAAAGAGGAGAAAATAAATGATTAATACAAAATACTTTGACCACACAATTTTAAAAGCAGACGCAACAAGAGCACAGGTAGAGAAAATCTGTGATGAAGCATTGGCAAATGATTTCGCATCCGTATGTGTAAATTCTTACTATACTTCATTCGTAGCTGAGAAATTAAAAGACAGTGATGTAAAGACATGTACTGTAATCGGATTCCCTTTAGGACAGATGAGTACAAGAGCAAAGGTCGCTGAGACTAAAATTGCAGTGGAAGATGGTGCAGATGAAATTGATATGGTTATCAATGTAGGTGCATTAAAAGATAAAGAATATGACTTTGTTTGCGAAGATATCAAAGAAGTAAAAGAAGCTTGTGGAACAAAAGCAATCTTAAAGGTTATCATTGAAACTTGTCTTCTTACAGATGATGAGAAAGTAAAGGCTTGTGAACTCTCAAAAGAAGCAAATGCTGATTTTGTGAAAACTTCTACAGGATTCTCAACCGGTGGAGCAGTTGCTTCAGACGTTAAAATCATGAGAGATGCAGTTGGAAAAGACATGGGTGTGAAAGCATCTGGCGGAATCCATACAGCTGAAGAAGCACAGGCAATGATTGATGCAGGAGCATCTAGACTTGGAACAAGCGCAACACTTGCTATCATTGGCAAATAAATCAAGGGTAAGAGAGAGTATAAAAGGCATGGATACAATTCTAATTGGAATAGCAGGTGGAACAGGAAGCGGTAAGACAACCCTTGCTGATAAGTTAGTAGATAGCTTTGGAAGTAATGAAGTTACAATTTTAAGGCATGATAATTATTATAAAAGGCATGATGGAATGACTTATGAAGAGCGAAGCAAGCTCAATTATGATCATCCAGATGCATTTGATAATGAGTTGCTTCGCGAGCATTTATTACAACTGAAAGAAGGAAAATCAATTGATGTACCAGTATATGATTATTCCATTCACAATCGCTCTGATGAAATAATCCGTATTGATGCAGCACCTGTTATTGTGTTAGAAGGAATTCTGATTTTCGCAGAGCCAATGATTTGTGATTTGTTAGATATTAAGGTGTTTGTTGACACAGACGCTGATGTTCGCATTTTGAGAAGAATCTCAAGAGATGTCCAGGAACGTGGAAGAACATTAGAAAGTGTTATCAGTCAATACCTTACTACAGTTAAACCAATGCATGAGCAATTTGTAGAACCAAGCAAACGGAAAGCAGACATTATTATCCCAGAAGGTGGGGAGAATATTGTGGCACTTGAGATGCTGATTGAACGTGTGAGAAAACATTTAAAATAATGATTCAGGCATGATTTGTATACAAATTGTATGTCTTAGTACGAAAGAAAACCCGCACGGA
>CAZTGP010000112.1:0-6654 GCA_964613325.1 uncultured Roseburia sp. | reverse complement strand
TTTTACTCTTTCAATATAATCTACATCATTTAAGCCTTCAATGAGCTTATCTGCATATTCCGTAATTTTAAGCATCCACTCGCTCTTAACTTTACGAACAACTGGAGCTCCACAACGCTCACAGACACCATTTACAACTTCTTCGTTTGCAAGACCTACTTTACAAGAGGTACACCAGTTAATTGGCATCTCTTTCTTGTATGCAAGACCCTCTTTGAATAATTTTAAGAAAATCCATTGTGTCCATTTGTAGTATTCTGGATCTGTTGTATTCACTTCACGATCCCAGTCAAAAGAATAGCCCAAAGAATGAAGCTGCTCTTTAAAATGAGCAACGTTATTTTTGGTAACGATCTTTGGATGAATTTTATTCTTAATAGCATAGTTTTCTGTTGGAAGACCAAATGCATCCCATCCCATTGGATATAATACGTTATAGCCCTGCATTCTTCTCTTACGAGCGACAATATCTAATGCTGTATAAGGTCTTGGATGACCAACATGAAGTCCCTGTCCTGATGGATAAGGGAACTCAACTAATGCATAGTATTTTGGTTTTGAATAATCATCTGTAGCAGCAAAAGCCTTTTCATCATCCCAGACCTTCTGCCATTTCTTTTCTACCACTTTGTGGTTGTACACTTCTGACATAATATCCTCCTTTATTTGCGATACCCAATCTGTTATTTTCTTATTTGTACGCTTTTTTGTGAATCAAAAAAGCCTTCGTCTCTGAATAAAAGAGACGAAGACTATAACTCCGTGGTACCACTCTATTTCGTATCCGCTTACGCGATGAAATACGCACTTATTATTCTATAACGGGAACAATCCGCCTTATCTACGCATCTGATAGACAGCTCTTTCAGACTTCAATTTGGAACTCCAAGGTGAGTTCAAATCATCCATTTACTGTCTCACACCAACCGACAGCTCTCTGGTAAAATGAATAAATTCTACTATTCCTTATCAACATTTCTTTCTATTAATAACAGATTCAATTCTACCATAGTTCCCCATTTTGTCAACTATTATATCGGTTAAGCAGCGGTATTATTGTATCTGTTAACCATCCGTACTAGTTCTTTATAGGTTAGTTCTATCAATTTTTCATCTTTTGTAACAATCCTGGAAGGAACATCAATCTGAATCTCTCTTATTTGATAATGTTGTTGTTCTTTATGATAATGGCGCAATACATTTTCTACTCTTGCCTGCAATTCCACCAATTCAAAAGGCTTGGTCATATAATCGTCCGCACCAAGTTTCAGACCTTTTACCTTATCCATGGTCTCGTCTTTTGCTGTCAGAAAAAGGACAGGCATTTGAATCGCTTTTGCATATTGTAATAGCTCATATCCATCCAGCCCTGGAAGCATAATATCAAAGATACCAAGGTCATAGGTTCGCTCCTGCATGCAGTCCGCCGCTTCTTGTCCATTATATATGGTTTCACATTGATAACCACATTTTCCTAAGCTCATGGCAATTAAGTTTGCAATTGGTTCCTCATCTTCTACCACTAATATCTTGTACATACAATTGTTTCCCCTTACACTGTCTCTTTTCTTTCCTCATTCTTGCTTATTTATATAGATGATTGCGAAACTCACAATTCTTCAGTTGGCTATGTACTACGAATGCAAAGAAACAGAGGTACTCTGGCGAAGCCGGTCCTTAGCGACCGTAATTTGGTCGCTTAGTACCGCTGCATGAGCCAACGTAGCGAGAGCGTGCCTATGTTTCTTTGTATTCGTAGTATATAACCATTGTGAAATTAAATTGTTTCGCAATCATCTATCGGATTTACTCTGGAAATTCCGTCCGGCTTGGGACTCGTTCATAGATACTCCTAGTCTATTCGATTTATGTATCATAGTTGTATCATTTTCCACTTAGTCTTTTAGAAAGCTTTTATTCTTTACGTGATTCTTAGTTCTTTTCTATATGAAAAAGAATAAATCCTTCTTTCATTACTAATACCAGCCCTGGAATTCCAACGATAAGCAAAAGCCAGATAAGTTCAATCCATTCCATTTCTCTCACAAAAATAAAATGCATTACGCACCAAAGCACAAAATCTCCCACTACTGTTTTGAGCAATTCCTGATAATGCATTTTTAAAAGCATTTTTCTGGATATCGGAAGACATAACAATCCCTCGGCTATTACTTGTTTCTTTCCCCAGTCATTTACCTGTGTAATGGAATCGTATTTCAGTAGGCAAGCGCTATACGTAAACATTGCTGGAATTAAGATACGAATCGGAGCATTCATATCTGGATCTACAAATACCAGAAGATCAGCCCCAAGCACTACAAAAAAGAAAAATATGCGAATCAGCCACATAAGATTTCCCTCTTTCTTGATATAGCTGCATAGTTCTTTCATGAATCTGTGTCCTCCTTCATTACGTTTAATAACACATCCGCCACTTTCTTTACATGGTAAGTGTCATATAAATCTTCTTTTGTTCCATAAGCCTTCACCACGCCATGATCAAGAACAATCAGATAATCTCCAATCTTATCCAAATCTGTTGTAATATGGGTTGCAAAAAGAACAGCAACCTCTTCCCCTTCAATTGCTTCCTGTAGCACCTGTAGAAACTGCATTCGGAATACCGGATCCAAGTTTGCAGTCGGTTCATCCAGAATCAAAAGTTTTGGTTTATGTGCAAGGGCAAATGCTAATTGAAAACGCATATATTGTCCTTTTGATAAATTATTTATAGGAATCTCTGTCTGTTCATTGCGCGTCAGATGAAATTGTTTCAAATAATCCTTAAATAGTTCCTGATTCCAATTGGAGTATAGTTTACCAAGAACCTTTCCATTTTCTACTGCAGATCGATACTTGAAGAATGTCTTATCATTATCAAATACAAATCCTATCTGATTGCGAAATTCCTCTCCTTGCTTTGTATGATCCATTCCGTCAAGAGTAATTGTACCTGTATCGCAAGGCTCAATATCTAATATTAATTGCATTAATGTGCTTTTTCCGGCACCATTTGGTCCAATCAGTCCTGTGATATAACCTTCTGGGATTTCTACTGATATGTCTTTGAGAGCAAAGTTTTTACGTATTTTTGATACATTTGATATTGTTAACATCTATACCTGTTCCTCCCACAACACATCTAAGGTGTCCTTCAAGTCTTCTTTGGACAAACCCGCTTTTCTACTTTCGCGAATCAGCTCCACAAGTGAGCTTTCGATGCTTGTAATCTTCTTCTCACGCAGCAATCCTGTGTTCTGTTTCGCTATATAAAAGCCTTTTCCTGCCACAGAATAAACAAGCTGCTCCTGTTCTAGTTCTTCATAGGCGCGCTTTGTCGTGATAACACTTATTTGAAGATCTTTGGCAAGACTTCGAATGGATGGCAGCATATCGCCCTCTTTCAAATGCCCTGCTATGATTTCATTCTTTATTTGAATTACAATCTGTTCATAAATAGACCTGCTATTTCCGCTGTCAATTGATATATTCATATCTTCACCACTCTATCCGATTCATACACTTCTTTAGCGTTTGTACCTTCCACACGGTAGATAAGCTGTAGTAAATCAAACATATTCCACCAATCCGCCATACAATCCCGACTGTAAGTGTATCTTTTATAAAGAAAACCATTATCAATAATACTAAGATTACGATTACCTCGAATGATATAATGAGCCAATACATTATTTTCATACTTTTCTTTTCTGGTTCACACTCATAAATATGCTTTATCCCTGCTATTTTGCAGAATCCAAAGATCAAGTTCTGTCCGAATCTCTCTGTCGAAAAAGCTAAGAATAATATAGCTTCTACTACAATCAATAAATCCATAGAACCATTTATTCCCATAAAAATTAGAAGCATGATTCCCATTGCTATCATTTCAAATATACTTTCTATTGATGCTCTAAAAAATAAGAAGCTTTTTTTCTTTTCCTGTGTAATCGGTAGAAAACGAAACACTTCTGGGAACACATTTTCATCAATTGAAAACATTGACATTGACATCAGCAACACTCCATATGTAGTCCAAAACCATGCAATACTATCTTTTTCAAACCATGCAATACTATTAGCTATAATTATAATAAACCACACAACAAGTGTTCCCTGTATTTTTCTTTCATTCCATCTTGTTTTCACACCATAGAATGTCTGAATCACAGCAAGCTTAAACATAGATTCCACCTCCATAACGATACCCGCTGGCACTCTTTACTTTTTCCTTCGTATCAAGTAATAATGGCTTCATTCTAGATGGGTTTTCTGTAAAATAACACATTACCTCTTCTATTCCAGCACTGCGCTTTGCCAATGGAAGCATCAGCTCTCCCTGCCAGCAGTCAATCAGTGCCTCATTATGATTATTACTATATTTTTTCCCAACAGACAGATTATTCGGAATACATGCAATGCTTCGTTCCAAGCCACTTACAATCTGGAATCTTTCTTTCATTGTCTCGATATCTGTGTATAACAGCTGTCTTCCATGATCTAACCATAAAATGTAATCTGCTAGTTCCTCCAGCTCCTCTACCAATTGGGTAACATAGATTACGCTCTTTGTCCCATCTGCAATGAGTTCTCTTATAATTTGGTAAAATTCATCGCGAAATCCAACATCGAGATTCGCCGATGGTTCATCCAGAAAATAGATATCTGCTTCGTAGGATAATGCAAACGCAAGTTGAAATTTCATTAATTGCCCTTTTGACAGTTTATGAATCGGCACTTGTTCATTCACCTCAAAATGTTTCATCCATTCATGAAATTTATCCGGCGAGAACTTCTCATAAAGGGACGAAAACAATTTCACTTGCTCTCTTGCACTTAATCCCATTGGAAAGGGACACTTTGTAAGAACAAAAGCCATTCGCTTCTTGGTCTCCATAGGATTTTCTTTTATAGATTCTCCATATATTTTTACATCTGTTACACTTGGAATTGTACTCTCATCCATCAGGCATCTCAGCAGTGTGGATTTGCCTGCTCCATTCACTCCAATCACTCCCAGAATATATCCTGGTTCCAAAGCAAATGAAACATTATGAAATTGGAAATTACCAATCTGTTTATTCAGGTTCTTGCATTCAATTGCAAACATATGTGTCCCCCATTCTCTGATGAAATGCATCACGTTTTCCGTCTTCTGTATATAACCACATATACAGTATATGTACAGTTATGGTAAATGTCAAGTAATTCGCGTGAACTGTTGTCTTCTAAAACACATTCGAACGAAAAAATTGTTCCTAAAAGCCTTTTTGTCACACGCTTGTAGATCAAACGCTCAGCTTTTTGTATATCAAGCACTCAGCAGCTTTTTGAAGGCTGTACGAAAATGGGGCACTGGCACTCATTTTCGTTGCCATGCATCCGAAGAAGCTGCCAGTGGCAGGTTCTTTCGGTATGATATGCTATTTACTGATTGAAATTGAGCGTTATTCGTTTGGGAAAGAATCAATTGATTAGGTAGTTAAGATATGGGATTTTTGGGTTTGGGATTTTTGTTTTGGAATTTAAGATAAGGAGTTTTAAATAAGGAGTTTTGGGTATGGAATTTTGGGTTTAGAAATTTTTGGTTTGGAAATTTTTGGTTTGGAAATTTTTGGTTTGGAAATCTTTTTATTTGTGATGTATTTAAAAAAATTTTACTTTTACATCACAAGTTACTGTAAAACGGACGAATATTTCATCTTAGAAAGGTCTTTTTTTACATTTGGTGTGAGGTATACAAAATAACTTGCTCTTCACATCACAGAATTCACCGATTTCCGTGATGTAATCATCTGGTTTTTCCATATACCTCACAGGAGAGTTGACATAACGAGAAATTAAGTACTGAATCTCAAGAAAATGTGAAGTAAAAGATTAATTATATCAAATACATCACAAACTTAGAAAGTTGGGAATACGTTGTTGTCTGAAAATTGGGAATAACCGTATTCTTTCGTGTCCAGTGAATGGGTTCGCCCAAAATATTTAGTATAAAAGCAGTTTCTCCGTGTCCACTGAAAGGGTGCGTTATAGATTGATTTTCTTTGTGTTTGGTAAGCGCCTAATAACAGCGCGGATTGTTTGATGTTGCTAGATTGTTCATAATGATTAGTGAGAATGCAAGCATTTCACTCTAGTTATCCTCACAAAGAATGATAGAATGCGAGCATTTTACTACATTTATTATGGAGGTAACAATTATGTCAAGACGACGAACCCCTCTCAAAGAACAATACCGACTTGTGATGGAGTGTCGACAGAGCGGATTATCTGATGCCCTCTGGTGCCAGCAGAACGATATTCGACCAGGAACTTTTTATAACTGGACAGCCCGCCTTCGGCAGAGAGGATGTGAACTTCCTGATTCCGTCAGCCAAGATGATTTTATTCCTTCTCCAAGGCAGGATGTTGTCAAAGTAGATCTTGTAGCGGATTCTTATAATGCTTCCTCAGCAAACGAAACCATTGTATTTGATTCTTCGATTCCTACATCATCAACACTTACACTTGAGATGAATGGTGCAAGACTTGAAATTCCGCAAGGAACCGATTTGTCATTTCTCTCGCAGGTGATTCAAATTTTGCGAGGAACATCATGCTAGGCGATATCACTGCCGCTTCTGAAATCTATATCGTCTGCGGATTTACGGA
>CAZTGP010000111.1:0-6699 GCA_964613325.1 uncultured Roseburia sp. | reverse complement strand
CGTTAGAAGAGAATCAAAAATTTACTTTGAATTATCTTGATGTTGAACAGCTTAAGCTTCCATATTGGTTGATGAATAGTGAAGAATTAGAAGCCTTATTTATTGAAAGTAAAGAAAGTAATTCACATAATCAGGTTTCACAGTTTAAAAAAGCAGTTATTGCCAATAAAGAAAAGCATAATCCAAGGATAGATAAAGTTACATATGATACGCCTGTGTATTTTAGCATAAATGAAGTATATAATTATATAAATAATTTGAATGAAGAAGTGATTAGCAAAATAGATGGTGATAATCAGTTGCCTAAAGTTACTGAAGAGCCAATATTGATTAGCGACAAAAATTTATATTTTGATAAGGTCTATTCCTTTATACCTACTTCTACGGCAAAAGATAGCAAAGCAACAAATGGAGCATTTAATGGCGAGTTTAATAGGTTTATTTCTAGACTTGAAAATAAGATAAATGATAAAAGACTAGGATTTTTGATGAAACCAGTAAAAGAAGACGGATCAGAGTATGGAACAGTTGATTTTAACGAAATTTTAAAACAATTTTTGGGGTATTTAAATAAATCAAATGTCAGCATAATAGATTTGAGTGGGGTCCCTTTTGAGGTTCTATCAATTACAGTTAGTTTGATATCTAGAATAATATTTGATTTCTCTTTTCACTATTCAAAGCTAATGCATGATAAAGGCCAATTTAATGATGTCCCATTCTTAATAGTTTGTGAGGAAGCTCATAATTATGTTCCTAAAAGTGATGGTGCAGATTACAAAGCATCAAAAAAATCAATAGAACGTATTGCAAAAGAAGGAAGAAAATATGGTTTGAGTTTAATGGTAGTAAGCCAAAGACCAAGTGAGGTATCCGATACAATCTTTTCTCAATGTAATAATTTTGTGTCACTGAGATTAACAAATGTATCCGATCAGTCATATATAAAAAATCTACTACCCAATAATACAAATTCGGTTGCTGATATTTTGCCATCTCTTTCTCCAGGAGAGTGTTTGGTGGTAGGAGATGCAACACCGGTTCCTTCTCTTATAAAAATGGATATGCCAAGTCCGTGTCCTCAATCTGAAAATGTTAAAGTTCATGATAAGTGGAAGGAAGAGTGGAAAAATATTGATGTTATAGATGGAGGTACTGTAACTATTGAAGATGTACTTAATCGATGGAGAGGGTAAGTATTTGACTAATTGATTTGTTATAGCTTGAGTGAAGAAATGCAATTGTGAAAAAGTAAAAAACATTAGGAGAAAAACTAAATGCAAGATAGCGAGAATAATGAAAAAAAGTCAAATATTATCAAATGGCTGAGTTTTTTATTTGGTGGTGTTGGGATTCTAATAGTACAATTCCTCTGGGGATTACTTACAAAATATATTAAAAAATATATTTTGGTCAGTAACGTTATTGACACAGCAATAAGAATATCAATAGTCTTTATTGGTATTATTTTATTGATTGTATATAATTGGTATCGTCAATATAAAAAAAATAAAAAAGAAATCAAGACAAAAGAGATGGAAATTGAGAGCATAAACGCTTGTTTAGATGAGTTAAGAAATTCAAATGCTGATTTGGAAAGGGAAAATGACATATTATCATACCGGTGCAAGAGTTATGAGAATTTGGAAGATTTCTATAAAAATTTATCATCTATAGTTGATTTAAATCAAGTAATAGAAGATTCATTTATAAATGGTTTTATTTCACAGATTGAACATATTGTGTTAGAAACAACAAGCAGTAATGTGGAAAAGATTTATGTTAGTATCTTTGAAGAAAAAGTAGTAACAAAAAGAACAAAAAAATATTGTATTTTGCTTTCAAATTATCATTCTGTGGGAACAATACAAAAATTAAATTTTGATAAAAAATCTTTTGTTGCAAAAGTATTCAAAACAAAGGAAAAAGATTATATTGAAAATATTGATTCTAAAGATCGAGATATGGTGTTTGACGATAGGGATAAACGTAGTAGAGAATTTCATACTATATTAGGGATACCATATGTAGTGAATGATAGATGTAAATATTCAATTATAATAACGGCTAAAAATGCAGGATCTTTATCAGAAATTAATGAGAATTATGTTAGTTTACTAAATCGGTATACACAAGTGATTGGATATTTGATGCTTATGAAATCATATGTTGAGGAGAAAAAAGATGCATAAAAAAGTAATAAAACTACCTGGTATTGAAGGCGCATTTACAGAGGAAGTATTTGTATTCGAAAATTCAGATCGACGAAGAATAAAAGAAATTTACTTAAACTGGACAAAGATGGATATAGAGCTGCGACAATTAGGAGGAAGAAGACCAATATTTCCCATTGAAATAGTAGAAGCTATTATTTGTATTGAATTAAATATGTTTAAAGTAGATAATAATAGAGTGTATTATGATTTATACGATCCGAATTCGTTTCAGTATAATGATTTGGGCAGGGTAAATTTAAAAATTGCTATAAATGAGACATATCGAATGCAATTAAATGAGAAGGAAATTATGGACAGTGATCGAATTCTTTTTGTAAAATTATATATAGAAAGAGAAGAATTAGGTTATGAAATAATTGAATTTCAAACAAGATTTATCGAAGAATATTTGAGATTTAATCGTCGAGAAATCAGTTCCCGATCTAGTATAAGATTTTCAATGACATACCGAGAATTTATGCAGATTCCTCATAAGGTAATATTAAATGGCTTTTTATAAGCGTTAGATGTGCGCATATAGATAGCCTTCAGTAGCCCTGAGTAATACACCCACAAGTAACACTACCACTCAAAACCACAGTATTTAAGCCACTTCCAGCCACACATTCTCTTTTCAAAGAGATAATCAATTATATATTTATATACAGAAAATCCCACAAACTTTGTTTGTGGGATTTTTTGCGATATAAGGTAAACGTCAAACCATCCGCCTGACGATAAAGTTAACGCCGCTTGGTCTATAAGCGGCGTGGTTTCCTGCATTCTTCTGGAAGCGCATCTGACCATGGCATTAAGTAATCCAGTGCAGCAGGTTCTATATTTCCTTTTTCATCACAGTGCTTTGGCAGTTCTGTGGTAAACGGTGAATAGTCAGTACCTTGTTATGCAGGTTCATTTTTGAGACAATAGACTCAACTTTTAATACTGAGTCTAAAAAGTTAAGTCCTTAACTTTTTAGACTTATAGTCAGGAGTAACGTCTATGAATTCAAAAACAAGTGTAGTTGCAAAACAATGCCGTCTTGAGACCTGGGCAAGGCAGATTCAAGAATGTAACAATCGTCCGACTGGTATGAAGATTGAAGAATGGTGCGAACAGAATGGTGTTACAAAAGCGAACTATTACTATCGCGTTCGTCAAGTACGTTCGGCATTTATTGAGAACGCTGCAAGACAAGAATCTTCATCTGCGATTGTTCCAGTTTCAATTGGTACAATGGTTCAAGAACAATCAATGAATCAATCTTATAGCGTTGATATATCTTCCAATGGATTTGATATCCACGTGACAGAGAATACATCCATGGAACTGCTAGCTAGTATCCTGCAGGTGGTTGCTCATGTTAAATGATGCGTGTTTTAAAGAAGTCAACATTGTTACAGGATATACAGATCTTCGATCTGGAATTGATCGATTGGCAGCTTTTGTAAAGAACAATAATGGTGGCCGACCAATTGAAACCAATGTAATCTATCTATTTTGCGGTCGCAAGGTTGACCGTATCAAGGGACTGGTTTGGGAAGGCGATGGATTCCTTCTTGTATATAAGAGACTTTCAGAAAATCAATTCGTATGGCCTCGGAATGAACAAGAAGTTCGTCAGATTACCCCACAACAGTTCCGTTGGTTGATGGATGGATTGACGATGTATCCCAAGAAGTCAATCAAAAAAGGAACAGTCCCAGAATACATGGCTTAACTTATTGTGCAAAACAGAGAAATTTTCTCACTGTTTTTGACTGGGTCATGGCCAATATATTCAGCGTATTGTCTGCATATAGAATGTCTTTTATTCATGATGAATTGCGTTTAGAGACCTGATAAGAGCTTCTCCTTTTAAAGTGAAACAGCTCTAGCGGTGGCGTATATTCGCATCAGACACGATATAAAGTATAGGCATTATGACGGAAACCCAATCCACTACGATTCGCATAAATACGCTGTTTGCTGTATAATAGACCTATCAAATGAAAGGCGGTCTGTTATGGAAATCAAGTACACAGAAGAACAATTAAATAGTGTTGATCATTCTCTTCTGGTTCAGATGTTTCTTAATCAGCAGGAACAACTGGCTTCGATTGATCAAAAGCTCCAGCTTGTACTAGAACAGCTCGCAGTTGCAAACAATAATCGTTTTGGCCGTTCTTCCGAAAAACTGGAAACTGAGAATCAGATTGCATTCCTTGAAGTGGATGGCCAGATTGTATTCTTTAATGAAGCTGAAGCAGTTGTTGATCTTTGTGATAATGAAGATGATGATGAACCAGCTCTCTCCAAGCCAAAGAAAACAAAAGGCAAACGTCAGGCGGATATCAGTAAACTTCCAGTTGTGCCAGTTGAACATATGATGTCAGAAGAGCAGCTTATCGAAGAGTTCGGCAGCAACGGATGGAAACAGTTGCCAGATGAAGTTTACAATCGATATAAGTTCACTCCTGCTAAAGTCGAAATTGAAGAACATCATGTTGGTGTTTATTCCAGCAAGGAAGATGGACATATGGTAAAAGCGGAACATCCGAAATACCTTCTTCGCAACAGTTTAGTTTCTGCCTCTTTGGAAGCAGCCATTATGAATGGTAAGTATATAAATGCGGTCCCATTCTATCGACAGGAGAAAGAATTCGAGCGATACGGTCTTTCAATCACTCGTCAGAACATGGCGAAATGGACAATCCAGTGCGCGGATCTATATCTCTCAATCCTTTATGACTACATGCATGAGAAACTGTATCAGTATCATGTGATCCAGGCCGATGAGACTCCTGTTCTTGTCAATAAAGATGGTCGCAAGGCTGGTTCTAAAAGCTACATGTGGGTGTATCGTACGGGTAAGATGTATAAGGACAATGCGATTGTCATATACGATTACCAGCAGACACGTAATGCCAGCCATCCAAGAGAATTCTTAAAAGGATTCCGTGGAACATGTGTCACAGATGGATATCAGGTCTATCATACTTTGGAAAAAGAGCGGGAAGATCTGACCATTGCCGGTTGCTGGGCTCATTCGAGACGTCGGTATGACGAAGCATTAAAAGCATTGCCAAAGAATGAGCAGAAGAACAGCCTTGCTTATCTGGCATTGAAACAGATACAAGCCATTTACAGAGAAGAAAATCAGCTTGCTGAGCTTCCTTCTGATGAAAGACTGGAACGCCGCCGCATCAGTGTCAGACCACTGGTTGAGGCTTACTTTGCATGGATCCGTATGAATATCTCAAAGGTGCTTCCAAAAAGTAAGACTTGGAACGGATTCAGTTACTCGCTCAATCAAGAAAAGTATCTTAAAACATTTCTTGATGATGGTGATGTCCCGATGGATAATAATGCAGCCGAGCAGTCGATTCGTGGATTCTGTATTGGGAAAAAGAACTGGGTGCTGATTGACACAATCAATGGAGCAAAGTCCAGTGCAATCGTTTACAGTATTGCCGAAACAGCCAAAGCAAACAACTTAAAGCCTTATGAATACTTTAAATATCTGTTGGAAGAGATTCCTGAACATATGGATGATAAAGATCTTAGCTTCTGCGAGAAACTACTACCATGGTCAGACGCACTTCCATCTGAATGTAGAAAACAAAAATAACCAATGCCACCTTCAGTGGCATTATAAATTGAACGGTACTGGCTATTCACCGTTTACGTTCTGTGAGTATATATTTAAAGTAGTTGTACGGACGAAGATTGTTCAGTTTTGCTGTCTCAGAGATGCTGTATACTAGTGCACTGGCACTCGCACCTTTTGCCGTGTTGTGGAACATCCAGTTCTTCTTACCAATACAGAAAGTCCTGATAGATCGTTCGCTAGCTGAATTATCGATTGGGACATCACCATCTGTCAGAAATGCTTTCAGATAAACCTCCTGATTGATGATGTAATTCAAGCCCTGTGCCGTTTTGCTCTTTGGTGGAACTGCACATTCAGCGGCTTGCTTTTTTACCCACACAAAAAAGTCCTCAACTAAAGCCGCTGGAACTGTCATAAAATTAGGTCTTTTCGCAAGTGCTTTCATCTCATCTTTCAGATAGGTGTAGATTTTATTTCGTATAATTAATGCAATGAATTCAATGAATATCTTCGAATCACCTGATGAATCACCATATACCCTTAAACTTTTATCTCCTAGATAAGATTTATCACCACGGAATAGTTTTTCAGAAGTATCACGGCTCTTATACAGATTTAAAGCCTCCTTTGCTGACATTTCCTCAGATGTGATGATGCAAAAATAACCGCTCAGATCATTCTCTCGTTCAATGACGTCAGTCCTATCTTCTGGGAATTGAAACACATCGGTCTTCTCATTGTAGTGCAAGATAAAGTACTTACTAAAGGCTGGTCCAATACTAATTACCTCATTTGTGTGCTGCATCAGATAGGTCTTCATCTGTCTGATTTTCTTTGCAAGGAAGAGATTGTAGACTATATATCTCTTGAGGCAATGAAATATTTGCTGGA
>CAZTGP010000110.1:0-6747 GCA_964613325.1 uncultured Roseburia sp. | reverse complement strand
GGACAGATGTGGCCCATAGGCGTTTTCACAAGCCTCATGCATGTGGATGAAATGAATTACGGATACAAAAAGCAGGGGAACCTGAATGCAATCGTAACATCTGGAATTGCAGGCTGGGGATATCCGATTCGAACAGAGGAACATTCCGAGTATGTTCTTATTGAACTTGGATTAGAAAATTAAATCTAAAATAAATTATTGTAAAAAGGAGATTGAAGAAAATGGAGATTATTACAAGTAAAAAGAAATTAGGTTTTGGACTTATGAGATTACCGCTTCTGGATGCCAATGATGATGGAAGTATTGATCTGGAACTGACCAAGAAAATGGTAGATACTTTTCTAGAAAGAGGCTTTACATATTTTGATACTGCATGGATGTACTGCGGATTCAAAAGTGAGAATGCTGCAAAAGAAGTATTAGTAGACCGCCATCCAAGAGATAGCTACACATTAGCTACAAAGCTTCACGCAGGTTTCATAAAAACCAAAGAAGACCGTGACAAGGTATTCAATGAGCAGCTTTCCAAGACTGGTGTAACGTACTTCGATTATTACCTGCTTCATGACATGGGCGTTGATCACTATGAAATCTATAAGAATCTTGACTGCTTTAGCTGGCTGGTGGATAAGAAAAAGCAGGGGCTGGTGAAACACATTGGATTTTCCTTCCACGATAATGCAGAGGTGCTGGATCAGGTGTTAACGGAGCATCCAGAGATGGAATTCGTACAGCTTCAGATTAATTATCTGGATTGGGATAGTGAAGGAATCCAGTCAAGAAAATGCTATGAGGTTGCAACAAAGCATGGAAAACCAGTGATTGTAATGGAACCTGTAAAAGGCGGAACACTGGCAAATGTGCCAGAAAAGGTAGCTGATGCATTTAAGGCTTATCATCCAGATATGTCAATTCCTTCCTGGGCGATTCGTTTTGTGGCATCTCTTCCTAATGTGAAAATGGTATTAAGCGGCATGAGCAATATGGAGCAATTGCTGGATAACACAGGATATATGGAAGAATTTACGCCTCTGAATGAGGAAGAAAGCGAAATCATAGCAGATGCAGTGAAAACCATAAATGGAAGTATTGCAATCCCATGTACAGGCTGCTCTTATTGTACCGACGGATGCCCAATGAACATAGCAATTCCGAAATATTTCTCATTATATAACGCAGATCGACAGGAATCCGAAGAAAAGGGCTGGAAACCTCAGGGCGAATACTATGACAGACTCACCCAGACCTTTGGTAAAGCCAGTGATTGTATAGGATGCGGTCAGTGTGAGAATGTATGTCCTCAACATCTCCCAATCATTCAGAATCTGAAGGACGTTGCTGCTCATTTTGGAAAATAAGTAATAATATATTGAAAATGTGGTAAGATAGTAAGCAAGATAATAAGCAAGTCGAGGTAACCATATGGAAGAATATAAACCACCGTATTTACTTACAGAAAAAATGATGAATCTCGTAGCGTCTATCTCTGAAAATTTGGGGAAACTTAATGTCTATCATAATTTGGATTCAAGACCACATTTAAGAAAAAATAACAGAATTAAGTCAATTCATTCTTCACTGAAGATTGAGGCAAATTCACTTTCTGTTGGTGCAGTAAAAGATGTCATAGACGGCAGAATTGTACTTGAACCAGAACGTGAAATTCAGGAAGTGAAAAATGCATATGAAGCATACGAAATGATTGAATCCTTAAATCCTTATAAGCTAAATGATTTGTTGAAAATCCACGGAGTTATGGAAAACAAACTTGAATTAGAAGCCGGTCATTTTAGACAAGGTGATGAAGGTGTTTTTAATGGCGAACAATGCATTTTTATGGCACCACCGCCACATCTTGTTCCGGGATTAATGACTGATCTATTTTTGTGGATGAAAAAGAATAACAAGAAAGTACACCCACTTATTATGAGTGCAGTATTTCATTATGAATTTGTTTTTATTCATCCCTTTTCAGATGGAAATGGGAGAACTGCAAGATTATGGCATACTGTTATTTTATCGAAGTGGAATTCGGTTTTTGAATATATTCCATTAGAGAGCCAAATTGAAAAATTTCAAGAGGGCTATTATAAAGCAATTGCACAATGCCATAAAAATGGTAATTCCAACTTGTTTATAGAATTTATGTTAGAACAGATTGACAGTATTCTAGAGGAAGTAGTTGTTCAGATTCGTAAATCTGATAAAGGAATTACTGATTATATGAAAAAAATGCTTGATTTGATGGACTATGACGTGCCGTACAGTACGGTTAATATAATGGATCTTTTGGGACTAAAATCAAGAGAAACGTTTCGGAAAAACTATTTGGATCCAGCTCTCGAGATGGGATTGATTGTTAGGACAGTACCCGATAAGCCTAATAGTAGAAATCAAAGATATATAAAGAAATAGTAGAGTTTTGTAACAAAATATGAAGAAGAGGGGACGTGAAGCTTTTACTACCTATCTCTAGACCTAGTAAAATAAGAAGGTTAGAGGACGGCTCAAGTAATTGTAATTAAATCATTTCCGTCAATGGAAGGCAAATTACATTTTGGGGTAAAGCAGTAGAGCTGAGTGAGTAATGAAATGTCAGAAAAAATAGGTTATGTGTGTATTTATTTTAGTACAATCCTAAAATGGATATGATAGAGAAAGAAAAAAGGGAATGCACATAAAAAGAAAGAGTAAGAGAAAACATGTTTTTCTGTAGATTTTCTACGGGGTTTTAAGGGAGGAATTATGGAGTCATCACTTAGGATGCAGATTCAGCAGGTATATGCTACACTTCGACCGTCGGAGCAGAAGGTGGCAGATTGGCTGCTAAATTACAGGGGGACAGGGCAGGACCTTTTAATGCAGGAAATGGGAAAAGCAATCGGTGTCAGCCAGCCAACCATTGTGCGGTTTGTGAAAGCCCTGGGATACCAGAGCTTTAAGGAATTTAAATACAACCTGATGCAGCGAAATGCCAGGGAAGAGGGAGAGGCTTCAATCGAGGATGAAATCATTCTATATGGATTTAAGTTGTCGAAGAAAGACTCCTTGGATGAGATTCCAGGGAAGATTATTAACACCTCCATAAAAATGCTGGAGGAGACTCTGAGAAGCATTCAACTCAAAGAATATAAAAGAGCGGTGGATGCCATCTTAGCCGCCAATAATATCGTAATCTATGGGGTGGAAAATTCCATCAGTACCGCCAGCGATCTTCTTACCAAGCTGACTTATCTGGGGTTGAACTGCCGGATGTATGGGGATTATTATCTACAAAGTGTAAGTGCAGGAAACTTGGGCAGAGAAGATCTGGCAATCGGGATATCTTATTCCGGATATTCCAGACATACAGTGGAGATGATGCGCAGTGCCCAAAAAGTGGGAGCCAAGACCCTTGTGATAACCAATTTTGAGAATGCCATAATTGCAAAATATGCAGACATTATAATTTGTGGAAGCAATGATCAGTTCCTGTACGGAGATACCATTTTTTCCCGGATATCTCAGTTAGCGCTAGTAGATATGCTATATGCGGGATTGTTGAACAAGGATTATGAAAGGCTGTCCAAAAAGTTAAATAAAAATAGTAAGATTGTGGCAAAACGAGCCTATGAGGAAGATGATGAGATTTTGTAGAAATTCTACAAAGTCTCTTTTTTTCTTTGCAGACCCTTTACAAACCCTTTACCTGGATTTTATTGACTTAAAAAAGCACAACATCCTATAATTTTCAGTGTCGACAGCAATCAGCGAGATGAAAAAGGAGCGTACATAGTATGTTGGAATTAAAGAATATTAAGAAAGCATTTGACGGAACCAGTATTTTAAATGATATCAGTCTGGATGTATTAGATGGAGAAATCATATCCATTTTGGGACCTTCCGGAAGTGGAAAAACAACTCTGTTGAATCTGATCCTTGGAATCACAGACATTGACAGTGGAACACTTCTCTATAATGGTCAGGATTATACCAGAGTACCGATGGAGAAGAGAGGATTCAACATTGTATTTCAGGATTATGCCTTATTTCCAAACCTGAATGCATACGAAAACATAACATATGGATTAAAAAACAAACCGAATATTTCCACGAAGGAGGAAGTTGATGAGCTCATTGAGATTCTTGGATTAAAGGATCATTTACAAAAGAGAGTGGAGCAGCTTTCAGGAGGACAGAAGCAGAGAGTGGCTCTGGCAAGAACCATGGTGATGAAACCGAAAATCCTTCTTTTGGATGAACCCTTGAGTGCTTTGGATGGAGTAATTAAGGAATCCATCAAGGAACGTATCCGATTGATTGCCAGAGAATACCATCTAACTACCATTATCGTAACCCATGATCCAGAGGAGGCATTGACATTATCCGATAGGGTACTGATTATCAATGAAGGAAAAATCTCACAGTATGGAAAGCCAGAGGAGATTATTCAGCAGCCTAAGAATGCATTTATCCAGGATTTCATCCTGAATCAGTTGGAAATCAAGCGAAACAATATTTTTGGATTGTTTCAATGTGAAGCCACAGCATAGAAGGTGAATCAAAATGAAAAAACAGAGAGAGATTAGTAAACAGACAGAAGTAAAGATAATTTTTATTGGAGTAGCAGTTCTGTTTGTATGGTTTCTGATTATACCGGTAGCATTGCTGCTGATGAAATCCATGCAGAATACTGGGGGTGAATTCTGGAGTCATTACGTGAATATGTTCTCGAAAAAGGGCTTTTTTCAAGCGGTAGGAAATAGTCTAAAGGCGGCAGGAAGCAGTGCAGTCATTACTACAGTGCTGGCCTTCCTTCTGGCCTATACAGTGAATTACACTAACCTGCCAAAGCTTCTGAAGAAGCTGATTCATGGCTGTGCAGTGCTTCCAATGCTGCTTCCAACTATCACCTATGGCTTTGCAATTATCTATTCTTTTGGAAAACAGGGATTGATTACGAAAGCACTGGGATTTCCTCTTTTTGACATCTATGGATTTGCAGGTCTGCTGTTAGGTTATGTGATCTATACACTGCCAGTATCGTTCCTCTTGATTCATAATACCATGGGCTATATTGACAAGAAGTTCATGATTGTATCACGAATTTTAGGAGATGGGAGGGGGAGAACTTTTTTTGTGGCGATTCTTCGTCCACTTTTGGGAACATTAGCAGCATCTCTGGTCCAGTGCTTTTTTCTGGCATTTACGGACTTTGGAATTCCAGCCTCGGTAGGAGGACAGTATGAGGTGGTGGCATCCATTCTCTATGACGAGATGCTGGGAAGCCTTCCAAACTTCAACAATGGTGCGGTGGTAGCAGTTGTGATGCTGGTGCCCTCTGTGGTCAGCATTGCATTATTGCATTACCTGGAACGGTACAATGTGCGATACAACAAAATCTCATTTGTGGAGAATTGGAAAAATAAGACCAGAGACTGGATTTGCGCCGTATTGTCATTAGCCGTCATGGGAATGATTGCATGTGTTTTTGCAGTGATATTTATTGTCCCATTTGTCAGTGGCTGGCCTTATGATATGAGTTTTACATTAGACCATGTGAGGAGCGTGTGCGCGGATTCGGCACTGGCAGGAGTATATAAAAATACGCTGTACGTATCCGTCTTTACAGCAATTCTGGGTTCCCTGGTGGCTTATGGTGCGGCACTGGTGACGGCCAGAAGCAGATTATCTGCACAGTGTAAAAGTGTGGTGGAATCTATAGCTCTTGTAACGAATACCATACCTGGAATGGTCATAGGAATTGCATTTTTGCTGATGTTTTCAGGCACCTCACTTCAGAACACTTTTCTGTTGATGATCTTGTGTAACGTAGTGCATTATTTTTCCACCCCTTACCTAATGATGAAAAATTCCCTGGAAAAAATGAATGCTTCATGGGAGACCACTGCCATGCTGATGGGAGACAACTGGATGAAGACGATTTTCCGGGTGGTGACGCCGAATGCACTGCCTACGATTCTTAAAGTATTCAGCTACTATTTCGTAAATGCCATGGTGACGGTGAGTGCTGTAGTGTTTATCGCAGGAGCAAGAACCACGGTGATTACCACGAAAATTAAAGAATTACAGCATTTTGCCGAGTTCAATCAGATCTTCGTACTGTCTCTTGGTATTTTGTTCACGAACATTGTTGCAAAAGGGCTCTTTTGGGCAATCACACACCGTAAAAGAAAGTCAAAGAAAAAAGATGAGAAAAAGGAGAATAAAAAAATGAAAGCGAAAAAATTGATTGCAGCGTGTCTTACAGGATGTCTGCTCACCGTTGGCGCAGGTGTATTTAGCGCATGTGGAAGTAACACTTCCGCAGATCAAGAGCAGGTAATTATCTATTCCAATGCAGATGATGAAGCGATAACAGCCATGAAAAATGCACTGGATCAAAACGGCTACGAGGGTGGCTATCTGTTCCAGAGCTTTGGTACCTCAGAACTGGGAGGAAAGCTTTTAGCGGAAGGCAGCAACATAGAAGCAGATCTGGTGACTATGAGTTCCTTTTATTTAGATAGTGCCATGGAGCAGAATAAGATGTTTGATACATTGAGCTTTGATGCTCCTACCTTGGAGGAGACGCCGGAATACTATAGGCCTATCACATCCCAGGAGGGAGCAATCATCGTAAATACAACGGCAATGAAAGAAGCAGGCTTATCTATGCCGAAAAGTCTGAAAGACCTGGCGGATCCTGCATATGAAGGACAAATTTCGGTCACAGACATCAAAGGCTCATCCACTGCATGGCTGATG
>CAZTGP010000109.1:0-7307 GCA_964613325.1 uncultured Roseburia sp. | reverse complement strand
CGCAGGAAGAAAAGGAAATGCTGGAACGTTTTCAGAATGGGGATCTGGAAGCGAGGAATATCCTGATTGAGAAAAACATGCGTCTTGTAGCTTATATGATGAAAAAATACGCAGCATCAGACAGGGATGCGGAGGATTTGATGTCCGTAGGGACTATTGGACTCATCAAGGCAGTAAACTCATTTAAAATGGATAAAAAAATACGCTTTGCAACCTATGCAGCAAAATGTATTGATAATGAACTTTTGATGATGCTTCGGGCAGAAAAACGTAAATCCAAAGAAGTGTCCATGTTTGAACCTATTGGAACGGATAAAGAGGGCAATGAAATCAGTTTGATTGAAATTGTGGGCGAGGAAAAACAGGATGTTGTAGAAAATTATCTGTTTTCCCAAAGGATTGAATGTCTTTATAAAAACATGGAAAAAATATTGACGCCACGAGAAAAGTTAATTATTACAAAGAGGTATGGTCTGTTTGGAGAAACGGAACAGACGCAAAATGCCTTGGCAAATGAATTGAAAATCAGCCGTAGTTATGTGAGCAGAATTGAAAAGAAAGCATTGGATAAGTTGAAAGGGATGCTGGAACAGAATAATCTTTAGGAGCAGATAAGCAATGAAGGAAAAACAGATTGATGAATTCAAAGTGATTGATAGAAAAAAAGAATCAAAACAGGAGAAGGTCTGGTATAGGGAGCTGGTGAAGGATGTGCGTAATCGGCCTAAGACCTATGGATTAGGCGTTGCAGTGGTTCTGGTAATGATTGTTGTGATTGCCTATGTTGTTCCTGCTGTTTCATATGTCATTGAAATGAGAGGAAAAACGAAAGTATCACTTTTTGAACATGTACAGGTGGTATTTGCTGGAATGAGCCCTGAAGCTTATGTTTTGGTTCAGAATAATTGGGAAGATGAATATCTGCAGGGACTACAGTTTTCTGCAGATAGAAGTACGGGAATTGTAACAGGAGAAACGGTTACAATCACTTGCCAGACTTCTGCGGAAGAAATGAAGGAACATGGATATGTCCCAGATATGACTACTGCAACATTTAAGGCGGACAAGCTCAGTGCATATGCAGAGTCGATGGAACAAGTGGATAAAAATTATCTGCAAACGATTGCGGATGAAGCAACTGCAACCATAATATCAGAAACGGAAGATACAACATTTCGAATGTTATATAAAGCCACCAATGATGCTGCATTTTTACGAACAGTAAATGATGAGTCGGCGGAAAATATTCATCGTGAGCAGACATTGTTCCTTTCCCAAAAGAACTCTTTAGAAGGAGATGGGAATAATTATATTGTAATGATCTTTAGTGGGGAAATATCCAATCAAGAAACCACAATGCCAGTCTACTTTGCCTTTACTTATAGGGACGGATACGTGACCTCAGATGGAACCTATGAAATAGATCATGACCAGCAAAAAGACAAGTATCAGTGCAATGCAGATTATGACACGCTATATACCAATGCGTTGGGAATCTATGATGGCTTATATGATGTGACAGAGATTGTACAGTAAGGAAATCAACGACATTTGTTATGACTGCACAATCCCAGAAACATGAAGAAATAGGGGGTGGTGTAGTACACACTGTTCCCGAAACAAGAAGAACATAAATAAGTGATGACGAGACATGCAGCAGCCAGAACCGATGGCGCGCATGTCTTTTTATGTTTCCACTGCTTTAAAAAGAGCGTGATTAGCATGGACAGATAGAGCAGAAGTCCAGGGATTCCAAAACAACCTGCATAATATAGAAATTCATTGGCAGGGCGGTCTTGTATCATGTGGTCTGCAGTATATAAGGGAGAGAGGCCTTCTGGTCCATGACCTGTAAAGGGGCGAAGACCAATATAAGATACGGCTTTTTTCCATAATTCCATTCGCCCAGTTCCTACGGTACCTATATCATCTGCGTTGGATAAGAGCTTCATTTGGTCATGGCCTAAGGCAGAAAAATCGTTCACAAGGTTATTTCCCAAACTGGTGCTGGAAAATGCGGTGCTCATGAAAACGGATACCATAATAAACAGAGCCATTGGAATTGCCAGCGCAATGCGCCCTTTTTTAGAAGGACGAAGCTGCCAAAATAGTGGGAGAACAGAAATACATCCGATTAAAACAGCTAGATATCCTCCAAAGGTATCGTTGATAATCAAAAAAGCAATGTCGATACAGAAAACAGCTCCAAAGAGCACGCGAACCATCTTTCTTTTTAAAACGAAAACCAACACCCCAGAACACATGGAAGCCATGGCAAGATAATATCCGCAGTGATTAAAATGCAGAAATGGTCCGGAAAGTCCAACGGCATAGTTAGAAGAACCACTGGTCATATATTGAATGAAAATGCAAAGGCAGACACTCAGGGATGAAAGAGAAAACCAGCATAACAGGAATCTTCGGAATCGCTCTGAATGAATGAGAATAGCACAGCCTGTAAATGCACCATAAAAGCAATACATGAGCAATCCTTCACATCGATTAGAAGAACCATTTAATGCTATACTCCAATCCTTAGATAGGATACAACTAAGCAGAATCCACAGTAGGAAACACAGCCCAATGAAACACCATAGATGAGAATGGAGAACCGCTTTAAGCCAGCCTGGGGTTGTGATGATATTTTTTCCTATATATAACAAGAGAATACAGAGGGCGAGCACGCCGGTGTCCCAGAAAGCTATGGAAAATAAAGGAATCCAAGAGCTGTAGTGATAGAAATATAGAAAAGAAAATACTGCCGGCCATGTCATAAGAATTAGGAACATCATGACGGATGCTTTCTCGAAGAATGCAGATGGAATACGAGCTAATATATTGTAAAGACCAGAGTGCTTCTGATCAGATAGAACGGTTGAATTCATGGGATTTACACCTCTTCATTAGAATATATACATTGTATATGAAATGTATTTAATTGACAATAAAATTATCACGAAGGAATGGCACGAAAGTTTGTGAGATATCTGACGAAAAATGTAGTGGAATGATTTACGTTATCCCAAAATTGTGTTAAAATAAGTACAGAAGAATCGTCACGTGGAGGCAGGAATGAATTATAGAAAGAAAATCAGGCTTGGAGATATTCTGGTTAATAAGGGAATCATTACAGAAGAACAGTTACAGACAGCATTGAAACAGCAGAAAGAAAGAGGGATGATGCTGGGAGAAATGGTTGCCGAGTTAGGATACATTTCTCAGAATCAGTTAAATGATATCCTTTGTGAACATTTGAACATTCAGTATATCGATGTACGTACCATTGAACCTACAGAAGAAGTATTGTCATTGATTGATGAGAAACTAATGCGTAGGAATGTTTTGGTGCCTTTTGGCTATGAAGAGGGAAATGTAGGCGCGTTGAAGGTGGCAATGGCAGATCCAATGAACTTTGTTGCAATGGATGATGTGAATATTATTACCGGCAAGATGGTGGTTCCATATCTGGCCAATGGCGCAGATATTCTGGCATTCTTGGACCGTCGCTTTGGTAAGCAGCAGGCTCAGAATATTGCGGAGATGTACAAGAAGGAACAGGGCGCCACAGAAGAGGATAGCCAGGCAGAGAAGGAAAGAAAAGAAGAGGTTGAGAATGCTCCAATTGTTATGCTTGTGAATAATGTCTTAGAGCAGGCAGTTCGAGAACGTGCCAGTGATATTCATATAGAGCCTTTTGAACGAAATATCAGAGTCAGATATAGAGTAGATGGAAGCTTACGAGAGGCGATTACTTACGATAAGACATTGCTGGGGGCAATTACAGCCCGTGTTAAGATTATGTCTGGAATGGATATCTCTGAGAAGAGAAAACCACAGGATGGACGATTAACCATAACTGTAGATAAGAGAGAATATGATGTGCGAGTGTCAGACCTTCCAACAGTCTATGGTGAGAAGATTGTTATGCGACTTGCATCCAAGGAAAGCTTTAGACGTCAGAAGAGTGAACTGGGAATGGCGTCAATTGATTTGGAGAGATTCGATAATATATTAAAGAATCCTCATGGAATCATCTTAGTAACAGGACCTACTGGTAGTGGTAAATCCACTACGCTGTATACGGCGTTAAGTTCTTTAAATAGTGATGATGTGAATATTATTACAGTTGAAGATCCGGTGGAAGCGGATATTGATGGTATCAATCAGGTGCAGGTAAATCCCAAAGCCAATTTGACATTTGCAACAGCACTGAGGTCTATCTTACGACAGGATCCTGATATTATTATGATTGGAGAGATTCGAGATAATGAGACTGCAGAAATTGCAGTACGTGCTTCTATTACAGGACATTTGGTAGTTAGTACATTACATACAAACAGTACAGCAAGTTCCGTTGCCAGATTGCGAGATATGGGCGTTGAATCTTATATGATATCTGATTCATTGGTTGGTATTATTGCGCAGCGACTGGTTCGAAGATTGTGTAGCTGTAAGAAAGAACGTATGGCTACAGAAATGGAAAAGAGAGAACTGGGGATTTCAGTCGAAGAGCAATTGAAAGTGTACGATCCAGTAGGGTGCAAGCTATGTAATCATACTGGATATCTTGGACGAATTGGTATCTATGAAGTCATGACCATTACTCCTGAGATTAAGAAACTGATTGTCAGAGGCGCAGACGCGGACGAAATCAGAGAGACTGCAGTAAGAGGCGGAATGCATACATTGAAGATGTCAGCAGCATCTTATGTAACACAAGGAGTTACTTCAATGGCAGAGATGTTAAAGGCAACCTATGAGGTTGAAGACTAGAGGAGAAAGGGCGGTTCATCATTATGTTGACGGTAGAACAATTGTTAGAAATTGCAAAAGAAATGAAAGCGTCTGATGTACATTTGACCGTAGGACTGCCACCACGTGTGCGTGTAAATGGTCAGTTGGTTGATTTGGATTATCCAAAGATTATGCCGGCAGATGCAGAAAAGATTGTATTTAATATTATGAATGAACAGCAGAGAGCTATTTTTGGGGAAAAGGGAGAGGTAGATTTCGCTTTTTCCATTCCTTATGTAGGGCGTTATCGTGTCAATGCATTTCAACAGAGAGGCTCTGTGGCTTGTGCTATGCGAGTAGTAGGAACTACGATTCCCAAACCAGAAGAGTTGGGAGTGCCACAGTCAGTCATTGACTTGTACAATAAGAAGCGTGGATTGGTTTTGGTAACGGGACCAACAGGAAGTGGTAAATCTACAACATTGGCATCACTGATTGATCGAATTAATGACGAGAGAAATGCCCATGTTATTACTTTGGAAGACCCAATTGAGTACCTTCATTCCCATCGAAAGTCTATGATTAATCAGAGAGAGATTGGCATTGATACTCATTCTTATGGCGCAGCATTGCGCGCAGCTTTAAGAGAAGATCCAGATGTGATTCTGGTAGGAGAGATGCGAGATTTAGAGACCATATCCACAGCGATTACTGCTGCAGAAACGGGACATCTTGTGCTTTCTACATTGCATACCATTGGCGCAGCGGCAACCATTGATCGTATTATTGATGTATTTCCACCACATCAGCAGCAACAGATTCGTGTACAGCTTGCTATGGTGTTAGAGGCAGTTATTTCACAGCAGTTAATTCCAAGAGCAGATAAGAAGGGGCGTGTGGCAGCATTTGAAGTGATGCATTCTACAGTGCCAATTAAGAACTTGATTCGAGAAGCCAAGACTTATCAGTTAAACACAGTTATTCAGACCAATAAGAAGGTAGGCATGTGTACCATGGATGATGCATTGATTGACCTAAGCTTAAGAGGGATTATTACATCAGAGCAGGCAATCAATTATGCTCAGGACATGCCTTATGTGGAGAAAAAGGTTGGCCTTTATTTTTAAAGTGATTTCACAATAAAAATGAATAATGACAAGAGGGGATTGAATTTTTCCTTGAATATGTCGATAAATATGGTATGATTGCTAATAGTAGTATAAAAGTACTGTTGGGTAGAGCAATCAAGATAATGGAGATATGATATGGATACATTTTCCTATAAGGCTGTTACGTCGGTAGGCAAAGATGTTCGGGGCGTAGTGGAAGCTGAAACAAAGGAAGAAGCAGCCAGAAGGCTGAAGGATTCCGGATATTTAATAATGGAATTGGAAAAGCAGGCTCCTTGGAATAAGGATATTGAACTTCCATTCTTACATAAGAAACATGTAAAAACTAGAGATTTAAGCGTGTTCTGTAGACAGTTCTCCAGTTTGTTGAAAGCGGGCGTTAGTGTAATTAAGGCCTTGGAGATGCTTAGTGAACAGACAGAGAATAAGCACCTGGCACAGTCTTTAAAGAATGTGCAAAGTAGTGTTGAAAAGGGCGAGAACTTGGCTGATTCTATGAGACATGAGACAGGGGTGTTCCCACCACTGCTCATTAGTTTAGTGGCAGCAGGTGAAGCATCAGGAAGCTTGGAGCATGCCATTGATCGTATGGCGGTACAGTTCGAGAAGGATGACAAGATGAAGGGCATGGTGAAGAAAGCCATGATGTATCCTATGGTTTTATGTGTAGTTGCCATTGGCGTTGTTATATTGATGCTGGCCTATGTCATTCCCAACTTTCAGGATATGTTTGAACAGTTAGATTCCGATCTGCCTGTGGCAACTCAGATTGTTGTTAGCATGAGTAATATGATCCTACATTATTGGGGAGTGCTGATTATTGTGGTTATTGGACTGGTTCTGGCATTTAAGACTTATAAGGCGTCAGATGCAGGAAAACATACGTTGGCAAAATTGACCTTAAAGATTCCAGTGTTTGGCAAATTAGTAACCAAAAGTGCCTGTGCAAGCTTTGCAAGAACCATGAGTACCTTAGTTCAGGCAGGTATGCCGATGATGGATGCTTTGGATACAGTAGCGGGAACCATGAATAATGTATTGTTTAAGGATGCATTACGAAAGGTTCGGAATGGTGTTGGCTTAGGCTTGGACATGTCTGGTCAGTTAAAGGCAACGGGAATCTTTCCACCTATGGTTATTCATATGGTGAATATCGGTGAGGAAACTGGTAGCTTGGAGCAGATGCTTACCAATGTTGCCAATTACTACGATGAAGAGGTTGAATTAACCACCCAGCAGGCAACGGCCTTAATGGAGCCAGTGATTATTGTAGTCATGGCATTGATTGTGTGTGGACTCATCGCATCTATCTATGGACCAATGATTGAGTTGTATCAAACATTGAGTTAAATTTGTATATAAGCATGGAGGACGAGTGGATATCTATCATATCCACGAAAAACACGCTTCCGCTTGAATACGAACGTAACAGTACTAAGGTTT
>CAZTGP010000108.1:2678-7474 GCA_964613325.1 uncultured Roseburia sp. | reverse complement strand
GGACGGGGTATTTTGCAAAATACCCCGTCCCGAAACAAAGAATACCCCGTCCCAAGTTAGAAGCTGTGGCTGCCGCCGCCGTGGGTGCCGCCTCCGCTGCTATTGTGGGTGGTGCTGCGTCCTGAGCCATTTCCACCGCCGTTGTCCCGCTGAATGTGATGGTGTGTTACAAATTGATTCACCAGTCGGTCATCACTTCTGCGGAGATCCAGATGGGAATTGTGCTTAAAGTCATAGCTCCATGTTCCGAATTTCAAGCGATATTTCCCTGCAATTCCAGCAATGGTAATTCCAGCCGCCGCAGCAGCAATGCCAAGCGCAATCAATATATCTAAGAATGTAATCCGGTTTGGAACCTTATGAGCTGTAATTTCGCCAGTATCCTTATTATAAGTATACTGTCCGCTGGCGATCCCCTTGTCATAGTACTTCTGAGTCGCAGAAATCATTGCCGCAAAGCACTTTGCGTATTCCTTATCACTGGCGTACTCGAAGGAATCGTCCAAGATATCATCTACCCGCTTATCGGTTAACACCACAACTGCGTCCGCTGTTGTCGATATACAAATCTCCCGATTATCCATATCAATCAGGAAACACACTCCGTTCTTCCCGAAGGCGTTCTGATCCACATACGCATCTGCATATTTCTGCCCGCTTCTGCCATCTGTATCATTCGTAGTCAGCGCATACGCATTCCAGTCCGTATCGTTAGAAAATGCATCGAGTTCCTTTAATATAGAAGCTTCTTCTTCCGGCGATAGAATATCTGCATCATCCTGCACCGCAGTCTTACCCGATTTCACACCGCTATCCGCAGCATCTGTTTTTTCCGCCGCCGATACCTGTGCAAAATCTCCGATTTTTGCATCATACGTTCCCATCACTGTCATTGCACCAAGAAGTGTGATTCCGGTGCACACTCCTGCTAGGAGTTTTCTCATGTGTCTTCCTACCATATCAAGAGCCCTCCTAACAATCCGAATGCAAACAATACTGTGAAAATGCCTGCTGCTGTGAGAAGCACTTTCTTCCAATCAATTGGGAGCTCTCCGCAGAGCTTTCCCGTCTGTCCGTTCATAGAATAATAATAGATTTTTCCATTGCTGGCTTTATATGTAAGCGTCCATACTGGAAGCAGCACGTACTGCCAATCCTCTTCCAGTGCGCGGAAATTCGCATTCTTTACAGATACGATTCCACAATCAGTCATGGTATCACGGAAAATGCGTTCTGCACTTTCACGCATTTCCTGCTGCATCTCCTGCTGCACGTCCTGTGACTCAATATCGCGTTTCTCTGCCATGAAACCAGACAGATACCCCATATTGAAGTCTTTCATCTCTTCGAATTGATAGGGCAGTACCCCTTCTGCCAGCTTAGCGTTCGCCTTTTTCAATGCATTTTCTGGCAAATTATCCAGCTGGACATTGCCTTCCCGGTACAGCTCATAGATCTTGGTCTCTGTGAATTCCTCGTCCCCAGCTATCCAGGTACGAATTCGCTTGCCCTCTCCCTGCACTTCGCCGTCCAGATTCACCGAGTACAGCCAATATGGAAAATACACACCGCTCAATTTCTCGATGTTCTTCTTATTGAAGAATCCTCTTGGAACGAATTTCTTTTTGGACACGGCCTCTAAGAACATTGCTTCTGCCTTCTTGCGATCCATTTTAAAAGGAATCACCTTATGTGGAAGATATTTGCCTTCCAGCCTTCCCCCTAATACCACTGGATTGTGGCAGTAATAACAGAAGGTTGCTGCGGTTGTTGCGTCAGTGACAATCTCCGCTCCACAGCTTGGGCAGGAGTAGACGACCGCTTCCTCGCCATCAGCGCGTTGTGCATTTTCCTCCTCTTTGGTTGTGTCCTGCTGCTCAGTGGATTGTGCCTTATCCATGGCATCCACTTCTTCC
The DNA here is from genome assembly GCA_964613325.1 of uncultured Roseburia sp. GTDB lineage: Bacteria > Bacillota > Clostridia > Lachnospirales > Lachnospiraceae > Roseburia. Next base: position 5,558 of record CAZTGP010000108.1, on the reverse strand, counting down.
TGGGTGAACATGGAATTGCAGTACTCACATTTGTACTGCTGAGTGTTTGGATCAAAAATCAGCTCGCCGTCGCAGTTGGGACACTTATAACTAATTACTGCCATTATGGTCTAGCCTTTCCGCATTCGCTACAGAATTTGCCAGTGTTCACGGTGCCGCATTCGCAGGTCCACTCTTTGACTGGAGCTGGTTTCCCACACTCACTGCAGAATTTGCCAGTATTTACGGTGCCGCATTCACAGGTCCATGTCGCTGCTGGAGCTGGTGCCGCCTTACCACAATTGCTGCAGAATTTGCCAGTATTTGCTGTGCCGCATTCGCAAGTCCAAGTGCCTGCTGCTCCTGCTACGCCAGCCATAGCATTTCCTGCCACGCCTGCTGCTACATTTCCAGCCCCTGTTGCTCCATTCATTCCAGAGGTCATCTGGTTGATGCCTTCCATAGAAGAATTGAACTGCTGCATTCCCATGCCAACGCCCATGAATCCTGCCATTGCGCCTGCTCCATTGGAGCCTGCATTCTTCACGCCCTCAGTAAGGTTCTTCACCGCCATACCACGGAGCACATTTGGATCACTTCCAAGCATTGCGCCTTCGTTACGCATGTTGATGAGTTTCTGGGATTCCTCGTCGTAGGATACACTTGCGATTCCAACAGATTGAATCTCCATACCACGCATCTGATTCCAGTCTTCATCCAAAGTGGTCGACATGTATTTTCCAAGTTCACGAGCTTTGCTGCTCACATAAGAGATACGTGTGCCATCTGCGGACATCTGATTGATGGAGGACTGCAAGGCCTCTAAAAATTCTGACAGATACTGGTCGTTGATCTCATCGATATCCACTTTGTCTTTGTTTCTCGGGATTACTTCTGCGTAGAACTGCAGTGGATTCACTACCTTGATGGAGTAGGTTCCGTGCGCACGCAAGAATAGCTCTGCATTATAGAAGCTGTCGAAATAGTTGATTGGATTGCGGGTGCCGAATTTGATGCCCTTAATCTCCTGTAAATTTATGAAAAATACCTTCTGTGCGGTTGGCGTCTGTCCAGCGAATTTGATACGGGAAAATGCCTCGCCTAAGGTTTCCTTGAATTCTCCATTAAATAACGAAGGAAGTGATGAGTTATCTACTTTGTAGTAGCCTGGCTCTGCCGTGTAATCTACGACTTTTCCTCCATCCACCAGCATCATAAACTGGTTATCATATACATGAATCACAGAACCATTGGATACAGTGTCGCTGGTTCCTTTGGTGTTCTGTCCTTTTCTGGTCATGACACCATTTGTAAATACGGTATGCTCCCCCATATCATTTGGCTCGATTACCTCCAGCCACTGATCTGCGAATCCACCGCCAATTGCCTGACCGATTGCCTTAATAATTCCCATAGATATATCCTCCTATATTTCGTAAATTAGATATGATGATAGTCTACTTCATAGAATTTGTGAAAAGACCATATTTTTGCGTTGCCCGATTGTCCTCTATCTGGTTTGTCACCTGGTGCCGAATGCTGCTTCAGAAAAATCCGTAATATGCTTACGGATTTTCTGATATGCAATATATGCAGCGATGGCAAGAATCAGGAGTAACACCATAAGAATGAGCATTCCCATCTGTTTTCCGTCCATTTATTCTTCGTCGCCTCCCATATTCTTCGGGCAGCCCAGTGAGAGCCACTTCAAATAACCGTTGATAAATGGGTCGATGACGCCGTCCATGACTGCGTCCACATTGCCGGATTCTACGCCGGTACGGTGGTCTTTGACCATGGTGTATGGCTGCATAACATAGGAACGGATCTGGTTGCCCCAGCCGATTTCTGTTACTTCACCACGGATTCCAGCTGCTTTCTGGGCATTTTCCTGCTGCTTTAATAAATACAGCTTTGCCTTTAACATCTGCATGGCTTTGTCTTTGTTCATGTGCTGAGATCTTTCGTTCTGGCACTGTACCACGATTCCAGTTGGAAGGTGGGTGATACGGATTGCGGAGGATGTCTTGTTGATGTGCTGTCCTCCGGCACCACTGGACCGGAAAGTATCCACGCGGATGTCATCGTCATTGATCTCCACATCCAGATCTTCTTCAATATCCGGCATTACGTCGCAGGATACGAAGGATGTTTGGCGTTTTCCTGCTGCATTAAATGGCGATATTCGAACCAGGCGGTGTACACCCTTCTCGGATTTCAGATAGCCGTATGCATTTTCTCCATTAACCTGAAAGGTGATGGATTTGATTCCGGCTTCGTCGCCGTCCAATGAGTCCAGCACTTCCAGGGAAAATCCCTTCTTGTCTGCCCACTTGGAGTACATGCGATACAGCATCTGTGCCCAGTCGCAGGATTCGGTTCCACCGGCGCCTGCATGGAGAGACAGAATGGCGTTGTCTCTGTCGTACTCTCCGGACAACAAGGTCTTCATGCGGATTCCGTCGTAGGTATTTATGAATTCGTCCAGCATCTCCTGAATCTCAGGAACCAGCTCCGGATCATTCTCCTCGTATCCCATCTCAATCATGGTTGCAATATCGTCGAACTGTGTCTCAAGTTCCGCGTAGGTTGCTACGTCGTCCTTCAAGCTCTTCAGCTCTTTCATTTTATTTTGTGAGACTATCGGGTCATTCCAGAAATCCCCTGCCTCCATTTCGCGTTCTAGCTCCTGGATCTTCTGCTCTTTGCTAGCCAGGTCAAAGTGAATCCCTCACTTCCTGTAGTGGAGCTTTGTATGTTCCAAGAACACTCTTGAAATTGTCTAATTCGACCACAGAATCACCTCTTTCTTTATTTAACGTACATACATTGTAATCATATCATACTTCATTTCAAAATACTATGTCCGACTTGGGACGGGGTTTTTCTTGTTTTGGGACG
>CAZTGP010000108.1:0-2578 GCA_964613325.1 uncultured Roseburia sp. | reverse complement strand
GGGACGGGGTTTTTTCTGATTCGGGACGGGGTTTTTTCATAAATACTCCGTCCCAATTCTGAAAAGTGCACGTCCCGAAACAAGAAATACCCCGTCCCAATTCCGAAAAAACCCCGTCCCGAAACAAGAAATACCCCGTCCCTACTGGAGGATTTCTAGGGCTTTCTGGATTTGATTGTCGAGGTTGACGGAGTATTCATCGGTCTGGCTGCCGAGGAATTGATATTCCAATTCGACATCTGGATCTATGCCAACCCCATGAATATAGTTGCCGTTTGGTGTAAAATACTTAGCGGTGGTAATCTTGATTGCGTCACCGCTGGATAATGGATATACCGTCTGAACGATACCTTTTCCAAAGGTAGTGGTTCCAATTAAGGTTCCATACTTATAATCTTTGATTGCGCCGGCAAAGATTTCGGATGCACTGGCACTATTCTCATTAATTAAGACTGCCATTGGAATGTCTAACTTTGTATCTCCGCTGGAAGTATAATCCTGGCGGTTGCCATATTTATCTTCTGTGTATACAACGGTTCCTTCTGGAAGAATGTCATCAAGGATTTTGACCACAGATGATACAAGCCCCCCGCCGTTATTGCGAAGATCCACAACTAGGGAAGTCATGCCTTTTCCCTGGAGGTCTGCGAGAGCTGTCTCAAACTGCGTCGAAGTGTTCTTCTGAAATTCACTAATCTGAATATATCCGACCTTGTCATTTAACATCTGACTGGATACGCTCGGAAGTTCAACATTCTTGCGCTCCACATCAAATTCTAATGTCTCTTCTGTGGTTGGGCGGTATATCTCGAGATGTACCTTTGTTCCTTCCTCGCCCCGAATGTCCTTGACCAAATCTGTCACTTCCTTGCTGGTAGCATCGATTCCATCAACAGTTATAATAATGTCATCCTGTTTCAGCCCAGCTTCCTCGGATGGTGTTCCCTCATAGATTTTCGTAATAGACACCTGCATGGTATCCGGATCCTGCTTTAATCCTGCTCCGATTCCATAATAGATTCCTGTGGTACTAACCTGAGATTCCTTATATTCCTCTGGATTATAATATGTTGAGTATTTATCACCAATTCCCTGAACCAAGCCGGCGTACATTGAATCCTGTACATCGTCCAAATCATAGTCCTCATAGTAATACACGTCCATGTATTTGGTGATTTCATCGATTTTATTTACAGCTTCCGATGTTAGTACCTTTGTGTTCCGAACTGTGCTTGCGCCTTTTCCACCGATGACTATTTGAAAATTCGCAGCGCGGCATATCCCATAGGTTCCACCAACAGCAATGATCGCTCCGAGAAGTATTCCTGCAAATATCCCCGTCCCAAAACTAGACCGCGTTCTTTTAGGTTTCTGCTCAGGGTCTTGCATTTGCAGCATCTCCAGGTCTTTTCCACTGCCTGATTCATTTTCCAGCGAAGGCATCGTCCCTGGTGTCCAGCCGTTCTCTTTCGTCTCGTTCTCTGTATCAAAGTTGTTCATGATTCCTGTTTCCTTCCTTCTACCACGAATACTGCCGCCTCGACCCTATTCGTTGGAAAATGTATTGCTCTTGCATATAATCTAGCATACAATTATGTTCATTTGTTGAACACTTATTAGAAAATGCATCGCTTGCCCATTCTATTGCAGGTAATTCCATGGGTTAACATAACTTCCGCCTTCTGAAACACCAAAATGAAGATGTGGTCCCGTGGAATCTCCAGTGCTTCCCACGAGAGATATTGCCTGTCCAGCCTCCACCTGCTGACCAGCAGATACCAGAAGCTTAGAATTATGCATATACACGGAGCGCACTCCTCCCCCGTGATTGATAATAATCCAGTTTCCTGCCGAATTGGACCACTGTGCAAGCTCTACTTTACCAGCTGCTGCAGCTACAACCGTCGTTCCTGTTGGAGCACCGATATCAATTCCTTTATGAAACTGGCTGCTTGGTGTACTGGCTGTCGGGTTATCACGATTGCCATAATCACTTGTAACGCGGCGGGATGCAGGTACTGGCCATGTCATTCTGGCTGGTGCCGTGGAGTTACTTCCAGAATTATTGCCATCCGAATTGTCCCCACTTGGCTTTCCGGTTGTGTTTCCACTTGTATTTCCACCTGAACCAGCACCATTATTGGCCTGCTCCTGCTTCTGCTGTTCTGCTTCCTGCCTTTTCTGTTCTGCCTCCGCTGCCTGAATATATGCAAGTGCCTCATCCTGTGCCTGCATCTCCTTCTCAAAGGATGCCGCTTCATTCTGCGCACTGTCCAAATTTTTATTAATTGCCGCAAGCTCCTCCTGCTTGCTTCCAAGAACCTGCTCCACCGCTGCCTGATCCTGTTCCACTTCCGCTTTCAAGGTCTCAAGCTCTGCGTGTTCCTGTTTTAGTGTGGTCTCCGCATTCGTAAGCTCCGTTACGGCTTCCTGATATTCGTCGACTTTTCCACGGTCATACTTACTCACCTGTGAGAAATACTCTGCCATATTCACAAAACCAGCCACACTGTCGGCTGTAATCAGCTGTTCAAATATAGAAGAGTGCCCCTTCTCATACATAAATTGTATTCGTTTT
>CAZTGP010000107.1:0-7591 GCA_964613325.1 uncultured Roseburia sp. | reverse complement strand
TTTAAAACGAAGGAGGAAATCTATTTGGCTACAAAATCAAATCAAGAGGGGAATAAAAATAATGTAAAGTTATCCATCAAAATGAAGATTTTATCATTGATTCTTCTATGTATTCTTGCATTTTCTGTTATCATGGTTGCAGTAGTTATCCCATCTGCGAAGAAGGCCGTTACCACGGCAACTGAGAATAATATGCAGGATATTGTGAATTTGAGCACAGATCTTGTGGACGATCAGGTACAGATGCTCGGGAAAGAGAAAGTGAATGCAAGCGTAATTGGAGAAATCGTTGGGAACGTAGGAATTCAAGGGGTTGATTCTAGTTACATATATGTAGTAGATAATGATAAGATGTTCCTTTATCATCCAAGAGAAGAAAAGTTGAATACTGAAGTATTTAATAGTACGGTAAGTGCCCTGGTTGATGCAATTCCGTCAGGTAATTATGAGAAGGAAAAGGTATTTCATTACACGGATGAGAATGGAGTCGTAAAATACGCAGCATATAGTGTATCAGATTCTACAGGCTGGGTTACTGTAATCGTAGGTGATGAGAAGGATGCGTTAGCGTCCATCACAGAGCTTGGCACAAGCATGACAATCATCATTATTTTATGTGCTATTGTATTAGTTATTATTGGAATCGTGATGGCTACAAAGATTACGAAGCCACTAACTGTAATGACGGAGATCATTGGGAAGACAGCAGATTTGGACTTCTCTGTATCGGATGATTTGACGGAAATGGAGAAGCGTACAGATGAGACGGGAGCCATGGCCAGAGCCACTGTACAGATGCAGAAGAGCTTGCATGATATGGTAGAGAAGCTGACCCATATCTCGGGTCAGATGGGAGAAAACGCAGAGAATCTTTCAGAAGTGACAATACGTATTAATAATGCCAGTATGGATAATTCTGCAACATCAGAGGAACTTGCGGCAAGCATGGAAGAGACAGCTGCCACAACCATGACCATTGATTCAAACGTAACACAGATTCGTAATAATACAGAGAACATCAATCAGAAAGCAGTAGAGGGAGTGGAACTTGCGAAGGAGATTAATTCACGTGCAGTGGAGATGAATCAGAGTGCATTAACGTCCAGTGAGAATACACGTGTTGTTTACGAGGATGTTCGAGAGAAAACACAAGTTGCAATGGAAAATTCCAAGGCAGTGGACAAAGTCAATATTCTTGCGACTACCATTCAAGAAATCGCAGATCAAACAAGTCTATTGGCCCTGAATGCTTCTATTGAGGCGGCTAGAGCTGGAGAAGCAGGAAAAGGATTTGCAGTTGTTGCAACAGAAATCGGTAATCTGGCTTCACAATCTACAGAAACAGTAAAAGGTATTATGCAGATTGTAACAGAAGTAAACGATGCAGTATCCAACATGGGAGACTGTATGACGACAACATTGGATTTTCTGGAGAATCAGATCATGGGAGACTATGCGAACTTTGTTGAAGTTAGTAAGCAGTATGATGCGGATGCCAAGAGCGTTGAGACTGCAATGTCCACCATATATGAGATGACGAATGAACTTACGCAGGCTTCAGAGGATATTGTAACAGCAGTGTCAGGCATCTCTGATACCATCACAGAAGCAGCAAAGGCAGTTGGCGATGTGGCAGAAAAGACCACAGAGGTTGTAACATTGTCTGAAAATGTTTCTAGTGTAGTGGAGAATACAACAAGCAATTCAGGAAAACTAGGGGAAATTGCAGAAGCATTTAAAATGTAGTGTTTGTTGCTAAAGATATAATAAGAAAGACTTCAAAAGAGAACGTTGGAAGGCAAAATGATTCTCTTTTGGAGTCTTTCTGACGTTATGCCTTTTCTTAACATAACCTTAAAATGAGGTGGAAGTATTGACAATACAGTGTTAATGCTGTATATGTATCATATAAACAGTAAACACTTACAGTTTGATATAAAAAAGGAGATTATTATGGGAAGTGAAACAATCCTGAAAGTTGATGATCTGTGTAAGACATTTAAACTTTCAAAGAAACAGCAGAAAATTCAGAATACCACAAATACTACAAAAGTGGCAGTGAACCATCTGTCTTTTGAAGCATACCGTGGAGAGATTTTTGGACTGCTAGGACCAAACGGAGCTGGCAAGACAACAACACTTCGTATGCTGTCCACATTAATTCGTCCGGATTCAGGGGACGCAATTTTAGATGGCGCCAGCATTGTGAAGAATCCAGAGATTGTAAGAGAGAAGATTGGTTTTCTTACAAGTGAATTGAAATTAGAGGAGTTCTTTACACCAAATTACTTATTTGATTTCTTCTCAGAATTGCATGGGGTAGATCCAGCTGTTCGGGATCAGAGAAAAGAGAGAATGTTCAAACGATTCGGAATTGATCAATTTGCAGAGGTAAAGGTTGCAAATATGTCCACTGGTATGAAGCAGAAGACATCTCTTGTGATTTCTCTGGTACATGATCCAGAAATTATCATTTTTGATGAGCCAACCAATGGATTGGATGTTATTACGGCAAAGACTGTTACCGATTATTTGCTTGAACTGAAGGCAGAGGGGAAAACAATTATTGTATCTACCCATATTTTCAGCCTTGTAGAGAAAATTTGTGATCGAGCAGGAATCGTAATTGACGGACGTATGAACGTGTGTGACACAATTGAAGCACTGACGAGAGAAAAGACTTTGGAAGATAAATTCTTCGATGTTTATCTGGAAACGGTAGGTGATAACAATGAAAAATAATGTAATTACAATAATGAAAAAAGAATTCGCCCGTTTCTTTGGCGATAAAAGAATGGTATTTACCTCTGTCTTACTGCCAGGTATTATTATTTATGCAATGTATTCCTTCATGGGACAGGGAATGAGTGAGCAGTTTGACACCAGTGATAAAACATACAATGTAAGCATTGCGAACCTTCCTGCTTCTATGGAGATGATTACGGATATCGATAAGATGAATGTAACAGATATCAAAGACGCAGATGTGGAAGAAGCCAAAGAAGATTTGACCAATGAGACAACGGATCTTGTTATTGTATTCCCAGAGAATTTTGATGAGAAGATGATTCCTTATGATGCGTCGAAAGCAACTGAGGCAGCACCAAACATCGAGGTATATTTGAACTCTGCGTCTACTACTTCATCCGCAGCATACAGTATGTTTGAGTCAGTTGCAGATCAGGTGGAATCAAGCATGGCAAACAAGTTTGATGTCAATGCGGGCGATAAGGAGTATGATGTTGCTACAGATGAAGATCAAATGGCTCAATTCTTTGCAATGTTAATGCCAATGTTAATTATGATGTTCTTATTCTCAGGATGCCTTGGAATTGCAGCAGAATCCATTGCAGGCGAGAAGGAGCGAGGAACCATTGCAACCCTTCTTGTTACACCAATGAAACGTAGTCAGCTTGCACTTGGTAAAATGCTAAGTCTAAGTGTAATGGGTATTTTAAGCGGATTATCCAGCTTTGTTGGAATTATGTTATCACTTCCCAAGATGGTACAGGGAATGGGAGAAGATGCATCCATTAGTAATGTTTATCAGCCATCAGATTACGTATTACTGCTCTTTGTAATTCTGACAGCAACTTTACTTATGGTAGGTTTAATCTCCATTATCTCTGCACTTGCAAAGACAATCAAGGAAGCATCTACTGCAGTAATGCCACTTATGATCATTGTGATGGTACTTGCAATATCAACAATGATGGGGAAAGGAACACCAACCGAGTTCTATTGGTATCTGATTCCATTGTATAATAATGTACAGTGCTTAAGCGGAATCTTCTCAATGGACTTCAACATTGTGAATATTGTTATTACAGTGGTATCTGATGTTATTTATGCTGGCGTACTGGTTGGCGTTTTATCGAAACTGTTTAACAGTGAGCGTATCATGTATACACAGTAAAAAGACAGACTAAAATTCCTTATATAAAAAATAGAAAATCGGCATCCTATTACATTTACGCTGTCCGAACCCGAAGTGGGTCAAAGGCAAGTAAATGTAAGGATGCCGGTTTTCTTTTTAATCCTATGACAATTTGTGTTTTTATTCTACTGTTACAGATTTTGCAAGGTTTCTTGGCTGGTCAGGATTCAGTCCTTTTCCAACAGATGTGTAATATGCAATCAGCTGGAAGATAACAACAGCTTCGAAGATGCTGAATTCATCCGGTGTCTCTGGTAAACTGATATGTACATCACAAACCGAAGAATCGGTCATTTCTTTATCTTTCGTAAGAAGTGTTACATAAGCACCCCTTGCTTTTACCTCACGGATATTGGAAATAACTTTGCTGTACACATGCTTCTGAGTAGCTACAGCGATAATTGGAACTCCTTCACTGATTAAAGCGATGGTTCCATGCTTTAATTCACCAGCTGCATATGCCTCAGCATGAATGTAGCTGATTTCTTTTAATTTAAGTGCACCCTCCATGCTAAGGGCATAGTCAAGACCACGTCCAATGAAAAATGCATTGGTAGAGTTGGTCATACGTTTGGTCATTTCTTTGATATCATCAGCCTGTGTTAAGACTTCTCCGATAAAATTTGGAACTTCCTGTAAGTTGCGCATGAATTCATGAGCATCTTCTGTAGTCATCTTGTTCTGAACAAGACCAAGCTTGCAAGTGATCAGATAAAAGCTTGCTGCCTGAACGGTGTAAGCTTTGGTGCTTGCAACTGCAATTTCAGGGCCAGCATGCGTGTAAAGCACATAATTACTTTCACGAGCGATGCTAGAACCTTTTACATTTACAACAGAAAGTGTTTTCTTGGTATATTTATTTGCAAGGCGAAGTGCCTCTAAGGTGTCGATGGTTTCTCCTGATTGAGATACAACGATTACAAGTGTTTTCTCAGAGATGACTGGCTCTTCATAACGGAACTCGGAAGCAATTGCTACGGTTACTGGAAGACGAAGTCTGCTCTGAATCAGGGATTTTCCAACCATACCAGCATACATTGCAGTACCGCAGGCAACGATGGTTATGTCGGTTACATCTTCAAACAGAGAATCTGGGATATTGTCTTCTGTAAAATCAGGAAGCAGATCTTTGATTCTAGGTGTGATCGTTCTTGTAATAGCAGCTGGCTGTTCGTGAATCTCTTTGATCATGAAATGTGGATAGCCATCTTTCTGTGCTGCAGAAACATCCCAGTTCACTTCTAAGTATTCTGGTTCGTAAGCGTTACCATCAAGATCCTCAACGTGGATAGCATCCTCAGTCATAGTGAGAATATGGTATTCAGGAACGATAAAGTAACGTTTGGTGTATGTGATAAATGCTGTAAGATCAGATGCAATGAAAGAACCATCTTCACAATGAGTTGCTACCATTGGGCTGACATTACGTACTGCATAGATTTCACCTGGATGATCTTTGAAAAGAACACAGAAAGCGAATGAGCCTACGATTTCGGCTACGGCTTTGCGAAGTGCTTCTTTTGGATCTCCATTGTAGAGTTTGTTGATAAGAGCGGCAGCAACTTCTGTATCTGTTTCAGAGAGAAGCTGATCACCCAGATCGTATTTGGTTACAAGTTCATGGTAATTCTCAATAATACCATTATGGAGCAGAGCCACCTGACCTACTTTATGAGGATGTGCATTGGCGTTGGTAACACCGCCGTGTGTAGCCCAACGAGTATGTCCGATACCACAGGTAGAGTTATTCTCGTCGTCGCAGATTGCGCGAAGATCCTTTACTTTACCTACGGTTTTGCGGATAGAGATCTTGCCGGTGTCTTTGAAGTATGCAATACCTGCGCTGTCATAACCGCGGTATTCCAAACTTGCAAGTCCGTTCAATAAGATGTCCTGTGCCTCCAATTTACCTGTAAATCCTATAATTCCACACATAATTTAAATCTCCTTATTATTCAAATGTCATTGTACAAAGTTCGGTTACGATAGCTTTGTTCAGATGTTACCATCCTATTTTGCTTCGTATACGCAGCCGTTCTGCGTCCAGGCATCCGCCGAATATTTCGATAACCTGGCTCCTCGTTAACCAGTGAATACCAGAGATACAACTCTTGGTACTTCACGTCCTCACTGGTGCATGGCGCTAAAGTTCTTAACTTTTCAAAATCTGTTCCCTCCATTACAGACATTGACATTTTAGCATATGATTGAATATCCTACAATGTGAAAAATTACTACATATTTTTGCCGGAGCAGGGAGACTATGGGCAAACTACACATTATTAGTGAAGACAAGCTTTTTTTCTGAAGGTAACTATGCTAAAATAACCGTAATTTGATTGGAAAGAAGGTGCGTAGTTCAAAATGGCAATGGTGTTTTTTATATTTATTATCTATTTTCTTGCGTGGTGGACTGCGTTATCTTTTATTCATTGTACTCGGAAAGAAGTGTTTTTTCACAGCTTTTTTGCATCTGCAATTGCAACGTTAATAGAGTTTGTATTTCAAATTGGGATGATACAATATAAACATGAAGTGTTATCACTGCTTTTTTTCTTGATGTATTTGCTTGTTATACAGATTCAGACAAACTGTGGTTATGGAAATACACTCATTGTGTTGTTTGTGGGAAAAGGCGCAGAAGCCCTTTTGTATGGGGTGTATTTACTCGCCAGAGATACAATTGTGATTAGTCTTGCAACAGAAAATGAGTATATCATGACACTTCCAATCTATGTTTCGCTGAGTGGCTGCGTGATTTTTGTGATATTACTTTGGAAATGCATTCATTTATTTCCAGAAAAGGATTGGCGTAATTATTTCGATAATGTAACAGATGGTGAAAAAAAGTATAAATTCAGTGATAAGCATGTATATGTGATTTTAGGGACAGTTTTTTTACTATTTCAAATAGGGGACTGGGCATTTCAAAATAGTGAAATATCGATTTCTGCAGTCTGTATTATAGTTATATTAGGATTTGTATTATTTTGGGGAAGTGTTTGGTTTGTAATACTTTTGATTGATTACCAGAGAGAGAATATTGCAATTCTTGCAGAGAAACAATACCGGAATGAAATGCAGAGTTTTATGAATGTAATCCGCTCTCAACGTCATGATTATAATTTTCATGTACAGACTTTAGCGGGGATGATTCATTCTGGAAATATGAAAGAATGTGAAAAATATATTGATGAACTTGTTCAAGATTCTATAGCAATGAATATGGTGCTTCCAATAAAGGATCCTGCAATTTCGGCTATGATAAATAACTTCCGAATGCTTGCAGCCAGAGAAGGGATTGAATTGCATATGGACATTCAAAATGATTTGTCTCACGTAATTACGAATGTGTATGAGACAAATAAGATTATTAGTAATCTATTGCAGAATGCCATTGATGAGACACGTACGCATCAGGATAAATCATATGGAATATGGTTATACATACTGAAACGCGGAGAATTTGTTGTGATTCATGTCGCAAATGAACTAAAGACCACCGCTTCAAATGCAGAGTATGTCCGCGATATATATAAACAGGGATATTCTACAAAACAGGGACATGAGGGAGTCGGATTGTCAAGTATTCGCAATCTTGCAGAGAGATATAGAGGCGTTATTTATACAAGAATGGAAGATAATATTATTCAC
>CAZTGP010000106.1:0-7769 GCA_964613325.1 uncultured Roseburia sp. | reverse complement strand
CACTGGTCAGTACGGAGTTCGCTGTTGTACAATTGGAAAAAATGGGATATACTAATAAGGTTATTGGTGAGTATAGAATGCCTATCGTGTTTCACAGCAAAAGCGATACTCACGTAAAGATGGAGGACATTTCATGCGCATGGAAGAGCTACAAGCATACGAGATTTTAGACACAGAAGAATTAACGGATATTGCATCAACTGGCTATATCATCCGCCACAAGAAGAGCGGAGCTAGAATTGCTGCAATTTCAAATACAGATGAGAACAAGGTATTTTACATTGGATTTCGAACCCCGCCAGAGGATGAGACTGGTGTTCCACATATTATCGAGCACACCGTATTATGTGGCTCCGAGAAATTCCCAGTAAAGGACCCTTTTGTAGAGCTGGTAAAAGGCTCACTCAATACATTTTTAAATGCAATGACTTACCCGGATAAGACCATTTATCCAATTGCAAGCTGCAATGGGAAGGACTTCCAGAATCTGATGGATGTCTATATGGATGCGGTATTTAATCCAAATATTTATAAACACGAAGAGATTTTCAAGCAGGAAGGCTGGCACTACGAATTAGAGTCCGAGGATGCACCTGTCACCATTAATGGTGTTGTATATAATGAAATGAAGGGTGCATTTTCTTCTCCAGACGAGATCTTACAGCAGGAGATTTACAGTGCGCTTTACCCAGATAATACCTACAGTAAGAACTCTGGTGGCAATCCAGAACATATTCCAGAGCTTTCCTATGAAGACTATCTGAATTTCCACCGCAGATATTATCATCCAGTGAATTCCTATATCTATCTCTATGGTGATATGGATATGGCAGAGAAGCTTGATTGGATGGATAAAGAATATTTAAGCAAATACGAGCAGATTGAGCTGGATTCGACCATTCTTGAACAGAATCCTTTTGCCGAAAAGGTAGAGGTTGTGAAGAAATATCCAATCGCATCCAATGAGTCAGAAAAGGATAACACGTATCTTTCTTATAATGTAAGTGTTGCCAATGTGTTGGACAGACAGCTTTATCAGGCATTTGATATCTTGGATTATGCACTGGTTAGTGCCCCAGGTGCTCCTTTGAAAAAGGCGCTGATCGATGCTGGAATCGGGAAAGATATATCCGGAGGCTTTGACAGTGGAAGCTTGCAGCCTGTATTTTCTATCATTGCAAAGAATGCAAATATGGAAGATAAGGAGCGTTTCCTTCAGATTATCCATGATACATTAGAAGCGCAGGTTAAGAATGGCTTGAATAAGAAGGCACTTCTTGCTGGAATCAACAGCTCGGAATTCCGTTTCCGTGAAGCTGATTTTGGACAGTTTCCAAAGGGACTTCTCTATGGAATTCAATGCCTTGACAGCTGGCTGTTCGATGACATGAAGCCATTTATGCATTTACAGTGTCTAGATACCTTCCAGTTTTTAAAGGAACAATTAGAAACGGGATATTTTGAGGAGTTAATTCAGAAATATCTACTAGATAACAATCATGGGGCAGTGGTTTGTATTGAGCCAGAGAAAGGCTTGAATGCGAAAATGGAAGATGCGCTGAATCAGAAGCTTGCAGAGTACAAAGCAAGTCTTTCGGACGATGAAATCAAGCAGCTTATCGAAGAGACCAAGCACCTGAAACAGTATCAGGAAGAGCCTTCTCCGAAGGAAGAATTAGAGAAGATTCCGATGCTTTCCAGAGAGGATATGCGAAAAGAAGTCTTACCATTTTCTAATATCGAAGAGAGCATTGATGGAATGAAAGTGGTTCGCCATGATGTGTTTACCAATGGGATTGACTATGCAACATTTATGTTCGATGTGGCAGATATCCCTACCTGTGACATTCCATACCTTGGAATTTTAAAAGTGATTCTCGGATATGTAAATACCAAGTCCTACAGCTATCCAGAGCTTGCAAATGCTGTAAATATCTATACTGGTGGCGTAAACAGCGGACTGAGCATCTATCCTGGCACAAAGAGTGCCAATCAGATGCAGGTGAAATACGAAGTACGTATTAAGGTTCTGGAAAATAACCTAGAAGAGGCTATGAAGATCGTAAATGAGATCCTGTTATCCTCTGATTTGGAAGATGAGAAACGTTTGTATGAGATTCTTGCACAGAGCAAGTCCAGACTACAGCAGAGCTTAAGCAGTGCAGGGCATTCGGTATCCTCCATGAGAGCGCTTACCGCATATTCCAAATACGCTTATTATTTGGATGCTACCAACGGAATTATCTATTATCAGACCATTGCTGATTTAGAAGCCAACTTTCAGGAGAAGAAGGGGCAGTTAAAGGACAAGCTGAAGGAACTGATTGACACGATCTTTACAACCAAACGCTTATTTATCAGCTTTACAGGTGATCAGAATGCGTACAATCATGCGGCTCCAGTATTCCAGAAGTATCTGGGACAGCTGCAGGAAGGCCAAAAAGCAGGAGCACCGGCAGTAATTGCGCTCCAGAGGAAAAATGAAGGGTATATGGATGCCTCTCAGATTCAATATGTTGCAAAGGCTGGTGATTTTTCTAAGCATGGATACAAATATACTGGGGTGTTGAAAATCTTGAAATTAATCCTAAGCTATGATTATCTGTGGATTAATGTTCGAGTGAAGGGTGGCGCATACGGCTGTATGAGTGGATTTTTCCGTTCCGGGGAGACCTACCTGGTATCCTACCGTGATCCAAATCTTAAGAAAACACTTACCATCTATGACGAACTCCCAGAATACCTGAGACACTTCGAGGTAGATGATCGTGATATGACTAAATATATTATCGGAACCTTCAGCAGCATGGATACTCCGCTTTATCCAGAAGCAAAGGGAGCCAGAGCAATGACCGCATATCTGCAGGGACTGACATTGGAAGAATTACAGGCAGAGCGCGATGAAGTGCGTAATGCAACTGCACAGGATATCCGCGATTTGGCAGATATGATGGAAGCAGTACTTACAGATGATACCATCTGTGTAATCGGTAACGAAGACAATATTAAAAAGGAAGCAGATTTATTTGATGAAATATCTGCACTGTATTAATCACACAAGAAAAAGGAGATTATATGAACGAAAGCTTCAAATCTGGATTTGTAACAATTATTGGACGCCCTAACGTTGGCAAATCAACACTGATGAATCGACTGATTGGACAGAAGATTGCGATTACATCCAACAAGCCACAGACCACAAGAAACCGTATACAGACGGTCTACACGGATATGGAACGGGGACAGATCATTTTCTTAGATACCCCCGGTATTCACAAAGCGAAAAACAAGCTGGGTGAATATATGGTAAATGTCGCAGAGAAGACACTAAGCGAAGTGGATGTTGTACTATGGCTTGTGGAACCAACCAACTTTATTGGAGCAGGAGAACAGCATATTGCAGAACAGTTAAAGAAGGTAAAGACCCCAGTAATCCTTGTGATTAATAAGGTGGATACGGTAGAAAAAGCAAAAGTGCTAGAGTATATCGATACCTATCGCAAAATCTATGATTTCGCAGAGATTATTCCTACCTCAGCACTTCGTGGACAGAACACAGATGATGTAATTGACAGCATCTATAAATATTTGCCATATGGACCACAATTCTATGATGAAGACACCATCACAGATCAGCCAGAGCGTGCAATCTGTGCGGAGATTATCCGTGAGAAAGCGCTTCATGCGTTAAATGATGAGATTCCTCATGGTATCGCAGTGGGAATTGACCAGATGAAAGAGCGCAAGAACAGCAATATCATTGATATTGATGCGACCATTGTGTGTGAGAAGGATTCCCATAAGGGAATTATCATTGGAAAACAAGGAGCAATGCTTAAAAAGATTGGTTCCAATGCGCGTTTTGAAATTGAACGGCTCTTAGATGCCAAAGTAAATTTAAAGCTTTGGGTAAAAGTAAAGAAGGACTGGAGAGACAGTGACTTCTTGATTAAGAACTTTGGATATAAAGAAGAAAAATAGTTCGTGAGATTTCCAATTTTTTTCGGGGATAGTATCTCAAGTCAAAGCAAATCCTAATTAGGAACGTTAGATTAGAAAAGACTATAGGATGAACAGCATCCGAATTCGGGATGGAGGAATGCTTTGGTGGAGAAGAACTGGGAATTATTTTGGAATACAGGTAAGGTCGCAGATTATTTAGACTACTGTAAGAATAGTCCGGACGGACAAGAAAAAGGGAATAGAGATGAATCAAGTAGTTCTGACCGGGATGGTGCTGACATCCATGCCCATCAGTGAATACGATAAGAGAATTACAATCCTTACAAAAGAAAGAGGAAAGATCACAGCATTTGCAAGAGGAGCCAGGCGGCCAAACAGCCAGCTCCTTGCTGCGACCAATCCTTTTTCTTTTGGTGAATTCGAATTGTATGAAGGAAGAAGCTCCTATACCCTTACAAAGGCAACGATACATAACTATTTCCGGAATATGGCAGCGGATCTGGATGCGGCGTACTATGGATTCTATTTTCTGGAATTCGTAGAATTCTATTGTCAGGAGAATAATGATGAGAAGGAGATGCTAAAGCTTCTCTATCAGTCGCTGCGGGCTTTGGAGAGCAAGAACATAGACAACGAATTGGTTCGGGCTGTGTTTGAACTGAAGGCCATCACGATCAATGGTGAGGGACCCAATGTGTTTTCCTGCATGCATTGTCATAAAAAGGAAGAGCTTACGATTTTCTCGGTGCCAAGAGGTGGAATGTTCTGCCAGAAATGTGGAAGACAGGTGCCAGGAGTTCGGATTTTGGAATCGACCAGGTACGCATTTCAATATATTGTGTCTTCCAGCATAGAGAAGCTGTTTTCATTTGCAGTATCCGATGAGGTGCTGTGTGAGATGAAGAAGCTTATGAAAGAGTACATGAAGCAATATGTGCATCATACCTTTAAGTCTTTGGAAGTCCTTGAACAGGGGAATGCCTTTCTTTTGCAATAAACCGCCCCTTTCGGTTGAAAAGAAAAAATGAAAAGTGTATAATAGCAAAGACTAACGCAGGAAATATAGGAGGATGACATGAAAAGATTTGCAGCAATTGCACTTGTATTCATAATGTGTGTCGGAATGCTTACAGGGTGTGGCTCATATAAGACGGATGAAAATACCATATTTGTTTTAAAGCATGGGAAGATTGTTACAACAGATGTGGAAGAATTTGACGAAGATACATATGCAAAAAGCGATTTGGAAGACTATGTAAAAGAGACAATCGATAATTATACAGCAGATAATGGAAAGAATACGGTAAAATTAAAGAAAATATCCGTAAAGGACGGCAAAGCAACTCTGACATTGGAATATAAGAGTATGGAGGATTTCAGCTCCTTCAATGGGATTGAATTATTCACAGGCTCTATGGCAGAAGCTCTTGCAGCAGGCTACAAATTTGATACACAATTTGTATCTGTAAAGAAAGGCTCTGTGGAAGACAAGATAGACGCATCCGAATTCATGGATGATGACAAGCTAAAGGTAGCAATTGTGAAAGAAAATACTTGTGTGAACGTGCCAGGTACGATTCTTTATGTGTCAACTGAGAATGTGGCATTAAAGGATAAGAACACAGTATCCATTCAAAATGGGCAGAACCTTTTGACCGAGCTTGAATCTACGGAATCCCAAGGGGTAACAGAGACAATCGATGGAACCGAAGTGGAAAGTACCGAGGAAGATATGAGTGTGGATGAGGATGAGATGCTGACAGGTACAGAGGAGACCACAGAGAAGAAGTTTGACTTCGGTAATGAGACTGTCAAGAATCCCACAGCAAGTGAATTTAGCAATGTTTATACCTATGTTATCTATAAATAAAGTAAATAAAGTAAATAAAGTAAATAAAGTAAATAAAGTGAATGAAGTAAATGAAGTAAATAAAGTAAATAAAGCAAATAAAGCAAATGAAGTAAATGAAGTAAATAAAGTAAATAATCTGGATTTATATCTAGGTAAGAAATAAATGATAAAGAGAATGAGAGGAACATGTTATGGAAAAAACCATGGACAAAATCGTACAGGTAGCAAAATCAAGAGGATTCGTATATCCAGGATCTGAAATATATGGTGGCCTGGCCAATACTTGGGATTATGGCAATCTCGGTGTGGAATTAAAGAACAATGTAAAGAAAGCCTGGTGGCAGAAATTTATTCAGGAAAACCCATACAATGTCGGTGTTGACTGTGCGATTCTTATGAATCCACAGACCTGGGTGGCATCTGGTCATCTAGGTGGATTCTCAGATCCACTTATGGATTGTAAAGAATGTCATGAGCGTTTCCGTGCAGACAAAATTATTGAAGATTTTGCACAGGAGAACAACATCGAATTAGATGGCTCTGTTGATGGATGGACAAATGAGCAGATGGTAAGCTTCATTGAAGATCATAATGTACCATGTCCAACCTGCGGCAAACACAATTTTACAGATATCCGCCAGTTCAATCTGATGTTCAAGACCTTCCAGGGTGTTACAGAGGATGCGAAGAATACCGTATATTTAAGACCAGAGACAGCACAGGGTATCTTTGTTAACTTTAAAAATGTACAGAGAACCTCCCGCAAGAAAATCCCATTTGGAATTGGACAGATTGGTAAATCTTTCCGTAATGAGATCACACCTGGTAACTTTACCTTCCGTACCAGAGAGTTTGAGCAGATGGAATTAGAGTTCTTCTGTGAGCCTGGAACAGATATGGAATGGTTCCAGTACTGGAGAGCATTCTGCCGTGACTGGTTACTTTCTCTCGGAATCAAAGAAGACGAAATGAGACTTCGTGATCACTCAGCAGAAGAATTATGCTTCTACTCAAAGGGAACAACCGATATTGAATTCTTATTCCCATTTGGATGGGGCGAGCTGTGGGGAATCGCAGATCGTACCGATTATGATTTGAACCAGCATCAGAACGTATCTGGACAGGATCTCACTTACTTCGATGATCAGAAGGGCGAGAAATATGTTCCTTACGTTATTGAACCTTCCCTTGGCGCTGACCGTGTGGTATTGGCATTCCTTTGCGCAGCATATGACGAGGAAGAATTAGAAGGCGGCGATGTGAGAACCGTATTCCACTTCCATCCAGCACTTGCACCTGTTAAGGTCGGAGTACTTCCACTGTCTAAGAAATTAAACGAAGGCGCTGAGAAAGTATTTGCACAGCTGGCAAAGAAATATAACTGCGAATTCGATGACAGAGGAACCATCGGTAAACGTTACCGCCGTCAGGACGAAATCGGAACACCATTCTGCGTAACCTATGATTTCGATTCCGAAGAGGATGGAGCAGTTACGGTACGTGACCGTGACACCATGCAGCAGGAGCGCATCAAAATTGATGAGCTTGACGCATATTTCGCTAAGAAATTTGAATTCTAATTTTAATAACTAAATATTTTGACATATTGCACAAAACAGTGGGGAGCATTCTCTGCTGTTTTTTGCAGTTCTATGAGAATCGCACGTAAACGTGTGGTGTTTGGTGTTGCCAAGCATCCGAAGAAGCTGCCAGTGGCAGGTTCTTTCGGTTTAGGTTGGAAACTCAAAAACTTGGTAAAAACAATGAAACACAGTAAAAAGTGGTAAAAGGAAGAGATTGGGGCAGCAAAATTTGTATTGTCATATTACAGATGGTAGAGCTTTCAAAGAAATCATTGAAAATTTCATGGAATGATATCATATTAAAACACAATAGGATAACCCAACAATAGGATAAACCAATAATAGGATAAACCAATAATAGGATAAACCAA
>CAZTGP010000105.1:0-8166 GCA_964613325.1 uncultured Roseburia sp. | reverse complement strand
AGAATTCAAAGTTCACAGCCATATAATCAACTTCAAAATCAGCACATTAAGAATAGTATAACCTTTTCGACTTACCATTATCCCATAAACCTTCTGACTATATTTTGCTTTCTTTCCAAACGTTAACCAGTATCAGTCTTAAAGATAGAAAATATTGTACCAATCTATAGTCGATTGCATGTCCTCCACACCACCAAATGCGAATAAATTTGTCATACGACGTTTCATACTCACAAGGTTTAGATATGAATAATTTCACAGTCAATTTTGCTGGCAAGATATTCGGCAACTAATCTTCTATGGCAACATTCAGGTGTGGGTTCTGAACAAAGCAGCAAAACCTTATCGTATTTTGAGTAGTTCTTCTCAAACGTCTTTTCTATTGCTCTTCTCTCAATTAAAGGTATAAACTGCTCAACATATCCATTCCATGTAATTTTGCCCTTTTTATAGTCGTCGAGAATTTCCTTAGTAGGTGCAAAAGAAGACATGTGACTATACTCACAATTGCATATCTTTTTCAAAAAATATGTTAAATCCTTTTCCTTGGTAAATCCGGCTAATTGAGAGCGATTATTTAGCCTTACATCAATTAGCATCTGTATTCCTGCCTTCTCAATCTTGGTAAAGAATACATTAGCATCTTTCTGTGTAAATCCCATTGTATAAATCTGCATTTTGACCTCCCGTTTTATTGTAAAGAATCATTATGATAACCAATTTCTGCATTTCGTTTTCTATATGCCTCAACAAGCAATTCCTCTTCGGGAATCTCACTAATATTAGACAAAAATGACATTTGATGTCTATCAGCAAAGTATCTATCCAATAAACGAGCATCTAATTCCTTTTGAGTCTGCAATTTTCCGTCAGGCAAAATATGATTTGCATCGATTCCTTGTAACTCAAAACCACGTGCAACCATTATTGCCCTATGACAATCCATAGGATCTTTTTCAGTGCACATTAATACTATATTATTGCCATCTGCCAGTCCCTTCATCACATTGTCAAAACCTTTTTTAAACAATTCTGAGGCTCTCATTTTTTCAAAATCTAAATAATTCTCTTTTGTATATAATGACTTATCCTCCGGCCTCGCTCCGAAGAACTTCCCCATATGGCAATAATTAATACCACTTTTTTGCAAGAATTCAGAAATTACATCTTTGTTATATTGACTTGTGTATTGTGAAAACGGTGTACTTCTAACATCCAACAAATAAGTGATTTCATGCTGTTTTAGAAGTTTTAAGAAATCTTCGCGAGAATGATTTGTATGTCCTATGGTAAATAACATTGTTTTCTCCCGTCTATGCTAATTTGTTTAAAATGGAACTAATGGGTATATAGCTGCTACAAATTTATAACACCTTCCTCTAAATGGAGTTCCTATACTTACTACTATAGCTGCTTGCCCAAATTCTTGTCCATCATGCACATTATAAAACCTTGGGTCTGTAACTGACATACTTGAATAATGATGTCTGTTATATTCAAATGATAACTTGGTTTTAGGTTGTCCCGAATCATTTACAACTTGTTCAAATCGTAAATTATCTACCACTTCCAACGATAACGATCTTCCCAATGTTGCAACGACTTCTTCATCTACATAATACGATGAATCTCCAAGTATAAACGGTTCACCTAGTCCTTTGTACAATTTAATTGCTTCCTCTATAGAAATAGTTTTTACATATCCAACATAGTAATCTCTATCAATAACATAGTTTTCCGGTTGAACTGGATTATTTTCACTTCCTGTTACTTCTACATCAATAACGTCCAACAATTCTGCACTCCGACCATTTTCAAACTGCAAATCTGAATAAGATACTGCTCCATGCGTTGAAGCATCCGTACTGACCAAACGAACCCATTCACCATTTTCATAATCAATTCCAGCAACACAGAGCTGTCCAAATTTTGACGACTTTGTTAAGATTACAATTCTTTTGTTCATATTCTCTTATAATCCCCCATTCGATTTATCTATTCCTGAACCATGCACATAAATTGCTTAATCAGGAGATAGCTTTTCTAAGGTTTCAAATTGAGCATAAATTCACACACACTCACACTTATTATAACATAACATCTGCTATTCACAATCTGAAATCTTATCATTTTTTCTTTCCCCATAAAGCTCAGGAGCGATTATCTCGCTCCCCTGCTTCTATCTGCAGTTCTGACTTCCTCAACCTTTTGGCAACGATTGCGGTAATCATACTCTTCCCGAAACTCATCATAAATTTCCATCTTGTACTGGATACTTGCAAGCTTAGCACCCACATAACCCATACGCTCTTTAAATGCTTTAAACTCTGCTTCAAAATCATCCGTAGGTGCCGGAAGGATTCTTGCACGCTCCTCCAAAGAAAGTTCAGTGTAATCAATCTGCTCAGATTTCTCTGCTTTTAATACAACATCCACGATTTGCTCCTCAGCCTTCGATTCCTGTAACACTGCATCCGTTTCATAAAAATCAGCAACAACTTCTTCCACACTTATATCATTTATCTCAACCACAGATTCTTCATTCTCCGCAACCACTTCATCAATAACAGGAGTCTCCGTATATGACGAAACAGCCTGCCCCATCTTATCTTGCTTTTCCTGCATTGCTTCAAATTCCACTCTGGTCATAATCGGTGTAGAAATCATTTCTTCTGTAGCTGTTTTCCAGTCCGATATTTCCTGACCTTCCAGATAGTCCAGATAAGCATTATTCCACTCTTTTCTGTCCATTTCATCCAGATAAAGATTAAATCTACGGCTATTGCGTTCAGCCACACGATTTCTTATGGCTGATATCCCTTCCCTCTTTTTCAGTTCTTCTGCCTGTTTTCGCTTCTTCTCCTGCTCTGCCTGAATCAATGCCTCAATCTCTGCTTCCATCTGCTTCATGGCAAGGTCTTTTGCTTCCCTTTCTGCAACAAAACCTCTAATCCTGTCCGCAAGTTCTGCCTTTCCGTAACCTTCTCCCAGCTTATTACCTCGGATTCCTTTCTTCATATCCGGCATGGCAAAAGTCACAGTTTTATTCGTAACTCTAATCGTCCAGTGGTAAATTGCACGCAGATACTCTATCAGCTGTTCAAATGAATTTACCGTCGGCAGAATCTTGTCAATGGTATTTCTTATAAGTTCCCGGTCGGAAGTAACTCCCACACCATCTGATGCATTCTTATCCATAAGGCGTTTTTCCACCCAGTAATTATCCTTATGCTTTCTGGCAAGTAAATCCACCTGCCCCAATCCCATACGGATACACTTATCCATTACCCACTTTTTTGCATGATACATCATCTTACCGGTGCTTTTATGCTTACAGCCTTGCTTCCACTCGCATGGTTTATCGTGCCATATGCTTTTCCTGCCGGGGAATTTCCGCACGGAATTGATAACCATGTGAATGTGCATATTCTGGCTGTTATTATGACCGTCCGGATGCACTGCAACTACTGCCTGATGCCCCGGAGCAAACTCTGCAAGCCACTTCTTTCCAAACTCCATTGCCTGTTCCATTGTAATATCATCCTCCGGTTCAAAGCTGATAATATAATGATGTGCCTTTACATCATTCACAGAATTGTTCTTTCCATAAAATCTGTTGGTTTCAATACACTCTGCACCAAAACTGTCCACATCACAATTCACGCCATCAATCAGATAGTTTTCACGCTCCATAATCCTGCCCTTTTCATCTAGAATGGGCTTGTTAGTATATTCATCAAACTGACAGGTCAGGTACTCTACTGCATCTGAATAAAATCTGTTCTTTACTGAAATATGCTTCAATATCGCCATTAGCTCTCACCATCCTTTCCGCTTTTACGCCTGCGTTTTTTACCACAGGCAACATCCTCAAGAGCCGGCAGAATCTTAAACTTCAAATCAATCAACTCCCTTATGACTTCCTTTACTTCATAATAAACGCTGTAAAAATCCCCACCACCATTCAAATGCTTTGCTATCTGATTCAGATTCGAGCCAATCTTTCCAAGCTGCATGGAATACTCCCTTAAAAGACTGGTATCTCCATAGCAAGGTAACTTCCTGCCCAAAGCACATCGTCTCATATACTCCGATGTGGTAAGCCCGGTTTTTCTCGCTTTTTCCTCAATCAGTTCCTTATCCTCTGCGGAAATACGCATAGACATCAAAACCTTATTCTCTTTCTTTTTATCTGTGTTTCTCATAAAAAACCTCCAATCTGACATAAAGAAAGCAGGCAATTTCTCACCTGCTTTTCATGTCCTAAAAACTGTTATATTGTTAATTGCATCTCTGATAGAAAAATATTGCTGCCGGATACGGCAGATGCTTTTCGCCGTCGCTTTCGCTCCTCCCTCCGGTCTACGCTCACTCCCCTATGGTCGTTCACGGATACACTCGCATAGCTCGTGGATATATATTTCAGAAATCTGTCATACACCTGTCTTACAGAAAATCCACTAAACACGCTCTCCATATGAAATCCCGCTATGGCTCTGTGCATCATTTATAAAAGAAATCCTATTTCCACTGATGCGTGCCGACCTAAGTCGGCATAAGCTCCGGATACGTCGCATAAGGCAGAGCAAGTTCCGCCCTGTATATACACGGGCAGAACTTGTTGGGGATTTGGCATCCCCAAGCCCCAGCTTGCTCCCGC
This sequence comes from uncultured Roseburia sp., assembly GCA_964613325.1. Taxonomy (GTDB): domain Bacteria; phylum Bacillota; class Clostridia; order Lachnospirales; family Lachnospiraceae; genus Roseburia. The sequence goes on along the minus strand of CAZTGP010000105.1, from coordinate 3,506 downwards.
CTTATGGCAAAAAAATAAAGCCTGCAAGCAGACTTTATTTTATGCCAAAGGCTTGGCTAACTCTGTATGAAGTTTATATGACACTTTTTCCCATACTAAAAGAACTGTCCTACAAATAAGGTAAATGTGTATTACACCACACCTTTTTGTAAAACAGTCCGTCATACCGACTTTTTCATCTTAATCATCATCCATATCAAACAGGCTTCCAAGCTTACTTCTTGTATCATTATCCATTAACATGGAATTATCTGATACAAGCTCATTATCTTGTAAGTTTCTCTCTGTAACAGGTTTTGACGCTTCATTACTGATAACATAAGGATTTGCACATCCAGCCATTGCCACCTGTTGTACTTGCCCGAGATTCATTGGCATAACTCCCATATTCATCTGTTGTGCCATCGTCCCAAGAACTCCTGCAAACATATTGTTCGCCACATTCTGGGAAGATTCCTGCACCACCTTTGTAAATTCCTGAGTTACTTTATGAATTGCATTCTCCATCCATTCAGTAATTTCCATTTCATGAATATCGTTGCTTTCCTGTTCTATAGCAACAAGTAACGCCTGCTTGATAAGCTCTGTCTGATTCTGGTATCCAGGCTGGCTGGATTTCGCCTCCAGCCATGCAAGGATTTTTCTGTCACTTTCACATTTCTGATTCAACCGAAAAGATATTGCATTTCCCATAGGTACCTCCTATCCCAGATTCTCAGCAAGATAACGATAGCCAATGGCATTTGCCTTCACATCCGTTACATACTGGATATTTCTGCCCTTTGTTCTGCCAAAACGCTTCATCACACAGGCACCACCACCCACATACACAATGTTCTCGTGGGCAAGGTCTACCTTAATCTCACGAAGCTTTGCTTCCACCTCGTCGGCATACTGCTGCAATCCCTTTTCAATAAATGGAATGAAATCAACATTTACATTGGACTGTTTTCCACGGATAACATCAATAATATCATCCTCCGGAATTTCACAGTGAAGCGCCGGCAACGCATCCTTCTTAATGCGTTCAATGGTAGTAATCAGACCCATCTCATAGGTATAAGCATCCTTATCCATAGGAATTCGGTCCTTTACACTAAGTACATCCAGTGTCCAAGAACCCAGGTCCACACATCTGAGTCTGTCCATATCTCCCATACGGTTTGCAATGGCAGCATAACACTGGGCATAAATCTTTACTTTGTCAATAAAAAAGGAATAGTGTACTCCCTCAAAATCAAATGAAATATGCTCCTTATGCCACAGGTAATCACGAAATTCCTTTCTCTCCGCACCGAACAGGGTAAGCGGTACGCCTGCATATAATTCCACATGCTCAACCTGTTCTTTTCCCTGAACTCTAAGCTCCTTGGCAATTCCCGCCAATGTCAGAAGAAAATAATTATCGTTTTCGGTCTTGGTTGCCTGCTTACCAAGCCTACCCTGACCAACGATATATTTTCTTCCCCTATACTCCAAAAGTCCGTTGTTGGTTAATGGTGTGTATTCCACTGGTACAACAGAGGTTTCCATAAAAATATGCTCACCCTTGATGGAACTCCAACCATGATCCAGTGCAATCTTTACTGCTTCGTTTTTGTTTTCTGTCATAAATAAATTCTCTCTCATAAAATCCTCTCTTTCCCCGGCTCTCCCGGTCTGCAAATAGTTGTTATTCTGTGCTTCATTAGTGATACTGGTATACAATCTCTCCATAAATAACCTCCTCCGCAAGCTGTTTAGCCTGCTCTCTTAATTTCCACATTTCCATTGTGGAGTTACTGTCTTTCGGTTTATGTGATGCCAGATACTTATTCATAATCGTATCTAACATCTCATAAGCTTCTTCATTTACTTCCTGTGCCTTACGCTGAAGCAGCCCCATACGGATATGGTGGCTGTATCGGTCTATATGATTTTCTTTCATATAAGAAATCCAAATCAGACCATATTTTCCCACATCAGTGATTGTGACGGATAAAGTATTATCCGAACACTCACTAATATTGGGATACAAAATGCCATCCACCTTCCTGTATGTTCCGCCCATAGCTTCAAATATAGATAATTCATTGCTCATCTTAACGACCTCCTATCTCGCTTTGCCCCTGCTGGTGCCAAGACCTTTTGTTTTATCAAGTTGCTGTTTTTCATGCCATTCCTTTAAAAGCTGTTCAATCAACGCTGTTTTCTGCTTAGGTGTATATCCTTCTGGGAAATACTTTTCCACAGCATCCGCACGCAATTTAATCTGCTCTCTCTGGTTTGGTTTTTCCTGCTCTAATATCAGAAACATTACATCCATATCCAGATCTCCAGACTGACTCATTCGCTTTATACGATTTGCCTGAGATAACGACGGTGTGCATTGCTCCATATCCATAACCTCATAAAGTTCATACTGTTGCTCCTCTGTCAGATAGGAAAGCTCCACCGCAATGGTAAAAGCAATCTTTCCATCATCTACCATATCAAGAAGCTTAGGGATGAGATTGGTAAGACGGATATATCGCGATATTTGCCTTTGACTTTCTCCTGTCTGCATTGCCAATGTTTGATTACTTCTTATAATTGCATCCTCAACGTCTTTGTCTTGTAACATTATCCATTTACCATTGTTGTCATATCCCCCTGTCAACGAATGAGTTTGTAATGTGGGATTTGCTAACTTCGGTCCAAGTTGGTCCGAAGTCCCTGTCACAAATTGTGACGATGTTAACTTTTCGCCAACTTGGCAAAAAGTTAAATCAGTCCTCGCCCCCTGCCTCTTCATTGCATCAAGCTTCATCTTATAGGCAAAAGCCTTTTCACTTGGTTTCAAATGTTCTCTTTGCAGATTACTGTCCACCATAGCTATAATCGCCTGATTATCGTCAAGCTCTCGGATTACCACAGGCATTACATCAAGTCCTGCCCATTTACTGGCAGCCTTTCTTCTATGTCCGGCAATCAGCTCGTAGCCGCCTTCTGCTCTCGGTCTTGCCAATGCCGGAACAATGACACCCTCTTTTTCAATACTCTGCATCAACTCAAAAAGTGCCATATCATTTTCTACCTTAAAGGGATGCCCCTCAAAGTTGTGTAAATCTGCAATGGGAACCATCCTTATATCCGTTTCAGCCATTGCACTATGGTCTTGTTGCGAACAAGAATACAATTCTTCTTTTTTCTTCATAAAATCAATTACCTCCTAAAAAATACTGTTTGCCAGATAATTTCTAACAAAACAAAACGAGCCGCTTATTTCCAAAATCACTTGAAAATAAGCGGCTCAGACCACTTTGTTACCTTATTGAATTGTTAGTCATTATTGATGAAATATGAACGATAGATTTTTGTGTTTCCGAACTACACCTTCACAACCACTTGGACATTTACTCCGTTGGAAATTGCCTTTTTCTTCTCTTTTCGGTCACTTTGCGAGAACAGTATATGTCGCTCAAAGTGCCTAAATTCAAGGAGTTTCAGGTATTTTTCCTTTGGAGCAATGTTACGCACTCTATATG
>CAZTGP010000104.1:0-8734 GCA_964613325.1 uncultured Roseburia sp. | reverse complement strand
TTCTTCCATCGACTATATAAACACACAATATGTATATAGCGAAAACTCACTACTCATAGTTCATCCTGCATGTGCTTGGTATGCACAGTGCAGGATGTCAACACGCTATATGTTTTCGTATTCTACTTTATGTATGATTGCAAAACCACCTCAGCGTGGATATATCTTGTACCGTGTATGTATAGAATAAGCAGGTACTCTGGCGAGGCCGGTCCTTAGCGACCGTATTATGGTCGCTTAGTACCGCTGCACGAGCCAACGTAGCGGAAGCGTACCTGCGTTTATATACATATACGGTACAAAGATATTTATGTACTAAAATGGTTTTGCTTCATATTTTCTTATGCGAATGGATTCTCAGTTGGGTAGCGATCACCAGCTGGCTGATTGTATCCGATCTCCTCTACAGGAACTCCGATGTATTTGAATACTTCATATAAAGCTTTTCCGTAATGTCCGAATGCTACTGCACCGTGATGTGGGAAGTTCTTCTCGATTAATACGTGACGATAGAATCTGCCCATCTCTGGAATTGCGAAGATACCGATTGATCCAAATGATCTTGTAGCTACTGGTAATACTTCACCATGTGCGATGTAAGCGCGAAGTTTCGAATCTGCTGTACTCTGAAGACGGAAGAATGTGATATCTCCTGGTTTGATGTCTCCTTCAAGAGTTCCGTTTGTAACTTCGATAGGAAGTGCACGAGCCATGATCTTCTGGTATTTCATCTCGCAGAAGGAAAGCTTGCTGGATGCTGTATTTCCACAATGGAATCCCATGAATGTATCTTTCAATGTGTATGGGAATTTGCCTTCGATCTCTTCTTTGTACATATCTGCTGGTACAGAGTTGTTGATGTCAAGTAATGTAACAGTATCTTCACTTACAACAGTTCCGATGAACTCACTTAAGCATCCGTAGATATCTACTTCACAAGATACTGGAATTCCCTGAGCGGTTAAACGGCTGTTTACATAGCAAGGAACGAATCCGAACTGTGTCTGGAATGCAGGCCAGCATTTTCCAGCGATTGCAACATATTTACGATATCCTTTGTGATCACGAACCCAGTCTTTCAATGTTAATTCATACTGAGCTAATTTTGCTAATACTTCTGGTTTCTTATTTCCTGCGCCGAGCTCTTTCTCCATCTCTGCAACAACTTCTGGGATTCTCTCATCTCCAGCATGTTTGTTGAAGGCTTCGAAAAGGTCTAACTCAGAGTTCTCTTCGATTTCAACGCCCAGGTTGTAAAGCTGTTTGATTGGTGCGTTACAAGCTAAGAAGTTCAATGGTCTTGGTCCAAAGCTGATGATCTTTAAGTCACTTAAAGCAACAACTGCACGTGCAATTGGCTCAAATTCATGAATCATGTCTGCACATTCTTCTGCTGTTCCTACTGGGTATTCTGGAATATAAGCCTGGATGTTGCGAAGCTTTAAGTTGTAGCTTGCATTTAACATTCCACAGTAAGCATCTCCACGGCCATCCATTAAGCTGTTTCCTGATTCCTCAGCTGCTGCGATGAACATCTTAGGTCCATCAAAGTGTTTTGCAAGTAATGTCTCTGCGATTTCTGGTCCGAAGTTTCCAAGGTATACAACTAAAGCGTCACATCCTGCTGCTTTTACATCTTCTAAAGCCTGAACCATGTGAATCTCGCTCTCAACGATACATACTGGGCACTCGTAGATGTGCTCTTCACCGTATTTTGCTTTGTAAGCATCGATTAATGCTTTTCTTCTGTTAACAGAAAGGCTTTCTGGGAAACAGTCTCTGCTGACTGCAACTACTCCGATTTTTAAACTTGGCATATTACTCATAGTATTTTTCTCCTTCTTTGATAAAAATTCATTATCTGCTTCATTCATTAGGTATTCTTATAGGAATGCCTATAAAGTTACGTTTACTCCGCGAAGGCCGTTAAATGCACCTTCAATTTGTGCTTCTTCGTGTGCGATGAGCCATTTATTCTTGGCTGTCATTAATTTGTCTTCCCCATCCTTTGGCAATGGGAAGTCGATCTCTGTGTTGGTTCCCTTTGGAAGGATAACCACACATTTGAATCCACCTGCTTCTTCATTACATGGTGCATAATGAAGTGTTGTGCTATACATCTCTACTACAGTTCCTGCTGGAACAAGAAATGCTTCTATTTTCGCTGTATCATATGTATAGTCCTCTGTCACATCTGGAAGCCAGCCTAACAGCAGAATCATATCTGTAACTGCGATATTAATCTCCGAATTACGGTGATATTCCACTGCATTTAGCTTGTTATTGTTACCATTGCAGTAGCCAATCTCAATTGGTAATCCCCCGAATACACGGTTTTGGAATTCTTTTGCCTCTGGAAGAACTTCCATTTCTTCTACGGATGGTACATAAATGACATCCGATGGGAGTGGTGTATGTTCCATCTCTTTGATGATTCTAGAACACTCAAAGCCATCCCAGACTTTTCCGTACTTGCGGAATTTCTTGTCGTTAACTGAAAAAATCTCCATGTTTACCCCCTATTTCACTTGATATTATAAAGTCTGATCGCAGACCTCTTATAATCCAAGTATAGCAGTGGGCACTCATGGAGACTACCAATTACTTGTCTTTCCAATGTCAAATTTTTGTCTTTTTATTGATAGATAAAATTCATAAAATCTGCATATCCACCAGTAGCTTCCGTGGAATAGTAGAATAAACCATATCGGCATCCGGTAAAGTGATCCAGCTTAAAAATAAGCTTGTGTTTTGTGCCAATTGTCTTCCATTCCCCTTCTTGCTCAAAGAAGAATTCGGCAGTATCCTTGCCGTCACAGAAACTGGCTTTACATTTCACCTTCAGCAATGGATTTTCCAAAGCTATCTGTTCTACCACATGATATGGTTTGCTCGCTTTGTCCTCCGCTGTCATTTCCATGTTGTCATCCAATGCTTTTTCTAACATCACAACAGAAAATGTATCGCGCTCCTTCCAAAGTGCCACTGCTCCATAACAGCCCTGGAATGCTGCGAGTCCCATCACATCCCCGTGTTGCATTCCGGTTCCATCTAAGGTTACGATTGCCTCACTGTTTGGTTCCATGGTTCTCTGAGTCAGGGTATTATAACTCTGTGTCAATTCCGTGCACAGCTTTCCTGCGTGCAGTCGAAGCGCATGCTCTCGCTCCGTTACAGACCACAGCTTGTCCTGTGGTGTGTGATTCCATTGCCAGGGTTTCTTCAGATGAATCCTGCCGTCCTCTCCTGGCTGATAATCAAAATCATCAGAGGTGTACAAGGGTTCATAGGTATAATCTGGCCGTGTACTTTTAATTTCCACAAGCTTTGGCACTTTTCCATCGCATCCAAATATCGGAGCTTTTGTCTTGCTGTCCCAGGCAACTGGCATTATCACAGGAATTCTGCCCACCGCGCCCCTGTCCTGAAAAAGGATTGCATACCAGTCTCCTTCCGGAGCATCCACGATTCCCCCCTGCGCTACGCCAGCGTGAAGATAATTCATATCGTCACAGAGCACATCCCCACCTGCAAACTCACCTTCCAGCGAATCCGAGGAGAAGCAGGCTTCCGTGCGATACCATTCCTCTCTTAAGCTGTGAATCAGGAATAGATAATAACGTCCATGAATCTTATAGAAATGACTTCCCTCATATCCAAGAGATGGGTGTTTTCCATCATCTACAAGCAATCGGTGAAGTCCCCCGGCTTTCGGTCCAGTCAGCTCGCCGTTTAATTCCGTAAGATACACCTGGGTATTTCCATATACAATATAGACGCGGTCATCCTCGTCAAAGAGCAGTGAACAGTCATGATAAAATCCTTCGATCTCCTGCTTCTTCCAAGGACCATCAATGTGACTGCTCTGATACAGATAAGTCTTCCCAGTATCGTTGCAGACAAAACACACGTAGAAGGTTCCCTTATGATAACGCAGGGAAGCTGCCCACATGCCTTTTCCATAGATATTCTCTTCCCCCATCAATTGCTGTGCTGGAGTATCATCCAGATGGTCAAACACATACGAAGCAATCTCCCAGTGAAGCAGATCATATGACCGAAGGATTACCCCTCCTGGTAGAAAATGCATCGTTGTGCTAATCATATAATAGGTATCCTCCACTCGTATCACGTCTGGGTCTGGATAGTCCTGACGCAAAAGCGGATTCTGTCCGCACTCATAGATTCTGTAATTACCGGACAGTGCTAGCATCGCAAACAGGTAGAGGAAATTATCATAGTATCTGCGGTCTCCGGTGCGAAGCGGGGTTTCCCAGAATTTCTTTACACATTCTTTGGCATAAGGACCGTCCGCTGCAAGGGATGCTTCCGCATTGACTGCAATGATTGCCACCGGATGCAATGCCTTTTCCTCCAAACGTGTTCCATCTACCAGAAATACACCATCCCAATGCTCTTTCTGATCTTCGCAGTAGAAACGCTGTAATTTGTTCGCGTTTGCCACCTGCCATGGGTCCTGTTCGAACCAGATGTGGTCCATGGCAATGTTTGCGATGGTGCGATACGCATCGCTGTAATACCAGTCATGTCTTCCAAAGATATGCTGGTGTCCCTCATGAGGTGCCCCATTGAAATCCGCATATTCTGGTGAAAGTCCAGTATGTTTATCGCAGCAGATATGCAAATATTGTCTGCTTGCCGTCGCAGCTTCTCTCCAGAAAACGCGATCTGCTGGATCTGCCCACATTGCAAACAGATCATAGAAATGTGGCAAATGATAAGATGGATCGCTGAAGTCACAGTTGGTGATAAATTTGATCAATTTATTGGAAGGCTCCCACATTGGTTCTCCTGGATGCCCGATTTCCCCTTTATGTACACACTCACGAAGAATATTTCTTGCCTCCTCTTTATAGTTAAAGATTCCTTCTCCGTCTCCCCAGCGATTGGATGCAAAGAAAAGTGCCATGGCAAAATATTCTTCTCCATCTGGTGCAGGACCGTTGGCATTTGGTGTGCCATCTAGTGCACAGGACCATGCAAAATAATTCTTACATGGACCATCCTCGATGTACATATAAGTTCTTGTCCATTTCCACAGACGGTCAAATTCTTCTTTCTTATTCATTTGCACGCAAACCATCATTCCGTAGGACATGCCCTCTGTTCTGGCATCATGGTTCCCAGTGTCCTCCATGTATGCCATGTCCTCCCCTACTTCATGATAGAAACATTCCTCATCACTTCCATAAAAAATGGTATGAAAGGTATCTTCCACTCGCTTTGTAATCTCTTCCTCTGAGTATCCGCATTCTGCAAACAAATTGCGGTACTGCCCTGTAATATATGCCCCTGCCATAGTTGTTCTCCTCATTTCTTATTTCTTATTTCTAATTTGTTAGTTATTGCGAAACTCTTTAATTTCGCAATGACTATATACTGCGAATACAACCAAACATAGGCACGCTTTCGCTACATTGGCTCATGCAACGGTACTAAGCGACCAAATTACGGTCGCTAAGGACCGGCTTCGCCAGAGTACCTATGTTTGGTTGTATTCACAGTATATAGTCAATTGAAGGATTGTGCGTTTCGCAATGAACTAATTCCTACTTGTAAATTAATAACTCTTTTTATTTTCCAGCAATTATCCCTTGCACCGATATGTCTCGGTGGGTCCCAGATAGCTTTCCGCTGGCCGGTGTCCAAGTGGATATACCACCAGCTTCTCCAGCACAAATCCTGGTGTTACCGGATAAATCCGCAGTGTATTCATGCCTTTCACACAGCTGATTCTTGAAGTGTGTGTACGAATCTGATCCAAGACTCCTGCTGCCCATATATGACCTTGATCTCCAACCTTATAGCCGTCCGGAATCACATTATAGGTGCGGATGTCTCCGTCGTTTGCCTGAATTGCATAACAAAGCTCATTTTTTGTGGTTACAGGATTCGAAGGCTGCATATAAAGCTCTACTTCATATACCTGTTCTTCTGCTACCAACAATTGATATTCCAGATACGGTGCCTTTTCACCCGGTGTGAAATATTCGGTGGATGGGAAAGCCTTCATGGCAGAACGCGTTTTCCCATAGTCCTCGATACAAGCGAACTTTGCTCTGTCTCCGGCTTTCTTCGCCGAATAATGCTCTGCTTCCATTGCAATGTATCCCTGGGTATTTACGAATGTATTCTTTGGATATTCCAATGTTCCCACGTAGACTGGAACATGTACAACGCATTCTCCAGCCGGTGTCTGAATCCTGATTTTTCCACAAACAATTTGGGAATCTATGCCAGTCATTTTTGCATCCGTCTTGCTGCTTTTTCTCATGGACTCTTTTGCATGTTCGCGATCCACTTTGATTCGAAGCTGCTCACGGTTATGGGTTATCCCATCTACTGTTCCTTCCATTGCGTTCATGTAGATCCAATCGGATTTCTCCACAACCTGGTAGGCCGCCGGCTGCTCCGACTGACTGAGCACAGTGATTGCTGCTTCCAGACAATCGGGATTTAAGAATTCCCGAAGCTCCATCTCATTGGACAGCCATGGACTTCCTTCCACATGCTGGGTAGTTCCATCCACCGTCACCACAAGACGCGGTTTATTCGCTGGGAATACCTGCGCGATAATTGGATTCTGACATTCATCCTCGTTCCAGTTCACAAAACCGATATGCTGCGACATGCCCATTCCATACCATCTCTGGTTGTCCATCTGATGATACAGTTCCACCAGCTCCCTATCCTTTGTGAGGCACTCTTTTACAGCCTTTCCATAATCGTTGGCGCGCATTGCTCCAAGCTTTGCAAGATACTGGTTGAGCCCAGCCATAATCTGCATTTTGGTTACATTGAGTGTTCCCATAACTGGATAATAGACCAGTGCCACAAAGGACGACAGATTCTCCGGAGCAAGACCTGCCACTTTCTGATACAAGCGTTCTGCCCGATTCATATAATTCTCTGCTTCTATCAATGTCCGATGACTTTCGTGGTAGTTCACTGGATGGTAGACATCTGCATTCATCGCTTCTGGTCTTCTCTTCTGGATGATTCTAGTATATCCCTGAATAAGCTCCACAATCTCTGCTCTTTCTTCTACCGAAAGGGCGCCAAAGGTAAGGTTCACCCACGCTTCGGTGTATTTTCTTGTACTGTTGATTGCTGTGCTTCCCCATTTATCAAAGTCATAAGCCAGATCCAGAAAATAGGATAGCGGGAATTCCTGCGTTGCGATATCTCCCACATTTACAATCCAGAGATCCCTTACTCCGAATTCATAGGCCTGTGTCATCTGCTCCCACACCTTTGGAAGATACGAGCTGTTAATCCACTCATAGGAGATTGGCCAGCCATGGTAATCAAAATGATAATACATACCGTAGCCGCCTTTGTGCTTTCGCATCTCCTCTGTTGGCAGCGTTCGAAGATTGCCGTAATTATCATCGCAGAGCATCAGAATCACATCTTCTAATTCCTCGGAACCCATAAGTCCCTTCACACCTTCTTTGCCATAGAAGAATTCCTCCACCTCTTTATAGAGAGCAATCATTCGTGGGACCTTGGTGAGGTCTTCATTGACATTCTCCTGGATCAGCTTGCGCTGGGTGCGAAGCACATCCCGAAGCAGCTCAATATTGTCTGCGAGAGTTGCGCCTTTTCCAAGGATTGCGGTATCTGCCTCCCCGCGCATTCCCACGGTGATCACATTCTCGAACTTACCGCTTCGCTTAAGACCATCCTCCCAGAAGCGAATAATTCCTTCACGGTTTGTGCGAAAATTCCAAGCATCCCCATAGATGGAGTCTTTTCCACGGAGATATTTGTATTCCTCCCCTTGTCGCAGGCATGGCTCGTGGTGGGACATTCCCATTACCACACCATATTCGTCTGCAAGCTGGGCATTCAATAGTCCCGGTCCGTCATCCTCAAACCTGCCACTCCACATGGCAGGCCATAGATAATTTCCCTTCAGCCGAAGCAGCAATTCAAACACATGCTCATATGCCTTGGCGTTGAATCCGCCGAAATGATGGTCACACCAATTTCCAAAGGCTGGCCACTCGTCATTGATGAAGAATCCTCGGTACTTCACAGATGGCTCCTTGGTGATAATTGCCATATTTTCATCCAGTTCAATTACATCTTTTACCGCTGGCTTCGTTCCGCACCAGTCTACAAAAGGAGATACCCCAATTGCTTCGGACAGATGAAACATCCCATAGATGGTTCCGCGCTTATCGCTTCCTGCAATCACCAGAATCTGTGCGCTGCCCCACTTGGTCTCATCGGTCACAAAGAACCACCCATACACTTCCCGTTTGCCGCGGATCTGGCTTAAGTCAATGGCTCCCTTGCGTTCCAACTCCTCTAACATCTGACTGTTGCCCGCGGTTCCTATCCATACCGCTGGCGCATCCTGCTTCTGCTCGCTGTCAATGGCACCTGTCACACACTTTGGCTTTTGCCCCACCACCAGCTCCACATCATGGGCTACCTTTTCCGCTATCTTCTTCACCCCAGAAAATGCATTGTCCTCCAAATAGATATCTGCCACCTGGTTCTCTTTATATAAATACATCTTGTCTTCTCCTAAAATCATAGTTTCTTGTGAAATTTCTTAATTCATATTGTCTATATACTGTAAATACAAGCAATCATAGGCACGCTTTCGCTACATTGGCTCATGCAACGGTACTAAGCGACCAAAGCACGGTCGCTAAGGACCGGCTTCGCCAGAGTACCTATGCTTGCTTGTATTCACAGT
>CAZTGP010000103.1:0-8816 GCA_964613325.1 uncultured Roseburia sp. | reverse complement strand
TATCGTTGTTACTGGATAAATGTCTCCATATCCCATTGTGGTTAATGATACTGTTGCCCAATAAATGGCATCGAAAAATGTGTCAAAGGTGTCTGGCTCTGCATTAAACACAATCAATGCAGAGATCAAAACATAACCAATTGCAAGGGTAAGGACTGTCAGAAGTGACTCTTTTTGCTTTCTAAAGACATCAATAATCATCATAATACTTTTCGAGTATCTAATCGCTTTAAAAACTCGAAATACACGAAACGTACGCATTAATCGAAAGACTTTGAATAATCGAAATGCCCCATTCATAATTGTAAGTGATGGCAATATAGAAATCAAATCTATCAAAGCCATTGGTGTAAATGGATATCGAAGAAAAGATGATGCCCCATTCTTTCCTAATTTGTAATCTGCTGTCAGCACTCTTAACACATAATCGATGATAAATATGGATACTGTAATTTTATCTATCATTACTAATATGGTGGTTGGTGTTTTAAAAGCCAACGGTATTAAACTAGTCACAATTACAAGCATCATAAAGCTGTCATAGATTGCACTTAGCTTATCCTCTTCGTCTGCCACTTCAATAATCTCATAGATTCTCTTTCTCATAAACTGCACTCCCTTTTTCATTCATTTAAAATAATTCTATCATATACTTCGACATTTTTCTTACATAATTCCATGAAAAGAGCCCCGGATATTCCGGAGCTCATAGCTAAATAATCACATCAACAATATACGCATTTCTACTTCGATTTGTTATAATCTCACTACAATGTCTCCATGAAAAAAGACCAAACAAATTGTCTTCTACAATTTATTTGGTCTTTTGGGCAATGTAAAAAAATTGACATTGCAAAATTTTTATTCAGTAATAATTCCAATATTCAAAAAAAATATAGCCTCGCCCAGCTTGGTCGACATATGTTTCATGCTATAATTAGGTCAAACAAAAGGTCAAACTTCCTAGTAAAAGGCATATGAGAACCCTTGAAAGCTAGTGCAGCCACCGGGAATCGAACCCGGATCGCAGGAGTCGGAGTCCTGTGTTCTATCCATTATACTACAGCTGCTATTGCGGAAAACCGCTTTTGCATGCTTAAAAATGTTAACATAAGGCTCTCTTCTTGTCAATGTACATTTTACCATTATCTGATACGTTTTTTATCACTATTGGATACGTATTTATCATTATCTGATATGTATTTACCAGAATCTGATACACATTTTACCAGTACTTAATAAGTATTTATTTGCCGCTATCTGATATGTATTTTGACAGTACCTGATAGAGCAATTCTGGCTCGATTGGCTTCGCCAAATGTTCATTCATTCCTGCTTCCGCAGAAATTCTGCGGTCTTCATCAAAGGCATTTGCAGTCATCGCAATGATTGGAATTGTCTTGGCATCTTCCCGAGGTAATGCACGAATTGTTTTGGTTGCAGTTACCCCATCCATCACTGGCATTCGTAAATCCATTAATATAGCTGCATATGTACCTTTTGGATTGGTATTAAAGTTCTGTACTGCACTTGCGCCATCGCTTACATGAACCACTGAAAGTCCTTTTCTTTCCAGCAATTTCGTTGCTATCTTAGCATTTAGTGGATGATCTTCGGCCAGTAAAATTGTGTGCCCGCTAAGATTCTTATCTCGAACAATTGAATTATCCTCTGATGGTTCTATAACCTTTTCGTCTACGATTCGAAAGCGATATGGAAATGTAATTGTAAATGTTGCTCCTTTTCCAAGCTCACTTGCTACAGTAATATCTCCCCCCATCAGTCTTGCAATGGTACGGGAAATGGAGAGTCCTAAACCAGTTCCCTGGATGGAAGCCGTTGTTGCAGTTCTTTCCTGCTCGAAAGGCTGAAATGCTTTTGATAGAAAATCCTCAGTCATTCCACATCCGTTATCTTGAATCACAATACGGTCGACACCTTTTTTTTCGTTCATATCGAACTCGACATTTTGGAACTCCAGCTTCACACATCCGTCAAAATCGGTGAATTTATAAGCGTTATTCAACAGATTCATAAGCATTTGCTCTGTTTTTTTCGCATCTAAATAATATTCGATATTCGATCTTAGAAGGACTTTCGTATTAAACCTAAAATCAATGTTCTTTCTTCTCATTAATGGAACGATCATGTCTATGATAGGCTTAATCACCTCTTGGGTTGATACCCATTCTAATTCCAGCTTCATTTTGCCGCTGTCAATTCGGCTCATTGATAATATGTCATTGATAATTCCAAGCAGATAGCCACTGGATTCCTTAATCTGTGAAAGATATTCTGCTACCGTTGAATTCTGATCCACATCATCTAATGCCAGGTCTGTCATACCAATAATTGCATTCATTGGTGTACGAATTTCATGGCTCATATTCGAAAGGAATTCCGATTTGGAGCGATTCGCTCTTTGTTCTGCTTCCAATTTACTTTGTAACTGATAAGCTTTCTTCTGCTCGGTTATGTCAATATAGTTAATATATACAATTGGGTTTCGATCCTCCTGTACAACGACACTATGACCAATTGCCGAATACCATCTGTATTCTCCCGATGCATCCGGTCTTTGGCGAAATTCATAGCGCACTGTGTTGCCTGGAATCCGAAGCTGTTCATGTGCCATTATCACAGCATCTATGTCATCATGATAATATAGTTGACTGAATTCTTTGCTTTTTTCTTCAATTTCTTTTGCATTGTCGACGCCTACCATCTCACAAACTAATGAATTGGCATAGAGAATTTTGCCATCAATCGTTGAATCCTCATACACAAGTACACCAGTTTCAACATTATTCAAAATGCGATCCAGCGAAGCCAGCTGCTCGTGCATCAGAGTCTCTTCTGTTACATCAGTTGCAATA
Organism: uncultured Roseburia sp.; assembly: GCA_964613325.1. Classification (GTDB taxonomy): domain Bacteria; phylum Bacillota; class Clostridia; order Lachnospirales; family Lachnospiraceae; genus Roseburia. The sequence goes on along the minus strand of CAZTGP010000103.1, from coordinate 5,940 downwards.
CTAACTGCATAATGTGGGAGCTCATCTCGTAAAAAGATTGCTCGGCTTTGCATCAGCTTCATCGGATTTTCATTCTTTAATCGATATCGAACAGTCACTTCCTTAGGGCCATCCGGATCTGCCCCGTACTGCTGTAGTACTTCTGGCGCCATAAGTCTGCGGACCTCAGGTACATCATCTGGATGAATCTCGCACTGACACATATGTTCAAATGCCGGTGCATAGTCTCCAACTGGTTCCACCGAATAATGCTTTGCATCTTTCAAATTAATCTGTTTATATTTCATTGTTTCCAAATTTATTTCGGTATAAACATTCACTGATTTTTGCAGTGCACGGCTCATTCTGTTAATGGATTTATCATCATCGGACAGATGGATATCCTGCTTTTTCGTAAGCGAAAGCATATATGCTGGATGCCCTTCCCAGACAAGCTCACTACATTTCATGTCAAACACCATATTATGGTCATTTCGAACAACATAGCTCACATGGTCTTTCTTTCGAATTGGGCAGGAGCTGCACATATCAATATTACCATGAATCGAATAGCATGGTTTTCCTATTCTGTTTTTCACTGAATACTTCTGTGCAGTAGGATTCTCATAATACACAATAAGACTCTCTTTATCCACCACATAGATTCCAATGTGCTCTAAGCTATCAAAAACCTCTTCCGCCTTCATGGCATTACCCCCGAAAATATACGTTACCCTTATTTTACAACTTCAAGCACTCTTTTTCCACTTCTTTTGTGTCTTTTGCACTATTTTTTAAAAAGCCCGTCTCTTGCAGCTTCTTTGAATACTTGGAGAAAAAGCAGTAAACTCCATGGAATTTACTGCTCGTAATAAAACTCATCTATTCGAAAGACAAAATTAATATTGGCTCTTCTACAGCACCTTTCGGCCATTTACTGTTAATTTAAATGTTGTTCCCAATATCTCAGCTGATTTCTGCAAAGTAACATTCGCTCAAGGAATATTTCAAAATAATCATACATAGAGCATATGCTTTCATCGATTTGTAGATTTAAGGCAATCACAGATTTGTCTTTTGCTACTTTTAGCTTTGATTCTGTAACTGCATAATTCACTCGATCGTGAATATCAAATGCTGCTCGCTCTTTTTGACGCACCCTGCTTCTTCGAACATCTGTCTTATCTGCGATAATAAGTGCTGCTGAAATGATATCCTCTGGACTTCCTGTTGATTCATCATGATTGCCGATGGCGGATACCACTGTCACCCGGTCTTCCAGGGACATATTTGTTGTTTTTAATAAGTCGTTTGCAAGTAACGCTCCATATTCCGCATGATGGGTACGGTTGATTGCATTTCCGATGTCATGCATAAATCCTGCAATTTTCACAAGTTCAATCTCGTGTTCTGAATATCCAAACCTCTCTAGGATTTTTCCAGCCTGATGCGCCACCTGCACGCAATGCGCCTGGGAATGATCTGTAAATCCAAGTTGTCCTAAATTGGCATCGCCCTTCTTTAAGTATGCATTAATTTCCTTATTCTGAGTAATCTCTTTATATTTCAAAGATGATGATTCTCCTTTCACTTCTATTTTGTATTCGCAGTATATAGTCATTGTGAATTCAGAGTTTTCGCAATTAACTTCTATTTTGTATAAGTCTTTAGGAACTCTGTAATAGGGGTTTTCTCCAATGCCTGCAATGACTCTATCCAGCAGTCATCATTGTTTTCAACAAGCTTCACTACTTTTTTCAAGATTTCACTTTTGAATTTTCCCTTGTCTAATTCTTCCCCAAACATGGTTCCCTGATCAATCAATGTAGCACTTTTACTTCCTGTCATTCGGACAAATGTCTCATAGAAAAATGCGTTTTTACGATAGGTGCCTTTACCGCCTTCTTTAAAATAATGTATTTCCACGATAGGCTGTATTTCCTCCAGGTCCCCACTGTTTTTCAATGAATTAAGCAATTCACATACAGAAGCATCCAATGTAAGCCTCATGATTTTCTCTTTTTGAACCCATTTGATTAATTCGTAACCAGCATTTTCATTGATCTGTTTCTTAATCGCATTTGTTTTATTCATATAGGCTTCCATCCTCTCTAAACCATTGAACAAATTCCATTTTATGAACAATTATTATGCTCATTCGACATAATTATACATGAAATTCCATTATTCAATCTACCATTCTTATGTATTGATTTTGTAAAGTAAATGTAAAATGCTCCATTCTCCTATATTCTTCGAAGTGCATTTCTTACTCGCATTTCTACAATCTTTGGTGTTGTTGGCTTGTACACAAAGTCATTTGCTCCAATCTCTAGCAGTGTCTCCTCCTGATTGGTATTACCAAATTGCGTATTTGCAATGATTACGATATGACGAAATTCCTCTTTGCTGCGGATTTTCTTAATCAATTCGATTCCGTCCATCTCTGGCATCTGAATATCAGTCATTACCACATCAATTCCATGGGTATGCTCTAGTATCTCCATCGCTCTTTTTCCATTATCAGCTTCCAAAATATCATAGTCATTCTCAAGTGAAGCTCGGATTGTTGCACGGTTCATTTCAATATCATCTACAACAAGTACTCGCTTCCTTCTAACATTATGATCTACCAACAGCAGCTCTGAAATTGTCTTGTAGAATACCTCTGTTTCAATTGGCTTACTAAGATGAGCGTCCATGCCTGCATCTCTTGTCTGTGCAATATCTTCGCTAAATGCATTTGCGGTCATTGCAATAATAGGAATCAGCCGTGCATCTCTTCGTGGCAAAGCACGAATCGTCTTTGTTGCTTCAATTCCATCCATTACAGGCATTCTGATATCCATCAGAATTACATCATAATATCCGGAAACAGATTCTTTGTACATTTCCACTCCGATTTTTCCATTCTCGGCATGCTCCACCTGCGCACCTTTCGCTTCCAGCAGACTGCCTTGTGTCAAAGCAACCGAGAGCATCAAAATGATTCCAATTACAAATTGTTTTCCTTTTCTCTTCATACGTAAACACCCACAGAAATCGTATTGTTAAAATAATATATCTACTATCATTCTACTCTTTCTGTGGGTGGTAATCAACTTTTTATCGCTCTTTAGTACCATATTTACTTTTTCTTACGATTTTTAACAATAATCAAAAAACCTATCGCACATAGCAGCATGGAAATCCACAATCCAAATCCGCTGCTTTGTGCTTCTAATAAAATATTATTCACATTTTTCTCCTTAAAAAGTTTACTTCATGCTCTCATGAATCCATTCCAGCATCTGTTCTAACCGCTCATTTGGAAACTGTCCTGGTGCACTTGCAACCGCTCCAGCCCCAAAGGTTACGCAAGAGCCAAAGGTCTCCCCTGCAATTCTAGAGATTCCTCCTAATTTTCCCATAGACATTGTTATCAATGGCCTATCTGGATGGTTCTTATGAAAATGTGATGTTTCTCTCAAAAGAGCCAGCACATCCTCTTCATTCTTTGGCATAACCGCAAGCTTCACCACATCCGCACCGCTTTCTGTCATTTGTTCCAGCAGCATCTGCATAACCTCTGCTTTTGGTGTCTCTTCAAAATCATGATGAGAGGCAATCACGTATACCCCGCTCTTATGTAAATTGCGAATCTCCTTGTCTGGATGCTCTGCCTCAAAATATTCAAGGTCAATCAAATCGACGACACCTGATTCTGCCGCCACTTGATGTAGATCAATTATTTCATCCGCCTCTATCTCCATCTGTCCACCTTGCATTTTCGAACGAAATGTATACAGGAAAATGGTTTCTTTCATGATTGGCTTCAACCCTTCTAATACTTCACGGATTGCATTCAAATCCTTCGCCATCGCAAATGCATCCACTCTCCATTCAATCATCTCTATTCCCGAATCCACAAGCGACTTTGCTGTCTGTAGGATTGTGTCTTTCTTGTCGTCCATAATCGGAACGCAAACCAAAGGCTTTCCCGTCCCTAACACATGATTTTTAATGCAAATCAGATTCTCCATTTTCTGCCTCCCAGGTGAGTCATCTTTTCTTTATTATAGTTGTTTCCCAAATAACATGCAATGAATTCCATTTTCTTAGGTGCCAGAGTGTTGTATTTTATTTTATGAGATATCGTGGCAATGACTTTATTTTATTAAATATCATAGTAGCGAATTTACTTTTTTAGTTATCATAGCACTGGTTTTTATTTTTCAAAATATTGTGACAACGGTTTTATTTTTTAGATATCATCATAACAAATTTCATTTTCTAAGGTGTCATAAATTGACATTATATTCAAAGTCGATTATTATAACAACTAAGCGTAATTTTATTAGGGAAAAAGTTAGGAGTATACTATGAGTTTCACGTTTTTAAACCATCTACCAAGTCCTGCTGAGATGAAAGAACAGCTTCCACTTTCAGAGGAAATAAAAAAAATCAAGTTGCAAAGAGATCAGATGATTTCAGATATTATAACTGGAAAGGATGATCGTTTTCTTGTAATCATCGGACCATGTTCAGCAGATAATGAAGATTCTGTATGTGATTACGTAAATCGTCTCACCAAAATTCAAGAAGATGTTAAAGATCAGCTTGTTATTGTTCCACGTATCTATACCAATAAACCACGAACCACAGGTGAAGGCTATAAGGGAATCGCTTCTCAACCTGATCCTGAAAAAGATCCAGATATGATCGAAGGATTAATTGCTATGCGTAAAATGCATATCCGTGCAATTGCCGAAAGTGGTCTTACCTGTGCAGATGAAATGCTTTACCCAGAGAACTGGGGTTATGTAGAAGATCTTCTCTCCTATGTTGCTATTGGAGCACGTTCTGTTGAAGATCAACAGCATCGCTTAACAGTCAGCGGATTCGATGTTGCGTCTGGTATGAAGAATCCTACCAGCGGTGATTTTTCCGTTATGCTGAATTCTGTATATGCAGCACAGCATCCACATCATTTCGTATACCGTGGCTATGAAGTTGAAACATCTGGTAATCCACTTACCCATGTCGTTCTAAGAGGTGCTGTAAGTAAACACGGAAACAGCACAGAGAATTATCACTATGAAGACTTAATTCGTCTCCATGAAATGTATGAGAAAATGGATCTTGTTCATCCAGCTGCTATCATTGATTGTAATCATTCAAATTCTGGCAAAAAATTCAAAGAACAAATCCGTATTTCTAAAGAAGTAATGCATAATCGCAAACTTTCCGGCGATATTAAACATCTTGTAAAGGGATTGATGATAGAGAGTTATATCGAGGAAGGCTGCCAGCCAATCGGCGAACATATATATGGTAAGTCTATTACTGATCCATGTTTAGGCTGGGAAGACAGTAAACGTCTTATCTATGACATTGCCGAAATGAATGCTCAGGCATAATATTAATAAATATTACCTGATATGGAATGTCCCTGTCACTAAAGAAAGCTCCCCTGTCCCTCACTGAATGATTTTTTGCATCAATACAAAACAAATGCTATATTGCAAAAAATCAGTCATATTAAGTAGTTTACATAATATTAAACGGGGCGTATATAAAATTTCTTGCTATTTACATTCTCTTTTTTCAGCTAAAGGGGATGTAATGATCTACTTTTTTCATATACGCCCCGCAAATTGCTAAAAAAACGGATTTTTCCTACTTTTAAGGCAAAAATCGGGGCGTATACAAAAAAAGTCATTTACCACATCCCCTTTTAGCCAAAAAAAGGATGTAAATTAGAAAATATTTTCTATACGCCCCATGATTGATATTATAATGTACTATAATGTACCTAATACAGTGGACACGGAGAAATTGGTTTTATACCAAATTTATATGAATGCTGACTTTCTCCGATTGATTATAAATTATTTTTCATCTATACTTTAGTGTGAAGACGATGTGGTCTAGCACTTCCATTTTGTTGGTGCCAGCTCGTTGTTTTTATTTTCAAAAAAT
>CAZTGP010000102.1:0-8857 GCA_964613325.1 uncultured Roseburia sp. | reverse complement strand
CCTTTCTTCTGTATCCTTTTTGATGCTGTTATCATATCACTCACTTTACATTGTGTCAACTATATATTACATTTTGTCGCATGATATTTTACTTGGGACGGGGTAAAACGCAAAATGGGACGGAGTATTTTCAGAACGGGGACGGGGTATTTGTTGAAAATACCCCGTCCCCGTTCAAGAAATACCCCGTCCCCGTTCAAGAAATACTCCGTCCCAAGTTAGTTCTTGTCGGACATGACTACTTTTAATAGGATTGGTGTGATTAATGTTGTTACGATTACGACAATAACGATTGGTGCGAACAATTCGTCGTCAAGAAGACCAACTGCGTAGCCTTTTTGAGCTACAATTAAGGCTACCTCACCTCGAGAGATCATTCCGATACCAACCTGCAATGCTTCTTTGTTATCACATCCGCAAGCCTTTGCTCCTAGACCACAGCCCACTACTTTCGTTAGGATTGCGACCACGATAAGAATCAGCGAGAATGCCACTAGGCTTGGTGTAATAGCATCGATTGATACCTTTAAGCCTACACTTGCGAAGAATACTGGTGAGAAAAGTAAATAAGATGCAATCTCCGTTCTTCTTTCAATGTAATGCTCTACTTTCATGTTACATAACATGAGACCTGCAAAATATGCACCTGTGATATCTGCAATTCCAAACCCGACCTCTGAGATATAGGACAGTAGGAAGCAGAACGCCACTGCAAGAATTGCAGTTCTTCTCTGTGTATTATGTGTTTCAATAAGTCCCTTGCATTTTGCCATAACAAATGCAAGTACAAACAATGCAACGAAGTATACCACAATCTTCAGCACGACAGAAATTGGACTTACCGATGAGTCCTGCAGGCTGGTTACCACTGTTAATACGATGATTCCAAGGATATCGTCGATTACTGCAGCTCCAAGAATTGTTGTACCTACTTTACCCTTCAACCGTCCAAGTTCACGCAGTGTCTCTACCGTGATACTTACAGATGTAGCAGTTAATACAACACCCACAAAGATTGCTTTAAGCACAGCAGTATAATCTGTCAAATCGGTATGGAAGAATAAGGCAAAGCTTAAAAATCCACCGAGTAATGGTACCACAACACCAATTAACGCAGTTACGAAAGATGCCTTTGCGTTGGCTTTCAAATCTTCAATATTTGTCTCTAACCCTGCAGTGAACATCAATAAAACAACACCGATTTCCGCAGTGTATTCAATGAATGTACCCGTTTCACCATTTACAGGAATCCAGTTTAGGAATGATGGTCCTAATACAACTCCTGCGAGCAAGGCTCCTACTACAGCTGGCATTCTCACTTGACGAGAGAAAAGGCCCAGAACTTTTGTAGATATTAATATAATTGCTAAACATAGTATGAACATATAATCCATAATCTTTCCCTCTTTTCATTTGTGCACTAAACACTAAAATTTTACCCCATTATATAGAAGAAAGCAAATTTAATTTCATAATTATTCCTATTTTCCCCATATCTCGTTGAAAAATGCATTTTACTACAACGTGAAAAGAGACCACATAGCGGGTACTATGTAGTCTCTTTTCGAGGAGTTTAGTTATGAAAATGTTTATTTAATAAAAAGGGAATATTGTTAAAAGAATTAATTCCTTTAACAATGATAAGTATACCCAAAAATTGTGTCCGGAATATGTCGGAATTCAAAAACATTTCTAAAATTAGCTCCTCAAAAATTTAGAATTAATTTATAAATTACTGTTCAATAAAAATCTGCATAAATCCAGTTTTTCCTTTGTGGGTGTGCTGCTATGGAAGTCCACGCTGCCCGGGATATCACGCTCTGTGAGCAAATTCTTTTCTTTCAAACGACGTTTCATCTCCCTAGCCGTCCCTGGTGCCCCGTCAAAGATCTGCACATCTGGTCCGAGAATCTCTTGAATCATTCCCTGGGCAAATGGATAATGTGTGCACCCAAGTACTGCTGCATCCACTTTCTTCTCACGGAATTCGAAAAGAAGTTCTGTTAAATATTTCTTGAGGTCATCTCCATGAAGATCTCCTCTCTCCACAAAATCCATAAGTCCAGGACATGGAAGGGGAATAATCTCGCCAAAGTCTCTGTATTGTTCCATCAAATGATGAAATTTCTGCTCACGGATCGTCATTGGTGTTGCCATCACAAGAACCTTGGGATGGTCTTTGCACAGAACTGCTGGTTTGACTGCTGGCTCAATTCCAACAATTGGAATCTCCGGATACATTTCCCGCAAGATACGAACTGCTGCGCTTGTAGCCGTATTGCAGGCTACCACAAGTCCTTTCGCTCCTGCATCAAACAGCTTCTTTGCATGATCGCAGGTAAGCTTCTGCACCTCTTCACGTGTCTTGGTTCCATATGGAGCATTCTTGCAATCTCCAAAATATATATAGTTTTCATTTGGCATGACCTTAACCAGTTCCCGTAAAACACTGATTCCGCCAACTCCGGAATCAAACACAGCAATTGGGTTCTCTTTCTTTAATACATATGCCAAAATACACACTTCCTTTCTAATTCTGAAATTAACCAATTTCATTCTTTTGTTTTCTTTTCAAACAAAAGTTATTATGCTATACTTACTTTAGTACCAAATTTCGTGGTGTTTTCGTAAGGGAGGTTATTCATATGGGGGAAACAACAGGGCTCTTCGGCACTGTCCGGCATTGTGAATTTTGTGGTAAGCCTTTACCAGATAATTATGACAAAAATTTTTGTCCAGCATGCCTGGATTATAAGCTTTTTCATGATGTCAAAGATTTCATCCGCTCTAAGAACGTAAATGAATATGAAGTCGCCGAGCATTTCCAGATTCCACTTGCCAAAGTAAAGCAATGGATTCGAGATGGTCGAATTGAATATAAAGAAACATCCAACTCCGATATTATTGCTGGTCTCCACTGCCAGCGGTGTGGTGCACCGGTGTCCTTTGGAACACTATGCCCCAAATGTTTGAAGCTTATGAACTCTAATGGAAAAGGGTATGCGGTTCACAAACCTGTACAGGGTTCTAACAGCGATAGTATGCATTATCTTGACAATTCCGAACAATGAAAAACAGCAAATACATAATATGCACACCAGCAAACGCTGATGTGCATTTTTTTAGCCATTTTTATTTCAAGAAACCGTTGATAATCTGTTCTTCTGCCTCAGCCTCAGTTAAACCAAGTGTCATTAATTTAATCAGCTGTTCACCTGCAATCTTACCGATTGCCGCCTCATGAATCAGGCTTGCATCAATGTTTGCTGCAGTAAGCTGTGGACTTGCAGTAACTACTGCTTTATCCATAATAATAGCATCGCACTCACTATGACCTGCACATTCACAGTTACCATTGATAACTGAATAGAATTCCTGACGGGATTCATCTCTTGCAACAGATCTTGAAATCACGTTCGCGCTGCATCCATCTCCATTCAAGTCCACTGCGAAATCAGTTTTAGCAAACTGTTTGCCGTGTGTCATAATCTTCTCTCGAATCTCAAGGGTTGCTCCTTCTGCCAGGTCTCCTCGTGTGATACGATTTGTTGAATCGATTCCTTTAATCTGAGTGGTCTCCATTTCCATGTAAGCCCCCTCTTCCAAGTGAACGATTGTCTCTGGATTCATGATGTTCTCACCATTTCCATCGCCTTCGCCATAATGTCTCTCTACATATTTTACCTTGGCATTTTTGCCGATATAAAATTCATGGATTCCATCGTGTTTCGAAGTGTCAACACCACAGTTGTGAATTCCACATCCTGCAACGATGGTAACATCTGCGCCTTCCCCGATGTAAAAATCATTGTATACCATATCCTGCAGACCGCTTTCCATCAAAACAACCGGAATGTGAACGCTCTCATTTACAGTACCTGGCTTGATGATGATGTCGATTCCTGGCTTGTCCTCCTTGGAAACGATATCAATATTGGCAGTTGTATTACGACTCTCAAGCTTACCATTTGCACGTATATTGTAAGCACCTTCTGGCACACCATGAAGATCTGCCACCTGTGCTAATAAATTCTTCTCTATTGCATCCATTCTATTTGAACCTCCTACTGTTTCTCAGACAGTGTCTGACAAGCTTTCGCTGTATATAAAAGCTTTGGTAAAATCTCTTCTTTTGTTCCGATTTTGTCAATCTGACCATCTGCAATCACAATAATCTTATCAGCGATTTCAAGGATTTTCTCCTGATGAGAAATAATCAGAATGGTTCCATTGATATCATCACGCATTTTCTCAAATACATGAATCAAACTATTGAAGCTCCAAAGATCGATTCCAGCTTCTGGCTCATCGAAAATAGATAGCTTGGTTCCTCTTGCAAAAATCATAGCAATTTCAATACGCTTCAATTCTCCGCCAGAGAGACTTCCATTAATCTCACGATCAATATACTCTCTTGCGCAGAGACCAACCTCTGATAAAATATCACAGATTTCGGTTACGCTCATGGCTCTTCCTGCTGCAAGGGACACCAGATCTTTCACTGTAAGTCCTTTAAAATGCACTGGCTGCTGGAATGCGAAGCTGACACCTTTCTTGGCGCGTTCCGTAATATTCAGTTCCGTAATATCTTCACCATCTAAAATTATCTGTCCACTGGTTGGTTTAATAATTCCTGCAATCATCTTAGCCAGTGTGGATTTACCGCCGCCATTTGGTCCTGTGATTGCAACAAAATGTTCATCTATTTTCAAGCTGATATTTTTCAATATCTCTTTGTTCTCAGCTTTATCATCTGATACTTCATATGAAATATTTCTTAATTCTAACATACATTCCTCCATGGGTTTATCTTTGAATCATACCAAAGTATTATACAACCGAACACCGCTTATCACAAGGATTATCTTGCCATTTACCTGTATGTTCGGATTTTTGGACACTGGGCGACCGAAAGAACCTGCCACTGGCAGCTTCTTCGGATGCTTGGCAACACAGACGTCACACGGAAACGTGTGATTGTCATAGGACTAAAAACACCTGGGTCCGGTCATGCTTGGGCTCAGGTGTTCATCTTCATGTCCTATGTAGCTATTTGTTACGTATTACCTTCTGTGAATATTTCACACATACAGCATCTAAATATTTCTCATCTGGTTCGAAGGAGATGATTGCCATCTCATTCTCATGTTTTGTAACCATCTGATAATAAGGAACATCTTTCTTACCAGAGGTATAATCAATCTTCTTTACATTATGATCATTCTCATATTTATAAAGACCTCTGTCCCCTGCAGGTGCGATCATTATGACCTCATCCATGGTCAATGTCTTTAATCTCTTTCTTCTACTCTTATTCATGATTTTGGCGAACTTCACATCTCCATCAAAAAAAGCATATTCGTATTCTTTGAAAGAACGGAATTGAAGAAAATACCAAACAATTGCTAAAATGATACCTACCGTAAGAAAAAGTGGTACTACAAGTGAAATTAAAAAGGTTCCAATACATAAGCCCAATGCAATATAGGCAAAAATACGAGTCATTACTGATCTCTGGCGTTCAATTAATACATATACTTCTGTCATGTGAGTTCTCCTATCCTTTATTCATACCAATTCATTATATCTCTTTTTGAAAAATTATGCGACCTTTTTATAGATTTTTCATAATTGTTCGTTTACAATAGAAGCAGATATTTTCGTTTATTTTCGTTGAAACAGCAATCAAAAATCAGGGGGATGGAATGATGGAATTTAGATTTCAAAAAGAACAATTGGCGAATTTCCAGGAGAACATAAAAAAGGAGTGGGTTATGACCAATGGAATTGGCGGATATTCCGGCACTTCCATCCTTGGAGCTTTGGGCCGGACACATCAGGGATATCTGATTGCGAGCCTTCATGCACCAGTAGAGCGCTACCTCGTTTTTGCCAAAACCAATGAGTGTTTCACACAGAACCAAAACGTGTTTGATCTTGAGACCTCACAGCATGCAGGAGCCGAAATTCACACTGCCACCGTCAGCTCTTCCGAGGTGCCCGATGCTTACAAATCGGTAGATACTGTCTCTGTTGCTTCCGACTTCGTTGCCCGAGAAGCCAACTATAAAGAAGGGCAGAAATATTTAGAAGTTTTCTGCTATGATGGCACCGTTACATATCTATACAAAGCAGGGGATTTGACACTCACCAAGTCTCTTACTCTGGTGCAAGGCCAGAACATATGCGCCATCTCCTATCACATTGAAAATAAAGGGGCCGATGCCAAGCTTCGCATTACCCCTCTTATGAATTACCGCGAACACAGTGGAAGCAGTACTCCAGAATCTCTACAATTTCATACTGTTCGTTCCCATGAGATTCCTGTTCCAGATGCTGACAAGAAATCAGCAGCACAAGGATGTCATTTCTTCACTTTGGTTCCTGACTGCAATCCAGATGTTCAAATCCGAATGTACTATAGTGAAGGGGAGCTGCGCAACCGTCTGGAGCTATATGATCTTGATACGCAGCTTGCTACAGAAGTTGAACTAGAGACTCCTGGTCTCGATACGCATTTTACCCCATATGATCTTATGATTTCGATTCCAGCTGGTGCGACCAAAGATATCTCACTGGTGTGTGAAGTTCTGACTGGGAATTCAGCAACGGCTTTTCCAGCTGGTGTAACGGATCAGACATCACCAGTACTTATTGCCAAGCAAAAAGCCTACTTAAGTGAGTTGATTGCTCAATCAGGCGCGGACGATGACTTTTCTAAGGCACTCGTACTTGCCAGCAACCAGTTCCTTTCCTACCGTGAATCCACCGGACTTACCACGGTGCTTGCGGGTCTTCCATGGTTCACTGATTGGGGACGAGATACTATGATTGCATTTTCCGGTCTGACTCTTGCCACCAAGCGTTACCGTGAGGCTCAGGAAATTTTACTAACTTTTGCCAAATACATTCATCACGGCTTAGTTCCAAATATGTTCCCGGATGACGGCCAGGCACCACTTTATAACACCGCAGATGCCTCTCTTTGGTATTTTTATGCAGTATACCAATACTTGACCTACGTGGACACAAACGAGGCATATGAATTCATTCGAGATGAAATCTATCCAGGCATGAAACAGATTATCGCCGCTTATCGAACCGGCACTGATTTCTCCATCTATATGGATAAGGATTCCCTGATTCACGCGGGCAGTGGAAATGATCAGGTTACCTGGATGGATGTCCGGGTTGGCGACTGGGTAGTCACTCCACGCCATGGAAAACCCGTAGAGATCAATGCCTTATGGTATAATGCATTAAAAGTAATGGAACTTCTTTCTAAACGTTTCGGAGATACTTCCTTCTCCTATGGAGCACTTGCAGAAGAGGTTAAGGCCTCCTTCGTTCATGAATTCTGGAACGAAAAAGATGGTTGCCTTTATGATGTGGTCGGTGATGATGGCCCGGATGCTTCTCTTCGACCAAATCAGATTTATGCAGTCTCTCTGCCTTTTACCATGCTCACTTCTGATCAGGAAAAATCCATTGTGGATCTGGTATTGAAAAAGCTCTATGCCGGAACAGGTCTTCGCTCCCTCTCACCTGAGGCTGACGAATACCATCCAATTTATTGTGGTTCTCTGCCAAAACGTGATGCTGCTTACCATCAGGGCACTTCCTGGGGTTACCTTCTTGGTGGCTTCATTACCGCATATGTGAAGGTGCATGGTCATACGCCAGAAGCGATTTTGTCTGCCAGAAAATTGCTTGAACCAGTTCAAGAGCACTTATTGTCAGGCTGTATCGGATCCGTCTCCGAGATCTTTGATGGTGATGCTCCGCATACTTGCAGGGGGTGCTATGCCCAGGCTTGGAGCGTCGGTGAAATTCTTCGCTGCTATCATGAAAATTTATCTTGACACACGATACAACATCATGTAAAATTTATTTTGCTGTGAACAGCAAATGCCCAGTTAGCTCAGTTGGTAGAGCAGAGGACTGAAAATCCTCGTGTCTCTGGTTCGATTCCGGAACTGGGCATTCATCAGAGATGATGTTTGCTATAAATAGCATCTGCGGGTGTAGTTCAATGGTAGAACACTAGCCTTCCAAGCTAGATACGTGGGTTCGATTCCCATCACCCGCTTCTTAGGAGTGAATGAAAAGGGACTGATACAGATATTTTCTGTTTCAGTCCTTTTTCAATATTTATACATTTTCTAATGAGGGTTACTAACTATAATATTGGAGGGAAATTCCATGGAGAAAAAAACACCATTTAAAGAATTATCAAAAGAAGCGAAATTCCAGTATATCTGGGACTACTACAAAATCCACATTTTTGTAGGCATTGTCGCAATCATATTTATCATTTCAATGATCGTTCACTATGTCACCTACAAAGAGCCTGTGTTATCCATCAATCTTATTAATTGTCCCATTGATGCTGATTCTACTGATTTAGATGATTATCTTGACACATTCCTTAAATCGGAAGGATATAACACCGGAAAAGAAAAGATAGATTACGCCAATAATCTTTATCTGGATATGGATAATCCTGGAAACAATGCACAGGATCTTATGAGTCTGGACATGATGGTAGCTGCACAATCTGCGAACGTGATCATCACTGATTCAAAAACCTTTGAAGGTCTTGCAAAACGTTCTTATTTTATTGATGTCAGTTCCTATCTCGATGAGGATACTTTCGAACAATATAAAGACGATATCATCTATACCACTGATTCAGAAACCAATAAATCCTATCCGGTTGGAATTCATGTTACAGATGCAGATAATTCCTTCTCCGCTGCTACCAAGGTCTACAATGACTATGTTGTTGGTCTTTGCTACAGCAAGGATCACTCGGATGCTCAGAAAGCGTTTATTGACTATCTTTTAGAAAAGTAAA
>CAZTGP010000101.1:0-9109 GCA_964613325.1 uncultured Roseburia sp. | reverse complement strand
ACATTAACAAAAGCTCAATGGGAAAAGGAATGTAATGATTGGACGCAAGTAGCAGTAAATGTTGGAAAAGATGAAACAGAGATGAATTTCGCATGGTATAGCAAAGATGGGCAATTAAATACTTTCGTGTATGGAATGAAAGCTGATTTGAGTGATAAAAAAGAGGTTATTATTTCAAAGACAAAGGCTCAGGATGGATATATTAGCAATAAAGTGACCATTACTGAACTTAAGGAGAATACTACTTATTACTATCAAATCAGTGACCGAAAGGTAGAATGTTTTAAAACACAGCAAACAGATGCATTTCAGTTTATTGTTACTGGAGATCCTCAAATAGGATGTTCAAATGAATCCGAAGATTCTGGTGAGGAATATATAAAAGCAGGTTATGAGGCTAATTTCAATGATTGCAAAGGCTGGGAGAATACCCTAGTACAGGCTATGAAAAAGACAAATAACAAAGCAAGCTTCATTCTTTCAACAGGTGACCAGACGAATAACGAGTTTGGGGAATTCAATAATGTGGACTTTAGTGAAATGGAATATTCTGCATTTTTATATCCATCAGTATTAAGAAGCATACCAATTGCAACTACAGTTGGAAATCATGATGCAACGAATCCTAATTATTTGTATCATTTTAATCTTCCAAATATGAGCAATCTTGGAGCGCATGAAGTAACGGGTGGAGATTACTATTATACATATGGCAATGCGCTGTTCATGGTATTAAATGTTCAAGGAACAGATAATGAAGAACATAAAGAATTTATTAATAAGACAGTGAAGGACCATCCTAATTGTAAATGGAAAATTATATCGTTACATCAGGATATATATGGAAGTGGAGAACATTCGAATGAACCAGAAGTTGTAAAACTTCGATATGCTTTAAGACCAACATATGAAGAAAATAATATAGATGTAGTATTTTCAGGACACGATCATACTTATTCACGTTCTCAGTTCTTGAAAGGAGAGAATACAAAAAAAGACATTTCTTTTACTGACGACGAATTTATTGAATTGTATGAGAAAGACACAAAAACTGATGATGGAAGTGGAATGCCATTTGTTTCTGCAGCAAACATAAAAAAAGATACAGATGATGAGGCAGAAAAGAAGTATTTAGAGTATCTTGAATCAATTATGGATTCAGAGGCTGTTGTTAACGAGACCAAAGATACGCAAACAGTAAAAAATCCAAAAGGTGTCTTGTATATCACAACGAATAGTGCATCTGGAAGTCATTATTATGAAATGGTTGCAAGAGAACAGTCATATGTTGCAGCAAGATGGCAAGAATATGTTCCAACGTATTCTGTTATAAACATAAGTGATTCAACGCTTACGATTAATACCTATCGAGCTGATACAAATGAGGCCATTGATAAGGAGATACAGATTATAAAAGATGGAAGTAGTAAGTTAATAAGCATTAACACCAAAGTTATAATCTCTATTTGTATAATATCTGTAGTGGTAGTAGTTCTTCTATTGATTTTCATTATATGCAAAAAAGCTCAATATAATAAAAAAGAAGAAAGCTCACAACGCAAACAATAGACATCGAATAGCCATCAGCAATCAAAGAATTGAAAGAATGGATGGTGATATGGTTATCTATAAGGCCATGGATTATGCAAATGGAGGCAAGATGGTTTCAGTATCAGGAGAGGGATCGGAGTTTATTCATACGTTTTTGATGCATGCATTTTCCAAAGGATTTGTACGAATCAGTCATTAAGGATTACTTACCTGTAGATGGAAGTAAGATAAGTGGACACGTTGTAGAAATCTTCTTGGAGGTGAAATGGATATTTCAAAACTCAGAGGAAAAACAGTAGCCGAGAAGATATGGATTCTCTATAAACATCACATTACAAGAGGTGCGTGCTAATATTTTCTGATAATTTTTCACGCTCCTTCTTCATGTAGATTGTGAAAAAACATACGTGAATCCATAGTAATTCAAATCTCTATCTACAATACCAATTAGATTCGCATCTCTAATTACATGAACCGATGCGGCATCTTCTGGTATCTCCAATAAGGCTTCTACTTTTCCATTCTCTTTATAGCGGTATATATGATTCTTATAATAATAAATCAAATCATTTCCAATGACATCATATGCTTTTGAGTTTATTTCCAGCTTTGTGACTTGAGAAGTATCAAAGGAATAAAATGCCAATTCTCCTTTCTCTCTCATCGATGAAAAATAAATTCCCTTATCACATATAACAAAGTCTTTGGCAATGACTTTCGGATACTCTGTTATCTTCTCATCCGGATCTATTTTACATAACATTCTATCCTCTCTAGTAAAATATACATTTGTTCCGTCTGTAGCCAAATAATTGCAAAAGTAACCTTGTTCATCAATAAATTTAGACTTTCTCAATTGCATATCATACTTCCATACTCCCTTAGCACAAAGAAAATATGCATTTCCATTTATACACACAAAGGCAACTGGCTCTTTATCCATCTCATCTAGTCTATTTATTACATTATTACCACTGGAATACAACTGCTCTATTCTATGATTGATTGATAAAAAACCTTCTTCTAAATTGGACAAATCATGCTTATTAAATTGTTTGTCATAATAAGAGAGCTGATAATTATCCGTTTGCTTTTCCAACATATAAATCTGATTATTATTTGTATAAAGTATGCTATGAGAAGTATTTCCGTAATCTAAGTCAAGAGGAACATCTGTCATGGAATCAGCAAGTGATTGTATTCTCCAATCTTCTGTTTCCAAATATACAATATTAGTAGACGTGTGCATACACCATTCATTGGAAAATCCATTATAGATTTCCGTCTCACTCGATAATAAGTTTATGTCCAAAGTAGGTATTATTTTCCAGATTGACATACTTGCAAAGTAAATACATAACAGTATTACAAATACTATTTTTTTCCTTTTTTTATCCATGCGAATCTTCCTATTCCATATAAAGCACCAACTAGAAGTAACAAAATCCATATGCTGTTCCATTCATACCTTTTGATCAGATTTATACTTGAAACTCCTAATCCACACCCAAAAAGGACCACAGCAATTGCTAGTAAAATTCCTAATCTTTTGTCTCGTAAAACAATCAGACATGTACCCGTCATAAGTCCTACCAACAAACATAATAACAATTTCACACTTTCATAGAACCAGATAAATCCATAAATCTTGCATTCCAATGATAGATCCGCAAACATCATCAAACTCTGTATCGAGCTACCAATTCCATATGTTCCATATTTCAGAATGATATAAATGAGATAGCTCCCCTGTTCCATCCCCCACAATATAAGCACACCAAGTACCATGCATGCGAGCTTCACATGATATAATTTGCTACCACCATTTTTCGATAAAAGTAATACCTTTTTCACACTCAGCTTTACTTCATTCTTCCATAGTAGGTATGCAAATATCACGATTAACAACATCCTTGCAATATCTTGCTTTTGTATAAAAAAATTATCCCATCCATTTGTATAAGTAATTTCAGATTGCAAATTATTTTTTGCATCATTCATCTGATCCCTTATTGTCCGAAGAAGATATGAATCATCCCGTACCTGATTCATTTCCGACATATTATCATGATATTCTTCACACTCCATTTTGCCTTGTTCGAAATCATCAATTATTTTGTTTCGTGCTATTTCACGTTCCTTTTGATGCGCTTCTAATTCTGACAGTGTCTTTTCTCTTTCTTCTGTGTATGGACCTTCCAATTGATACTCATTAAGGGTCTTTAGATATTGAGTTTTATACAATTCAATGTATGGTTTACCAATCGTTTGACTCATAATCCCTACAGTTAGTAGGAAAAAAAGTGCTATCAGTACCTTCATCCATATTTTTTTATGGATAAATATTCTTTTAAACTCTATTCGAAACATACTTTTTCCTCAAACAACCCAAACCCTTATATCCAATATCTACAACAAGCATCAGTACTATCATTTTTAACTCATTCTCAACCAAATATATATTTTTGCAATCTGCCCAGAAATGACTAATTCCCAATACATTAAGTGGATTAATTGGATTATATTGATTTTTGGATTCTATTGGAATATTCAAATAGCAGGTTCCCAATAATAGGATGTTTATGATAATTACCATAGCATCCTGTTCTAGCCTGTATGCAATCCAGTAAAAAATATCTCCAACAAGTACAATTGCCACAATTCGCAAAGCACAAACAATCAAAACAAACTCCAATACGCTTCCATCAAATAACGTATATTCATATCCCTCTACATAATATAAGGGTTCTCGAAAATGGACATCTCCTAGTAGAAACATTGGAATGATTGATACAAATTCAATCATCAAGCACACAACGATTTCCATAGATAACACTGCCACATTTTGTGTCATACCATTCCAGCGACACCCCTTTGATGTTACTAATTCCACAGATTTATACTTTCGGTTCTGTGCACTAATCGAAGATACGATTAATACGACCAATAATTCTATTATTGCTGAGTATGAATACGTAATCCACGCTAATATTATTGAGTCATTCTGCAAATAAGCTAATTTCCGTAGCTGAATCTGTGATTTTACCTTCTCAACTCCCGCTGCTTTTACAAGATTTCCATTTTCAGCATAGAAATCATGAATTTGATCTAATTCAGATACTTTTTCATTTAAAAGTGAGGAATATGATTGAACAATTTCCATTCTCTCTTTTAACTGCGTCAAAACATTGTAATCTATAAACTCATACTCGCCATAATAATATGGATTCCACTGCTTATCTATTTTACCTGAACTATAATCATCTACCAATTTCGCATAGTATTCATTGATATAACTCTCTTTCTCTTGATTTAATTCTCCGCCATAACTTTCAAGAATCAAATTTTTAGCTTTCTGGTAACTATCGCTCTCAATATCATATATTGTTCTTCCCCAAAGAAAGATATTGATTAAGATTGCACCAACACAAATAAAAAGAAGTTTTCTATTTCGCAACAAAATAGTATATTCATTCTTTATCATCCTGATTTTCCTCTTCCCCAAAGAGTTTCACATAAATACTTTCTATCTCTGAGATACCATCCTGTTTCTCATACTTGGTATGAAGGTTCTCCATCGTTCCCGATTCAATAATTTCACCTTTATGAATGAAAATAATATAGTCCGCCATGGTTTCAACGTCAGAGACGATGTGCGTTGAAAGAATTATTATCTTGTCTTTTGCCAATCTCTGTAGCATTTTTCGAAAACGAATTCGTTCCATAGGATCTAATCCTACGGTTGGTTCATCCAAGATAATCAAATCTGGATTGTTCAATATACTCTGTGCAATTCCAATACGTTGCTTCATCCCCCCTGAATAATTTTTAATGCGCTTTTTTCTTTCACTTTTCAGGTTTAAGTCATGAAGTAATTCCTGTATCTGTTCTTCTAACTCCATTTTAGGCATCCCTTTTAAAGCTCCCATGTAGCGCAAATACTCTTCCCCACTGAATTCCTCTATCAATTCGATATCCTGTGGAAGATACCCCACGCGAGGGAGATATTTCAAATACTGTGTTCGAATATCTTCTCCATCACAGCATACCTCCCCTGAACTTGCAGTTCTTATTCCTAAAATAATCTCCATTAACGTTGATTTTCCTGCTCCATTTGGTCCCAGTAACGCATATATTCCGTTCTCAAATTGTAATGAAATCCCCTTGAGCACCTTTTTCTCATTATATTCTTTCTGAATATTCTCCACTTCTAATCTCATATTTCTACCTTATACAAAATGAATCGCTTTTTTGCCAATCTGATCCTTCTCCTGTTTGAATTGCCATTATATAAAAATTTTCACCACTCTGTAACCAGTCTTTCGGAATTCTAAACTCTGTACATCCCTCTTTCTCTTGATGAAAATCATAATAAGTGCCATCCTCTGATTCACTAACCTCAAAATTCCGATGCAACGAAAGACGATAATCACCTTCTTTTCCTCCTAATACACGAATCCTAGTTTCTTTATTCCCATCCAAGATTGCATTGGTAATTACTTTATCATCTTGTAACAATTCAAAAGTCATATACGTTAGCTTATTGCGTACATTTCCCGAATTATCTTTCTGCACATATTTATTATCTTTTTCTTCTTGTGATACAACTGTGGATGATAATTCTTTAATTCTTCCAGTCTCTTGTTCGTGTTTATTATCTTCATTCATTTGAATGTGCCAAAATAAAGGTGATGAAATATTTTGATTATTTCCAAAAAGGATGGTTCCTTGCTTTGAAATCTCAAGAATGATTGGTTCATAGATATTTGCAAATAACAGATTTACTGTATCCCCCGATTCTCCTATATTTGGTGTAAATGTTACATCAAATCTTGTAGCTTTATCTCCAACCACATTTTCTGTATATAATGTAGTCTCGTTTCCCCCAACGCTATAGCTTTGTTCAATTCCTTCAACATATAATTTCAGTCCCATTTTACATGTTTCATTTGTCTGCCACTCATAGGTAAACCGAATCGGCTCTCCGTTATATTGGAAAGTCATATTCTCTGCATCACTTCCCACCACGCCAGAACTGATTTCAATGGATTTATATACACTTGATTCTTCTCTTATCTCTGTCCCCTGCGTATTCGTTGCTTTGAAGTGTTCCTTTGTTGTTACATTTCCACATGCAGTAAGGGAAGTCATAAGAATTCCACATAATAATATTTTCATCTTATTCGTCAATCTTTTTAATCTCCATTAACTTATATTTTGACTGTTCAAAATCATATATTTGCGCATACATCTTATTATTTTTTTCGCTATAGTAGAAGGAAACAATTGAAGGTTGCCTATCTTCCTCATATGTTAATCGATAGGTTCCTATTTTCTTATTCTCCATGTAGTATTTGAAAATAACTCCCTCTCCATCATATTTGTCCCACATAGTAGCGTAACTTTTCCCATCTACCACATAAATAAACTGATCTTCATTCTTTTCTTCAGGCTGATATTCTTTGCGCTCTCCTGTTTGTATATCATAAAATAAGACGCTCCCCTGGCTGTCAACACCGTAGTCCATTCTCTCGCTATGAACAATTAAGTTATTTCCCCAAAATTCTACGTCCGTATTTTCTTTCTCAAAGTATGTGATTGTATCTGAATTAACGTCAATCCAGCCATAAACATTTTTTGCATTTTCGCCTTCTCTATAACATATTGATCCGCTGAACATAATCTTCGTATCCTCTGTATTCCATTTCAATTTTCCATAGTTAATTCCTATTTTTAATCCCAGAGAATCTGCACAATGTAATGTCTGTTCTGTCTCATCTGCAATTGTACGAATAGTAAGACGCGAAACGTCTCCAGGTGCCTGATACGCGATATATTTTCGATTACTGGATACACATGAGTTTATGGCATCCTGAGGTATATCAATTACCCCCTTCTCCCCTTTGTCATATGTGACATAATAATATTTGTGTTCCAATTGGTTTTGTATCAAAACAGAATCTGCATTGGCTTCCATCTTCAAATTGAATGTCGGAATTTGGAGTTCCTCCACATCAACCACCTGTTCTTTATCATCAGGAAAAACTATTTTTATCTTTTCAATTATAGGTACTCCTGTTTCATATCCACATTCATAAAGAAATATTTCCACATGATTCGATGACTCAATCCTGCAAGTTGGAGTATCCTCATCATGATTTGGTTGTACTATCACCGGCTCATCTAATTCACTGGATGTATTTATTTCACTTTGTTTCGCCTGATCTATACTATTGCCACTAATTAACCAATATCCAATCGTAAATATTGCAGCAATGCCCCCAAGACAAGCAATTCCTATGCTAATCCGACGTCTCATTTCTTAATTCTCCTTGATAAATGCGGAATAGATAAACTATTCCGCATATTGGTTCTTTTGACTGGTCTCGCATAAATTGTCACAATCTCTTAACATTCCGAATTTATGTATGTTAACGTAAATTTGAAAGGGATGTATAGACAACTGCAGATCCATTTCCTCTTGCTTCATGTGAGCCAAACGCGCTTATCGTACGGGAATTGGCTGCTGGGCTGTGACAATCGCAAGTATATCCTGCTCTAGTGTCATCTTCATGTATTATATAGTCCCCATCTAATCTTTCTCCGGTTAAATAATCCAGAATTTCCACCTTCGCAATTATTATAGGAGATTTTTTTGTAGTTGTAGTACTAAAATTAATGTTTTTCCTTCTGTTAAGCGTTCCTATATATTCTATTTCCCCATGAAGAGTTCCAAATTCACTTGTATACTTATCAGCTCTTGGGCTCGCATACACAGTTGATGTTCCTAATAGTCCTACACATAAGCACATGGCTATTCCTAATCTCCCCAATATGCCTTTCTTCATATATCTCTCTCCTTCTTCCTGATATACATCGTCCATTTATTTGTTATCAAATGTTTTTATCACCTCCAATGCTGTAAATTTATTGTAAGCAGAACTCTATTTGGACATATAGAATACTGCGCACAACGCTCAATTGTAATTTGCATTTTGTGGTATCATTAATTAACCCCTATACAACAAGAACTCTTAGGTATTATCTTGGCCTTTTGGGCGATGCCAAAATACACACAGATTCCCCACTGATCTAACAGTATACTTACTACACCTTCTGCGACTGCCATTAATTACTCAAATGGTAATATAATAGCTATCTTTTCAGTTTTTTGGGCATCTCTGGTTCATACAATAATCCTTTGCATAACAGAGATGCATTTTTTTCTGCAATAAATGACAATACATTTAGCAAGATTTCAGCACCATTCTTTTTCTGTGGTACCATGTTCATTTTCTTATTATCCATCAACTTCCCCCTTCTTAATCATCAAACAATATTATTTACTATGGTAACTTCAATATAGCAAAACGAATAATAATAACAACCCAACTTTACCTGAACGGTAGTTTTGCCGACATGAACAACATAGATTACTCTTGTTACACTACTTTTTAGATGTTAAACTTATATTTATTTGTATGTCTTATTTAGTTATTCATTTTAATAATTAAAATAAACAAAGAAAGGATTCTTTATGCAGATTAGTTTCACTTTA
>CAZTGP010000100.1:0-9281 GCA_964613325.1 uncultured Roseburia sp. | reverse complement strand
CATAGTCATTGTAAACTTTAAGCATTTCGCAATTAACTACTACTGATTTTACATTTTAACATTTGTTTTGTAATAATTCCACTAAAGAATATTCAGATGCTTGCAGCGTAATCATCTATTGTAGCAAGACCGAAAGAATCTGCCACTGGCAGCTTCTTCGGATGCTTGGCAACATAAACTATGCCGTAGTCACGATAACTACGGCATAGTATGTTCTAATAAAAATTAAGGAAGATTATGTATTTCAAAATTACATATTATAGCTTAAGGTTTTGCTTTCTCTCTGTGGACGAACCAGAAGATAAATGAATCCGATTACAAACAGGATTGCAATGATTGTTCCGATTCCGAATACACCAGAGAACATCATTCCGATCTGGTAGATACACAGTGAAACAACATAAGCAAGAATTGTCTGATATCCAATTGCGAACCAGAACCATTTTGCATTGTTCATCTCTCTTTTTATTGCACCCATTGCTGCAAAGCATGGAGCGCAGAGAAGGTTGAATACTAAGAAGGAATATCCTGCCAGCTTTGTCATCTCTTCAAAATCAAGAACTCCAAATACACCTACTACCTCTTCTTTGGCTACAAGTCCCATGATGGTTGCGATGGTTGCTCGGATATTACCGAAGCCAAGTGGCATAAAGATCCATTTCAAAGCATTTCCAACGATTCCTAATACACTGTTCTCAAGGTCCATTTCTGTGCTGAATAAGAATTTGCCCTCTTCAACGCCGAATACAGAACCAGCCCAGATTATGATAGATGAAAGAAGAATGATTGTTCCGGCCTTTTTAATAAATGACCAGCCACGCTCCCACATGCTGCGGAGTACATTGCCAACTGTTGGCCAGTGGTAAGCAGGAAGCTCCATAACGAATGGTGCTGGATCTCCAGCAAACATCTTGGTCTTTTTCAACATAATACCTGATAAAATAACTGCTGCAATACCAACAAAATAAGCACTTGGTGCAACCCACCATGCATTGTTAAATAATGCTGCTGCAATAAGAGCAACGATTGGCATTTTCGCACCACATGGAATAAAGGTTGTGGTCATGATTGTCATTTTACGATCTCTGTCGTTCTCAATTGTTCTTGAAGCCATAACACCAGGGACACCACATCCAGTTCCGATTAACATAGGAATAAAGGATTTTCCAGAAAGACCAAATTTACGGAAGATACGGTCCATGATAAATGCGACTCTGGCCATATATCCACAGGCTTCCAAAAATGCAAGGAAAATGAATAATACGAGCATCTGTGGTACGAAACCAAGAACTGCACCAACACCAGCAACAATTCCGTCTATCACAAGGCTCTTTAGCCATTCTGCACAGCCGATTGCATCTAAGCCCTTCTCAACCAATACTGGAATACCATCTACCCATACACCATAGGTAGTTGTATCTGGAACATCTTCTGCTTCCAAGGCTTCATCTACAACGGTTGAGATATCAAAGCCTTCACTTGCCAGAGAATCTGCATAAAATCCATAGCTTTCTTCAAATGCGCCAAAGTCCTCATCCTCCATTGCCCCAAGGAGCTCATCTGCACCGATTACATCTGCATCTACTGCATCGTTTACTGTATCGCGGACTTCCTGGGTCCATACGTTTTCATTAGCATATTCTGTCATTGCATCATCATATTCGCTTGTTCCGATTCCAAATAGATGATATCCATCTCCAAACAGACCATCATTGGTCCAATCTGTCATATAGGTACCAACTGTTTGAATTGATACATAATAAACAATGCACATAACAATTGCAAAGATTGGAAGTGCCAGCCATCGGTTCGTTACAACACGGTCAATTTTATCTGACACGGTGGATGTATTCTTCTTATTCTTTGTACAGCATTCTCCGATCATACTTGAAATATAAGTATATCTCTCATTGGTGATAATACTTTCTGTATCATCATCAAAGGCGTCCTCTAACTGTTTGATTTCAGCAGACACATCTGGTACGTTTTTCATTAAAGCTGGAATCTTATCATCCTTCTCTAAAAGCTTAATCGCAAAGAATCTCTTCTGTTCTTCTGAGACATCTGAGCCAATCTTTCCTTTCACTTCATCAATCACCTGTTCCACCTTGGCATCGAATTCGTGAACAATAGCGGAAGTGCCTCTACCCTGAGCAATACCCACTGCTTTTTCAGCTGCCTTCTGGATTCCGGTTCCCTTTAAAGCAGATATCTCAACCACCTCACAGCCAAGCTTCTTGCTCAGCTTATCAAAATGTATCTGATCTCCGTTCTTCTCTACGATATCCATCATATTGACAGCCATAATTACTGGAATCCCAAGCTCCATAATCTGTGTAGACAAGTACAGGTTACGTTCAATATTGGTTCCATCCACAATATTTAAGATTGCATCTGGTCTCTCATTGATTAGATAATTACGTGCAACTACTTCCTCTAATGTATATGGAGAAAGGGAATAGATACCCGGAAGATCCATGATGGTAACATCTTTATGTCCCTTTAGCTTTCCTTCTTTTTTCTCAACTGTAACGCCAGGCCAGTTACCAACGAATTGGTTGGAACCAGTCAACGCATTAAATAATGTTGTTTTTCCGCAGTTTGGATTACCTGCAAGTGCAATTTTCACTGACATCTCTTAACTCCTTTTTTGTTTTCATTTCAACATTTCACAAATTCGTCTTTTCTATCATCTGTTAGCACGCACTAACCTATGAGGAAAAATAAAAAGCATATGCTACTCAACAGTAATCATTTCTGCATCTGCTTTTCTTAAGGATAATTCATAACCTCTAACTGTAATCTCCACTGGGTCTCCAAGTGGTGCAACCTTTCTCACATAGATGGACACGCCCTTTGTAATTCCCATATCCATAATACGTCTCTTAACTGGTCCTTCACCGCTTAGTTTTTTTGCTGTAACAGTCTCTCCGACAGCAACATCTTTTAATGTTCTCATACCCTTCCCTTTCTATACCATGATTTTATTTGCCATATCTTTTCCGATGGCAATTCTGGAATCCTTTACATTTACGATCATGTTACCACCTATCTGGTTTACGACGGTGACAACTCCACCTGCAACAAATCCCAGGTTCTCTAAGAATCTTCTTGTCTCTTCTTTTCCACCAACTTTAATGATTGTGTTTGGTTCTCCCTCTTTTACCATTGATAAAGGCATACTCATGACCTCTCTTCCATTCTTTTTCACGGTTCTTTTCATAACGTTAGTAAGAAAGCACTTTTGTTTGTGTCTTATTACGTTCGTTAGTATTTCTTTACAGTCGTTAGTATATACTAACCTTTACCAAGTGTCAAATGTTTTTTGATATATTTTTATCATAAACAAAAATGAGTGCCGCTGGCACTCATTTTCGTTTACAGTAAAGATTCCTTCATTCCTTTGTATTTATCCTCAAACTCCATCACTGGGAGTGGTTTATCCACATAGAATCCCTGAATATAATCGCAGCCATATCCCTTTAGAATTTCTAACTGTTCCTTTGTCTCCACCCCCTCTGCAAGGCAGGTCAGACCAAGCTCGTGAGCAAGACGAACCACATTCCTAACGAGAATCGCCATTTTTGTATTATTCTCAATTCCACCTATAAAGCTTCGATCGATCTTCACCATATGTACGCCTTCCAACACCATCATAGAAAGCGATGCATATTCCACACCTAGATCATCTAGAGCGATCTTGAGACCATGCTCATTCAGGCAGCGAATCATTCCTGTGGTCTTATCAAGGTTAATACTGCTTGCTGATTCTGTAATCTCCAGCTCCAGCAGATTTAAATCGAAATCATATTTATTTACAATTTCCAATACTCTTTCTTCGAAATTATTCTCTTGAATGGTTATTCTGGAAAAATTCGCAGATACTACCATATCCTGGAATATGTGAAGACATTTATTTCTTTCTAAGTATTTACAGACACTTTCTAACATGAAAAAATCCATCTGAGCAATAAGACCGGTCTTCTCCAACGCAGGTATGAATTCATAAGGATTCACAATTCTGCCATCAGAATTTACCTTACGAACCAGAGCCTCTGCCCCATAGAGCTGCCCTGTGCGCAGATCAATCTGTGGCTGTAAGTAGAATATGAAGTTTCCATTCTGTATCTTATTCATAAAGAATGAGATGGCTTCCTTGTGATGTCTTGAAGTTTGCTCTGGGTTCTGTGCATAATACTGCTGCTTATTGATATACATGAGATTCTCCGCTTTTGCAATCATCTGCTGCACATTGCTGCAGCGTTCCTCCCAGATATATCCACAGGACACACTCTGTTTTCCTTCCTTTTGCATCTGCTTTTCCAATTTATGTGCCTGCCCAAGGAATTTTTCCTTCTCACTTTCTACTTCAAGAATTACAAATTCATCTCCGCTGATACGATAGATATTCTTCTCATCGAAGTACTGTCGGAATAGATTGGCCACATTGCAGATAACTTCATCTCCATATGCATGTCCAAAATTATCATTGGCATATTTCAATCCATTCACGTCACCAAACAAAACGCCTACTCCATTGCATTCTTTTCCCTTCGATTCCTTTAATCGCTTGATGTAGGAATTGCGGTTCGACAGATGGGTCAGTGCATCACAGTAGCTTAGCAGGAATAATTCTTCATTCAGCTTCCGCTTCGTCAGTTCATGCTCGATGTAAAATGCGTGGTTTTTCAAAAATTCGATATCATCTACATTATTGTTGGGTGCATCCACACCTAAAAATCCATCTGGCTTCACTGGATTCCCGATTGGCACTGCCAGAATACTATTTTTACCAGTTGCATGGAAAAGCTCATATTCTTCTCTTCGATCGGGGCTCCATGCCAGTTCCTCTATATTCTGAACATAATAAAATTCATGATCGGCAAAGTTCTGAATGATAATCTCCGGTTCCATAACCGGTCTGTTCTTCCAGGCCTCCTTATGGGATTGAATCCCTTCCTTACATGCCTCATAGGTATTGGTAACCGTTTCCTTATCCCAATTATATTCAAAAATATATGCACGATCTGCCTGATAATACCGAAGAAGTCTCCGCAGCACATGTTGAATGGACAATGTGAAGTCGCGATCCTTCACAAGACTCCTCACATTGGCATTCATCATCTGTTCCCGCTCAATCAAGCCATGCTGCATGGTAATATCTGTAAAGCTCAGGAAAAAGCGAACCTTCTGAGCTGTTGCGCTAATCATTCTCCCCTTAACCCAGAACCAGCGATACTTCTCACGAACAGGATCCAGGATTCGAACATCACATTCGAAGGTTCCGTTCCCACCTGCTGCCTGAGACACGATTTCACGAAAACGCGTACAATCCTCTGGATGTACATATTGGATTGATTCTCTTACATCCTCTCTTGTGATTTTCTCTTTGCTCATCCCGATAATATCGAAAAATCCCTGATTCAAATATTCAATATGAATCTCTTCTCCCTGTAAAGAGATGATTCCAAGTCCTGTGGGTACAAGATTTATGAGTTCCTTCTTCTCAACCTCAGATGTAATCCCAATCTCCTGTTTCATGTAGCTGGATACATTTTCCGAATATCCAACTGCCGTAACCGGCTTTCCACTCAAGAACTCTACCGGCTTATACACAGACTGATAGTACTGGTAGTTCCCATTGGCTTCCTTCAATCGGAAAATATCGCTAACCTCTGTGGTAGCTTGATTCACCTTCTCATAAAACGCCCGAAATCGTTCTACATCCTCTGGATGTATATTTCCCTCTGCGATAACTGATTCCGGTACATTTTCCAAATATACCCGCTCCCCATATGGCGATGGTACATTCTGATAACGCTTCAACGTGTGTCGTCTGATATCGTACTCAAATACAGAAGCATTGTTCTGCTTCTGTATGATTTCCTGGCGCTCATTCTCGAGTATTTGCTCCAGATTGTTTCTGTCGTCCCCGCTCATAGTATTTACCCTTCTACAGTATATGTTCTATACCTTCTTAATTTCTTCCCAATGGGTATTATACAACTTCTAGTTCTATTAGTCTATCATCTAGGTCAAATGTTATAAAAATAAGTAGAAATCTCTCTATTTTTTAGCAATTCAACACTTGTGTTTTTTTTTTTACATAATATAATGAGAGAAGCGCGTTCTTTATGAACAGTTTATCAAATATCCCATTTCAGGGATGATTGAATTTGAGGAGTAGACAAATGAAAATAATAATTGCCGGAGACGGAAAAGTCGGTGCGACAATAGCCCGCCAGCTCTCCACCGAAGGATATGATCTGACATTGATTGATTCCAAGCAGCAAGTCCTTGACAACATCATGGAACACTATGATGTCATTACTGTAAATGGCAACTGTGCTACCATGAATGTTCTAAGCGAAGCTAACGTAAACGAAGCGAAATTGTTAATTGCTGCCACCAGTGCCGATGAAGTGAATCTGCTCTGTTGTATGACAGCCCACACATTGAATCCAAGCATTCATACCATTGCACGTATTCGCAATCCGGAATATTCCGAACAAATCTTTAAAATGAGAGATTCCTTTGCCCTATCCCTTGCGGTAAACCCTGAGAAACAGGCAGCTCATCAGATGGAGCGTCTCTTAAAATTCCCAGGCTTCTTAAAAAGAGAATCCTTTGCGAAAGACCGTGTAGAAATCGTAGAGCTTCGTATTGACGAAAAAAGCCGCTTAAATGGGGTTGCTCTTACAGATATGAACAATATTGCAAAATGTAAAGTATTAGTATGCGTTGTGCTAAGACAAGGCCAGGCAATTATGCCAGATGGTAACTTTGTCTTTCAGGAAGACGATCGTGTATTCGTCACTGCTCCAACCAACGTACTCTCCATTCTGCTTAAGAACCTTGGCATTTTCTCCCATAAGGTGCACCGTGTCATGTTAGCCGGTGGTGGACGTGTTGGATATTACCTGGCTGCAACCCTGCTAAAGAGCGGAATCCGCGTGCAGATTATCGAAAAGGATCATGAGCGTTGTGAAGAGCTGTCTGAACTTCTTCCAGACGCTGACATTATCTGCGGAGATGCCAGCAATCATGCATTATTAGAAAATGAAGGGCTCTCGGAATGTGACGCATTAGTCTCTATGACTGGAATTGATGAGATCAATATTATCATCTCATTATTTGCAAGTGACCACGGAATTCCTCATGTAATCACAAAGCTTGGTCATTCGGAAAATGCAGAGATTTTAAATCATCTTCCAATTGGAAGTGTCATCTGTCCGAAGGAGTTATGCTGCAGCACCATCGTTCGTTATGTCCGTGCAATGCGCAAGCAATCCGGTGCTGCTGTTTCTGTTCATTCCATTGCCAATGGTCAGGCAGAAGCTGTGGAGTTCATTGTAGATGCCGGCACTCGCCACTGCGGAGAAGCGTTAAAGGGCTTACAGCTTCACAGAGGGGTACTGATTGTATGCATCTCACACAATGGCAAAACCGTAATTCCAGATGGAGATTCTGTATTCCTGCCTGGGGATACTGTCATTGTTGTAACCGGAGCCAACCATGTATTACTTGAACTTAATGATATTTTTGAATAGAGGGGGAAATTATGAACTATAAAATGATTAGTCGTTTTCTCTCTGGAATTCTTGTTCTTGAGACTGTATTTATGATTCCAGCACTGCTTCTGTGTCTCTACGACCACGAAGCAGATGTGGCACTATGCTATGCATTTTCCATGCTGATTGGTCTTGCCATTGCCGGTGTTCTCTATCTGTTCGGCCGGAACGCCTCGAAATGCTTCCAGTCCAGAGAGGGACTTGTCTGTGTTGCCGGAAGCTGGATTCTTATGAGTCTTGTAGGATGCCTGCCCTTCTACTTCTCGCGGCAGATTCCATCCTTTATCGACGCACTTTTTGAGATTGTGTCTGGCTTCACCACCACTGGTTCTTCCATCTTAAGTGATGTGGAAGCGCTTTCCAGAGGTCTGCTGTATTGGAGAAGCTTCAGCCACTGGTTAGGTGGTATGGGTGTACTTGTACTTCTGCTTGTTTTCATTCCGGCAAGTGATCACAACACAGGTTCAACCATGCATCTGCTCCGTGCGGAAAGCCCTGGTCCCAACGTTGGAAAACTCGTTCCACGTATGAAGCAGACTGCACTTGTTCTCTACAGCATCTATATGGCTTTGACTGTATTGAACTTTATCTTTTTGATTGCTGGTGGCATGCCGTTGTTCGATTCCGTCTGTACTGCACTTGGAACCGCTGGAACTGGCGGCTTTGGAATCAAAAATGACAGTATCGCCAGCTACAGTCCTTACCTGCAAAATGTCTGTACCGTGTTTATGATGTTATTTGGTGTAAATTTCAGCTGCTACTATCTTTTATTAACCAAGCATTATCTAACAGTATGGAAGGATGAGGAGCTTCGTGCATATGTTGGAGTATTTGTTGCTTCCTCTGCACTGATTGCGCTCAATATTTATCATTCCTATGCAACCGTTGGCGAATCCATTCGACATGCTGCTTTCCAGGTTGCCACAGTCATGACCACAACCGGATTTGCGACCACCAACTTTGATGCCTGGCCAAGCTTCTCCAAAGGACTGATGCTCTGCCTAATGTTAATCGGTGCCAGTGCTGGAAGTACCGGCGGTGGTTTGAAGTTCCAGAGACTTCTGCTTCTATTAAAGAGTCTCCGCAGAAACATTCACCAGACCCTGTATCCAAATAAGGTTCAGGTGGTTCGTATGAATGGGCAAAAGGTAAATGAAAAGATTCTTGCCAATACCAACATTTATTTGATTGGATATCTTTTCATCATTGTATTCAGCTTTATCCTCATCTCAATTGATGGATTTTCCACTGCAACCAACTTTTCTGCAGTCATTGCCTGCTTCAACAACATTGGACCAGGACTTGAAGCGGTTGGACCAACCTGTAACTTCGGTGCTTACAGTGCGTTCTCCAAGCTCATTCTGATCTTTGATATGTTAGCTGGCCGATTAGAGATTCTTCCAATGCTTGCGCTGGTAAGCTTTAGCACTTGGAAACGCAAATAGGAGATGCCATATTCCTGTGATTTTCACAGAATTATATATGTACTTAAAGGAGGTACACTGGGCCTCGTTACGCATGCCTGGCAACCAAAAGAGCTTGTCACTGGCAGCTATACCCGTGCACTATAACCGAAAGGACCTGCCACTGGCACTCATTTTGTACGCTATGATGAACACATACATCACACGTTTACGTGTGATTGTCATAGGACGAAATCATAACCACCCGTTGAACGGGTGGTTTGCTCAACCCCTATAAGGGGTTATT
>CAZTGP010000099.1:0-9481 GCA_964613325.1 uncultured Roseburia sp. | reverse complement strand
GAGTCCCCTCCTGGGAGTTCGGGCAAGGAGGGCTAGGGTGGTTCGGAATGGTACCAAAAGAAAACAGAACAAAATTTGTAAGATTAAAAAATAATAATGAACCTTGAAAGTGGCGAAAAATCAATGCTTATGAGGTAAAGGTCTCCAGGAATGTAAAAATTCTTGGAGATTTTTTTATGTTTTTTCTGTAATCACGATTTTCAGGCTCCAAGTACTTAATGTAAGCGATGAGAACTGCACTTAAAACTTCAAATTCACCGCCTGCAAATTCGAAGGAAAGGAGAAAATTGTCGAATGGAAAAGCTTAGAAACAAGATTGATTCTGCAATCATTGGAGCAAAATGCCGTCTTTGTGAGAAGAGAGAAGGCAGCGACCAGCTTATCGTAATGTTCATCATTATCGCAGTAGCAGCAGGTATCGCCGGACTTCTTTACATTTTCGGTAAGGACACATTACTTCCAAACATTCAGAACAAAATTACAACTTTGATTAATCAGTGGTTCAATCACGCGTAAGGAGGGCTCATGGGAAAGAACGCAGGTGAAAGAGCAATTCTCCGCGAAGAAAAAAGACTTGCAAAAGAGAAAAAGCGCCAAATAGAACAGGCTAACAAAATGCTCATTCCAGTGAGCAAGAAGACAAATCAGTCATTGGGAATCATTTCATTTGATCCAGAAGGAACCTTAAGGCTTCAAAATAATCGCTGGCTTCGAGTGTTTGAGGCAACGGAAGACACCTTATGTCAGATGGCAAAAGCAAGCATCAAATTAAGCGGAAGAATGCGAATTACCATGCACATGAGCGAAATGAGTGGCAGGGCAACCTGCCACATTTCCCTTATGGAAACCGGAGAAATTTATGAGGAAGTCAGACAAGATTTTAAGAAGGATGAGGACGTTCTTAGATGTATTTGCAATATGAAGCAGTTATCTGTGGATGAAATTATGAGTGAAATCGCAGCAAACTTCCTTCTTGATATCAGGTTTTCATATGCATCATATGTGCGTGGCAACAAGGATTGGGAGAAGGAATGCTTCGCGAAAGTAACAGAAAATACTTCCTTTTTTATTTCTGGAAGAAATTATGGGGAAAGCTTTATTACGCTTTCGTTACCAACAAAAGCAAGGGCAGGACTTGTAACCAAATTAAAAAAATTAGGATGTGAAATATTTCTTGGGGTTGATATGAACGCATTATCTGTAGAAGAGCAAAGCGATTTTAACAGAAATCTTGAGAAGAAATATAACCAGAGATTATCTGGTGGAGATACGGACGATTATGTGAATGGATCCGTAATGCTTGTTATTATCTGTGATTCAGATGATGCAAGAAAGATTGTAAAGCAGACAGTTTCTTCAATACTTGAGGGGCACGACTTGATGCCAGCATCAGCTTATGGAATGCAAGGACTTGTGTATCACAGTCTTCTTGGATTTGGGATAAAAGATGCCAAGGTAATGAGAAACGTCAATGTAAATGTATTAGAGGCAATGTTTGGAGGTGAAGATGATGAAAATGCCTAAGTCGAAGTATGAACAGACAAAGGTTCCAGATGAACCACTTGTAAAGGAAATGACTTCAGTTCAGGATATTTTCTCCATTATTAGCATTGATGAATCAGGAATTTTTGAATTGCCGGAGAGAAAGTTTTCCAAGCTTTATGTGCTTAGTGATATCAACTTTGCCGGAGTTACCGATGAGGAGCAGAAAGCAATTATCATAAACTTCTCTAAGGTACTTAAAACCATACCATGCCGATTTTCTTATTCTGTAGCAAATGAGCATGTGGATGAAAAGAAATTCCATGAGAAGATTCTATATCGTATGAAACACGATGAATATGATTCCTTAAGAAAGAGCTACAACAAAATTATTAAGGATAAGGTTAGTGATGCAAAGCAGGGATTATATCAGACCATATATTTGACGCTTACGATTAAAGCAGAGGATATGGTGGATGCCAAGGGAAGCTTCGGTTCTATTGAAAGTGCTGTAAGAAGCGCCTTTGTTGGAATTGGTGTAAATGGTATTCAGGGATCTGTTATGAGAACCGTTGGTATTAATGAGAGAATGCAGCTTTTATTCAATCTTACTCATGTAGGAATTGATTCAGAGTATGAATTTGATTTTGAAAGTGAAGTGGCTGCGAAGCATGATTGGGTAAATATCTTATCACCGGCAAGTATCCGTTTTGAAAATGAGCATTTTGTAATGAATGGTCAGGTCGGAAAGGTTTTCTATATTCATGAATATCCTAAGAGCTTGGAGAGTGATATTATTTCCGCTCTTAGTAAGATGAACTGTACAAGCTATATATCCGTAAATAACGAGCTTCTTGATATCTCTGGTTTTAAGCAGGAGATTGGAAGAAAGTATATGGCTGTCGGTATGAAGATTGAAAATGAGAAGCAGAGAAATCGTAACAACAATGATTATCTTGCAGATGCCAGCCAGAAGCTACTTAACGAAAAGGAAAAGTTAGATCAGTTTTCGAAGGAACTGGATACCAATGATGATCACTATTTTAATACAACGATGATGATACTTATCCTAGCTGAAAGCCAGGATGAGCTATCAAGAATCGAGGAAAAGCTTATGAATGCTGCATCGCTTAAGTCAGTGAAGTTAAAAAGCTGTTTTGGAAAGCAGAGAGAAGGACTTAACTCAGTTCTTCCTTTGGGAATTCAGGAATTTAAGAGAGTGGTGAATTTGTCATCAAGTTGTCTTGCGATGCTTATGCCATATAAGACGCAGGAGTTAAATGATGAGGGTGGTATCTATTATGGAGTAAATCAGCTGTCTCAGAATGTGATTTTTGCGGACAAGAAGAAGCTTAAAAACCATAATGGGTTGATACTTGGTCAGTCTGGCTCGGGAAAATCTGTATTTGCAAAATCGGAGATTATTTGTACTTTTGCAAATTTTGAAGAAGACCAGCTGATTATCATAGCACCACAGCTTGAATATAACGATCTTGCGGATGAGGTGGATGGAACTGTTATTTCCTTTGACAGCAATAAGGAAGCATATGTAAATCCTATGGATGTTGATTTTGAAGGTGTTGATTATGGAAGGCTTAGAGAAATCATATCTGACAAAGCGGATTTCATATTGTCGCTGTTATCCAGTTACTTGAAAAGGGATATGTTGCCGGAAGAGCAGGGAATTGTAGATAGCGTAATTGAAAAGGTATATTCAGAGAATTATTCCATGAGAAAAAGACTTAATGGTATCTCTGAGGAAGAATCAGAATTTAGTGTGCCGGGATATATGAGAAGTGATGCAGTAACACTTGCTGCAGAAACTGATATGTCCAATGAAGAGCAGATTAGAGCGTATTCGCCAACATTGCAGGATGTATATCAGGGACTTTTAGATGAAGGAAGCAATTTGGCAACGCATTTGGCAGCTGCAATGGAAATCTTTGTTAATGGTTCTTTGAATCTTTTTAATCATAGAACAAATGTAGATTTGAGTAACCGTTTTATTGTCTTTGATTTATCTGGCTTAAAGGATAACCTTCGAATAACAGCTATGCTTATCATGATGGAAACAGTAAGAAGCAAGATTAAAGAAAATGCCAAGCTTGGCAGATGGACACATCTTTATATTGATGAGTTCCATGAGCTCCTTGCGGTAGAGCAGGTAGCAAGTTTTGTCCTTAAACTCTGGAAGGAAATCAGAAAAATGTCTGGTATCTTAAATGGTATTACCCAGAACATGTCGGATTTATTAAACAATGATAACGGCGGTAAGCTCCAAGCGATTTTGTCAAATACAGAGTACTTTGCACTGCTTAGTCAGTCTACGCTTGATAAGAATAAGCTGATGCAGTTTTTACCGAGCATTAGTCCGGCAATGTTTAATTTTGTGGATAATGCATCATCCGGAACAGGGCTTCTTAAGATGGGATCCATAACGGTGCCATTTGATATGAGAATGGATAAAAACAGTGAAATTTACCGCATTGTTAATACGGATGGAGGTGGAAGCTATGGGGTTTAAAGAATCCAAAGTAGCTTTCTCGTCTAAGAATAATTTCACGGATGATATGAAAAGATTTGTGGTTGATGAGGCAGCAAGATTTACTACTGACAGTAATGAAGCTGCCTCAGCTTCGTTAGACGAGATGGCAGAAAAAGCAGTTCGATTCTCAGCTGAGAAGAACAAGAGATCTGTTAGTGAACAGAAACAGATAATAGCTGAGATTAAGGACAAGAAGAAAGAACTTAAGGAAAAATCAATCCATCCATCAGAAGGTGAGGTTTCTGGTAATCCGTCTTACTATCAGGAAAAGGTGGATGTTTCTCATTCTCGTTCTTTATCAGATGAAAATGCAAGGCTTGAATCTAGTAATACAAAGCCTGATAAGGTGAGCTTTGAGGAAAAAGAGGAAGTGTCTGAGAAAACCTTTAGCAGAGATAGCGAAGATAGATTTTCAGATGATTCAAAATTTGATAAGGAAGCTAAGAAAAAGGATCTTGATAAAAAGCAGGATTTGGCCAAGAAAGAAAAGGCGAAGGAGCAGAAAAAGGCAGCATCAAAGACGTCTGTTGCTACATTACTCAGAGCGAAAAAAGACATGTCTAATGATCTTGTAAATGATAAGTCTACAGGTAATGCATTTGCAGATGGAGTGTCTGGTCTTTTAAAGACCTTTGTGGATTTTATTAATCCTATGCGCTGGGTGAAATCACTTATGGCAAAGCTTGCAGCGATAGTTGCACCATATCTTGCTATTTTTATGGTAATAGCAACTGTGGTCATGATTATTGTGATGTTTATCTTTTCGGTATTACAGCCTTTAAAAGCAGTTAGTGATGCGATTACCGGATTTTTATCTTTCTTCTCGTCGGAGCCAGATGTATTTATCAATAGCTATATGACGGATGATGAGATTAATGACATTGTGGATTCAATTACTTGTGATGAAACACAAGAAAAGGTTGTTAGATATGCATTGAGTAAGGTGGGATATCCGTACAGTCAGGCAAATAGAACAAGTGGTTCTGCGTATGATTGTAGTTCGCTAGCGTACTACGCATGGAATGATGCGGGTACAGATATAAGCTATGGTTCAGGCTATCCTCCGACAGCAGCTGAAGGAGCAAGAGTTTTAAATGAAAAAGGTAAAACATTAGACACGATGGATTTAAAGCCCGGAGATCTGATTTATTACGGTGGTAGCAGTAATGGAAGATATATGGGCATTTATCATGTGGCAATTTATATCGGAAATGGTTATGCAGTAGAAGCATTGAATGAAAGTAACGGAGTTGTATATCAAAAGCTTCGTACAAAGAATGCCATTATGGTCGCAAGACCGAACAAGTAGAAAGGAGAGATGAATTTATGGCAGATGAAATTTCACAGGTAGTAGAGATGGAATATAAGGGAGTTTACTATCTTTTTAAGGGAAGCAAGGCGATGATTGCCCTTATGGCAAAGGCTATTAAAGCACTTACAGATCGTCATCATACTAAGTATTTGAATAAACCGGGAAACTGCGATTGGAAGAAGATGCAGGAGATTTCCAAAGGAGTTCCTCCTATTTTGGAATTTCCAAAGGAAATGTTTGAGGAAAAAGTTATCCGTATCGAATCGGACGGAACCAAGATTATGAAGTCCGATTTTGATTTGTATTGTGAGAAATATAATCTCAGATACTGCATCATGCCAGACCTTAACCCTAATGATGATTATATTCCTGTAGCGGTACCTGCTCAGGATGTAGGAATCCATAAAGAGCAGATTAAAGCAGTTATGGAGAGACGAATTAGTGGGGAAGAGGATAAGGACAAGGTTCTTGACGCAAAGATTGTTATGGCAAAAGAAAAGATTGCTAATGCAACCAGTGATGTTGAGCGTGAAGCTGCAGAAAAGGAGCTTGCGATGTTACTTGATGCTAAGAGCGAAAATGCAGATTTACTTAAGGAATCCAAGGAAAAGATGGAGCATGAAAATGAAATCGATTTTGCAGAGTACTTAAAGCAGGGAGAAGGAAGTCTTTTTGAAAAAGATCCTGAGAAGGCTTTAGCACAGGAAGAGGTGTGTGGCATCGTTCGAGAGTATACGCCGTATGATTGTATGTGGCCTGTAAGGGATGAAGATCATGTGCCGGAAAGTGGCGAGGTATTTTACAGTCAGACTACCAGCGATGAGAAAATCCATATGATTAAGCGTGAGTTTAGAAAAGACGATACAGGTCATATTTATTCGGAGTACAAGGTGCGTATGCCTGGAAGCTCTGAAATTAAGATTTTCTCTGATTATGGTCTTAGTAAAGAACAGTGGAAGAAACAGATTCCGGCAATGCTTAAAGAGGCTGGTCTTGAAAATGGTCAAAAGACTGCTGTTGTTCAGTCAGAAGAACGTTTCAAGAAGTATCAGGAGTATGTAGAAGCAAATTTTAGAAAGGCTTCTGAGGGTGAGACACCAAAAGAAGCAAGTGAGTGTAGTAGCGAAGAAGCGAAGGAATTTGTTAATGCTCATAACAGAAGTGTCTCAGATAAAACGGATTATGAGGAAACCTTATATTCTACAGTTGCAGTTCCTGTAGCAAAGCTTATGCCGGATGGAGAAGAAGTGATGTGCATGGAAATATCAGAAGGTCTTGTAAAGGGTGTAATGATTGAGTCAATGGATTCTAAAACAGCCAAGGTTTTTATTAAGGACGACGCAACATATTCTGTGACAAAGCATGATGGAACCACAAAAGAAATGAAGGGTTCTGATATTGCAAAGAGTGTAACAG
Source organism: uncultured Roseburia sp. (assembly GCA_964613325.1). GTDB lineage: Bacteria > Bacillota > Clostridia > Lachnospirales > Lachnospiraceae > Roseburia. The sequence continues at coordinate 2,726 of CAZTGP010000099.1, read as the reverse complement.
ATTCTGCAAAGGAAGCGATTTCGAAAGTCGCAGGAAGGGGAAGATAGTCTATGGGTAAGAATAGTGGAACATCCCTTAAGAAGCATACCAGAACATTAAAGGAGACATTGATTATCTATGGAATAGGTACGGTTATTTGTATTTATCTTGGATTTTTATGTGGAGCTGTATGGATGCCGGAAAATGACTTGTGGGAGTTTATGGCAAACTTTAATGATTTCATTATTCTTAAGCACCATTTCTTGGTAGGGGTTACGAAAGCGACCCCTATCTTTATTGGTGTCTTTTGGGTAATGTTTTCCATGATTTTTATTATTATAGCAACCAAATTTGAACATCCATTTGCTGGTCAGGAATATGGTGTTGCCAAGTGGGGGAATGCAAAGGACTTTACAAGGCAGTTTGCGAATCATGACCCAGATAATGAGATTGAGGTTGTAACAGGCGATGCGGGTATTTCAGAAAAACTTACAGTAAATTGTAAGAATTACTGGCTGGCGGAAGGAGTGTATTTATCAATCGATAATGTTAAGACATCAAATCTTAATATGCTTGTGGTAGGACCTCCAGGTTCAGGTAAGTCATTTCGACTTGCACGTCCGATGCTTAGTCAGCTCTGCGGTAATTTTCTGGTCACGGATCCTAAGGGCGAGCTCTATAAGCAGACAGGGCAGTATTTTGAAGATAACGGATATGAAGTAATGGTCATGAATGTTGAGTCGGAAGAAGGAATGCCTATGAGTATCCATTTTAATCCATTCCGTTATATCAGAAATGAGTCAGATATTATGTCCATTGCAGGTATTCTTATGAAAGCAACAACTCCGCAGGATGAAGCTGGTGGCGGAAATGACCAGTTCTTTGAGCAGAGTGCGGAAGTACTTCTTACTTCACTTATCTATATCATGAAGGAATATATTGTAGAAGACGAGCGAAACTGGGCAACCTTTGTAAAGCTCCTTAATGCAACTACAGTATATACAAAAGCGGATGGATCGATTGATAACAGACCTGGTGGAATTTTAGATATTGCAAAGAAAGCTCAGCTTAAGTGGAAGAAATCTCATGATTCGGATTTTCCTGGCTATGTTGCAATTGAAAAGTATTATAACGGTGCAGCGGAAACAACATCATCCATTGTTGCCAGCCTTGATGCGCATTGCAGATATATGAAATTGCAGTGTGTTATTGATTTGTTATCTGAGGATGAAATTAAGATTAGTGAAAGCTTTGGCTATTCAAAGCCGACAGAGCAGTCAAGTACTGGTAAGAGAATATTATTCATCGTTACATCAGAAGATAAGCGATACTATGACTGGATTCCAAGTATGGTGTATTCGTTGTTCTTTGATGAGCTATATCACCTTACAGCAATTGATCCCAAGCTGCATGAGACGTTGCCTCATCATCTGACTTTTCTTATGGACGAATTTGCCAATGTTACATTGCCGGATTCCTTTGTAGAAAAGCTTTCAACAATGCGAAGCAGAAATATGTCGGCTGTGATTATTGTTCAGAACTTGATTCAGCTTAAGCGAAAATTTCCTAAGTTTGATATGGACAAGGACTTAATTGGTAACTGTTCAATTATTGATATTTTAGGTGCCCCCGATATGGATTCCTGCGAATATCTTAGTAAGCATTTTGGAACGCAGACAATTCATAAAGCCAGTGATTCAGATGCGAAGGATTATAAGGGAAGTAGCTCACGGTCAGAAGATGTTATGCAAAAGCCGCTGTTATCTGCAGAAGATATCTTTGCAATGAAGAAGGATGGAGAGTGTGCCATTGTTATAAAGGGTGCTGATCCATTATTTGAAACAAAGTGTCGTATGGAAAAGACACCGTTTGTGAAGCTTCTTTGCAGAAAACATAATCCGTATGATCCAAAGAAGACCAGACAGAAAAGAGAAATGTTTAAGGCGGAGAACTCATCCTTTTTCCTTTGCGGGGAGGTTGCTGAAGCTCAGGCAAAAAAGATAAGGGAAGCAGGTAGTCCAATTATCAGACTTACTGAAGCCGATGTAAATAATCTTATTCTTGCAGGGAAGATGGATGCTCCGGTAACAACATTAAAGCTTACAGAAGCAATGCAGAAAACCTTGCATGAAAATTATGAAAAATATGTAGATGAGCATTCTAACATTCCTGTGGATTTTTCAATTTACAAGGATAAAGATGATGACAGTATGGAGGCAAGAAACAGATATGTCAGACGAGCAGAAACGGTTCAAAACCTTATTCAGGCGGGATATACAAAGGCGCAGATTAGGTTTTTATATGAGCTTATTATGGCAGACTATGGTGCAGACAGAATACAGAAGATGTTCCCGACTGATTGTACCATCGATGAAATAAAAAATTTTGCAAAAATATTATAGATAAAATTTGATGACAAACCAAGTACAATATGATATACTATATTGCATCAAATTAACAAATAAGGGCATATATTATACCATAAAATTTATAAAAGTCAATACTGTATTTTTTGCTGGCTGTTGCATATAATGTATGTAAAGACAGTAATGTCTTTTGGAGATTCACTACCGTTAAGTGTGAGCGATAATATTTTGGAGATTCACTGCCGTCAAGTGTGAGCGATAATATTTTGGAGATTCACTACCGTTAAGTGTGAGATGAAGGGTAAAGTGTTTTGCTTTGCCCTTTTATTTGTTTGGAGAAGATATGGAATTATATGAAGTTACAGAAGCGTATGTATCGTA
>CAZTGP010000098.1:7313-9508 GCA_964613325.1 uncultured Roseburia sp. | reverse complement strand
GCAACTGTGGACACACCTGCATAGCAGGTGGTTTAATAAAAGACTGCTATACAATCAAAAAACTTGGAAGTCTGTCACTTCCAAGTTTTTTTAATACTATGACATACGATTACGTTATAATCGTGTCCATGTCTCATTTTCCTCGCGCAGCTTACTTTTTTCTCTTCTATGCCTTGTGATACCACAGAACACCAGTGATATTCTATGCATCGTGTATAATTGCCATAGAGCGTGTGCTTTCGTTATAAGTGCTTATCTTTTATTCACGAATCTTCCTGCATTATTTGCTCTTTATTTTCTTCAAGAGTCCTCTTGCATTATCTGTTCTTTATTTTTTATCCGAGAATTTTCTTCAGATCTTCTTCCGGGGTGGAAATTGGAGAAATATTGTAATTTTCTACTAAGAAGTTCAACACATTTTCTGAGATAAATGCAGGTAATGTTGGTCCAAGATATATGTTCTTGATTCCGAGATGTAACAGGGTAAGAAGAATACATACTGCTTTCTGCTCATACCATGACAGAATCATAGAAAGCGGGAGATCGTTTACGCCACATTCGAAGGCTTCTGCCAATGCAATTGCTACCTTGATTGCGCTGTAGGCGTCGTTGCACTGTCCCATATCCATGATACGTGGAAGTCCACCGATTGTGCCTAGTTCTAAATCATTGAAGCGATACTTGCCACAGGCCAGCGTTAAAATGATGGAATCCTCTGGCGTCTGTTTTACGAATTCTGTGTAATAATTTCTTCCAGCTCTTGCGCCATCGCAGCCTCCCACTAAGAAGAAATGGCTGATATCTCCGCCTTTTACTGCATCAATGACCTTGTCTGCAACACTAAGAACCGTTCCATGCCCGAATCCAACCATAAGCTCTGTTCCACCATTGATCCCTGTCTGCTGTACATCCTCTGTATAGCCGCCAAGCTCCAATGCTTTCTCGATCACTGGTGCGAAGTCCTTGTCCTCTCCAATATGTACCATCTCAGGATAAGATACCACCTCTGTTGTAAACACGCGATCTGCATAGCTTGATTTTACTGGCATTAAGCAGTTTGTAGTATAAAGGAGTGCACCTGGAACTCCGTCAAATTCCTTCTGCTGATTCTGCCAAGCCGTTCCGAAGTTGCCCTTCAGGTGCGCATATTTCTTCAGTTCTGGATACGCATGTGCCGGAAGCATCTCCCCATGTGTATACACATTGATGCCTTTTCCTTCAGTCTGCACTAACAGCTGTTTTAGGTCATATAAGTCGTGTCCTGTAATTACAATAAATGGACCTTTCTCAATTTTCATAGAAACCTTCGTTGGTTCTGGTGTCCCATAGGTTTCTGTATTGGCCTGGTCCAAAAGTGCCATACATTTCAGATTCACTTCACCAACCTCCAGCACGATAGGAAGCAAATCATTCATCTCCATATTAAAGCTGATAACTGCAAGTGCTTTATAGAAAAATGCATTGACAGTCTCATCTTCATATCCAAGTACAAGGGCATGATATGCATAAGCTGCCATTCCACGAATTCCAAATAAAATCAAAGATTTCAGTGAACGAATATCCTCATTGTCATTCCAGAGCCTCTTCATATCATAATTGTCTGTATTACCACATGGAGAAGCACATGCTTTGCAATTTGGAACAATCTTGTTCTTTTCTTCATTCACTCGCGCAATCATATCGATTAATGTCTGGTCATTGAAATTCACATTTGTAATTGTAGTGAAAAGTCCCTCGATTATTAGCTTTGTTGTCTCCTTTGTATATGGGTTGCTCTCACATGATTTGGCAAGCCCAATTAAGGCTCCTGTCAATTCATCCTGGAGTGCCGCTGTATTTGCGTTCTTTCCACACACTCCGGCATTTCCGATACAACCAGTACATCCTGCCGTCTGCTCACACTGAAAACAAAACATTTTGTTATCCATTTTCTTATCCTCCCATTAATAACTTGCATATCCGGGTTTCGCCCCCCGAAAATACTGCATCTCTTCTTCGGGAACAATTTTCCCCGAAAATACTACACTTTTTCTTTCGAAGTAATTTCCTCGAAAGTACTACACTTTTTCTTTCGAAGTAATTTCCTCGAAAGTACTACATATTTTCTTTGGGAACACTTTCCCCAAAATGTTGTTTTAATAGCTGAAATATTGTCTCAATTGCTATGAGCTGATTATATCCAGTGGCATGTATTT
>CAZTGP010000098.1:4855-7213 GCA_964613325.1 uncultured Roseburia sp. | reverse complement strand
CGCCCCCTGATCATAATTATGTAAACTGTCATGGTTATTTTTTTATTTAGCCTCATATATTATGTAAACCGTTTTGGCAAAATAGTATTTAGTCGAGCTAAATCGTAATCTATCACATTAAATTGAAGCGCCAAGTGCATAAGTAAACGATATTATTCTTACAGTGCTCCTATGCGACTATTGACGATTGACCTAACCCGACCCTAGCAACAATCCTTTTCTTATATTTTGTGATGTATTTGAAATAATTTTCCTTCTGCATCACTTTTTCTTGAAATCTAATGAATTAATTTTCATTATGTCAACCATTCTGTGTGGTATATGAAAAAAATAGATAAATGCCTCACAGAATTCCTTGATTTCTGTGAGGTGGAGAATGAATTATTTTGTATACCTCACATGAACATATAAAAAACCATTTCCATGATGAAATATTAGCTATTTTCGCAATGATATGTGATGTGGAAGTAAGTTTTTTTCAAATACCACACAGAGCACACATAATAGGGACAAGGGGTTGATGGCACAGGGACAGGCGATCAATAGTTGGATTTGGGACAGGGGATTAATGGCATGGGGATGGCTCGATGTTTTGATTTGGCGACAGAGGATTAATGACTTGGTAATAGCGATCGATGGTTTGATTTTGCGACAGGGGATTAATAGTTTAGAACAGGGAATTGGCGGTTTTGGGATAGGTACAGAGATTTTATGGTTTGAGGATAGTGGATTGATGATTTTGGACAATGTGATTCGATTTCAGCGCAGGTCTGCAACAAGTCCAGAATAGGTCTAGCGTAAGTCTGAGCAAGTATAACGCAAGTCCAGCGCATGTATAGAGCAAGACTATGAAAAGTTCAGATTCAAGGTCAGAGCAATTCCTCAAACCTCAAAGTTATCCTTCTCTCAAAAGCAAAAAGCCCAGCCTCAGGTTGCTTCTACGAAAGCGTTTGAAGTAACCCGTAAAACTGGTCTTTTTATGAATTTATTTATTTATTTTTTTTACAAATCCTTTTTACTGATTCTTTTTACAAATCCTTTATATGAATTCTTTTATGCATTCTTGTTATGCATTCCTACATATATTCTATTATGCATTCCTACATATATTCTTATTATGCATTCCTATATATATTCTTGTTATGCATTCCTATATATATTCTTGTTATGCATTCCTATATATATTCTTGTTATGCATCCCTATATATATTCTTATTAAATATTCTATAAACTCTTTCAATCATCCCTATTACAGAAGATGTGCCCGAAGCTCCTCGCCACTGAGTGGTGATAGGTATGCTGGTGCAACATCAAATACAGTCTTGCATCCAGTCTGACCTTCTTGGTTCATGCGATATACAGCTCTTGCGTATGCTGCGATTACTGAGCCTGTGAACTCTGGGTTTGAATCTAGTGTAAGCTTGTATTCTACCACATGCTTATGCTCTTTCTCCATGCCTGTTACACCTGTGCGAATGACACATCCACCATGAGGAAGTCCACTGTGGTCACGTTTCATTTCTTCTTCTGAGATAAAATGTACAGTTGTGTCATAATCTGAGAAGTAATTAGGCATTGTCTTAATCTCTTCTTCGATTTTAGCAAGATCGGCACCTTCCTCAGCTACAACGAAGCATTCCCTTGTGTGTTTCTCTCTGGTTGTAAGCTCTGGATTAGCTCCACTTCTTACGGCATCCATTGCTTCTGGAACAGGGATTGTGTACTGTCTGCAATCCTTTACCCCTGCAATACGACGTACTGCATCAGAATGTCCCTGGCTTACACCTTTTCCCCAGAATGTATAATCTTTGCCTTCTGGAAGAATACAGTTTGCGTAGAGACGGTTCAAAGAGAACATTCCTGGATCCCATCCACATGAGATGATTCCAACTTTACCTGCTTTCTTTGCAGCAGCATCTACATCTGCAAAATGCTCAGGAATACGAGCATGTGTATCAAAGCTATCGATAACATTGAACATTCCAGCATAGATTGGAGTCTGCTCTGGGAGGTCTGTTGCGCTTCCTCCGCAGAGAACAAGAACATCAATCTGATCTTTCATATTCTCAAGCTCTTTTGCATTATATACTTTTGTTCCTTTACTGCGAACAACAACACCTTCTGGATTTCTGCGGGTAAACACTGCTACAAGTTCCATATCCTGGTTCTGCAAAACAGCGCTTTCTACGCCTTTTCCAAGGTTACCATATCCTAAAATTCCAATTCTAATTGCCATCTGATTTTCTCCTTTGCATTGAATTTCTACCATAGTATATCTCGAAATACACGAGGATTCAAGAAAAGAAGTATATTTATCTTTGTATGAAAAGAAATTTATTTATCTTTGTATGAAAAGAA
>CAZTGP010000098.1:0-4755 GCA_964613325.1 uncultured Roseburia sp. | reverse complement strand
TATTTATCTTTGTATGAAAAGAAATTTATTTATCTTTGTATGAAAAGAAGTTTATTTATTTATCTTTGGAAGCTTTGCAATGGAAGCTGCTAATTCTTCGTCTGTTGGGATATAATCTGACATCTCGCCATCGTTATATCTCTGGTAAGCAAACATATCAAAATATCCAGTTCCTGTAAGTCCAAAGACAATGTTCTTGGCTTCGCCAGTCTCTTTGCATTTCATTGCTTCGTCAATCGCTACCTTGATTGCATGGCTGCTCTCTGGTGCCGGAAGAATTCCCTCCACTCTTGCAAAGGTCTCTGCTGCCTTGAATACCTCTGTCTGCTCTACTGATCTTGCTTCCATAAGTCCCTGATCATATAACTCAGAAACCACTGCACTCATACCATGATAGCGAAGTCCTCCTGCATGGTTGGCAGATGGAATGAATCCGCTTCCTAAGGTATACATTTTCTGAAGTGGGCAGACCTTTCCAGTATCACAGAAATCATATGCATAGACACCTCTGGTAAGACTTGGGCAGGATGCTGGCTCTACAGCGATCATCTTGTAGTCAGCTTCCCCACGAAGCATTTCTCCTGCAAATGGGGAGATGAGTCCACCAAGGTTCGATCCGCCTCCAGCACAACCGATGATGATGTCTGGCTTCACACCATATTTATCAAGTGCTGTTTTGGTCTCAAGACCGATAACGGACTGATGAAGAAGCACCTGTGACAATACAGAGCCTAATACATAACGGTAGCCTTCCTGGGTTGTAGCAGCTTCTACTGCCTCTGAGATTGCACATCCAAGACTTCCAGTTGTTCCTGGAAACTCTGCATTGATTTTACGTCCAACCTCTGTATTCATAGATGGAGAAGGTGTAACCTTTGCTCCATAGGTTCTCATTACTTCGCGGCGGAATGGCTTCTGCTCGTAAGAACATTTTACCATGTATACCTGACAATCCATGTCAAAGTAAGAACAAGCCATAGAAAGAGCAGTTCCCCATTGTCCGGCTCCTGTCTCTGTTGTCACGCCTTTTAGCCCCTGCTTCTTTGCGTAATATGCCTGGGCAATTGCAGAGTTCAGCTTATGGCTTCCAGAGGTGTTATTTCCCTCGAATTTGTAATAAATATGAGCCGGAGTCTGAAGCTTCTCTTCCAGACAATATGCTCTTACAAGTGGAGATGGACGATACATTTTGTAGAAATTACGAATTTCTTCTGGAATGTCAAAATAAGGAGTTGTGTCGTCAAGCTCCTGTTTTGCAAGCTCTGTACAGAAAATTGGTTCCAGTTCTTCCACCTTCAGTGGTTCTCCTGTGGCTGGATTCAATAGTGGTGCTGGTTTCTTCTTCATATCTGCACGAACGTTGTACCATTGCTTTGGCATCTCGCTCTCTTCTAGATATATTTTGTAAGGAATCTCTTTTTCTTTCATAATATAACCCTTTCCCCGCCCATAGCGGTCATAAACTTGCACGACGTGCATTTTTATTTGATAGGAATTTCCTATCAAATAAAAAACTCCTGCCCTACACATATTGTATAGGACAGGAGCTATATATGCTTCTGCGGTGCCACCTAAATTCATTCTCTAGAATGCCCTCGGTTATGTACAATCATACATAATCAGCGATAACGCACGTCTCGCGTCTCCCCTACTTACAGTAATTTCCACTGTGTTCAGTTCGCCCTCTTCAGTCCATTCACCATAATTCCAATGACCGCATTCCCACCTGCTGCAGCTCTCTGTACATCTTCCTACTGGTTACTCCTCTGAATCAAAGGTTTCTTTCTATCTGATTAGTTAAAATGATAAATCACTTGAAAATGAAAGTCAATACTTTTTCACATTAACACGATAAATTCTTATTCTACATCCACTAATTTTAATTCATTTTCAACCATCTCCTCAATATAAGGGATAGTTGTGTCATTTACCAGCCAAAAGAAAGCGCTATTCTTGCATTTCTTATAATTCACTCCATCCATAGAATAATCATAGCCAGCCGTACAAGTCGGACTGCATTCTGAGATTCCATTTAATCGTTTACAATCCCCTGCTTTTATCATACTCTTTTTCATACTATCTGGGAAAAAATCCATGATGCTCTGATAGATTGAAGCATTTCTAGCATATATTCTTGCCATCATGCCACTTTTGCGAAAAACATAATTCATTACCGCAATTTTCTTTTTCTCCTTCATATAGGAATAGGATACAAGATATCCTTGCTTTGCATCTTTTACCTCTATTTTACATCCATTATTCATAAATAGATCATGCAATCTCTTCACGAATTCCACATTTTCTATTGCAACTGTTTGCAAAAATTCTTCATATGTACTTGCCATTTTCTTAAACCTCTCTGCCTCTTTTCACAACTGGTATCCATACTTCGTATTTCATCTGTTCTGAATCCGAATTCAAGTATAGTTCCATGTCTGGCGCATCTGCATATTCATATCCCGATGTTGGAAGCCAATCGCATACAATTCTTTGCTCCAAATCCTGTATTGACTGTGGACTTCCCTCTCCAGAAAACACAGCCCATGTATGAGCAGGCACTTCTAATTCTTGCATTTGCTCATCTGCTTCCATTGTTGTGGCAACTGCAATATAGTATATCCAATCTTCTGCACCATTACATGCGCTTACTCCAAGAATCCCTTTTATATCCGTATTCATCATACCTGTCAGCTTTCCTATTGTGCCATCCCGATGAGCCTTTTCCCACAGCTGTGGCACAATCTCAAAGTTTTTCTCTACTTCTTTTTCTAATGGCATAGAAACTCCAACAATTCGGAAAGAATCTTTCTTAACAATACGATAATTCATTTCACCTTCCCCTCTAACTGATATGTGGAAATGAATTGGTGGAAAAGATTTCACTATCACGTCTTCATCGGATATCTTTGATGGTGCCACGCCATGAATCATCTTAAAAGCACGGGTAAATGCAGTAGGTGAATCATAACCATAGCGAAGTGCTACATCAAGTACCTTATCTCCATGTAGTAAATCCACTGCTGCAAGAGACATTCTCCTTCGTCTCATATATTCTGTCAGCGGTACATTCGCCATATACGCAAACATTCTTTGAAAATGATAGGAAGAACATCCTGCAATACTTCCCACCTTCTCCATGTCAATTTCGTCCAAGATATGTTCTTCCATATAGTTCATAGCACTATTTAATCTGTTAATCCATTCCATATTTCATCTCCTATTTCATATCATATTGGAAAATGTATCATCTATCCTCTCATTTTCCATACAAAAAATGAGAGGTTCCCCCAAAATACCTAAAAAGCGAATGTGCGATAGTCTTTATATTAGCTACCGCACATTCGCTTGTCAAGAATGTGTTCTTATAGATTTAATGGTGTAATGAGTTATATTATCTTATCACCTATCGGCTGATTCAGTTCTTCGCGTTCTTCTCCACAGCGTACGCAACCAGCAAATGCAAGCATTCCAATCACAAACACAACTGCAAGAATTGCTACTCCCTTATTGGCACTTCCTGTAAGCTGAGCGGTAATTCCCACTAATGTAGTACCTAAGAAAGATGCTCCTTTTCCACAAATATCCATAATTCCATAGTACTCTCCTGATTTTTCAGAAGGAATAATTTTTGCAAAATAGGATCTGGACAATGCCTGAATACCACCCTGGAACATTCCCACACAGATTGCCAATACCCAGAACTGCGCCTGAGTCTGCATAAATAACGCATAGATGGTAATTCCTGTATAAGCAGTAATGCATACCATAATTAGGTATTCACTTCGAATACGTTTTGACAGTTTTCCAAAGACAATAGAACATGGAAAAGCCACAAACTGTGTTACCAGAAGCGCCAGTAACAGCCCTACTGTGTCCAGCCCCAGTGCCTGACCATAGGCGGTTGCCATTTCGATAATGGTATATACCCCATCAATATAGAAAAAATAGGCAATCAGAAAAAGAAATACCTGCTTGTCCTTATGTATGTCCTTCAATGTGTTTCCAAGTCTTACAAAGCTCTTCTTCACTACACCATTCTCGTGCTCTACATAATGAACCTGCTTATAATTTTTCAAAAGCGGAAGGGTAACAGCCAGCCACCAGATTCCAACAATCGCAAAGGATAGAATCATTGCAAGCTGATAAGAGATACCGATTCTCTCATACATCAATACCAGTACCAGGCATAACGCGAAAGGAATGCAGCTTCCAATATATCCCCAGCCATATCCCTGCGCTGATACATCATCCACACGCTCCTCAGTGGTTACATCATTAATCATTGAGTCGTAAAACACAATACTCATTGAGTATCCGACCTTCGTCACGATGTAAACAAGAAGAAACATCACCCAGGAGGCGTACACACCAAGTGTCATACAGCCAATTACTCCAACCAGCAAAGCTCCAAGAAATAATGGTTTCTTAAAGTTCTTATTGTCTGCGATAGCTCCACAGATTGGTCCTAGTATGGCAACAATAATCGTGGATATTGATGCCGCATAACCCCAATAGGATAAATAAGTGATGGAATCTAAGCCATTATTACCTGCAAGGTAATTGAAATAGATTGGAATCAGTGTCGATACCATTAGAATAAATGCGGAATTACCTATATCGTATAGAATCCAGGATTTTTCCAGTTTTGTAAATTTTGTTTTCATGAGTACTCCTTATTAATTAGATTTCATTTATCATATTCCATATATTATATTTCACTTATGTAAAATCGAGCATCATGATTATGTAAAAACT
>CAZTGP010000097.1:0-9635 GCA_964613325.1 uncultured Roseburia sp. | reverse complement strand
AGAATATCTGCTGCTTCCATGAAATCACCATTATAATCATCCTCAATACTGCTTAACACATGTACATCGGTTGCCACTGTCTTCCCTTTTTCTTTCGCAAGTGCAAGAAGTGGACGATTGAAATTAATGTTGCAAAGAACTGCCAGGTCAGATTCATCCAATTGTTTTGCAATATCTGACGCTTGAATGGTTTGATCCTGCGCATCTTTCAAATCACAATAGATTTCACGTTTTCCTGTTTCATCATAAAGAGCCACTGTCACTGGTGTCTCCTTTAATGATGGAATTAACTTCAAATGGTCAATATGATCTTTGTCCAATTGCTCTACAATACGTTTTCCTTCTGCATCCGTTCCAATGAGAGATGCTAATGCCACCTCATCTCCTAATATATGTAACGCTTTGGCTACATTGACACCTACACCCGCTACCGCAGTCTTAATCCCGAAAAACGGATAGTCAATTGGGAAATATGGAATTGGAAATTCCTTTACTTTCATGGTTGTCTCTAAATTCACAAGTCCTGATACAAATATTTTCATCAATTTTCTCCTTTCAAGCAACCATATACATAGGTATCCTGCCAAATCGGATTCCCATCCCCATCTTTTTTGAAAGATACATTCTGATGGAAATGCGCCTCTCTTTCAAATCCCAAGCTTTCAAGAAGCTTCCAGGAACAATCATTCTTTGGATTACACTCTGCAAAAATGCGATGCGCACCATTCGAAAATGCATTTTCCATCACAGCCTTAATTGCTTCTGATGCAATTCCACGTCGTTGATAATTCTTATTTACAATATATCCCACTTCTTTTGCTTCAAAATCGCGATTGCCAAAGTATACATTACCAATCACTTTTCCACTCTCTTTTAATTCAATGGCATAGAACTCATCACTTCCCACACGATATTTCAAGTGTTCTCTTCCGTTCTCATAGGTAATTCCCGGATATGCTTCAAAGTCATCATCTTTTCTCTGAGATAAGAACTCATATAGATCATCATAATCGCTCTCTTTAAAATTTCTCAAAATTAATCGTTCTGTTTCTATCTGTTTCATTTTCTATCCCCTATTTTATAAAATCGATTCTTACTAATTGTTTCTTGTTTGGCAATTCACATATTTCCTGTTCACACAGCTGATATCCAATCTCTTTCATGTGTGCTTCCAGCTGCTTCCCGTCAATCTCATAATGCACCTCATCTAAATGGTCAAACACATGAATATAAGGTGAATCTGATACAAAGGATTCATCCACGTTCACTTGAATAATACAAGATACTAACTTAGGTTTCACAACTTGAACTGCCTTCTTAAAATGTTCATATCCCACATATTCAATAAACAGATCTGCGACAATCTCCTCTGCCTCTGGCAATTCAATCTCATCATCTGATATATCACAGCAGATTGTTTTCAAGCACTTTCCAAGCGTTGGAAAACGCATCGCGCATTCTTTCAGATACTCAGAATTAATATCAACGCCATATACTGTATTGATTTTTTCTGGTTTAATATGCTCTAATCCATTTCCTCCAGCTACACCTAAAACCATAATTATTTTATACGCATCATGACTCAGTTGTTTCTGCATCATAGAATTCAATGTTTGCATTTGTTGAATTCCTTTGTAACTCATATGCTTCTCGTAATCATCCAAATCAATTGTTTCCCATGGATTCATAATCCTCTATCCCCTTTTCTAACGATTCTCGTTATCCAATACATAATATTTGGACTCGTGTATTTCTCCACGAATTGTAGTTCTAGAATGATCTGTTAAGAACCGGAATCCACATTTCTCAATCACTCGCTTAGACTGCTCATTTGTAATAGAATGACTGCAAAGTAAAAAGTCATAATGTTCTACTTCAAAGCAATCCTGAATCACACGTTTCACGGCTTCTGGCATAATTCCTTTTCCCCAATATGCCTTGCTGAGCACATAACCAAGCTCTCGACCAATATAGTTGTCATATGGTGGGTCTAATGGCAAGCTCAACTCTTCAATTCCAATTGATCCAATGACCTTATGATTCTCCTTCAGTTCAATTGCGTACTGCGTCTTTTCTTGTATAAAAGATGCTAAAATCTCTTCGGATTCCTGTATGGATGCATGTGGATTCCATCCTGCCATCTGTCCCACTCCATCGACGCTTGCATACTCGTAGAAATCTTCTAAATCCTCTTTCTTCCATGGGCGAATGATTACTCTTTCTGTTTCAAGTTTCTTGTTTGTTACATCTACTATTGCATTCATACTATCGCCCCTCTCGATCTTTAAAAACAGTTTATTTCCATTCTATCGCTTTTTTTGCTATAATAAAAGAATAAAATCAAATGGGGTTCGAATTATGTATATAGAAGAAAAACTAGTAGATAGTAAATGGCATTATCAATGCCAAACTCCATCCAAAGATGTGGCCATAAAAAGAGTTCAAGTCTATTCCAAAGATGAAGTTGTTGAGTTTAAAACATGTGATGCAGTAAGAATCATTGACTCAGAAAGTGGAGAGGAAATCTATCGTTATCCAGAAGCTGAATAGTCCACCAGCTCAAACACGATTCATTTATAAAACGTATGTCATAGCACTACAAAAGCCAGCTGAAATCAGCTGGCTTCCTTTATGTAAATATAAAATTATTGTTAGACGGAACTAGTAAAGCCCCAACCCCCGGTCACTCTCCATGACAAATGTTAAAACTTAGTAGCTCCTATTATTAATGAAAGAACCTCACCTGGTTCCATCAATCTGAATTGTTGTTTCCTTCAATTCATGATATTACTATATTCCATAATTATGTACGGAATGTGTGCAATTTCTAAAAATGAAATGAAGAATTCGAAAGAAACTCTTAACGTAATCTTACTAAATAATATCCATGACACAACGGACAATTACATCCACTCCAGCAATCCAAAGAAGCACTGCTCCAATGATATAAGCCTTCGTTTTCTGCTCAAATCCAAAATGATATCCGGTATACATTCCAGCAATAACAAAAAGAATACTAAACACAATTATAAACGCTAATAACGCAATAAAGCTTGTACCAAGGAACCCAAATGCTAGTCCTGCAAGTATGGTATAGATACTTGTAAGTGCAACCATTCTTATGGTAGGTTTGAACCCAAGATCCGCTTCGCAGCGTTCCACTACTGTCTCATTCTTGATTGCTTTCACAATTAAATGAATCCCTAATCCAAAGAAGATTACAATTGCGATGACATGTCCCATCAAAGTCTCATCTTCTCCTGGTGTCTTAAGATATAAAAGCTCGGATAGAAAATGTCCTACGAATAATGCAACCAATTGCCACAATGCAACTAATCCGCAGATAATCGCAAGATGTTTCTTATCAACTTTTTTTACTAATGATCCCTGACATTCCATAGCACCAAATATATCCAGAGATATCCCTGCAATTATCAATAGGTTCTCAATCCAGCCCATTTTCTTCCTCCTTGCTTGAGCATCTATGTACATTATACTCAATCTGCCTGTTTTTTCCATAAAAGAATCATGAAAACTAATGGTCATTTAGTACCTGTTTTAGTTTTCACATAATGAATGATTTGCCTGATTCCCTCAAACCAGACAAACCATTCAATCTATTTTATATACTCGCCCTTATTTGTAACGAATTCTCTTTGCTGTGAATTATTCAGCATCTTCAGCTTTGATTGCGCCAAGTTTGTAAACGAATTTCACGCTTCCGTTTACGCCCTCTGCAACATCTGTGTATGACTGATAATCTTCTCCAGCATCAAGTACTGCCTGAAGTCTGCTTGCAAGTGGTTTCAAATCTCCTGTGTAAGCATTTACAAGTTTGTTGATTCCAGATTCGTTGAACTGAACCATGCCATCTGCTAATGTGTGGGAACCAGTGTCTAACTTGTTAACGCCATCAACAACCTGTGATGTTCCGTTTACTAATTTAGCTGCTCCAGAGGTTAAGGTATCGTTGTTTGCTACAAGTTTACTTGTTCCATCTGCTAAAGCTGCTGCTCCAGATACAAGTCCCTGATCCTCAATAGTTTTTGCAATTGTTTCTTTGGTTAACTGCTGTGTTTCTTTGGCAGTCTCTTTGGCTGCAAGTTTAGCTGCATCTGCAACGCTTGCTGCCAACTCTTTGTTAGTATCAGCCACTTTCGAAGCTACTACTGCATCTAACGATGAGTGCTGAGATTCAAAGTATTTGTTTGCCACTTTTTCGTCTGTATCTAATGAAGGATCCATAGTAAATGCTACATATACGGTAACCGCAGGATTTGCAGGATATGGTGTAGCTTTTAATACTGCAATTGTACCACTAACTACTTGTGTTTTTACTCCCGCTGCTAACACTGTTTGTAATTCCGTGTTGCTTTCTAATAACTGAAGAGCCTGACTTTGTGCTTCATCTGTTTTTCCGTTTGCAAATTTATAATCTACTACTGCATCAGAATTTGCCTTATCTTCCTCTGACATTGGAGCTTTTAATGTGTTATCCAATTTTTTAACACCTGCATTAATTGCTGCAGCACCATCATTTAACTGAGCTACGCCACCTGTATAAGTGTTTAATCCATTAGCCAATGTATTCATACCATCGGAGAACTCTTTTAAGCTTCCCTGAAGAGTATCAAGTCCACTAGCCAACTCAGCAGAACCATTCTGTAACTGGCTGCTTGCATCTGTTAAGGTGTTGATCATGTCATCTACAGAAGACAGGTCAGAAGATCCGTCTGTTGATAAGAAGTTACCAGCGTTTGCTACTACTGTCATTGCTGTCTCTAATGAGAAGTTCTCTACGTCAGCAGTTACTTCGAAGTACTCTGGTACGTTAACATCTCCACTTAAGTCAGAATCTTTCAGATTCAAGCTATCTTTTAATCCTGGAAGTGCATATCCCATAACGATATTGTTGTTTCCAGAAGTCTGTACTTTACCGTTTGTTACTTCTACGTTTGTGAAACTGTCATCTAATACCATTCCTGTGATTGCAGCGAAAGGTACACATACACTAACTTCTTCTCCGTTTACAGTCTCTGTGAATTTAGAGTTGTTTGTATAGTCATAACGAATTGTAACTTTACCAGATTTACCAGCAAGTTCTTCTGGTTTCACATCTTTTCCATCTAATTTGTAAGATACTTTCATGGATACTGGAGTCTTCTCTGTAGAAGTTCCCTGATAGTAAATATCACTGCCATCTGCCTGCCATGTTACGTCGTCACCACTCTGTGTAAATTCTTCATCGCCCTTTACATTTTCAATATCTTTTAAGGTTGATTTGTCTTTCAAGGTTGTGGCTTTATCTTTGTTAACTAAGTGATCAGATACGATTGTCTTTGTTACGTTTCCAGTTGCATCTGAGATTAAGTATACTGTCTCATCTTTTCCAATTTCTTTCTCTGATACAGAGATGTTGTCTTTTAACATATCTGCAAGATTTACATCTGCTTCGTCCTTTGCAGCAAGCTGTACATTTTCTACTGACTGTTCTGGATTCTCTGAATGTGCGGAGTATACGGATACCCCTGTTCCTACCATAGCAATGGTAAGAACGCCTGCGATAATTCGAATCACATATTTATTATTAAATTTCTTTTTTAATTCAGGTAATTTCATTTCAATATCCTCCTTTTATTGGTTTTTGCATTTAAAGCCTGCACTTGTTGCACAGATCACACGGTCAAAGATCATGAACATGGATGGCAGGATAAAGATTACAACAAACATACTAATGATTGCACCACGTGCCATTAAGTTACAAAGTGAACTAATCATATCGATATTAGAGTAAAGACCTACACCAAATGTTGCGGCAAAGAAGCTCAATGCACTTACCATGATGGACTGAATTGATCCCTCCAGGGCAAAATGTACAGATTCCTTTTTCTCCATACCGTGATTACGATTACGTTTATACTTGTTGGTCATCAAAATTGCATAGTCAACAGTTGCGCCTAATTGGATTGTTCCAATTACGATGGAAGCAATGAACGGCAATGTTGTATGTGTGTAGAACGGAATACCCATATTGATGAAGATGGCAAATTCGATGACTGCTACTAAAATGATTGGCAGTGAAATGGATTTGAATACAATCGCAATAATTAAGAAGATTGCCCCGATGGATACCACACTAACACGTGCGAAATCGGTGTTGGTAATCTCGATCAGGTCCTTGGTACAAGGTGCTTCACCAATTAGCATTGCCGTATCATCATAGTTTTTAATAATCTCATTGATCTCATCGCACTGGTTGTTTACTTCATCTGATGCAGTTGCATATTCCGAAGCTACTAACATCATCTGATAATCTCCATTAATGAATACTTCTTTGATGTTATCTGGGACCATTTCCTGTGGAATGGATGGTCCTAAGATGGAATCCAGGGAAGCTGCAACCTTCACGCCGTCCACTTTCTTGATATCTTCTATCATGTTCTCGCTGTCTTTGGATGATAATGAACTGCTTGCGATAATCATATCGGTTGCACCCATGTTGTAATCATCATCGAGGATTGCATTTCCTTTGATACTCTGTAAGCTCTTTGGAAGTGTTCCTGCAAGATCATAATATACATCGGTATGTGTATATCCGTAGATTGCTGGTCCAAGGACTACCAGGAAAATGACTACGAAAATTCCATAATGATTGGTTACCCAGTTTGCAATACGTCCGAGGTCCGGAATGATTGCTTTATGTTTCGTTTTTTCGATTGGTTTATCAAACACTAAAATCATGGAAGGTAGAATGGTTACACATCCAATTACGCCGAAGATGACACCTTTTGCCATTACAACACCTAGGTCAAGTCCCAAGGTAAAGCTCATGAAGCATAATGCCACGAATCCGGCAACGGTTGTGATGGAACTTCCGATTACAGAAGTAAGTGTTCCGGAAATTGCATGTGCCATCGCACGTTTCTTGTCTCCGTCGAATCGCTCCTGCTGCTCCTGATAGCTGTGCCACAGGAAAATGGAATAGTCCATGGTAACACCCAGCTGAAGCACTGCTGCTAGTGCCTGTGTAATATAGGAGATTTCTCCTTTGAAGATATTGGTTCCCATGTTGTACACGATTGCCATTCCAATACTGAGCAGGAATAGGAATGGTACAAATCCGGAATCCATAGTCAGGGATAACACAACCAGTGAAAGAATAACTGCAAGGATTACATAAATCGGAACTTCCTTCATGGAAAGCTTACGAATATCGTTGATTACGGAAGCCATACCACTGATATAGCACTGGTCATTTACCTTTGACTGAATCGTATCAATTGCAGCCATTGTTCCATCGGAAGCCATGGAGTCGTCGTACAGAACTGCCATCAACTGACTATCGGAATCTGCGTTATTGAAGAAGTCTTTCACATCATCAGGAAGCATCTCTTTCGGAATTGAGATATCTGCTACAGAACCATACCAGATTACTTTCTTAACATGCTCAACGTCATCAATATCATCTGCTACTTTTTGAATATCCTTATCATCCATTCCCTCCACGACTACGAAGGAAAATGCGCCGGTTCCGAATTCGTCCAGAAGAATGTCCTGACCCTTCATGGTTTCGATTTCAGATGGCAGATATGAAAGAATATCGTAGTTTACTCTCGTATTGAAATAACCGATTCCTGCTGGAATCAATAACAGAAACGAGAGGATTAGAATCGGTATACGAAGTTTCACTACCGCTTTTCCAAATTTAATCATGTTATTCACCATCTCTTTCTTATATTCTCTTTATTCATGTTAGAGTATAAAAAAAAAGACTGAATAACAACATATTCAATCCTTTCTGTGTGTTGAAAGCAGTATACATTTTCCTGATTATGTATATCTACAAAAACAATTATTTTGTTTTGTATAGCCCGTTTTTCCTATAATTCTTTAATTACATCTTCCATAGAGTGTGAAAGCATATAATTGTAAGCATCGGCCATCTCTTTCGGTGATACCGTCATACCCGATTTAATCCATTCAATCACTGCAAAACACATAGACTGTGCATAGTATGCTGAAATAATCTCCGGAGTCAGCCAAGGATGTGCAGAAGATCCGCTTTTGGACATATCTTTAAATACTTCCGTCAATACTTCCTTCACACATTTCTGTGCAATCTCATTAAAAGTGATAACGCCTTCCATCTTGATTGCTCTGCTGTAGAATGCCTTATCTTTCTCAATATTAGAGAACAGTAAAACCATCGCCTCAGTAATCATTCCATTTTGAATCAGCGGATGGATTGGCTCTAACAATTCACTTGTAATTATCCATTCCAAGAGTTCAAACTTGTCTTGAAAATGATTATAGAAGGTTGGACGAATGACGCCGGCTTTATCTGTAATCTCTTTAATTGTAATTTTCTCTATTGGGTGCTTGATGGCAAGCTCTTTTAATGCTTCCGCAAGCAATATATCGATTGCATTTTTCCCTTGTCCTGTCATAACTGCTAATTCCTTATTCCACTACATTACCATCTGAGTGATTGTAATATTCATTGCATCTGGATCGTCTTTCAAATCCAGGGTCTCTGCTGTTCCAATAATCTTTAGTCTTGGCCGTAAAACAAAGCCTCGGTAATTCTTCATTACAATTGCATGCTCACCAGTTGATAATACAACTTCACATCCCACTGGATAGACTGCAATACAATCTAAGAACAAATTGACAATCTTTGGATCAAATTCCACTCCAATCATTGCCATAATATATTCAATTGCATCGTTTGGCTGAATCTGCTGATGAAATGGTCTATTTGACACCATTGCATCATAACTGTCTGCCACTTTAATGATTCTTCCATACAGTGGAATCTCTTCCCCTGATCTGCGGAGTGGATAACCTTCTCCATTGTACCATTCATGGTGTTCCAAAACGCATAACGCAATCTCAGGTGCGAAATGGTAGGTACGATTCAAGTATTCATAGCCTAGCTTTGGATGCTGCGCAATAATTGCTCTCTCTTCCTCTGTCAAGACTCTCTGCGTTTTCAAAAGATTCTCATCAATAAATCGTTCTCCAATGTCATGGAGCATTGCACCTGCAGTCAGTTCCTTCAATTGCTCTTTGCTGAGTCCCATTCTGCATCCAATCATTGCTGAAATCATTGCAACGTTAATGGAATGAAAATAAATATAATCCGCATAGGACTTAATGTCAATCATATTGACCATCATATCGCCGTTGGTTAGTAATTCATCAACAACGGAATCAATACTTTTATGGAACATTTGCTCTTCTATACTTCCAGCTTCATTTCCGGTCATGAACACATCATGAACTGCTTTCAGTGATTCCCTGCGAATCTCAGGACTGATCACCTCTTGGATTACAATTCCCTGAGTAAACTCATCATCAATATATATACCAGGATAACCAAGTCGAGAGAGTTCCATAATCGCTGGCTGATTCAGTAAACGGTGTCTTTCAAATACAACATTGCCTTCACCGTCATAGATATCCTGACCAATGGCCATCCCCGATGTTAACTTGTTGGTTGGTAAATATCTCATGCTCTATCCTCTCATTCCTAGGAACTTGATGTAAGCCTTTGAGCCTCATTCTATACTACCTTATTCGTAAAATCAAACGATTTCTACTCATCAAATTCCATTGTGACAAAGAATCCCTTC
>CAZTGP010000096.1:1698-9725 GCA_964613325.1 uncultured Roseburia sp. | reverse complement strand
AAAACCTCCTGATAGACATATTAAGTACTTACATACTCATTATATTTATCAAGAGATTTGTTGTCGCTCACGCTCCGTGAGATTTTATTTTTTTAGATTATTTTTTCCTGCTTCTAAGTATTTGATAGCATATTCATTTCCAAGTCGTACCAAAATAAGCATCATCTCTTCGCCAATCGATTTATTCATAGCATCTGTCAAATCGTTAGAAACACACTCCGAAATATATCTAAGCGCAATATAATAATCTGCAAGTGGTACAAATCCTATATATTGCTTAAGTTCCTTTATTAATTCAATTATAGCTTCATCTAATTCTCTCAAATCATCTTCTTGATCTACTTCAAACATATCAGATTCCAAATCTTCCGAACAATCTTGTAAATGGTAGGTTTTAAGAAACTCCTTATTCTTTATTTCCTTCTGATTAAGTGCTTTTACTCCTTCTAATAATTTTTGCTTTTTATTAGCCATTTCAATAATCAAATACCACCATAAAATATTTGCTAACGATTCAGGAATACTATTCTTATCATAAGATTCGGCATATGAATTAATGCATATATTATAATCTTCTTGTGAGTACTCCTTTCCATTTTTCATTGCATCAACTGCTCTCAAATGTGCATTATAACCTGCTTTAAAAAGGGAATCGTTCAATGCCTTTTCTGTACATACAATAGGATATAATGTTAAAGACATTTCTTTCATTTTTTCTATATCAGTAATCTGATCCATATCAAAATCTAATCCAGAAAAATCAGAATACATTAATTCCTCTTCTGTAATACGATAATGTCTAGCAATCTTTTCTCTTATTTCTTTTTTAGGATATCGGGTCCCTTTCAAATAATTAGAAATCGAATTAGGTGAATTGAGTCCGATAGAATAAGCAACATCCATTTGTGTCTCATTATATGCATTCATTAAGTATCCAATGTTATTTAAAAGATTATCTTTCCTCTTTTCCAAAACTGCCTCCTCCGTGTATAAATATTTTCACTCAATTTCATTAAACTGAGTTTTACGCAAATCCCAATAATCCTCAGCCATTTTCATATATTCCATTAGCACTTCAATGGAACTCATTTTTCGATAATTACTATTTTTCATAGATTTATCTGAATCAAGTGGAATTTTCCCCCACTGTCTCATTCTATCGATAAATTCACTGTCTAATCCCCAGAAAATCCTACAAAATTGTTCCGTACTTTCAAACTGATTCATAAAATCATATAATTGTGAAAAGTTAAAACTCCTTAACGAATAGCTAAAGATACTAGACGACAGAAATTCTCCCGCTTCTTTTAAATTAAATTTTTTATCCTTAACCTGATAGAACTCATCTAAAAAACAAACAAATGTATCTGGACGATCAAATCTCTTTCCCGCCTTTGTACATGGTAATACAAATTTGTTATTATTTATACTATAGTATATATTTCCTTTGACATTATTCAGAGCTCCTTGAACAGGCATTAGAACAAAATTCCACGGAATCTCAGGACTATTAAATATAGCCTCACAGTCTTTGAGTTTTTTCCTAGCCTCATCTTTCGCTTCATCTGTTGCTCCTGAATATGTAATAACATCTGAAAACAAAATATGTTTCTTATCATTAAAATTGAACAAACATTCTCCTGACAATTCCACACAAATTTTTTCGCTATATTTCTTGTCCACTTGTAATAATTTATTTTCATTCAATATAAATGTTCCACTTAGACGATCACTTTTATTCTTAAGGATTGTTTCTAAATCTATTTCTATTATATTGCTATAAATCTTTTGATAATATCTCCAAGCACTCGAATCGGCGTCTTTTTCATACAGTAATTTCATGGTCAGTCTCCTTGTTATGATTACTTACTTAATTGTACCATCTATATATTTTTATTCCACTTTTTTATTTCAAAAAAGACAGCGGAATTAACCACTGTCCTCAATCTTTACCTATGATGTCCCATTCTTCTCGGACTCACTTTATCGACATTATTCGACTTTTCAAGTTCCTCTGGAATACTGCCTCTCACTTCCATATCAGGAAAACTTTTCACAAGCCCCTTAATCATTTCCTGTGCCTGCTTGTTTTCTAGGATATCTGGAACATAATGCAGCACTTCGAGATCAAAGTGCTTTCCCACTAAGATATCCAATTCTGAACCATCCATAATATTTCCTGGTGATTCTAATACAAC
The DNA here is from genome assembly GCA_964613325.1 of uncultured Roseburia sp. Taxonomy (GTDB): domain Bacteria; phylum Bacillota; class Clostridia; order Lachnospirales; family Lachnospiraceae; genus Roseburia. Next base: position 7,527 of record CAZTGP010000096.1, on the reverse strand, counting down.
TGCAATCGACTTAATTCCATGCATCCTTTCAACAGGAATCTTTTTCCACAATCGTACAGCCTCTGATACAGATTCAATATTCTCATGGCATTCTCCCAGTGTTTCAAACTCACTGCACTCTTTTACTTTCAATTTGATTTTATCCATTCATTTCCCTTTCCTTATTCGTAAGTACTTCGATCTATACTTGTATGAAACCAAGACAGAAGTGATCTCTGACTGGTCAGTTTTTTAGTAACTGTATTTCCTGCATAATCCTGAACAATCACAAGATAATAGTCCACAATATCATCTGTTGGATTGATGTCATAATACATATCAAAATAGGAATGCGTATTGGAGCTTCCATATGTTGCTCTTGTCCTATCCGTTGTAATTGCAGTCTTATTTCCACGATACACCTTATACAGAATGACACTCTTTAATCCTGATGTTACATTGGGATGATTTACACTTCTACTTGCCTCATCATCAATATGCTGATTGATAATATTGTCCTGACAATACCCCGACACTGTTACACCATTGATAACATCTGTCACTTCGGTTCCATCCAGACCTGGTACTGTAATGTCATATTTTGTCGAAACCTGCGCACTACTTGTGTGTCCTACATTATCTGTAGCGGTAATATACCATGTATGAATTCCTTCATACTTTGCTGCTAACCTATAATAGGCTGAAGACGTTCCTCTTGCCACAACATTTCCCGAATCATCTTTGATAACTACAGATGCAAGACCAGAGCCATTGTAGGTAGTTCCGCTTAGATAATCCGTTGCTGAAAAACTAATGACTGGTGCTACATTCGTCCAGTCCGTATAAGTATTTTGTGCTCCACTTAATACAGGATTTGAATGATCCAGATATATAGTCGCAGATGTCTTTGCTGTTGTGTTCCCTGCTTTATCTGTGACTGTAAGTTTGTAATAAAACACTCCTTCTGAATACTCCGTGTAGCTACCTGTGACCTTACTTGTTGTTCCATTATATGACCATGTTTTTACAGTACTCCATGAACGAGTCACATAAGAATATCTCTGTAAGGTGATTGAAGATAATCCTGATCCTTTATCCTGTACCGAAAATGTTACTGTTCCATTTCCTGCACTCCAATAATTTGGTACCGCCACAAAATCACTGCAGCTAGGAGCTGTCTCATCCTTCCAATAAGCAGTCATTGTTACCGTTCCACCATCTTGGTCATGGGTGTAATTCTGCCCTGGACTATAATTTCCACCTATACTGGCAGTCCAATACTTGAAAGTATAGCCTGTTCTTGTCGGTTTCGTGCTAGATAAATTCATCTGCACGCCTTCTGTCTTTGTCTGATTACCAGGTGCTCCACTTCCACCATTTGCCTCATAGTGTACCGTATGAACCTTCGGTCTTATCTTCACCGCCGATACATAGGTAAGGTATCCACCATCATATTTCCATACACCATTTCCTTTGTCATAATACCCAAGTGCATTCAGCTTTGCCTTTACATCTGATACAGACAAATTATAGCCACCAACTGCGTTCATGGTTGCAATCGCATTATCAATGGTATTTCCACAGATTGGATTCTGCGTATGCAGCACAAGCTGATCGGAAGGGCTCGTATAAGTATGTGTATTTGTATTTCCAAAACTACTAATAGGATTCTTTGTTACAACCTGCAATTCAATTGCATCTCTCGCAGAATCATAGATGTAATTAAAAGTATATACATTTGTTCCTGTAATATTTCCCTGACCTGTACCACCTGTATCTCCAACATCATCCGCAAACACGGTGGTATGAAGACAAGCAAACATTCCAATAATTATGCCAAAGCACAATAGAATCTTACTCTTCCAATTCATAGGCAGCCTCCTTAATTTCCACTATCAAAGGTGATCTGCAAGAACAGATTCTTTGTTACGATTTGCTCATTTACTCTATACTGAACCACTGCGGTAAAATAATCTGGAACATTGATTTCATCTACAGTCTTTGCAAGCTGATATGATACTTCTGAACTGATTAGCTCGTCATATTCTGTGTCTTCTAACAGATTTTTGATAATACTGCACTCCTTATCAAGAACATATATCTCCTGTCCTGTCATCTCAAATGTATCTGTATCAAAAGTTACTTGATTCAAGTCAGCATCAATCCCATTTGTTTTCAATAATTCATCATAAATCTGTGTTCCATTCATTGGCTGATAGTCAAATCCAAACTCTGTTTCAAAGTCAGTACTCACACCATTTTTAACTTCAAATCCATCTCCCACTGATGCATTCGAGTAATCCATTGTCGTCTCTTTCTGATTCACCAGATCAATCTCTGATAATACATAGGAATCATATTTTGTCTCTGTGGTTCCATCTGCATTTTCTATCATTGTACGAATCACCTTTTCAACTGACATATATTTTGCAGACTTTGATTTCTCTGAAAACTCATCTGAAATAACTGGATTCTTACTTACCTTTTCAGATGTAAACACCTCTTCCTCTTTGATTTCTGAAATTATCTCTGTGGTCTGGTTCTTTCCTGTACTTGGAAGTTTCCCTCCATTTAGTTTCATAATCACAACTACACCGATTGCAAAAGCAATTGCAATCGAAAATATCCATACTTTTTCTTTCGTCATATTCTCATCCTTTCCTATTTCACTTCTTCTTTGTAAAATACATCTGTTCCATTGTTACGAAATCCAAGCCTTTTAATATAGGCATCCTTTGTGGAATAATCATATAAAGCCTGTCTGATGTTATCGCCTGCATACAATGCCTCATCCACAATTTCTCTGTCCTGATTCAATATCTGAATTACAATCTGCATCATTCCTTGATTCACAATTGGAAATGCTGGCATACCATACATCTGTGGCACATATCCAGCTCCATCAAAGAATGGCACTTGCGCCAATGCCTCTGCAGGTAATGTCTGCTGGATTTCATCTGTTGTTTTGTCATCCGATTCTTTATGATTGAATTCTCTAATTTTTCTTATCAGTTCTTCCAAGTCTTCCCTTGCACCTGCATCCACAATATGATTATCAATAATCAACTTCAAATCACTGATATATCCTTCATTGCTTTCGTGAATCATATTCGTGATAATAGCCGCCTCATCATCAACACAGTCCAAATCATAGCTTTCCATATATCGCAAATATGCATCTGCAAGAATCAATGCCCGATAATAAAATTCCTTCTCTTTCTCTTCTAATTCGAACATCCGCTTGACCAACTGGTTATAATACGTTTTAAATGCAAGGTATTCCTGAACCGTAAGTGTCACGCCAATATGTTTCTGAAAGCATCTCGAAACAAAATCAAAATACATACGAAGTCCGGCTTTTTCCTTATCAGAAAACATCTTCAATTCATATTCATCTGATAACAGATCCTCTGACATAAACTGCAGAAATTCCTCTGTTGCTTCGGTTAGTTCGATCAGCGATTGATCACTGTTATCATAAGAGCTCTTCCCTACATTTCTCTTCATACCAAAATAAATGTTATTCTTTCTCTTAAGAAGCACATATGCAGGAATATCCTTGCACTCTATTCTGTCTGTAAACGTAAGACTCTTATCATAAAATGGAATTTCCACACATTTTGTTTCTGACTGATCTTTTTCCACATTCTTAAGCTGCTCGTCCACATATTTCTTTTCCTGTGACTTCTCCATCTTCTTTGAAATACTACTAATCACATTCGACAGACCTGATTTTCTTGATTTTTTCTCAGGCTTCGTTGATTGTTCTTTGGAAATATCTGCACTCTCTGCTGGTTGCTCTTCATCAACCGGCATTCGTTCTAATTTCTTCTCCAAACTTTCAATTTCCCTCTGAAATGCTTCAAGAAATGCTTTATTCTTCTCTAATACCAGCTCGATTTTTTCCTTCTGGTAATCATCCGCTGTCATGGAATTAACCTGTGTCAAATGAATGATATTATTGACTTTCACAACCTGTGCTTTGAATTCCTTTATCAACTCACGATAGGATCTCGCTTCAAAATCAGTTTCCTTATTCTCTACTAAGACCTTGATTCTCACATAAGCAGTCGTTGCCTTTTTAAGCTTGTCTAAAGTTGTTCCATTCTTCTCTGCAAAAATTGCGTTATACTCTGTAATTGCCTGTTGCAAATCGCTTTTTTCCATTCTTCGTTGCAGTATCAGAATGGTTTCGCTCTCTTTCATTCTGAATACTTCCCCTGGAATAACATTCATTACATTTGCCAGTTGCGAAAGTATCTTTTCCAATATCAAAATCTCATCATTCATCACATCCACCTCCTGACAAAATACTGAACCATAAGCAGAATCATTACTAAAGACAGTCCTGGAATCACTGCAATTTCATTTGTTCTCTTTACTTTCTGCTTTCTTACTTTTCCTTCTATCAATCCAATTGCGATTGAACATATCAGCCCTACTATCAAATACAGGCATTCTCTAATCACAAGACTGTATCCATTCATTGATGCACCTGTTACCCAAACAATGTCTGCAAACACAAGGAGCATGTCACTATCACCGCCACCCCAGATTGCATATTTATTAAGCAATACATATAGCACAAGATGCACAATCCAAAATGTGACTAAAAGCATCTTTGGATAATCTGTAAAACCATACAGGTATATGCTCCACATAATGTGAAGCATTGTAATTGGGAAAACATATATCATTCTTTCCCTGATATCCTGTATGGCTGACCATATCATGATTGCAATTGAAATCAGTGATAACGATAAGTAGATAGCCATATTATCTTTCCTTACCCATTTTCGGAACTAACTCTACTGGTTCCCCATCTAATGCCTCTAAAATCACATCGATATAGGATGCGACATTGTTTGGCATTGTAAAATCATATTCATGAGGAATATAGCGATCTACCATACGAATGAATTCTTCTGATTTCATAACATCCAAATCATTAAAGGTTCCATCCACCAGTGGATACGATTGATCCATAACCATCTTCCACTGTTTTTTCCCAATATTGTGCGTATCATGTTCATAGTCTTGATGGTAGATTCTAAAATTAAGTTCTACAAAGGATCTGTCATGAATTGGCTCATCCATATAAATAGATGCTTCTGCATAACCATTGGAAAGCTTATGAATAGTTGTAGACATTGTGTAATCTTCAATCGTCTTACAATCAATACAAGGATCATCCATCTGTACTGTAACTTCCTGCTTTGTAAAATTCACAATATGGAACAAGAATCTGTATTCTCTCTTACTCCTTCTGTAATCAATACCTTCATATTTGGTATCTACAAAATAAATGAATACTCCTTCATGCTGGCACACGAGAATCTCATCTCTTTTTTCTTCTGGTTTCTCTTCCGTTTTTTTCTTTCCAAATCTTTCTAATACTCTAAACTTCATCTGTCTTTTCTCCTTCTACTTTCTTATAAATTTCTGAATAAATTAGTTTCTTTTCCCTTGCATCCCATCCATCAATTTCAACGATTTCATCAATAGAAAAATGGCTCATATGAATCAATACAAATGGCATACAAGTTAGCATTTCTTCCAATGTCTCCATTGGATAATCTGATACATATCTTGCACATTGTGCCAATCTCGTCACAGAACTTCTTGCATCATTCGAATGAATTGTTCCAAAGAATCTTGCACCTGTACTCATGGCTGTCGTAAACACATGGAGTGCTTCTCCGCCTTTAATTTCACCGATGATGAAATTATCAATATCCTGTAATAAACCTAATCGAAGCTCATCTTCCAATGAAAAATCTGTCACTACATCATTCTTTCGAACCGTCATTGTATGCTCGAACTGTACCTGTGGATGAATGTTGGAATACA
>CAZTGP010000096.1:0-1598 GCA_964613325.1 uncultured Roseburia sp. | reverse complement strand
TTTCGAACCGTCATTGTATGCTCGAACTGTACCTGTGGATGAATGTTGGAATACAATTCATCTGATTCTTGCGATACTAGAATTGATTCATTGAATGGAATCATATCAAGCATGTTATTAAGCAGTGTTGATTTTCCTGATCCACCTCTTCCTGAGATTAAGAATCCATATCCAGAAAGGATGCGGTCTGCCAGATAATCCATCATTTCATCATCAAGCATCTTGTTCTCTTTCAGATATTCCCAGGTCAATTTCTCCTTTGGCATCTTTCGAATATGGATATTGTTCTTCTCTGTAGATGTAATACAGGAATGCTGCACATCAATTCGAAGATAGAATGCATCTACACCTTTTCGGTCAGTGCAATGTCCTAACGCATATTCCTCTGCCCTTCCAAGTCTGTGAATACGATGAATCCTCTCATACCATAATCTGTAATCCTCTTCGCTAAAAAATTTCACATCAGCCACATATCTTTCGCCATTTGCCTTTACTACTACATGGTCATAGGACAGTACCTTAATATCCGATACATCCTTAGCCACGATAAGTGGAGTTAGAATATAATAGCCAAACACACACTGCTGAAACATTTCTAAGAGAATCTTCTTACTATCCTCATTGATGGATGGATAAGAATATTCAATAAAATCCTTTGCTCGATTCATCAACATAATAAAATCCTGCTCGGTTCCAGTAATACATTTGGTAACCAAAGCAGGATTAAGATCACATACATTGGCTTTCAATTGAAGAAACATATCATTGATTTTGGGTTGCTTAAATATGGATTCGGTTTGATAGACCTTGGAATCTGCTACAAGCTTTCCATTCGATCTTTTCTCATACTTAAGTCTTTTCACTTTTTTCTCACCTCCTATTAAGTACTTGGAGCCTCAAAAAGCTGATTGCAAAAAACTAATGCATATTTTCTCGAATATTTTTCTTTCTTGTCTGACATTCCTTTAATCCATATTCATCTGCAAGCTCAAAGATAGCTTCATTAAAAGCCTTTGCTTCCATATCGTTAGAAGAGAATTCTTTTATAACTTGATTGTTCTCTCCTAATACAGTGACTGTCGTTGCCACTGTTGTTTTTCCATCGATTACTTCTGGTGTTGTCATAACTCGCACCGTTATTCCATCAACATCTTTTGCTGTAATATACCTGATATCTGTTGTAAAGACGTTAAAATCCCTGGCATTGCGAAGTGCCTCGCTATGTCCAACTGCTTTGAAGAAAGATAAACCTTCCTCATTTACTACAAATCTGCCCTCACTTATATATTTCTGAATCGCCCTATACTGCGCTGACAATTCTTTCTCCTGTGCCTTCGCATAAAGAAGTTGATTCTTCTGATCCATAATAAAATCCGCTACTTCCTCAACTGACTTACCATAAATCTGTTCCAACCGTTCTGACAGTTCCTTATACTTTACAAAATCATTCACGTACTCTGTTCTGCCATAAGCATCATACAAATATGCACGAAGCATATACTGTTTCATTTCCTCATAAATTGCTGTAATGGGTTTATATGCTTGAAGATTCTTTCGAATCTCCTTTTTCTCTGCTGACAATACTTTTCTTTGCTTCG
>CAZTGP010000095.1:0-9767 GCA_964613325.1 uncultured Roseburia sp. | reverse complement strand
GTTCATAAATAATTCGCTCAGCCTTCTATGTTGAGTAATAAGAAAAAGCATGTCATACGATGATTTGTTTGCCTTTTTCCCTACGGGGCGGTCTGCACAAATCATCGTATGACATGCTTTTTCTGTTAGAATATAGAGCTGAGCTTATCTTTTGAGAAACAACTTGTGAGGAAAGGCTACACATCAAAACCTATCGGAATACATTGCAGGAGGTGACCTGTGTGATGTATGGATATAATTCTATGTGCAGCCAGTTGTACTGAAATGTTAGGCAAACAATCGTTTATTTATTGTCCTAATGGGTAAATTATATTATAATAGAAACAGAACTATGGACTTTTATAGGAACTCAGAAAGGATATGCTTATGAAGAAGATTGGTATGTTAACAAGCGGCGGTGACTGCCAGGCACTGAATGCAGCAATGAGAGGCGTAGTCAAAGGACTCGCTGGTAATGTAGATGAGTTAGAAGTATATGGATTTGAGAACGGATACAAAGGGCTGATATACGGACAGTATCGTCTCCTTACATCGGCGGACTTTTCAGGAATTCTTACAAAAGGCGGAACCATACTGGGATCATCACGTCAGCCATTTAAACTGATGCGTACTCCAGATGAGAACGGATTAGATAAAGTCGAAGCTATGAAGCAGACCTATCACAAGTTACAATTAGATTGTCTTGTGATTCTTGGCGGAAATGGAACACAGAAAACAGCAAATCTGTTAAGAGAAGAAGGATTGAATGTGATCCATCTTCCAAAAACGATTGATAATGATATCTATGGAACCGATGTGACCTTCGGATTCCAGAGCGCAATTAATATTGCAACAGATGCTATCGATTGTATTCATACCACAGCAGCATCGCATAATCGTGTATTTATTGTGGAAGTTATGGGACATAAAGTTGGATGGCTCACATTATATGCAGGAATTGCAGGTGGTGCAGATATCATTCTTCTTCCAGAGATTCCATACGATATCGAAAAAGTAGTAGAAGCAATTCAGAAACGTAGCAATGATGGCAAAGGATTTACAATTCTTGCTGTGGCAGAGGGAGCAATCTCCAAAGAGGATGCGGAGCTCTCTAAAAAAGAATACAAAGCTAAAATTGCGAAACGTAAATATCCATCTGTGTCTTATGAGATTGCAGATCATATCAAGGAAGCATGTGGCACAGAAGTCCGCGTAGCGGTACCAGGCCATACACAGAGAGGCGGGAGTCCTTGCCCTTATGACCGTGTACTATGTACCAGACTTGGCTCTGCAGCAGCCAAAGCAATTATGGATGAAGACTATGGCTACATGATTGCTATGATTAATGGAAAAACAAAGAGAGTTCCACTTGGGGAAGTCGCTGGCAAGTTGAAGATGGTAGAACCAGATGGACAGATGATCAAGGAAGCAAAGAGAACAGGAATTAGCTTCGGAGATTAAAGAAGGGGCGAAAGCTCCAAAGATATATGAGTAAATGAGAAAGTTGGTGAGAGCGTGTCGTATCAGGCATTATATCGTAAATTTCGTCCGCAGGAATTTAAGGACGTTAAGGGACAGGATCATATCGTAACAACTCTGAAGAATCAGATTAAAGCCGATAGAATAGGACATGCTTATTTGTTTTGTGGAACCAGAGGAACTGGTAAGACCACCATTGCAAAATTATTTGCAAAAGCAGTAAACTGTGAACACCCAGTAGATGGAAGCCCATGCGGAGAATGCCCAACCTGTAAAGCAATTGCAGCGGGCTCTTCTATGAATGTTATCGAGATTGATGCAGCTTCCAACAATGGTGTAGAGAATATTCGTCAGATTCGAGAAGAAGTAACTTATCGACCAACAGAGGGAAAATACAAGGTTTATATTATTGATGAGGTTCATATGCTGTCTATAGGAGCCTTCAATGCGTTACTAAAGACATTGGAAGAACCACCATCTTATGTTATATTTATACTTGCGACTACAGAGGCGCATAAGATTCCGATCACAATTCTTTCCCGCTGTCAGAGGTATGATTTCCGTCGAATCTCCATTGATACCATTGCGGATCGTCTGACCGAGTTAATGAAAGAAGAACATGTGGAAGTAGAAGAGAAAGCAATTCGTTATGTGGCAAAAGCTGGAGATGGATCTATGCGTGATGCTCTTAGCCTTTTGGATCAATGCATTGCGTTTTATCTGGGACAGACGCTTACATATGATAATGTATTGGAAGTGCTTGGTGCGGTAGATACCGAAGTGTTTTCAAGATTATTGCGTAAGATTCTTGAGAAAGATATTACTGGCGCGATTGCGATTCTTGAGGAGTTAGTGGTAGAAGGCCGTGAAATGGGACAGTTTGTCAATGATTTTACTTGGTATTTGAGAAATCTTCTTCTGTTGAAGAGCTCAGATGGAATGGAAGATGTTTTAGATATTTCAAGTGATAATCTCGCAATTCTCAAAGAGGAAGCCCAGCAAGTAGAGGCAGAAGTGCTGATGCGATATATTCGCATTTTCTCAGAACTGAGTAATCAGATTAAATATGCAACACAGAAACGTATTTTAATAGAAATTGCAATGATCAAATTGTGCAAACCAGAGATGGAGAAAGATTACGCTTCCATCATAGATCGGCTAGACAGTTTGGAGAAGAAAATAGAGAGTGGTGTAACCGTCGTAGCGAATGCACCAGCAGGAGCACCTTCTCAGGGGGCAGGAAACGGGGCCCCTTTTGAGAAACCGGAACTGCCGAAAGCAATTCCGGATGATGTGGCAACTGCAATTAATAACTGGAAATCCATTGTATCAGAATGTGGAGCAATTGCGAAAACGTTTCTGAATAAAGGGGTTCCGACACTTGGAAATAATGGTGAATTAATCCTGGTGTTCGATGATTTGAATGCATATGAATATCTCGCTGAGAACAAAGCGGAATGCATGGATACGTTAAAGTCTCTTCTGGCACAGCGCACAGGTAAGGATATAGAAGTACAGCTCAAGAAGAATGAATCAGGCAGAGCGGCTAGCGATGTGGTTCCAGATTTGAGAGATTTAATAAATTTTGATATTGTAGAAGAAAATTTTTAGGAGGAAATACAAAATGGCAAAAAGAGGTGGCTTCCCAGGCGGTATGCCAGGAAACATGAACAATATTATGAAACAGGCTCAGAAAATGCAGAAGCAGATGGAAGAGGCTCAGAAGGCAATTGAGGATATGGAAGTTACTGCAAAAGCAGGTGGCGGAGCTGTAGAAGTTACTGTTTCTGGTAAACATGAAGTGACTAAAGTGAAATTATCAGAAGAGGTCGTAGATCCAGAAGATATTGAAATGTTAGAAGATTTAATTATGGCAGCAACCAATGAAGCGTTCCGTCAGGTAGATGAGAATTCTCAGGCATCTATGTCTAAGATCACTGGAGGTCTTGGCGCTGGGTTGCCATTCTAAATAGAATAGGAGCGATCCAATTCATGGATTATTACAGTAAAGAGATATCGAAATTGATTGCAGAATTATCCGGATTACCAGGAATCGGAAGTAAATCTGCTCAGCGATTGGCATTTCATATTCTGAATATGCCGCTGGAACAGGTGGAAGGATTATCGAATGCAATTATAAGTGCAAAACAGAATGTGAAATACTGCAAGCAGTGCTTTACATTGACAGACAGTGACTTATGCCCAATATGCAGGGATCAAGGGCGTAATCACAAAATTATTATGGTGGTAGAGAATACCAGAGATCTTGCAGCATATGAGAAGACACAGAAATACGATGGCGTATATCATGTTCTCCATGGTGCGATTTCGCCGATGCTGGGAATCGGGCCCAATGATATCAAGTTAAAAGAACTTATGCAGCGGCTTCAGGGAGATGTGGATGAAGTGATTATTGCAACAAATTCCAGCCTCGAAGGGGAAACAACTGCCATGTATATCAGTAAATTGATAAAACCTACCGGAATTAAAGTGACTCGGATTGCCAGTGGCGTCCCAGTGGGCGGTGACCTTGAATACATTGATGAGGTAACACTGCTCCGTGCTTTAGAAGGTAGAACTCAAATATAGAGAGGAAAATAAGATGAACAATTTAGAACTATCACAAACCGCGAATTCCATTCGCAAAAGCATTGTAACAGCCGTTCACAGTGCAAAATCTGGGCATCCAGGTGGATCCTTATCAGCAGCAGATATTTTTACATATCTGTATTTTGAAGAAATGAATGTCGATCCTGCGAATCCAAAAATGGAGAACCGTGATCGCTTTGTACTATCCAAAGGACATGTAGCACCAGCTTATTATTCTACCCTTGCTGAAAAAGGATTTTTCCCAAAAGAAGATCTTGTGACACTTCGTCATACAGGCTCTTACTTACAGGGACACCCTGATATGAAACATATTCCAGGCGTTGATATGTCTAGTGGTTCATTAGGACAGGGATTGTCTGCGGCAGTGGGTATGGCAGCAGCATCTAAATTTGATGGAAAAGATAATCGCGTATACTGCCTCACAGGAGATGGCGAGATACAGGAAGGCCAGATCTGGGAAGCAGCGATGTGGGCTGGCTTCAAGAAATTAGACAACCTGGTTGTAATTGTTGACAACAACAACCTTCAAATTGATGGACCAATCGATCAGGTATGTTCCCCATATCCAATCGATAAGAAATTTGAAGCATTTAACTTCCATGTGATTAACATTGATGGAAACGACTTTGAGCAGATTCGGGCAGCATTCGAGGAAGCACGTAATACCAAAGGAATGCCTACCGCGATCATCGCAAAGACTGTAAAAGGTAAAGGGGTATCCTTTATGGAGAATAATGCTGGATGGCATGGCAAAGCTCCAAATGATGAAGAATATGCAATTGCAATGGCAGATTTAGAGAAAGCAGGTGAGCAGTAATGGCAGATGTAAAGAAAATTGCAACCCGTGACAGCTACGGCAATGCATTAGTAGAACTTGGACAGAAACACGAAGATCTTATCGTATTAGACGCTGACCTTGCTGGCGCAACCAAGACTGGTACATTCCAGAAGGCTTTTCCAGAACGCCATTGGGACTGTGGAATTGCAGAGGCAAACATGACAGGTATTGCAGCAGGCTTATCTACCTGTGGCAAAGTACCATTTATTAGTACATTTGCAATGTTTGCAGCAGGACGTGCGTATGAGCAGGTACGTAACTCAATTGGATATCCACACTTAAATGTCAAAATTGGTGCAACACATGCGGGCATTTCTGTAGGTGAAGATGGAGCAACTCATCAGTGTTTGGAGGATCTTGCATTAATGAGAGAGATTCCAGGAATGGTAGTAATCAATCCATCTGATGATGTAGAAGCAAGAGCAGCAGTAGAAGCTGCTTATAAACATGTTGGACCAGTGTATATGAGATTTGGACGTCTTGCAGTTCCAGTAATCAATGATAATGCAGACTACAAATTCGAAATTGGAAAGGGTATCGTACTGAAAGAAGGCACAGATGTATCCATTTTTGCAACAGGACTCGAAGTAAGTGAAGCATTAGAAGCAGCAAAAATGTTAGAAGCAGATGGAATCCATGCAGAAGTCATTAACATCCATACAATTAAACCATTGGATCGTGAGCTTGTTCTTGCGTCCGCAGCGAAGACTGGTAAAGTTGTAACTGTTGAGGAACATTCTATCGTTGGAGGACTTGGAAGTGCAGTATGTGAAGTATTGTGTGAAGAAGCTCCAACAAAAGTTCTTCGTATCGGTGTAAACGATGTATTTGGAGAATCTGGCCCTGCAACAGAGCTCATTCACAAATATGAATTAGATGCAGAAGGCATTTATAAAAAAGTAAAAGCGTTTGTAAAATAGTAGTATATAGAAGTGAGCCCCAGGGAGAGAATCTCTGGGGCTTTTTAATGTCGAAAAATTTTTGAAAAAGGGACGACAATTCATCATATTTTGCACAAGCTCTGTGATAGGATTTTTAAAAAAGGAGTGATTGCGATGATCGATATTGTGCAGAATACAGAACGGAACCTGAGAAATATTCAACAAATCGGTTCCCCAGATGAAGAGGACAAGATCTATATAGAGAAAAAAGCATATGATAGGATTCATCAAGACGAATTCGCGGAGAAACGTGTCTTTGTAATGATGGGGCATACGGAAAGTGCAGATGGAAAATATACAACTTTTGTTGAAGCAGCAATACCAGTGAGAGAGATTGAATTCTATCAGAATGTACCAAAATGGAACAATCACTCTTGGAGTGAAGTATTTCAGGAAATTAAGCGTATTTATGAAGATTTCATTATTGTGGGATGGGCGCTAGATATCAAAGGTATGCCACCGAAAATCAATATGGAATTAGAATCGATACATAGAGAACAATTTGGTGGCGTTCATCAGGTGCTTTTTCTACTTGATTCGCTGGAAAAGGAAGAATTCTTTTATATAAATAAGAAGAATCATTTGAGGCAGAAAAGCGGTTTTTATGTGTATTATCAACAATCTCAGGAAGAAAATGTGAATGTAGAACTGGAACTGAGAAACGAAAAAATGCCAGAGAATAATGCATTTTCCAATGCAGAAATGCGTGTAGAAGCGTCCGCAAGACAGGGATATATACAGAACCAGAATGGATATCAAAGAGCAAACATGGAGAAGGAGAACCAACCGCGTTATCGAAATATGCTCCAACAGAAAAAGAGTGTGCCACAGGAACGGCATCTCTCCTCCTATGCAATGGCAGCGGCAATTGTGCTTCTTGTGTGTATTATAGGGGTAGGTGCTTATCGTACAAGAGAGCAGATGTTTGGTCTTCAGAATGCCATTACAACTATGTCATCACAGAGTATGGGGGATACGGAAGAAGCAAAGGAAAAGGCAACAGAAAAAGTAACAAACGAAAAAACTGCAACTGAATCAACCGAGACGGGGACAATACCAGTGGAAAAAGTCCCTGGTATTGTAAATGAATCAAAACCGGACGATTCAATGCCAAGTACCGAAGGAGTGGTGCAGCCTCAGGATAATGCACCATCAGATGTAGTGGCACCACAAGAAAATGCATCAGCTCCAACAGATGTAGCGCCACAACAGGAAAATGTATCGGTACCCAAAGAGTATACCGTGCAAAAGGGAGAGACATTAGTATCTATCTGTCGAAAGCTGTATGGTGGAACTGGTCAGATGAATGAAATCTGTAATTTGAACGGAATTGCAGACCCTAATCAGATACGCTATGGGCAAACCATAAAAGTGCCATAGAAAGTAGATTGCGGTTATGGTATAATAAAAAAAATCGACTCAAATGAAGGGGTACACCACAGATGAAAAACAGTGGATTCAAAACAGTGGAAACCAATCTGGATGAATTAGATGATAAAATACATGAACATCGTAAAAAGATCTTTAAACGGGTCATACGTATTCTGGCAGTAATTGCAGCACTGATTGTGTTGGTTGTGTTATGGGATTCGCTAAAAAGCTATGATTCCTTTGATACGAAAAACTCAGAAGAACGCTCGGACTCCGAAGCTGTAAAATTTATGCAGTATAAAGGGAAAATCCTTAAATATAGTAACGACGGCGCTTCTTATATGAATAGTGCAGATGAACAGATCTGGAATCAATCCTTTGAGATGTCATCCCCAGTAATTGATGTTTGTGAAGATTATATGGCAATCTATGATCATGGTGGGACGTCGATATATATTATGACAGATAAAGGGTTGAAGAAAGAGATCGATACAACTATGCCAATTCAGGTTGTGAATGTGGCAAGCCAGGGAACGGTGGCGGTGTTGATGAAAGAGGACAAGGTCTCTTATATAAAGCTATATGATCGAACTGGAAAAGAACTTGCAAGTGGAGAGTTCTATGGCGAGCAGGGAGGCTTTCCAATTGATATTGCATTATCCTATGATGCACAGAAAATGGCGGTTGATATGGTGGATGTCAACGATGGAAAAATCAAATCGACCATTACATTTTACAATTTTGGATCTGTAGGACAGAATGAGATTGATAATAATGTTGGTACGTTTTCATATTCTGATATGCTGATACCGGAGATTGCATATGTATCGGAAGATAAAATGTATGCATTTGGCGATAGCGAAATAATTATATTCAAGGGATCACAAAAGCCATCCGTTAGCAAGGAAGTATTCCTGAAGCAGGAGATGGAAAGTGTGTTTTATAACGAGAAATACATAGGTGTTCTCACAACAAATGAGGGAGAAGAGGTTTCTCATCATATTACGGTATATGATTCCAAGGGTAAAGTAATCATGGAAAATGATACGTCTATGGCATATACCAGGGTGGAATTTTTAGATAATAATGAGATCTGTATATCCAATGATTATGAGTGTGAACTGTATACGATTCATAGTATTAAGAAATTCTCTTATACCTTTGATAAGAAGTTATTTAAGATTGTTTCGGGATTTACCAGCCGAGATTATACGTTCATTTTGGATGGAGAGACAAAAGAGGTGCGGTTAAAATGAATTGGTTGTTAATTATTGTTTTGTTGTTTTTAGCATGGAATATTGTCGCGGGATATCAAAAGGGATTTCTACGCGTTGTATATTATCTTGTGGAGTGGGTTTTGATTATGGCATTTGTTACTTGGGCAACGCCATATGTTTCGGATTTCCTAATAAAGAATACTCCGATTCAGTCCACGATTGAGACAAGATGTGCAGACTGGCTGCAAAGCTATGTGCAGAATAATCCGACAGACAACCCAGCACAAGAGGTACAGGTAGGTGGATTGAATCTTCCCTCTGTTATTATTGAAAAGCTTTCGGATGGGAATCAAGTGGCAGATCAGCTGTTGGAGCAGACCGGAGTCTATGATACAGTGGCAAAGAATCTATCAACCATGGCAATGCGAGGAATTGTATATGCAGTGATCATGGTAATTGCGATGATATTATTCTGGTGGGTAGGTAAAATGTTGAAACTGGTGGATTATATTCCAGTATTAAGTGGAGTGAATAATCTTTTGGGATTATTCGCGGGTGCACTGAGAGGACTCTTTCTTGTATGGCTGTTTATGGCGGCGGTTGCAATATTTCGAACCACAGCATTTGGAAATACAATGATACCGTATATATATGAAGCAAAAATTTTGACTTGGTTGTATGATAATAATTTACTCCTTAACATTTTAGCATCATTTCTATAGTAAATATGCCCTAATTTTCTTCGGAAAATTGGGGCATTCTTTTGTTCAAGAAACAAGATATTGTGTTATGTAAAATAAATGTGAAAAAATTGAAAAATGATGTTGACTTTGAAGATGCACCATGATATTATAATCGAGCTGACAACGAAGCACATTGAATTGTCGATTCGGGTCACAAAACAAAAGAAAAAAGTTGTTGACAAGCACAGCTGATTATGATATCCTTTAATAGTTGTCGCTGAAGACAATAAAAACTTTGAAAGCCAGTAAACATAAGGCTTTGAAGAACAGCACATTGATAATTGAACAGTGAAAAACCTTGAAAGATTCAATGAGAATAATTCAAGCAAATCTAAATAGATTTGACGAACAAGTCATTTGTAAGAATGACACCTTTAAAAAACAGTAACCATCGCAAGATGGAAACGGAACAAGCTTTAAAGAATTAGCTAGTAGTTAATTCTGAAGCAGATCAACTTTTAACATGAGAGTTTGATCCTGGCTCAGGATGAACGCTGGCGGCGTGCTTAACACATGCAAGTCGAGCGAAACACTTTATTACGATTTCTTCGGAATGACGATTTGGTGATTGAGCGGCGGACGGGTGAGT
>CAZTGP010000094.1:0-9797 GCA_964613325.1 uncultured Roseburia sp. | reverse complement strand
GTTCTCTCCAAATCATCCACCGTTATCATCTCGAACTCGGTCGTATACAGTCTCTTTAACGCATACAAATACAGCACACCCCAATAATAATCCGCCAGCTTCATTGGTGAACCTTCCACCATACTTTTTTCCTTCTGCCCTTTCTTTATGATCTCTGCTGTATATTGATAAAGCTCACTTTGATATGTGGTATCACTGGAGGAACAATCCTTCTGTTGTTCCAACATAATCTGTGTGTTTAATGCAATCATCGCTGCAAACATCTCATCCTCCTTAAGCTGCTTTAGCATTCGTTCTGATAACAGATGCATTTTCTTGGCCGCTGATATCGGAAGCTTAGATAGGAGCCTCAATTGTTTGATCTCTTCTGTATTATCAACAAGTCTTAGAATCTCCTGAAATAAAGCTTCCTTGGACTCGAAGTATACATATATTGTTCCCTGCCCGATTCCAATATGTTTCGATAAGTCGCTGATTTTGGTTCCAGCGAATCCATTCTTTGCGAAGTAGAGCATCGATTTCTTTAGAATCGTGTTCTTCATTTCCTCTCGAATCTTTTCACATTGTTCCTTTGTTTTTGGCATGTGGAATTCCTCTCAATCTATATATTTTCACTGGATATTTTTAATTGAATATTTGTTCATTCATAAAATACCACTTATTCTACCAATTGTAAACAGGAAATTTTCTATCACGATTCCATCTACCCACCTATTTATATAATAACCAAATTTAAAAGACAGATTTCGAAACTCACATTCTCAATCTGTCTTTTCACTATTGCTTATTCAGTTCTAAGCTTCCATTTCTTCAATCAGTACAGTTATAATGATTGCTTATACTCTATATATCTTTTTACAGTTTCGTAGATACACTGATGTCCCTTTGTTGTCGGATGCCCATTATTTAATTCCCCGCTTGGGAAAACCAGATACTCAATACCATAATGTTCACAGGCTTCTAGATATCCTGTCTCAATTTCAAGGGATACGGTAAAACTGATTAAACAAATAATTCTGACATTGGGATTATACGTTTTCAAATAATCCAGCATATAGCAGAATGCTGGCAACGCCTTTTTTAGATCTTCTTTGGTCCAATTTGCATATTGGACTTCCCCTATTGGGCTATTTGCATAGGAGTCATTAATTCCACCTTCAACAAATAGAATATCTGGTTTCATGTCTGATATATTTTTCTCTCCAAAATAATCCTTCATGCGGATTACAAACGCTTGATTTGGATCTTTTACATCTTCATATCCAGTTGTACAGACTGTACTTCCAGAGTAGCTGCAATTACACAGCAGCTGCATTCCCAGATTATCACTTAACTTATACCACCAGGTGTCCTCTACACTTTGAACATTCTCGTCCCATGCTCCATACCAGGAAGGATACTCTTTCGGAATGTACCCCTCATAGGTAGAGTATGAATCTCCTAGTATCGAAAAGCTTTTCTCATTTTTCATCCTTGTTACCCCTGTATTCCATCTCTTACGTTGTTCTTTTAAATGAAAGTACAATTTCTCTCACTTTCGGGGCGATTATACACCATACCACGGTAAAATGCATTCCCTATAATTGCTGTTTTATTTAGAAATATTGCTCTATATTTTTACTCCTTTTCTATTGTTTTTCTATGGTTTTCGTTATAAAATCAAGGATGTCAGAAATATTTTTTCATTCCATGTGTATACATCATTTTGGAATTTTGCGAATTTATGGGAGCAAAGTGATCGTGGAGTCTGCAAGAAGGTCAAACTAAATATTGACCTCTAGACCCGCAAAATCAGAAAATAGGATTCAGTTGTAAAAGGAGTAAACAAAAGTATGAAGGAACAAAATGTTTTAGAAGGAAAAAAAATATTTGCAATCGGTGACAGCATGGTTCAGGGGCATTCATTATCGGATGCAGATAACCAGACTTGGCTGTCAAAAATTGCCGTAAGAAATCATATGACACGCGAAAACCACGGCATGAATGGTGCTGCCCTATCCTACAATGATTTATTTGACGGAATGATAAAAGCAGAAGATAGTGTCGTTGCCCGGTTCCAGGCACTTTCTACAGATGCCGACTATATCATCATTTACGCAGGAACTAACGATATTTGTAACTGTATTCCAATGGGAGATGACAGCTGCATGGATAAAGCTACCTTCCGCGGTGCACTTCACCTTCTGTGCCGTGATCTGGTTACCCGTTATGCAGATCGTAAATTCGGATTTATTACCCCATATGCTGCACCCAATGCCATCACAAACTGGGAAAACGCTCCCAAATACGTGGATTCTATTCTGTCCGTTTGCGCTCAGTATCATATTCCTGTTTTCGATAATCATAAAAATGGCGGCATTGACTGGTCCAATCCAAAAGATCTTGCCAGCTATACCCTTGGAGATATGACTCACCTCAACGAATCTGGAATGGAATATATTTCCTACCGGTATGAAGAATTTATACGCAGCTTATGATGCAGTACCCTGGCTTTCAGCCAGGCTTCTGCCACATCGACCCATACAGCCACCTCTGAATTGGCTGCCAGATTCTGTATTATCTCTCCACCGCTTAACCCGTCGTAAATATTCTTCACCTTCTGAATTTCCTGTTCTGTCGCTGTAATTCTTCCCTCTTCCATTGCTTTGCACACGCAAAGTATCTGCTCTAAGGTATAGGGATTTCCGTAATCTGCATTTTCCCAGTCTTTATTGGAAAGGGATAAGCCATGGGCTCCGCTGGAAAAGATATGGTGCGCAAATGGTACATTGTTCTTTTTTAAAGCTTCTGCGAATAGATAACTGTTTTCTACAGCTACTGCCTCATCATTAGCAGTCTGCCAGACAAAGCACGGGGGAGTCTCAGGCGTTACATTTTTTTCCAGGGAGAAATAGTCGATTTCTTCCTGGGATGCTTTGCATTCATCCATCGTCCACACATCCTCCATACGTGCTTTCTCTTTTAAGCCGAGCAATGCAATATACGATCCTACATGCGCATATTCTCCTGCTGTAATTACCGGATACGATAAAATTGCCGCATCCGGACGACTGGAAATCTTCGGATATTTTTCATCCCTGAAATCATCAAAGTGCACACAGACACTTCCACACAAGTGTGCGCCTGCGGAAAATCCGCAAACGATTACCTGATCTGGATAAATTTTGCATGTGCCTGCCGCCGATCGAATCCACCGTATCGCTCTGGAAAGATCTTTCATGGGCTGATCCCGCAGTGGGTATAACAGCTGTACATCGGTGGTATAGGTCAGTACAAATGCCTGATAGCCCATCCTGTAGAATTTTTTAGCTACAACTTCCCCCTCCGTTGGGGAAACCAGACTGTATCCACCTCCTGGAACCACAATCATAGCTGGACGAATTTTGTCCTCCTCATGAAGATATGCCATGAGGAACGGAGTGAAACCATAGGCCGCCTGGTACTGATATTCCTGTTTTTCCCATATACTTATCCGCTTTATTTTCATAGTATTTACCTGCTTTTCTTATCATTCATTTTTATAACTGTACATATTTACATCAAATTTCATTTTTAGACCCGCTCCAATTCACAGTTTTTTGTCACGTTGCTAAGTGCCGGTGGCACTTGTTAAGCAACGACCGTAGTGGAACGAAGACATGCGCATAAGCATGCACGAAAAGCCGGGTTATGTAACAATTTTTGTACTTTGCTACGTAACTATTCAGTTACTTTGATGCAATATATTCCTCTGCCTGACGTTTTACTTCTGCAATAATATCCTGCATACCTGCATCATCCAGGGCTTTTTTCAGCTCTGCAATAGTTGCTTCCGGATCCTCTACCAACCCATTTACAAGTGGTGCATAATAATTTTCATAAGCAGCACCTACTGCAGCAAATTCTGTTGCAACATTGGACGGATCGAATGCAAAGCTGTCGTAAGGATGAGGTGTAGCTGCCTTTTCGTCAAATTCTGCAATAAGACGTTCTTCATCCTTATCAACTGAAGTTTTACTCTCCTCTGGGATATACTCTGTTCTCATAAGCTTCTCATTGGTCCATCCCCAGTCACAATAGGTATCAACACCAAGTGTATCTTTTAATAATGTATACTGGTCATCTCCTACTGCTTCCCAGTGTGTTCCCTCAATCCCTAATCTAGTCAATTCCTGAAGATATCTGTCTGTATAAAGAGCATTTATTACCATCATTGCTCTTTCCGGATTTTTACTATTGTTGTTGATTGCCATTCCTGCATTACTGTATGGTGTAAGCTGTTTTGGTTCATCACGCAATGGATCAACAACTTTAATATTCCACTCTGGATGTGATGCATTCGCCTGATTTCCATATGTTGCGCAGGAGCCGATATTCCATAACAAGGTTGCACATGTACCATTTAACAGTCCTTCCTGTCTTTCCGCTGTGGAGTTCAGAATATCTGGTGTCCATACCCCTGCATCTGCCTGACTCTTCATCTCTTTGCAGAAATCAGTAAACCATGGTTCATCAAAAATATAGTAAAAATCCAAATCATTTACATCATCCTTGTTATACAGAAGGAATTCACCGCCCTTTGGTGTGCCACCTGTTGTAGCAAAACCTCTGCTTCTGAATTCCAGATAATAGCTACCTGCACCACCATTATTACCATAAATGCCATCTGCTGCACATGCCTCACAAAATGCATTATATTCATCCATTGTAGCAATATCATCAAATCCATATTTTTCCATAAGATCTCCACGAACTGCGATGGCTTCCTGCTGGTACTCTTTGTTGTTGTGAGGAACCATATACGGAATACCATTACTTCTTACCTGATCCCAAGCCTCTTCCGGAACTGCATCCATCAAGTCTGGTCCATAGGTTTTGATAAAATCCTCTTCCAATGGATAAAATGCGTTCAGTGGAAGCATCTCATTATAATGTCCCCAGGAGGTTGCCGTAAAAATCAGATCAAAATCTTCATTTCCTGAAAACAGTAAAGAATATTTATTTGTATGTTCGCCCCATGAAAGCCATTCCGGCTGAACTGTACAATTATACTTCTCATCCAGATATTTGTTTACCTCATCCCACATCATATCAAAATCTTCTGTTGGCTCTCCAATCAGATACATGGTCAAATCTACATGTTCTGAGGTATCAATCACGCCATTTTCATCCACTGAAGTATGCGTTTCACCTTTACTGTCACTTTTACTTCCGCAGCCTGTCATTGTACCTGCAAGCATTGCTGCCGTGAGCATTAATGCTGTAAGCTTTTTCATTTTCCTTTTCATACAAAACTCCTTCCTTTTCATATAAATCTCCTTTCTCCTACAAAAATTATATGGTTAATATTCCTTACATCCAGTAAGAAATTATCCATCTTGTGACTTAAACTGTTACAATGCAGGCAGCAATGGTATATCTGCTCCGCCACAACAGTTAACCCTTTACTGCTCCAATTGTAATTCCCTGTACAAAGTATTTCTGTGCGATTGGAAATGCCAGAATCATAGGTCCGGTAACTACAACAGTCAATGCCATCTTTAATGTTTGTGTTGGTAATGCAATTGCATTTGTAATAGTTCCAGATACACCACTTGCAAGAAGCTTTTTATATGCTTCTATACCATTTATCTTCTGCATCAGGAAATATTGCAGTGGAAATTTTTCAGGTGATTTAATATAAAGCATTGCACTGTACCAATCATTCCAATATGCCAGTGCTATAAAAAGTGCCACTGTAGCAAGTGCCGGTTTAATCAATGGAATAACAATTTTATATAACATCTTAAACTCTGAACATCCATCCATTCTTGCAGCCTCAAACAAAGAATCCGGCAATGCTGATATATAACTTTTCATTACCAGCAGGTTATATACAGAGAACAACAGTGGCAAAAGCATAGCCAGATAAGAATCTCTTAAATTTAATGTATTGTTAATCAGTATAAAGGTTGGCACCAAACCACCAGAAAACAATGTTGTAAAATAGAAGAAGAGGGAAAATGCATTTCTCCATTCAAAATCCTTTCTGGAAAGAACAAATGCTGTCATCGTTGTAATCAATACCCCAACAATTGTACCAACAACGGTCAGTCCAATTGTATTTATGTAAGCACGAGCAATGACCATTGGCTCTGCAAAAATTGACTTGTAAGCTTCCAGCGAAAAGTCCTGCGGCAACATGGAAAATCCATTTTTTGAAATGGCAGCCTCTGATGAAAATGATCCTGATATAATCATGATAAACGGAATCAGACAGGCCAGTGCAACAATTATACAAATGGTATACGCGATAATATTCAGGATTACCACGTCTTTTTGTTTTTTTAATTTACTGATTTTCACTATGGTTTCCTCCTAGAATAATGTATAGTCTTTGTCGTATTTTTTTACCAGCTTATTGGCGATCAGTATTGTAATAAAGCATAAAACAGACTGCATCAGGCCAATCGCAGATGACATACCGTAGTCATTGTTTGCAATTAGAGATCTCATGGTAAGCGTATCAATAACATCCGTGTACTTGAACAGCAGACCATTGTTTCCTACCAGGTTATAAAACATATCAAAGTTTCCTCTGAAAATACCGCCTATGGAAAGCAAAAGCAAAATAATGATGGTAGGCATAATCGATGGAATTGTTACTTTGAATATTCTTTGAAATACATTTGCGCCGTCGATTGCTGCTGCTTCATATACAGAGGTATCTACCCCCATGATTGCTGCCAGATACATAACGGACCCATATCCTACGCCTTTCCACAGATTGAAAAAGATGAGGATAAACGGCCAAAATTTCGGATTGCTGTAAAATGCAATGGGTTCGCCACCAAATTTGGCAATCAAGCCATTGATAAATCCATAGTCAGAGCCAAATATGTTGAATGCCATAACACCAACAATTACCCATGAAATGAAGTATGGGAGGAACATCATGGATTGACTCACTTTCCGAAAATGTTTGTTATGTATCTCAGTTAAAAATACGGCAATCATAACCTGGAGAAATGTTCCCAGCACGATAAATGCCAGATTATATAAAACAGTATTCCGAATTACGATTCCTGCCTGTCCTGATTTGAAGAAAAATTTAAAGTTCTCCAATCCATTCCAGGGGCTTCCCCAGATTCCATCTCTTACGTTGTACTTTTTAAATGCAAGTACAATTCCCGGCATTGGATAATACGCAAACACCAGTGTCAGCGCAACTGCCGGAAGCAGCATTAATAAGTAGAATCGATATTTATATACTTTCTTCACAAATTTCTTCATTGTATCCTTCTCCCTTACATTTTTCCAATTACCTTCTGCCCGTTAATTCCATTCACTTATTTTATTCTCATATACTGGCGCCACTTCGACTTTTTGGATTTTTCCAATTGTGCTCTTCACTTCTTCCATTCTTGCAGCCATGGTAGATTCCACATTCACATTGGCTCCTTCTTTCAGCGGGGGAATGTAGATTACAAGTGGACTATCCTTTAATTCTTCTGCAAAATCCTTTAAGCCAATTTCCCAGACATCATTATTACAGAAATTATCGCTAATCATCTTTCCATTTAAGAAGGCATGTCCGATATCTCCCTGATACCAGATTCGAAGCATCTGATCCTTCACTCCTGCTAGAAGATGCTTCGGAAATTCTATCGTATATCTGTTCTCCGCCACCTCTTTCATAACTGGAACAATCACCTGTTTCTCTGTACTTACCTCATACTCTTCCAATTCATCAGGAGTCCCCTCACCTGTAATCTTTCGAATCCAATCACTTTCATTGAGAAGTTGTTTCGGATAGGTATATACATTTTCCTTATGCGCATAGCCTTCTAGATAGATTCCATCTTCTCGTTCCAGCACTGCTGCATCTGTAAAAAGAATTCCTTTATCTCTTATAACAAAAAGCTTATTGCTCATCTCACGGCTGATGCACAGAATCTTACACTGGACATCTCCTTTCGATACCACAAAGCTCTGCACATCCATACTCGCATTACCCCTATATGTGGACGCAGCTTCTCCATCGATTAAGCTTCCATCCTGGAATTCAAAATAAGGAGTCATGCCATCTGGTTTCATAAACAGATAGGTCTGTACGCCGTCTAGCTTCATATTTGTAATTGGCTGCGCGGTTGCCTTCACAAGATCAATTCCGTCTAAATCAAAATGAAATGGAAGAATACAGTTCTCATCTGCTTCCAGACTAATCCCATGAAAACAGAGTCTTTCATCTGGAAGCTGAATCTCCACAGTTTGTTCACTCTTGGCATAGGTCTTCGCATGATCCTGGAAATTATTCAGGAATAAAAATCCATGTTTTCCATCGGTTCGTACCGCAAATCGAAGTGTATCCAGATCGCCTGGGTCAATTTCAGTTGCACCATCTGGAAGGTAGGTTTTCAATTCGCAAAGCTGCTTTGCATAGGTCTTAGTGAAATAGTGTAGCGTCTTCAAGCGGCGATAGGATTCTCTCACCTGACCATACTCTCCAAGACAAGCCTGATAATCATAGCTGATCTTTGGGGTTTGTGATTCATTCATAAAAATTCCGTGTTTTCCAACTGGATTACTTCCTCCCTGGAACACATAATAGCCAAGGAAATTGCAGCCAGATGCAATCTTAATATTTGCCATTGCGTCAACACTCTTATATGGAAGAATGAATCGATAATAATAAGTACACATCATTCCACCACCCATCTCGCAGCATGAATAAGGGCGGTCCTCCGGTTTATAGTTGGGTTCAAAATTATAGGAGGCAGGAACTGCATTATTATGTAAATCCTGATAGATGTATTCCTTTGTCTTAGGATGTTCTCCCGTATGAGAATAGAAAAGCCATGGCTGATATGCATAGCCTCCCCATAACGGAACCATCGAATCTGGTGTAGCTGCACCGCCCCAGCCTGTGCAAGTAAAGAACACTGGTCGAAGTCCACATTCAAGTGCAAGCTCCTTTAATTTCAGCATGTAATCATTGCCTTCATTCCCGCCAAATACCCATTCGTCTGAAATACCTGTCGTATTTTCCCATATAGCAGAAGAATGCATATATTCATTATCCATCTGAGTTCCGATAATTGGGCCGCCATCCTGAAAAAATAAGCCCTTTACTTCCTGTGCAATTCGTGTATAGAGTATTCTGGTATAATGCATAAATCCTTCATTGGTATGACGAACCTCAAAAGGCTTTCCATACATCCAATCCGGAATCCCACCGTTTCGAACCTCTCCATGATCGAATGGGCCAACACGCAGAATCACATACATTCCGTACTTTTGACAGAGCTCTACGAATTTTCTAATATTAAAGCGGCCAGAGAAGTTAAACACTCCCTCCTCCTCTTCATGGTGTATCCAGAAAACATAGGTCGCAACAATGTTAATTCCACATGCCTTCATTTTGATTAATTCATCTTCCCAGCGGCTGTCATCCATTCTGGCAAAATGAAACTCCCCACTTACTCCAAAGAAGGGTTCACCGTTCTTTTCCATATAGTAATTGGTAAAAGAGATTTCATCCCCAGCTTTACTTGTCCCATGAAAATTCTCTCCCAATGGCACAATATTTTTCTTTACCTGATCAATCTTAATTACATTCTTCATAGCTTTCCCCAATACCTATTTTTTTGTAAAGTAGCAAGATTCTGCTATCTTCAATTTCTCTTCTGTTTTATATGTTATAGTAATGATAATCCTAATATTGTCATTTGTCATTCCATAATATTGCAAGAAAAATATCAATATCTTGCTTTTGTATTTTAACTGGGTATATAATGTATTTGGAGGGACTTTACGATGAAAACAATTGTGAATTTATC
>CAZTGP010000093.1:0-9901 GCA_964613325.1 uncultured Roseburia sp. | reverse complement strand
CCTTGGCAAGGTCGCGCGTTACCAACTACGCCACTATCGCATGTGCAATGTGTTTTTCAACAGTGCTTGTATATAATAGCAAACGAGTGGCTGATTGTCAATATCTATTTTTAAAATGCTCGACATATTTTTGCATATATTCGTATTATGGCGAATATTGCAAAATAATTGGAAAAATGATTGGCTATGCGGTAGTCAATTTTGCAATATAGCGCTAAAAGGTGATATATGCAAAAAATATATGAAATATTTTGCAACAGAAGGTTAGATAGGAATATATGCAAAAAATTGTTGGATTAGAGGCCTGTTTTGAGGCTGTTTTTTGCAATATAGCGTGTGGAGGAATATTTGCAAAAAATAGAGAAGCATTGTGAGAGTGCGAAGCATAGAATGATCCATGGCATCAGTAGTTAGGGTGTTTTTGACACCCTAACTAAAGTATTCCTCTATAATTTGCTGAATCTTTACAGAATCAATAGGATGATCAGAGGTCTCATAGGTTGTGATCATATTGATGGTTGGGATTAGACCATGTAACCCGTATGTATTCATTTTACGGAATGCATTTTCACAATAGGAATGGTTATCCATCATTCCAAAGTGCTCCCAATAGATGATTTTCTTTGTCTTGGGATGCAGGATTGTGAAATCGGGAAAAAATACGAGGTTCTCTAGATGCAAGGCTGACTCATAGCGGAAAGGAATTTTATTATTATAGAGGGAATTTGCAATGATGGATTCAGATTTGGAACGAACCATAAGTCCAGAGATAGTTTTGTGAATGAGATGTTCAGGATGTGAGGGATTGCGTTCATAATCAGAGTTCATCCAATCCTCAAATTCGGGTAATTCGGTTTGGAAGTAATGTTCAATGAGCGTATGGTAGCAAGAGGAATCCTCAAGAAGAGTGGCATGGTAAGTCCGTTTGCTCATCCAGTTAAGGAAGAAGTCTATTAATTTCAAGGCCTTTGTGTATTCCTCAAGCTGAAGCGTATAGTACTTTTTGGCGGCTAATGATTCAATGAGTGCTTGATCCTTTTTGGCTAGGTAAATAGGATTTTTCCCATTTCGAAGAAGGGCTTTGATATACTTTCCATTTTTGTTGCAAAGCACTTCACCATCTGGAAATTCTTTCAACCTGTCGGTTAGAATAGGGATTTGTTCTAATAGATATAGTTTCTCCTTTTGAATTTGTTCAAGAGTCATAAGCGGTACCTTCCTTTCAATAATATGGTTGTTTTTATAGTTACTTTTTGCACTATTTAGATTTACGAATAAAAATAAATATAAACAAAGTGAATAACCGGTCATGTTGGAAAAGAATGGCGAAACGCCAGATATAACTGAAATGCTTACCCGAAAATAAATGCGACAATGAAAAAATGGATACTGTTTTAAAACTGAATGTCTACATGGATAATTGAATGCCTACGTGGATAATTGAATGCCTACGTGGATAATTGAACGTCACATGTATAACTGAATACCACATTGGTAACTGAATGTCACATAGATAATTGAATGTCGCATGTATAATTGAATGTCACATTGATAAAACGATACAAATAAAAATTATACAATTTAAAATTATACAGCTTAAAAATAATGCGGATAATTTTATTCGGATAATGCTATGCCTATATTATTACATGTTGAAGTGATTGGTGCAAGAATAAATTGGTGCAAGATGATATAAAATTGGTGTGAAATGATAAAATTCGGATAGCTAATCAGATGACGTGGTAAATCGCAAAGTATCAAACGAGATGTAGACTAAAATAGAAAGCAAAACGTAAACGAATATAAATAACAAAATATCAAAATAACAAAATATCAAAATATCAAGTAAAATGGATGCCAATATAGAGAAAAATTATATGTTAATTATGAACTCTCTGGAATGAACCTCGATTTTTCTCATACAATATAATAAGCAATAAATGGAGGCGTTGGGGTGAGTGCAAAAACAAAAATCGTTGTTCTTCATATGAAAGAGCTTGTGATTACAGGAATATTGGCAGTGCTTGGAATCCTGTTGATTGTAATGCTGTTGGTGATGTTTCTGCCGAAGAATGGGCGAGATGGAGAGAGCGTAAATACTACAAAATATAATCCGGGTGTGTATACATCCGCTGTACAATTGAATGAGAGTACTCTGGATGTTCAGGTGGTCGTAGATGAGAGCAATATTAATTCTGTGTCACTTGTGAATCTGGATGAGACCGTTGAAACGATGTATCCACTGATGAAACCAGCTATGGAAGAAATAGCAAAGCAGATTGTAGATACCCAGTCTCTGGATAATATTACATATTCTGATAGTAATCAGTATACCTCAATTGTTTTGTTGAATGCAGTAAAAGAAGCATTAGAAAAAGCAGCACTGGAGTAAACCCAGCGCTGCTTTTAAATTCTTATGTACCTGTAATGTTATTCAGCAGAACCTAATCCGTTGATGTAAGTATCTAAATCAGAAGTAGCTGCATAGAAGCTCTTTACTGGTTTCTTGGATTCATAATAATGATATCCGCTATAGCTAGCCCAGCCAACAATGGCGATACATACTGCCCAGCCAAGAATAATTGCTGCAACGTGTTTTCTCTTTTCTCGTGCAATGATTTTCTTACGGTTTGCTTTTTCTTTCTTATAGTGTTCAACTTTTGCCTGACTCATGTCCATTCTCCTTTGCAACACCTGAATCTGCTCCCCTATGGTCAGTTTGCACAGATGCGCATTCAATTTAATGAATATATATTACACGTTTTCCTTTGAAAATGCAAGTATTCATCTTGCGTTTGCTGGGTAAATTGTTTACAATTAGAAATTAGATATTAAGAATAGATAATCGGAGGATTTTATGAGTTTAGCAGATAAAATTTTTGTAGATATGTGTAACGATATATTAACAAACGGTGTAAGTACAGAGGGTGAGAAGGTTCGCCCACATTGGGAAGATGGTTCAAGTGCATATACAATCAAGAAATTTGGTGTGGTGAATCGCTATGATTTGTCCAAAGAATTCCCAGCACTTACACTTCGCAAGACAGCCATTAAGACCTGTACCGAAGAAATGTTATGGATCTGGCAGAGAAAATCCAACAATATTCATGACTTAAAGAGCACCGTATGGGATGAGTGGGCTGATGAGACTGGCTCCATTGGTAAAGCTTATGGCTACCAGCTCGGTGTAAAGCATCAGTACAAAGAAGGTATGATGGATCAGGTGGATCGTGTGATATATGATCTGAAGAACAATCCATACAGCCGAAGAATTATGACCAATATCTATGTGCATGAGGATCTTCATGAGATGAATCTCTATCCATGTGCATACAGTATGACTTTTAACGTGACACAGAAGAAGGGTGAGAACAAGCTTACCTTGAATGCAATTCTGAATCAGCGTTCTCAGGATGTGCTTGCAGCGAATAACTGGAATGTGTGTCAGTATGCAGTATTAATGCATATGCTTGCACAGGTATGTGATATGAATGTTGGGGAATTAGTTCACGTAATCGCAGATGCACACATCTATGACAGACATGTTCCACTTGTGAAGGAATTGATTACAAGAGAACAGCATCCGGCACCAAAGTTCTGGCTGAATCCAGAGATTAAAGATTTCTATCAGTTCACGACGGATGATATTAAGCTCACCGATTATGAGACTGGACCACAGATTAAGAATATTCCAATCGCAGTCTAGTGTAAAAGAGAGGTAATTGTGAAGCGCTTTCATTTCTCAATGGCTATGTATTCGTAGTACATAGTCAACTGAAGAATTGTGAACTTCACAATCATCTAAGTGTAATAGAGAGACACATGGAAAAAACGTCGCATGGAGTAACCAATACTCTGGCGTTTTCATATAAGAATTAGGAGGACGACAACTATGAATTTAATCGCAGCAGTAGACAAAAACTGGGCAATTGGCAAGAATAATCAGCTTCTTGTGCGCATCCCTATGGATCAGAAATTTTTCCGAGAGACCACCACGGGGAAGGTCGTCGTCATGGGCAGGAAGACTCTTGAGAGTTTTCCAGGTGGGATTCCATTAAAGAATCGTACCAATATCGTACTTACCCATAATCCAGATTATAAAGTGAAGGACGCAATCGTCGTACATTCTATGGACGAGCTCCATGGGGAACTTGCAAAGTATAACAGTGAGGACATCTACATCATCGGTGGCGAGAAAATCTATGAGCAGCTGGTGGACGAGTGTGATGTGGCTCACATTACCAAGATTGATTATGCATATGATGCAGATGCGTATTTTCCAAATTTGGATGAGAAGCCAGAATGGGAAGTGACTGCAGACAGTGAGGAACAGACCTATTTTGATCTGATTTTCTATTTTTACAAATATGAGAAAGTAAAATAATCATTATGAGTGATTTCATTTTTAGTCTGAATGTAACGTTACCGATTTTCCTGGTGATGGTGATAGGCTGGGCATTGAAGCAAAAGGGAATGCTCACAGAGGATTTCGTCACTGTGGCCAATCGGTTCAATTTCAAAGTGACACTTCCATTTATGCTGTTTCGGGATATTTCTTCCGTGGACATCAAGGAAGTGTTTGATCTGAAATTTGTACTGTTTTGTGCAATTGCAAGCAGTATTTGTTTCTGGAGTATCTGGGGATGCACCAAGCTCTTCTTGAAGGATAAGACCATGCGTGGTGCTTTTGTTCAAGCTTCATTTCGAAGCAGCGCAGCAGTGATGGGGCTGGCATTTATCAGTAATATATATGGAGCTTCCGCCATGGGACCGCTGATGATTATCGGCGCAGTTCCCTTGTACAATATTTATTCGGTTCTGGTTCTGACCTTTGAGGCTAGGGAAGATGGGAATGGTCGTGACATGGGAAAACTCAAAGTGGCCTGCATCAATATTCTAAAGAATCCAATTATCATTGCCATTGTATTGGGACTTGTGGCGGCTCTGGCAGGTATCCATTTTCCAACGATTGTGAACAAGACCGTGAACCTGGTAGCGCAGATGGCAACACCGCTAGCACTGATTGGTTTGGGGGCAGGATTTGAAGGCCGGAAGGCACTGGCGAAGATGAAGCCAACGCTTTGGGCTTCCGCAGTGAAGCTTGTGATTCAGCCGCTTATATTTGTACCGATTGCGGCATACATGGGATTTTCCGGAGAGAAAATGATTGCAATCTTAATTATGCTTGCGGCTCCAGCCACTCCAAGCTGTTACATAATGGCGAAAAATATGAAAAATGATGGTGTATTAACCGCGAGTATCGTTGTGACGACGACACTTTTCGCAGCATTTACACTGACGGGATGGATCTATATTCTGAAGGTGATGACATTGATTTAGACGTAAGAAAGGGGATTTCAATGGATATAACAGGAAGAAAGTTATTTGTAAAAGCATTGGAAGAAGAGGGCGTATCTACCATTTTTGGTTATCCAGGTGGGACAGTTACCGATCTTTTTGATGAATTATATAAGCAGGATAATATCAAGGTGGTTTTGCCAAGACATGAGCAGGGACTCATCCATGAGGCGGAGGGCTATGCCAAATCCACTGGAAAAGTAGGCGTGTGTCTGGTGACTTCAGGTCCTGGCGCAACCAACATTATGACGGGACTTGCAGATGCACATTATGACAATATTCCACTTGTGTGTTTTACTGGACAGGTTTCACTGAACCTGATTGGAAATGACGCATTTCAGGAAGTTGACATTGTTGGAATGACAAGCAGTATTACAAAATATGGAGTGACAGTGCGAGATAGAAAAGACTTAGGACGCATTATCAAGATGGCTTTTCATATTGCAAGCACTGGAAAACCAGGTCCAGTTCTGATTGATATCCCAAAGGATATCCAGACGGCTGCCGGGGACGCCGAATATCCGAGTCATGTGGATATTCGTGGTTATAAACCCTGCAAGAGTGTACATGTTGGACAGCTGAAGAAGGCTTATAAGCTTCTGAAGTCTGCAAAGAAACCTTTAATTCTTGCAGGCGGTGGAATAAATATTGCAAAAGCCAACGATCTACTGCAGGAGTTTGTGGAGAAGGAGAATGTGCCACTGGTTACTACCATTATGGGAAAAGGCGCAGTGCCTACCACCCATCCACTGTATATTGGCAATTGCGGGATGCACGGTAAATTTTCTGCCAACAAAGCAGTCAGTGAATGCGACGTTTTGTTTTCTATCGGAACAAGATTCAATGACCGAATTACAGGAGATTTGAATGAGTTCGCTCCAAAGGCCAAAATCGTTCACATTGACATTGATACAGCGTCAATTTCTCGAAATGTTGCAGTTGACGTACCGGTGGTATCCGATGCGAGACTTGCACTGGAGAAGCTTATTGAGTGGGCAGAGCCGAAGAAAATCACCAGCTGGATGAAGGAGATTATTGAGTGGGATAAGAACAATCCACTTGAGATGCGCCGTGATCGTGGTATGACTCCACAGATGATTATGGAACATATCAATGCCAATTACCCAGGTGGAATCTATGTGACAGACGTTGGCCAGCATCAGATGTGGGCGACTCAGTATCTGGAGCTGGATCAGTCAAGCCAGATGATTACTTCCGGCGGACTAGGAACCATGGGATTTGGATTCCCAGCAGCAATCGGAGCGAAAATTGCGAATCCAGACAGAGATGTTATCTGTATCTCCGGGGATGGTGGAATGCAGATGAATATTCAGGAGATGGCAACTGCTGTGACACAGGGCGCTGGCGTAACAGTATGTGTGTTAAATAATTATTATCTTGGAATGGTTCGACAGATGCAGCAGCTGTTTTACGGCAAACGCTATTCTGCAACCTGCTTAAGAAAACGCAATACCTGTCCTGCTAATTGCAAGGGACCTAATAAAGCGTGTCCTCCATACACGCCTGATTTTGTGAAGCTGGCAGAAAGCTATGGCGCTTATGGAATCCGCGTGGAAAATGAAGCGGATATTGATGCTGCTTTTGCGGAGGCAAAGACACACACAAACGTACCAACCATCATTGAATTCATGGTAGCGACAGATGAGATCGTTCTTCCTATGGTAAAGAGCGGTAATCCTCTGAGCGAAATGATTCTGAAATAAGGAGGGAAGACCAAATGTCAGATATGAAAAATCGTTGGATCGCATTATATGTGGAGAACGAGGTCGGTGTTCTAGCAAAGGTATCCGGTCTTTTCTCAGGGAAATCTTATAACTTACAAAGTCTCACTGTAGGCACCACAGAGGACGAGACTATGTCTCGTATGACCATCTGTGTAACCAGTGATGACATTACATTTGAACAGATCAAAAAACAATTAAACCGTATGGTAGAGGTTATTAAGGTCATTGACCTGACAGATGTAGCAATTCATATGAAAGAGATTCTTTTTGCCAAGATTAATCGTCTGGATGCAGACGATAAGGCGGAGGTATTTCGCATTGCACAGGTCTTCAATGTTGATGTGGTTGACATCGGAAAAGACAGTGCACTGCTTGAATGCAAGCTTACCGCACATAGAAATGATGAACTGATTGCACTGCTGAAATCCAAATTCCACCAGATCGAGATTGTTCGTGGCGGCGCAGTGGCAATTGAATCCATCAGCACAGGATGTAAGTAACTTGGAGTAACTTGGGACGGGGTATTTCTTGTTTCGGGACGGGGTATTTTCATAAATACCCCGTCCCGAAACAAGAAATACCCCGTCCCCCAACAGTGAAGGAGAGAATATGAGTAGATTTCATGCGTTAATTTCAGATAAAGTGACAGAATTAGAAAGAGAAAATCAGAAAAAGGTACGTGCACAGGCAGGAGAATGCATGGTGCTTTTGGAGAATGACGGTGCACTTCCGCTTTCGAAGAACCAGAATAAGCTTGCACTGTTTGGAAATGGTGCGCGTCATACCATTAAGGGTGGAACCGGTTCCGGAGATGTGAACACAAGAGAAGTGATTACCGTGGAGCAGGGCTTAGAGGCAGCAGGAATTACAATTACAAGCAAGCAGTGGCTGCAGCGGTACGACGAGGTTCTGGCTAATGCAAAAGTAAAATATCACGAAGAGATAATGGAGATCGCCGAGCGTGAGCACACAGAGCCTTTTCAGGTAACCTTTGGCTATGCCATGAAAAATCCAGAAGTCCCTGTAATTACGAAGGAAGAACTTGCAGAAGCAGATTGCGATACGGCAGTGTATGTCATTGCCCGTAATTCTGGCGAGGGAACAGATCGCTTCTACGAAAAAGGGGATTACCTTCTTTCGGATGGAGAGCTTGCAAACATCCAGATTCTTGCGGAACATTTTGAAAAATGCATTGTCCTTCTTAATACCGGAGGAATCTTAGACACTTCCAAGCTGAAAGCAATCAAAGGGGTGAATGCCATCTTGATTGTGGGACAAAGTGGTAATATTGGCGGCTATATTGTGGCGGATGTGCTTACAGGGCAGAGCATTCCATCTGGAAAACTCGTGGATACCTGGGCTGCCTCATATGAAGATTATCCATCTTCCGCAGAGTATAGCCACAACAATGGAAATGTGGAGGACGAGTACTATAAAGAAGGTATCTACGTTGGATACCGTTATTTTGATACCTTTAACATTACTCCATCCTACTGTTTTGGATATGGAAAAACCTATACGGATTTCTCAATGGAGACCCTTTCCGTAAAAGCGGATGAAAATGATGTGACACTTCAGGTTGCAGTTACCAATATCGGACATACTTTTTCTGGAAAAGAAGTGGTTCAGGTGTATTACTCTGCACCAGATGGTAAATTGGAGAAGCCATATCAGGTGCTTGGGGCATTTGCAAAAACAAAGCTGCTGACGCCAGGAGAGAAAGAAATCCTTACAATTACTTATCCAACGACCAATATGGCATCCTATGATCCAGCGGATGCAGCCTACAAGCTGGAAGAAGGGGAATACCTGATTCGCGTTGGTAATAGCTCAAGAAATACTAAGGTGGAAGCAGTTCTTTTCCTGGCAGAGACCGTGATTACAGAGAAGCTTCGCAATGCATTTTCCGACACAGAAGACTTCAATGAATTAGGCAGACAGGGCGTTATGCCTTATCAGTCGGCAACAGAAGACCTTGAAATCTCAAAGGCTGTGCAAATTGCACTTCCAACAATGGGATTTACTGCCCGAACCGCTATCTATCAGAAGGGAAGAGTACAGCTCACAGACCATAGAAGCAGTGAAGTTCTAACACTTGAGGACGTAAAGAGCGGACGTGCAACGGTGGAGGAGCTGACCGCGCAGCTTACTGTGGAAGAGATGGCAGCTTTGTGCGTTGGGCGCTTTCCAGAGACCGTTGAAGGCAAAGAGTCAATTATTGGAACTGCATCGGTAGCAGCACCAGGTGCCGCAGCAGACACCATTGATACCTTAATGGAGAGCAGAAAAATTCCTAATCTGATTCTGGCTGATGGACCTGCTGGACTTCGGCTTCAGTCACATTTTATTACTACAAAAGATGGGGAACTGTTAAATGGCGGACAGGGATTTGGCGATGAGACGGTGCCTTTTCCAGAGGTACTGCCAGAGGGTGCGGTTCATTATTATCAGTACTGCACTGCAATTCCCATTGCAACGAACCTGTCACAGTCCTGGAATATGGATTTGATTCGTGAAATGGGAGCCATTGTTGGCCAGGAAATGGAGCAGTTCCACGTGGATCTGTGGCTTGCACCGGGAATGAATATTCATAGAAATCCATTGTGTGGACGTAACTTCGAGTATTATTCGGAAGACCCATTGCTCAGTGGAAAATGCGCAGCGGCTGATACACAAGGGGTACAGGGAACAGGCCATCACGGAACTACAATTAAGCATTTTGCAGGAAATAATCAGGAAGATAACCGAATGTTCTGCAATTCCCATATCAAAGAGCGTGCACTTCGTGAGGTATATTT
>CAZTGP010000092.1:0-10043 GCA_964613325.1 uncultured Roseburia sp. | reverse complement strand
CTGGTCATTTAGAAATTGGGTTATAAATAACGACCCAGTTACTGACTAACACCTAGAATTTTTATCCGTAAGGTAAAGACTTAATTGAGTTATCACCATTTTTATAAGCCTGATACCAAAGACAGATTGTATGCAGAAAGTCAATTTTCAATCAACCTTTTTTATTTCCAGGGCTTAAGAATTTGAGACCATTTTTGAGACCACTTTTTGTCTTTTGACAAAATCAGACGAAATCTGATGACATAGAAAAAGTGCCGCAGCCCTTATAAATACTGATCTGACGGCACTACACGAAACAACACCAAACCATCCTCTTTTTGTCAAGAGGTGAGTGCTAATAAGAAAACCAATGGTTCAAGCTCTCTAACCATTGGTTTTCTATTCATATCAGGCTTTATTCTATTGCATATCTCTTGAAATTTTGGTGTAAAAATGGTGTAAACTTATTTATCTCTTGTCGTTCATCCCAGTAAAATCAATACTTCCAGGAAATAATCATCTTACAGTTTTGTAAGAATGAGACTATTTACTACCACAACACCTTTTATATTTTATCCCATAACCTTAATCATACCAGTAATTAATTGCTTAAACTGTTGTGATACACGATCTGCTGTTTCCTGTACCTCGGCATGATTTAATTTCTCTGCTGTCATTCCTGCTGCCATATTGGTAATACAGGAGATTCCGCATACTTCCATTCCCATATGGTGTGCAGCCATTGCTTCACATGCAGTGCTCATTCCAAGGGCATCTCCTCCCCAGCTTCGATATAAACGGACTTCTGCCGGTGTCTCATAGGCTGGACCCGTAAGCTGGACGTACACTCCTTCCTGAACAGGAATCTGCAGTTCTGCTGCTGTACTTCGAATCACTTTGCGTAATCTTTCGCTATATACCTCACTCATATCTGGGAATCTTGCTCCTAAATCATCTAAATTGGCTCCAATCAGAGGACTTGGAATCGCTGTAGTGATATGGTCCTTAATTATCATAAAATCCCCCGGATGGAATTGAGTATTCGCTCCACCTGCAGCGTTAGTAAGTATTATTTTTTTAGCTCCAAGTAGTCCCATCAAGCGAGTTGGTAGAACAACATCCGACATTGGATATCCCTCGTAAAAATGCACTCTTCCCTGCATAATCACAACTGGAACTCCCTCCACATACCCAAATACAAATCTTCCCTTATGTCCTACAACTGTAGAAGTTGGAAATCCATTAATTTCTGTATAATCAATGGTCTGTGTAATTTCAATCTCATCTGCATAGTCTCCTAATCCAGATCCTAAGATCAGTGCTACCTCTGGAGTAAACTGGATTCTTGACTTTATGCTTTCCAAACATGTCATTAATTTTTCATTTATTTGATTCATTTGCTTTCTCTTTTCTTCTATTCTGCTTCCATTATTTTGGATACCATTTTCTTTAATGCCTGATACTGGCTTTCATCAATTTGAATCTGATTCCCTACTCTTGTGATCAAGCCATCCTCTTGGAATTTTTTCACAGTCCTGTTCACCGTTTTCAGACAAATTCCAGTGGCATTGGCCATATTCTGTTGTCCATCCTTAACGTACAAAATTCCATTTCTTTCATATCGCTCATAGCGTTCTACCAAAAGCATCGCAAGTCTGTCTGCTCCTTGAAGGAACAGAAAGGATCTTCCTTTTCTTCCATCCTCCAGCAGATATTGTCCCACCAGCTTTGCCTCACGCTTTAACGCTTTCCCATCTGAATGCATCCATTTTTCAAAATCTGTTCTGGACATCTTAACGATGGTACACTTGGTTACGGTACGAAGGGTCGTACAATAGGTGTCTAAATCCATAATAAATTCCATTCCTCCCATTGCATACACCCTATCAAATCTCATAAATTCATAAGCAATTCCATAGAAACGATAATCGATTGCCTCTATGATTCCTTTCCCAACAAAAAAGATGCTGTTGGCTGGCTCCTTCTCTCTTACAAACACTTCATTCTTATCCAGTTGTATAATTTGAAAAGAATCCAGAACCCAGAGAGGTGCACTTTCAAAGTAAGCTAGAAACTGCTCTCTCCTATCCTCACTAATATTTTGTAGAAATGGTAATGCATCATATAGCGTTTTATACCCCATGTACATTTCCTCCCTATTTATTCAACAACTTCTCCATATATCCTTGTATTCGTTCTGATAAAAACTGTATTACTGGTCCTGCGGTCAGTGCTGTAATAATTGTAATAACTCCAAGCTTTCCCCCTAGGACAAAGCCTGTTATCGTACATACAATATCAAAACAAATTTTTACTTTTCGATATTCTCTGCCTACCTTATCGCGAATTGTCATTACTAGTCCCGTGAAAGGATCCAAACCTATATCTGCTGTAATGTACATCGCTACCCCAGTATAAAGGAACAGACACCCCAGCACTGCTCCTGTTATCTGTATGGGAAGCGTATTTATCTGAAATAAAGTATGGTATAGCATTCCTCCTAATTTTACAATCACTCCATAGGGAATGATATAGATAAACGTTCCTATGTTTACATAATGCCTTTTTGATATAAAAATCACAACAACAAGTACAATATTTACAATATTCGATGCTGTTCCTAATTGTTCAGATGATAATTGAGCCGCATGTCGAATTCCATCATACACAATTCCAACTGGATCATTTCCCAATTCTGTTGCTGCATTAAAGGCCACACCTGTACCAATCAGTATAATCCCTAACAACGCTAGGCATAGTTTCAATATCTGCTCTTTTTTCACAAGTTCTATTCCTTCTTATGCTAGCTTGTCTAAAATGGAGGTTCCAATCGTTCCTTTTGGCATATTAACCCCAAAGTTATCTGCTATTGTTGCACCAATTATTCCAAAGGTGTCTTGATTGTCAATTGCTCCGCCATGTTTCATTTGTTTTGAATATGCAAGAAATGGTACATATTCTCTTGTGTGGTCTGTCCCTGTATAAGTCGGGTCATTTCCATGATCAGCAGTTAGAATAAGCAGATCATCTTCTCTCATTGTATTTAGCAATACGCCCAGGTTTTGATCAAATTTCTCAATTTCATGTCCATATCCTTCCACGTCTCTTCGGTGTCCCCAAAGTGCATCAAAATCTACCAAATTAACGAAACACAATCCTTCAAAATCCTCTTTTGCAATGCCAATTGTCTGTTCCATTCCATGAACTGAACTATTAGAATGATAGGTCTTAGTAATTCCTTCTCCACAGAAAATGTCATTGATTTTGCCAACTCCGATTACTTCTTTCCCTGCATCCTTCAATGCATTTAATACAGTCGCACCCGTTGGTTTTAAAGCATAATCATGACGATTGCTTGTCCGCTTAAATTCGCCCTTTTTTCTCCCAATATATGGTCTGGCAATGACACGTCCCACTCTCCATTCATCTTTCATGGTAATGTCTCTTGCAATTTCACAGCAGCGATACAGGTTCTCTAGATCAAAGGTCTCTTCATTTCCACAGATTTGTAGCACGGAATCAGCGGAAGTATACACAATCATTGCTCCAGTATTAATTTCCTCTTCACCAAGCTCTTCGATGATTTCCGTTCCACTTGCACTTTTATTCCCAATGACTCTTTTCCCACATTTCTCCTCTAGCTGTACAATCAGCTCTGGTGGGAATCCAGTATCTGTAAATGTCTGAAATGGTGTCTCTGTCTTAATTCCCATCATTTCCCAATGTCCCGTCATGGTATCTTTGCCATTACTGGTCTCTCCCATTCTCATGTAACGACCAAGTGGCTTATCCACGCCATCCATCTGTTCTGCTGGATGTAAATTTAGCATTCCTAGTTTCTGAAGGTTCGGAATATCCAATGAACCCATATGTTCAACTATATGGCCGAAAGTATCCACACCCTCATCTCCAAATTTCATTGAATCTGGCATTGCTCCTATTCCAAGAGAGTCTAGAACAACCACAAATACTCGTTTATATTTTTTCATGTTGCCTCCTTACTTAAATTCTGCTAGTCTTTGATACATTTTTTGTTTCACTTCATCATTTGCAAATGCGATATCTGCTGCGTTCTTCATAAGCTGTATCACCTGTTCATCTGTAACTGCACATGCATTCTGAACGAGTGCTAATTCTTTTACCAGGGATGTGTTGCTCACCGTTCGATTATCTGTATTCACAGTGACTTGAAGTCCTGTACTTAAGAATTCCTGTATGGGATATTCTTCTATCCTCGGCACAGCCTTTGTCTGCAGATTACTAAATGGGCACATCTCCACTCCAACGCCTGCCTGCTGCAGCCTTTTTTGCACTTCTTTGTTTCCTCTCATAGCAATTCCATGACCAATTCTTCTGGCGCCTATTTCCACTGCATCCAAAATGTTTTTTATATTTCCACATTCTCCCGCATGTATCGTAAATGGCATTCCCAACCTCTTGGTGTTTGTAAAAAGCTCTACAAAATCTGTCATCGGATACTGTGCCTCTGCCCCTGCAAGATCGGCTGCACAAATACCCTGCCCTAAGAATTCTCTGGCTACTTTTAGCATTTCAAGATTGTCATAAGAGCTGTGATGCCTCATGGCACAAGTGATAACATTATAATCAATATCAAACTCTTTCTTTCCCTTTTCTAATCCTCGAAGCAATGCCTCAATAACCTGCTTTGTTCCCATATTTTGAGTCACAGAGAAAAGTGGTGCAAAACGAATTTCTGCATAGCATACCTGTTCTTTACTCATGGTTTTTAAGATATCATATCCTGCACCTTCTAGGCCTTCCTCATTTCTAAGGCAGGCTCCTGGAAGATCAAATTTCTTTAGATACTCCTCGAGACTTTTACAATTACTACTGACGCTTAGTTCTTCTTGGTCAACCTCTCTTTTGAGAGATCTCTGAATAAACTCTTGACTAAGGGATCCATCCAGGTGGCAATGCAACTCTATTTTTGGTATTTTCAATAGTCTCTCTTCTGTCATTGACACTCCTTTATCACCATGCTTCTACAATAGATTTCCTGGTCCAAATCCCTGTGGCATTAAATCTTTTAACCGATATATTTCATATTGCTCCTTACTGATTGCCAAAATAATTTGGAAGATTTCTGGATTACAGAATTCCATCATTACCTGTCTACATACCCCACATGGTGGTGCGTACTCTGTTAGAATGCCGTCTTTTCCACCAACGATACAGATGGATTGAAATTCTCTTTTTCCTTCACTCACTGCTTTAAAGAATGCGGTTCTCTCCGCACAGTTTGTAGGTGTATATGCTGCATTCTCAATATTACAGCCCGTATACAGCTCTCCTTCCTTTGTAAGGAGAGCTGCCCCCACTTTAAATCCCGAATACGGCGTATAAGAATACGAGAGCTGTTTGATTGCAGTATCTATTAGTTTCTCTATCTGTTCACGCTCCATTTATGTTGCCTCCGACTATTACCTGCTTTTCTGGTCATCATGAATCAATTGGCGTATTGCTTCTACTGCCACCTGAATTGCCATGTCCGTATCATGTACCACTGGATTTTCAAGTGCCAATTTTTCTCTCTCCTGATTGGCAACCACAAGAAAGCAGGATCCTGTACGAACGCGCAAGTGACTTGCCACAATAAATAATGCTGCTGATTCCATCTCAGATGCAAGGCAGCCTAATCGTTTCCAGGCTTCCCATTTGTTTGTGAGTTCATAGCTGACAGGCTTTGTTTCTGGTTCATGCTGTCCGTAAAATGCATCCTTGCACTGTACAACTCCTGTGTGGAAAGGATATCCCTTTTTCTTTGCAGCATTCACCAGTGCATTGGTTACACTTAAATCTGCAACTGCTGGGAATTCAATCGGTGCATATTCCTTACTTGTTCCTTCCATACGGATAGCGCCTGTCGCAACCACAACGTCACCGCTCTTGACATCAATCTGCATTCCGCCGCAGGTTCCAATTCGAATAAACGTATCTGCTCCACATCGATATAATTCTTCCATTGCAATGGATGCAGATGGTCCGCCGATTCCTGTTGAGGTAACACTTACCTTTACGCCATCCATGGTTCCTGTATAAGTGATGTATTCTCGATTGTCCGCTATTAAAATTGGATTCTCCAAATATTGTGCAATCTTCACGCAGCGCTTTGGATCTCCTGGCATAATCACATAGCGACCTACCTCCCCTGGTGCCACCTGAATATGGTACTGTCTGTTCTCGTCTTCTGAATAATTCTTCATTCTTACATACCTCTCTTATCTTTGCCCCTTATCATATGGGATTCCTTCTGCCTTTGGAGCTCTTGACTTCTTAGAAATAAACACAAGTACCAACAAGGATATAATATAAGGAAGCATATTATATACGGTACTTGGTGCTTTTAATGCAACCAATAAATCAAAACCAGTATACACATTTGAAAGTGCACGAAACAATCCAAACAGGAGCGCTGCT
This sequence comes from uncultured Roseburia sp., assembly GCA_964613325.1. Classification (GTDB taxonomy): domain Bacteria; phylum Bacillota; class Clostridia; order Lachnospirales; family Lachnospiraceae; genus Roseburia. The sequence goes on along the minus strand of CAZTGP010000092.1, from coordinate 3,626 downwards.
ATACCAATATTTACTGGTTTCCACTGTCCAAAAATCATCAGTGCCAATGCTAAAAATCCAAATCCTGCAACTCCGTTTTCAAATTTCCATTCACTAACACCTGCTGTGATATATACCAATCCACCCAAACCACCAAGGGCACCGGAGATCAGCACTCCAGCATAGCGCATTGCAAACACATTGATTCCAACCGAATCTGCAGCCTGTGGGTGTTCTCCACATGCACACAGTCTTAATCCAAATTTCGTTTTGTATAATACAATGTATGCGAGTATTAAAACAACAAAGGTAATTAGCATAAACCAGTTAAACTGAAATCCTCCAATGTTTGTTGTAAATGCCTTTTTGGCTGGTCCATAGGCTACCGTTGAAGATACATTATCCAGATTCTCGCTCATATTAATTGCACGAACCAGAACAACTGCAACCGCTGGTCCGAGAAGATTCAATGCCGTTCCAACCAAGGTCTGGTCGGCATTGAATTTAATTGCTGCCACTGCTAGGAAAAGGGAAAAAATCATTCCCAATCCAACACTACATAATACAACCAGCAAAATAATAAGTGCTGCTGGTGTGTCACTTGGAATATATTTCAGAAGAAGCGCTCCACCAAGGGCTCCCATAACCATAATTCCTTCTAATCCAATGTTGATGACTCCACTATGCTCTGAGAAGCATCCACCAAGGGCTACAAGAATCAAAACTGATGCAAATATTAATGTGTATTGAACTAATAGTAACATTATGCCTCTCCCCCTTTCTTATTGGCTGAAGCCTGTTTTTCTTCTTTTCTATCCAGATATCTATTCAACTTCAATTTAAAGAAGAATACAAATCCGCATAAGTAAATAATAAATGCTGAAATCAAATCTGAAATCTGTGAACAATACATTGTTTTATCTACATAAGAACCACCACTTGTAATATGCTGTATAAAATAGGAAGAAAAAATTACGCCGATTGGATTCGTACCGCCTAAGAAGGCTGCTGCAATCCCATTAAATCCCATTGCTGGAACACTGGTCTGCTGTACCATCCATTCCTCAATTCCACTTAAGTAGAAAATTGCTGCTCCAAGACCAGCCAATGCTCCAGCTATCATCATAGTTAAGACAATGTTTCTTTTTTCATTCATCCCACAATATTTTGCTGCATGCTTATTTAATCCTGTGGCTTTTAACTCATAGCCCAATTTTGTTTTATCTAGCACGACCCACACAAGAATTGCAACGACTACTGCCAGAACTAATCCGATCGTAACGAATTCATTCTTGGAAAAAAGTTTATCCAGTCCCAAACTTGGAATCAATGCACTTTGATTGGTGCTTGATAAAGATTTGGTGTATGGTGTAGACTGCTCTTTTACCTTTGAAAGAAGCATATTTACACTATAGAGACCAATCCAGTTCAGCATAATGCAGGAGATAACCTCATTCACATTAAAATATGCTTTTAGTAAACCTGATAATCCACCTATAAGAGCTGCAGCGATTACTGCCACGATGGTACAAACATACCATGGCATCCCAAATTTCAGTCCACAGTATAGACATGCCCCAGCACCAATTACATACTGTCCTGCTACACCAATGTTGAACATTCCAACTTTCCATGCAAACAATACAGATAATGAACACATGAGAAGTGCAGAAGCTTTTACCAATGTTGTTCCGAAGTATTTCATTTGCGCTACTTTACTTGGATAGTAGAAAAAGTTCTTTAAAATTGCTGTAATTGCCTGCCCAGCTCCACTTGGATTAATAATTAATAATACAATGTAGCCTACAAGGAGCCCGATTACAATGCAAAGCAATGAACCTAAAATTGTTTGTATTCCATCATTTCTTAAAATACTTGCTTTCTTTTCTGTATTTTTATTCATCTGCTTTTGCCTCCTTTCTCTTTGATCCAGCCATATAGAGTCCCAATTCTTCTACGGTAACTTCCTTTGGATCAAAATCTCCTACGATTTCCCCTTCGAACATGACCAGAATTCGATCTGCCACATTCATAACCTCATCCAACTCTAGGCTAATTAGTAAAACACCTTTTCCAGAATCTCTTTGTGCCACAAGCTGTTTATGTATATATTCGATTGCTCCAACATCCAATCCACGTGTTGGTTGTACCGCTATGAGCAAATCTGGATTTTTATCAATTTCTCGAGCAATAATTGCTTTCTGCTGATTGCCACCTGACATGGAGCGTGCTCTTGTGACCGCCCCCTGTCCTGATCTTACATCATACTGTTGAATAAGCTTATCTGCATATTGTCTAATTGCTTTCCGCTTCAAAAATCCTATTTTGTTCGTAAACTGAGGCTCAAAGTATCTCTGTAACACAATGTTATCTTCCAGCGAATAGTCTAGCACTAATCCATGTTTATGACGGTCCTCCGGAATATGTCCGATCCCTGCTATCGAACGTTTTCGGATTGGCATATGTGTAATATCCTCACCGTTTAATGTAATCTTTCCAACCTTCACTGGTTCTAATCCGGAAAGTCCATATACAAATTCTGTCTGACCATTTCCATCAATCCCTGCAATACATACGATCTCACCTCTATGAACCTGAAGGGATACATGATTTACAGCATTATTTTTATGATGTTTTGATGCAACAGTCATCCCCTGTACGTCCAGAACTATATCGGCTGGTTTTGCTGGTTTTTTCTCTACCACGAAATTGACATCACGACCTACCATCATAGCGGAAAGCTTTTCTGGTGTTGTATCCTTAACATCAACAGTCCCTATATACTTACCCTTTCGAAGAACTGTACAGCGATTTGCAACCTGCATTATTTCAGCCAGCTTATGTGTAATAAACAAAATGCTCTTCCCTTCTGCTGCAAGGTTCTGCATAATCTGCATTAACTCTTGTATTTCCTGTGGTGTTAATACAGCAGTTGGCTCATCAAAAATGAGAATTTCATTGTCTCGATAGAGCATTTTTAAAATCTCTGTTCTCTGTTGCATTCCCACTGTAATGTCTTCCACCAAAGCATCTGGATCTACTGCAAGTCCATATTTTTCAGATAATTCTACTACTTTTTCTCTTGCTTCCTTTTTCTGAAGGAATCCGCCTTTTGTTGATTCAACTCCGAGAATGATATTATCCAGTACACTGAAACATTCTACCAGCTTAAAATGTTGATGAACCATTCCAATTCCTAATTCATTGGCATCGTTCGGATTATTAATGTTGACCTTTTTCCCTTCCTTATGAATTTCTCCCTCTTCTGGCTGATACAATCCAAAAAGTACACTCATCAATGTAGATTTTCCTGCACCATTCTCCCCAAGAAGTGCATGAATCTCTCCTTTTTTTAGTTGTAAAGTGATATCATCATTTGCGATGATTCCAGGAAAACGTTTCGTGATATTCAACATCTCGATTGCATAATTATCCATCTCTTACTTACCACCTCTCTACTACCTTATTCCCCTTTTTGGGGTTAAAAAAGGAGAGTGGGTTCTACCTCACCCTCCTTTTACTATTGTATTGCTTCTTCCTATTTATTTGATGCTGCCGTAATCATTTACCTTGATTGTTGTTTTTGGAAGTGCTGTGATATCATTTGATACTTTAACATCTCCTGCATACATGGATGATACTAATGA
>CAZTGP010000091.1:0-10116 GCA_964613325.1 uncultured Roseburia sp. | reverse complement strand
GATTTGTCTCTTTCACCTTTGTTTCAGTCGCTTGATTCATGCTTTTTATCTCCTTTTGTTCCCATTATGAAAGGTATCTCTTTTATCAAGTTAATAATAGGTCAATCATAAGATTGACCTATTATTCATATTACTACAATTTCTTCAAATTAATTTTGCGTTGTATCAGTACTTGGTTTCTCTACAGCAGTACCACCTTTATCTACTGTATCATTATATTTATCCATATTATTTACCTGAGTATTTTCGGATGTTTTACCACTCTTCTTTGCAATATTATTACTAATACTCTGTACTGTTTGTGAAGTAACATAATCCGTCTCACCAAATAAGAGTTGATGCAATTCTGCAACATTATTATCTAACTCTACCGGAATAACAGAATCTCCACAATCCAGATGATCTGTTGTTAATTCTGTTGGGAATCCTGATGTTTCAACAAGATTATAGGCAGTTACATCCTTTGCTAACAATAGTAATTGTTTTAAGGTTAATGAAGTCTCAATATTCTCAAATACATCATTACAAATACTGGTCAATGTTACCAAATCTGCTGTTTTCGCCTTATTCAACATTGCCTGCAACACAATACGCTGTCTTGCTGCACGCATATAATCATCACCTGCCAGATGGCGGATTCGTGCATAGGAAGTAGCCTGAGATCCATTTAATGTAACAAGTCCTGAGCTTTCGAGATCCTCTGATTCCACACCTGTAACCATTGCAATTTCAGGAAGATTATAATTAATCTCATAAACCTCATCATCTGTAACCTCAACTTCAATTCCACCAAGATCATCTACTACTTCAACTAATGCAGCCCAATCTACGCTCACATAATTCTCGATATCTAAATCGAGGTTCGTATTGAGCATCTGTACTGCCTGTTCTGCTCCACCATTCTCATAAGCGGAATTGCATTTTGAATACTTGCCATTTCCAATGCTTAAATAGGTATCACGATATACAGAGATCAGCTTGATGTCCTTTGTCTCATTATTGATACTTGCAATCAAGATTGCATCCGAATTACCAGTTGAGTAATTACCATTGCTTCGATTATCAAGACCGAAGCATGCGATATTCGTGTATCCTTCCATTGCAAAAGCAGTTTCGGAATTCATATCCTTATTGATACCTGCGTCTTTTAGATTCTTAAAATCAATCTTATTCAACATCGTAAAGAAGTACAAAACAACGAGTAATACTATAAGAACTAATAGCTCCAATGCAAAGAGAAGAAGTTTTTTCTTTTTCTTCATTCTTCTCTTCTTTTTTCTTTGATTATTTGTCATCCTCTTATCCTTTTCTAATTTGCTTTATTACCTGATCGATTATGAATATACAGCCAGCCCTCCGAGTAATCTTCACGCTCTTTATCGGTCATATCTGTATATTGTACAAAATCAAGATTGGTTAAAGTCATCTGTGGTATTCCACATTTATGACATTCGACATCCTTTCTACGAGATACCATCCGTAACCATCCGCATTGCGGACATATGTAAATCTTCATCATTAGGTATTTCCTCCATTTACAACATAGAACCCAACGCTAAGGCGTTATACTTCAGCGCTGGGTTGAAAATTCACTTAATCAGGTTCCCCTGGTTTCTCTTATGTAAGACTGTGATTATTCAAACATTTTCATCATAGCAGTCTGTAATGCGTCTAATCTCTCTTCGGAATCCTTTAAAGAGGTACCCTTTACTCCAAAGTAGAATTTAATCTTAGGTTCTGTTCCTGAAGGACGTACACAGCACCAAGCATTATCACTTAGCTCATAGTAAAGAACATTAGAGGAAGGAAGACCTGTTGATGTCACATTACCAGTTGCTACCTCTGTTCTTGTATCCGCTTTATAATCTCGAACAGCAATTACATCATGACTACCAACAGTCTTAGGAAGATTTGCACGTGCCTCATTCATGATTTTCTGAATCTGTGCTGCTCCATCACTGCCCTTTAATGTCATAGTAGCAAGGCCTTCTTTGTAATAACCATATTTCTCATACATATCGATCATAGCATCCCAGAGTGTTTTGCCCTGATCTTTATAGTAAGCTGCAACCTCGCAGAGCATTGTAACTGCTGCTGGAGCATCTTTATCTCTTGCATAGGTTCCAGGAAGACATCCATAGCTTTCTTCCAATCCAAATACATAATTATTGCTTCCTGTTTCTTCAAAAAGTTTAATCTGTTCTCCAATGTATTTGAATCCTGTTAATACTTCGATTAACTTCACACCGTAATTGGCTGCAATAGCTTTTGCCATATCCGTAGTTACGATGGTTTCAATCAGAGCTGGGTTGGCTGGCATTGTGCCGGTTGCAGTTCTTTCACTTAGGATATATTCAGCGATTAACATACCAGACATGTTTCCGGTAAAGCTTACATATTCCCCAGTCTTAGTATCTTTGCAATATACACCAAGACGGTCTGCATCTGGATCAGTTGCGAGTACTAAGTCTGCATCTTTCTCTTTTGCAAGGGCAAGTGCAAGCTCCCAAGCCTTTGGATCTTCTGGATTAGGATAATCAACCGTTGGGAAGTTGCCATCAGGAATCGCCTGTGTTGGCTCAATATATACATTTTCAAATCCAAGGTCTTTCAACACTCTCTGTACAGAAAGTAATCCGGTTCCATGGAATGGTGTATAAACAATCTTGATATCCTTTGCAACCTTCTTGATTACTTCTGGATGAATAGACTGTTTTCTTAATTCTGCAAAGTATTTCTCATCGAGCTCAGAACCAATGACATTGTAAAGCCCTGCTTTCTCAGCCTCAGCCTTGTCCATTGTCTTTACACTGTCAAAAGAAGTAACCTTTGCCACTTCATCCATAATGTTTCCATCATGAGGTGGTGTAATCTGTGCGCCATCTTCCCAGTATACCTTGTATCCATTATATTCACGTGGATTATGGCTTGCTGTAATAACAATACCGGAGATACATCCTAATTCACGAACTGCAAATGACAGTTCTGGGGTTGGACGTAGGCTTGGGAATACATAAGCTTTGATTCCGTTTGCTGCCATGCAAAGTGCTGCTTCATCACAGAACTCTGGGGACATATTTCTTGAATCATAGGCAATTGCAACGCCCTTGTTCTGTCCATTCTGTGAAATAATATAATTGGCCAAGCCCTGTGTTGCCTGACGTACTGTATAAATATTCATACGGTTAGTTCCCGCACCAATTACGCCTCTTAAACCTGCGGTACCGAACTCTAATGTACGGTAAAAACGATCTTCGATTTCAGCTTTGTTATCAGCGATTGCTGCAAGTTCTGCCTTTGTATCATCGTCAAAATATGGATCTGTACACCATTTCTGATATTCATTCATATAATCCATTTATCTCGTTCCTCCTAAAATAATTACTTTTTCTTTTCCTCAGAAATCCAGCTTCCAATAAAACGTTGTAAAATATTGGTTTTCGGACTTTTAACTATTTTATCACAACGAAGATTGTTTGAAAAGTTATTATCTATAGAAGATTTTCTTAAGTTTTTATAATGGAATAGAATTATTCCACAAAATCTGTTCCTCTTCATTCGCTATTGATTGCCAAAGCACCTCTTTTTGTACTATCATATAGAAAGAATCGCAGGATTCACATAATAGAATCCTTTTATTAATCCAATACACTTTCAACAGAAACACGAGGTTCCAATATGAAGTTACCAGGCTATTACTCCTCTGGCGAATTTGCACGAATGGCAAACGTTACCATTCGCACCATTCGCTACTATGACAAACAGAATATACTAAAGCCCTCCTATGTGAATGAGGAAACCGGGGCGCGCTACTACACCGATACCGACCTAGTCCAGCTTCAGCAGATACTTCTGTTAAAATACTTAGGCTTTTCTCTTGATGACATCAAAGAATTAACTATTGAGGATGCTGACTCTCATATCTTGCGTAACCAGCTCAATCTGCAGCTCACACTGATCCAGGACAAAATTGAGCAGATGCAGTTAGTTCAAAAAGCAATCGAAGATACTACAACTGCACTTGATCAGAACAAAGATATCAATTGGAGTCAGATGCTAGACCTTATACATTTAACAGGTATGGAAAGTTCGCTCAAAACCCAATATCAGAATGCCAACAATATTACTTCGCGAATCCGCTTACACAGTATGTACTCACAGAATAAGCAAGGCTGGTTTCCATGGGTGTACGAGCAATGTGACATCGGGCCTGGAATGAGAATATTAGAGATTGGCTGTGGGAACGGCTCTCTTTGGGCAGAAAATAAAGCGTTACTGCCTGAAACGAACATAGCCATTACATTATCCGATATTTCACGTGGTATGATCAGAGATGCCCGAAGAACACTCTTAGACAATAACAAAGATACTCGTTTCTCCTTTCAGATATTCTCCGGAGAACAGATTCCTTATGATGATGCCAGCTTCGATCTTATTATTGCAAATCATGTCCTCTTCTATTGTGAGAATATCAATGACGTATGTCATGAAGTAAGACGTGTATTGAAATCGAGTGGTCGATTTGTATGCAGTACTTACGGAAGCAATCACATGAAAGAGATTACGGATCTTGTTCAAGAATTCGATCCTAGAATTGTTCTATCTGGGGACAAGCTTTATGATCAGTTCGGATTACAAAATGGAGAATCCATTCTTCAAAGACAATTTCAATCCATCGAAACGCGCTTGTATCCAGATGAGCTCATTGTGGATCAGGCGGAACCTTTAATGGAATACATTCTTTCCTGCCACGGGAATCAGAATCAATACCTCTTAGATCGTTATAAAGACTTTCGGAGCTTTGTAGAGAAGAAAACAAAGAACGGCTTTCACATTACCAAAGAAGCTGGAATTTTTATCGCAAGATAAGGATTCCAGCTTTTTATTCACCATAGCGTACAAAATGAGTGCCAGTGGCACTCATTTTCATTTGTATAGGTAAGTTTTTTTATCTTTCTATGATATATCTATCTTCAATTTTATAGATAATCACAAAAATAAATCCACTATATTTAGCACATTTTCACAATTATTTTAATAAATACATTTTCCGCTTGAAGGTAACGTAACGTCACCCGTTATAGTAGCAGTATCGAGAAAGCTCGATAAAAAGTAGAACATAATCTCCAAATCAATCTTGTGTTTATGGAGATTCATTTTAGCACATGCTAACTTGTATAAAAAGGAGGGTTTACCTTGAAAGGAATCATACTTGCAGGTGGTTCAGGCACACGTCTTTATCCACTGACTATGGTAACATCCAAACAGCTGTTACCAATTTATGACAAACCAATGATTTACTACCCATTATCCGTTCTTATGAACGCTGGAATCCGTGAGATCTTAATTATCTCAACACCACAGGATACTCCAAGATTCAAAGAACTCTTAGGTGATGGTCATCAGTTCGGTGTCGAACTTACCTATGCTGTTCAGCCAAGTCCAGACGGACTCGCTCAGGCTTTTGTAATCGGAGAGGAATTCATCGGTAACGATACTGTGGCAATGGTATTAGGTGATAATATCTTCGCTGGTCACGGTCTCAAGAAGAGATTACAGGCCGCTGTTGAAAATGCAGAATCTGGAAAAGGCGCAACTGTATTTGGTTACTATGTAGACGATCCAGAGCGTTTCGGTATTGTAGAATTCGATCATGAAGGAAAAGCCATTTCCATTGAAGAGAAACCAGAGAAGCCAAAGAGCAATTACTGTGTCACTGGTCTTTACTTTTATGACAACCGTGTTGTTGAATATGCCAAGAACCTACAGCCAAGTGCCCGTGGTGAATTAGAAATCACAGACTTGAACCGTATCTACTTAGAGAACGGCGACTTAAACGTAGAGTTACTTGGACAGGGATTCACCTGGTTAGATACCGGTACACACGAGAGTCTTGTAGAAGCAACCAACTTCGTGAAAACTGTTGAGACTCATCAGCACCGCAAGGTTGCATGTCTGGAAGAAATCGCATACTTAAACGGATGGATTTCAAAAGAAGACGTTCTTGCCGTATATGAAGTATTAAAGAAAAATCAATATGGCCAGTACCTCAAAGACGTACTCGACGGCAAATATCTCGACGTACTGCACTAACTGATTTGATATTAAGTAAATTAAATTATTCGAATATAAGGAGAATATCATTATGACAATCATCGTAACAGGTGGAGCTGGATTCATCGGCTCAAACTTCGTATTTCACATGTTAAACAAATACCCAGATTACAGAATCGTATGTCTGGATTGCCTTACCTACGCAGGTAACTTATCTACATTAGAGCCAGTTATGGATAACCCAAACTTCCGTTTTGTAAAAGAAAGCATCACAGACCGTGACGCTGTATACAAATTATTCGAAGAAGAGAAACCAGATATGGTAGTTAACTTCGCAGCAGAGAGCCACGTTGACCGTTCGATTGAGAACCCACAGGTGTTCTTAGATACCAACATCATCGGAACCTCTGTACTTATGGATGCCTGCCGCAAATATGGCATCAAGAGATATCATCAGGTATCTACTGACGAAGTATACGGAGATCTTCCACTTGATAGACCTGACCTTTTCTTCACAGAAGAGACTCCAATTCACACAAGCAGCCCATACAGCTCATCAAAAGCTGCTGCCGACTTACTTGTACTCGCTTACCACCGTACTTATGGTCTTCCAGTGTCTATCAGCCGTTGTTCCAACAACTACGGACCATACCACTTCCCAGAGAAGCTGATTCCTCTGATGATTGCAAACGCTCTTGCTGACAAACCACTTCCAGTATACGGAGAAGGTTTAAATGTACGTGACTGGTTATACGTAGAAGATCACTGTAAAGCAATTGACTTAATCATTCACAACGGACGTGTTGGTGAAGTATACAATGTTGGTGGACACAATGAGATGAAGAACATCGACATCGTAAAAATCATCTGTAAAGCATTAGACAAACCAGAAAGCCTTATCACATATGTAACAGACCGTAAAGGTCACGATATGCGTTACGCAATTGATCCTACCAAGATTCATAACGAATTAGGCTGGTTACCAGAGACCAAATTCGAAGACGGAATTAAGAAAACAATTCAGTGGTATCTTGATAACAAAGAATGGTGGGAGACCATCATCTCTGGAGAGTATCAGAACTACTATGAGAAAATGTACACCAATCGTTAATTTCTTAAGCTAGAACATATAATGATATTAAATTAGGCGGAAGGGAAATTTTCCTTCCGCTTTCCCCAAAGGAGAGCGAAATGAAAATATTCGTAACAGGAGTCGCTGGTCAGTTGGGCCACGACGTCATTAATGAATTAATGAAACGTAATGCCAAAGGAAATGGTAGTTTTTCTTGTATTGGATCTGATCTTGCTCCAGAATACAGCGGTGCACAGGATGGAACAGCCGTTACTACCACCCCTTATGTATCTTTAGACATTACAGATGAAGCAGCTGTGGAAAAAGCATTAACTGACGCAGCTCCAGATGTAGTCATCCATTGTGCTGCTTGGACCGCTGTTGATTTGGCAGAAGATGATGACAAAAAAGAAAAGGTACGTATGGTAAACGCTGTTGGTACTGAGAACTTTGTAAAAGCAGTTAAGAAATTGGACGCTTCTCAGTCAAACGGCTGCAAAATGATGTATATCTCTACCGACTATGTATTCAACGGACAGGGAACTACACCATGGAGTCCTGATTGCAAAGAATATGCACCACTTAACACTTATGGCGAGACGAAGCTTGCTGGAGAGCTGGCAGTATCTGAGAACCTTGAGAAATACTTCATCGTTCGTATTGCCTGGGTATTTGGTCAGAATGGCAAGAACTATATCAAGACAATGCTGAATCTCGGGAAATCCCATGACACCATTCGCATTGTAAATGATCAGATAGGTACACCAACCTATACATTTGATTTAGCAAAACTATTGAGTGATATGATTGTAACAGACAAATATGGTTACTATCATGCAACGAATTCCGAAGTAACCGATGCGAAAGATACCGGATGCAAAACTGGCTATATCAGTTGGTACGATTTCACCAAAGAGATTTTCCGTCAGGCAGTTGCACAGGGACATAGCGAGTATGCGGAGGATAAAGTCAATCTGATTCCTGTTACTACAGCAGAATATGGCGTATCCAAAGCAGCGAGACCTTTTAACAGCAGACTTGATAAGCAGAAATTGGTGGATAACGGGTTCACTCCACTTCCTACTTGGCAAGATGCAGTTGAAAGATATATCAAAGACCTCGAGTTTTAAAAGGAGTAAATATTATGGGACAGATTACAGTTGAAAAAAATGTTGGTGGAATTGAAGGATTATGTGTCATCTCCCCAGCAGTTCATGGAGATGCCAGAGGCTACTTCATGGAAACTTATAACAAAAAGGATATGGCTGAAGCAGGACTCACCATGGAATTCGTTCAGGATAACCAGTCTTGTTCTACCAAAGGTGTTCTTCGTGGATTACACTTCCAGAAAGAATACCCACAGGCTAAATTAGTACGTGCCGTAAAAGGAAGCGTATTCGACGTGGCTGTTGATTTAAGAGCCAATTCTGAGACTTACGGCAAATGGTACGGTATTGAACTTACGGAAGAAAACAAGAAGCAGTTCTTAATTCCAGAAGGCTTTGCCCATGGTTTCCTGGTATTATCTGATGTTGCAGAATTCTGCTACAAAGTTACAGATTACTGGCATTTAGGTGACGAGGGCGGAATGGCTTGGAACGATCCTGAAATCGGCATTGAATGGCCAGATCTCCAAGGTGAATATAACGGAACTGCCTCAGCCGAAGGCTACACAATGTCTGATGGCACTCCACTTAATCTCAGTGATAAAGATCAGAAATGGGTTGGATTAAAAGATACATTTAAGTTCTAAGCACACGAGAAGAGCCTGCCACCGGCAGCATCTTTGGACACTTTGAACCCTTTAAAAAATGGCTATCGCAATTGCGATAGCCATTTTTATTTGCTTTTACATATTTCTAATTATCTGTTCCTTCTTCTCCGATAATACAAAGCACTCACACCGAGTACCATTGCACAACCTAATAATAAAATAATCAGGTTCATTGCAATTGGTGTCTTATCCCCTGTGTCTGGACTCTTAACTGGAGTACTTGGTTTCTCTTTGTCACCATCTCCATCTGGAGGATTCTGTCCCACTGCTTCTTGAAGTATCTGATCAACAACAACATAGTTAGAACAGTGCGTAAAGGTAAATTCAACATTGCCTCCACTAACAATTGCTGAGTTTCCATCATTCTGTAGATCGAATTCACCTGTACTTGGATTGTAATAGTACAAGTACACTTCTTTGCCATCTTCAAATGTTCCAGAAACTGAAATTGGTATTCTAACAGCAAATTTTTCGCTATTGATACTGCTATAGTCAAAATGTACATTTACTTTCTTGATGCCAGAATATTTTTTTTCAAATACATTATCAACTACCGTAATCTCTTCGCCAACAGCAAATCCTGCAGTCATCTTATCTGCAACATCTTTGTTGTAAGAATCAAATACCCAGAATGTTCCGTTATCCATTAACACATTAACCTTAACATCTGCTGCTACTGACTCTGGTAATTTGCCTGGTTTTGTATATAATACCTTCTGAACCACATTACCAGCTTTTACTTCTACAACGGTTACGTTCTTATTTGCGAAATCAACCTTTTGATTATCAGTTAATTCCTTGTCCGTTGTTACTGTGTCGCCTTCTTCAGCCTTATCAACATCATGCTGTACAACTACAATATAGTCAGATGCATGATTGAATCCAAGTGTTACAGTCTTATCTGCATTTACTTTTGAAACTTCTCTAAATACAAGCTTGTGGTTAGAATCATAGTAGTACAATACGCCATTGTCGCCTTCTTTTGCATTTTCTGAATCAAGCGAAATCGTAAGTTCTGCTGTAAATCCGAACTCTCCATCGTGTGTTAATGATAACTGCTTACTTGGCTTATCCCCTGCAATTTCATCTACCAGATCACTAGGGACAACATTCTCATCTTCTTTCACTTCCAGATTAATATTATTCATAGCATCAACATCAGTTCCGTTAATTGTCCATGAATATCCACCATCCATTTCAAGTACCAAGTCAACAT
>CAZTGP010000090.1:0-10199 GCA_964613325.1 uncultured Roseburia sp. | reverse complement strand
TTCGAAAATGCCTCGCCATGGCTCGTAGCTAACGTGTATCTTACAAATTCGTAAGCCACGTCCACTAATTGTAAGGTGAATCGATGGCTCGCTAGAATAGAACCTCCTATAATAAATGTATCAAAACAAATGAGTTATTTATGTTTCGGCATTTATTTAGGAGGTTTTCTTATGGCACACATTTTAAGTAATATTTTAGTAGGATTTGGCAATTTTCCATTTTTCGCAGTACTGTTTACATTACCAATTTTAGTAGTACCAGTTGTGCATTATAAAAAAGTAAATTTGGTAAGAATCGGAATGAATTATTTATTCCTGCTCTATATATTATGTCTATTTGCACTTGTATTTTTACCATTACCAGATTTGAAACAGATGGGTGTATTGAATAGCTACGATATGCAGGCAGTTCCATTTATGTTTGTTGCAGACATCGTTCGTGAATCACCACTTGTATGGAATCAGCCATCCACATATCTTGCTGCACTTACTGACAATGCAATCTGGCAGGTAATTTTTAATGTAGCAATGACGATTCCATTTGGAATGTTCCTTTCCTACTACTGCGGCTGCTCAAAGAAAAAAGTAGTAATTTTCACTGCATTATTAAGTCTTGCAATTGAAGTGACACAGCTTACTGGCTTCTTCTTCATCTATAACGGTTCTTATCGTCTCTGCGATGTGGACGATTTGATGGCAAACACATTCGGTGGATTCCTCGGAGCCGTGATTGTAAATCAGTTAAGAGGAGTACTTCCTGCAATCAATAAATTTGACTTAGATTTTGCAAGAGTAGCAAAAGCAAGAAAAGGCATTGCATTGTAAAAATATAGGAGAAATTTTATAACAGATATGGTACAATAGGACTAGACATATATACGAATGATTTAGGGGAGTGAATTGCGTATGAGTTTTGTCCTTGGAGTACGAGATGTAATTTTAGAATGGTTCGAACATAATTATATTGGATATGCAGCATATAAGGTGTTTTTAGTAGTTTTACTTGCCTCATGTGCCATATCCTTGATTTATATTGCTTCAAAAAGTGTAAATGAGCAGCAGAAGTGGCTGGTGCTCACATCCATGGGATTTTTCATGATCTTATTATCTTATTATGGAGAAGTAACATCGAACAATATCTATACCATGGTTTGGATGGTAAAGATGGGACATATCTCCAAAATCCTATCAACACTTTGTTTTCTAAAATACGCTTCTGGTTATTGTAAAGAGAAGATCGCTGTAAAATTAATGAATGCATATTATTGCTATACGATCTTTATAGGGGCATGTGTTCTCTTTGCAAATAAGATCCCATATTTCTATAAATCCTACACCATCAAATATTTTGGCGGAATTCCATGCTTTTCAGCAAATTACGGATTTCTTTTCTATATGTATTCTGGAAGTCTATGCGCAGCAATCTTCGTTGTTTTATTTATGATTGTAAAACGAATGGGAAGAGTGAATTATACAGAAAAGAAACAATTAAGATTTCTGTTCTTTACAGGTTTGCTTCCAGTATTGGGATATGCACTTACCTTGTCGCTCCCATTCCCAATGTTTGATTTTGTCCCAGTCAGCTTTGGCATTTCTGCATTGCTATTATATATTGCAAGTAAGCAGCACGGATTGTTGGATGTTGTACTAAGTGCAAAGGAAAATATTATTGAGAATACCAAAGAGGGGATTGTTGTAGTAGATAATGAGTATAACGTTCTCTATGCCAATATCGCCGCAACATATCTGATTGATCATGTGTTTGATAATAAAGAAGGAGAGGAATTAGAGGCATTTATGCATCTGTTCCAGAAAGAGAAAAACCTAATAGAATTAAAGGATGGTATGTATGAAGTCAGTGTGTCAGATATCTATGAAAATACCAAGCTGCGTGGTAAGATGGCATGGTTTTTTGATGTGACTGAAGCGCAGGAATATACAAAAGAGATCCTGTAACTTAAGGATGAGGCAGAGCGAGCGAATATTGCGAAATCTGCATTCCTTGCGAATATGTCTCATGAGATTCGTACACCAATGAATGCAATTCTTGGATTCTCAGAGTTGGTCATTCAGCAGGAAAAGGAAGAGTCTTTGAAAGACTATATGTATGATATCAAGCGGTCTGCGAAAAGTCTTCTTCATATTATTAATCAGATATTGGATATCTCTAAAATTGAATCTGGAGAAATAGAAATGGTACAGGAGAGCTTCTATCTGCAGACTGTGTTAGAGGAAGTCCTTGCGATTATTACCAATCAGGCTAATAAGAAAGGTTTAAAGTGTTCTGCCAATTTTGCAGATGATTTACCTTCTGAATTCTATGGTGCGCATGTGCAGTTAAGAGAGATTCTCATCAATATATTGAACAACGGAGTGAAGTATACGAAAGAAGGAGAAGTTGCGCTTAAGGTCTACTGCGAAGACATTGAAGAGGATGTGACAAATATCTACTTTGAAGTATCAGATACGGGAATTGGTATGAGAAAAGAGGATGTGAATTGCATTTATGATCGTTTCCGTAAGTTGGATAGTATGCAAAACCAAGGAATTGAGGGCACTGGACTTGGAATGTATATAGTAAAAAGCCTTGTAACAAGAATGCAAGGAACGATAGATATTGATAGTGTTTATGGGGAAGGGACAACCATCAAGATTACAATTCCAATGAAGGTGACAAACCGTACGCCTATGGGCAAATTGGATGTAAATAGCATTGAAGAAAAGAAGAACAGAAAGAAGATTATTATTAATGCAAAAATTCTTGTAGTGGATGACAATGAAGTGAACTTGAAGTTGATCTCCAGCCTTTTGCTTCGCTACCATACCCATGCAGATTTGGCAATCAGCGGAGAGCAGGCCATTGAAAAAGTACAAAATGAGACATATGATTTGATATTTATGGATCATATGATGCCAGAGATGGATGGGGTACAGGCAATGCAGAAGATTCGTGAATTGGATGATGGAAAATATAAAGAGATCCCAATCATTCTTTTGACAGCCAATGCAATTGCAGGATTCCGTGAGGAGATGCTTAACATCGGATTTGAGGATTATATTAGTAAGCCAATTGACATTGCTTATCTGGAAAAAGCTTTGATGAAATATCTTCCAGAAGAGAAGATTACAATCCTAGAAGAGGGAGCAAATGAAGATGGTAGTTCAGATGTGATTGAAAGCAAGATTACGGAAATGAAAAAAGTGTTGAAGCATTTTCAGGTAGATGAGGGAATTAAGTATTCTGGTGGAAGCTATGAAGATTATCTAGAAGTGTTAAAGATTACACAGGAGCGTGGCGTAGATCGATCAGAAAAGCTTCAGAAATTATTTGATGACAAAGATTATAGTAGTTATACCATTCATGTTCATGCGTTAAAGAGTACCGCATACAATATTGGTGCAATGGAATTGGGCGATGAAGCACAGGCCCAGGAGATGGCTGGCAAAAATGAAAATTACAAATATATTGAAGAACGCTTTGCTTTTTTAATGGAGGAATACCAGATTGTTCTTCTTGAGATTCAAAAGTGGTTCTTCTTAAATAGGGCGGAAGTAGAACCAGTACTCCTTGAGGATGAATTAGTGACAGAAGTGTTGTCGGATGAAGATAAAAAGGAGATTCTTGCAGCGGTAGATGAACAAATGAAGGCATTTCAGTTGGACAATGCACAGCAAATATTAGAAGAGATGATACCTATGCTGCAAGTTGGAGAAGAACGAACATATTTAGAGAAGATTGTAAAAGCATTAGTGTCCTGTGATATGGAAACAGCGAGCAAATTATGGCGGGAAAGAAGCCAATAATTAGGAAAAATAATGTGCACAATTATCTAGATATGGTACAATAAATATATAAAAAGTCTGACAACTTGGGGAGGGGATTAATATGGTACTAGAATTCTTAGGCGCAGATCATGAGGTAACAGGAAGCTGTCATTATGTCACATTCGGAGATATCCATTTCTTGGTGGACTGTGGTATGGAACAGGGACCGGATATGTATGTGAATCAGGATATCCCAGTGAATGCATCGAATATTGACTATGTGTTTGTAACACATGCTCATATTGATCATTCTGGATTACTGCCACTTCTTTATAATCATGGATTCCGTGGACAGATATTTGCAACAAAGGCAACATCAGAGTTATGTAACATTATGTTGAAGGATTCTGCTCATATTCAGGAATTTGAAGCTGAATGGAGGAACCGTAAGGCAAAGCGAGCAGGACTTCCAGAAGTGACACCTTTGTATGATATGAATGATGCAGCAGGTGTGCTAGAACATTTTGTCTCTTGTGATTATCACGCAATGGTAAATGTATGTGAAGGCTTGAAGGTGAGATTCGTGGATGCGGGGCATCTTCTTGGTTCATCCTCCATTGAGATTTGGATCACGGAAGAGGGAGAAGAGAAGAAGCTTGTATTTTCCGGTGATATCGGTAACTGCAATCGACCATTGATTAAAGACCCAGAATATATTAAGGATGCCGACTATGTTATTATGGAATCCACGTATGGGGATAAGAACCATGAGACACCACCTGATTATGCAACCGAACTTGCAAAGGTAATGAATACCACCTTCACAAAGGGAGGCAATCTTGTTATCCCTGCATTTTCAGTAGGACGTACCCAGGAAATGCTTTATTATATGCGAAGAATCAAAACAGAGTGTTTATTACCTGAATTTCCAAATTTTGAGGTGTATATCGATAGTCCTCTAGCAGTGGAAGCAACCAATGTATTTCATAAAAATGTTTCAGAATGTTTTGATGATGATGCAAGAGAAATGATTAATATGGGAATTAACCCAATTCAATTCCCTGGATTAAAGGTAGCAGTAACCAGTGACGAATCAAAGAATATCAACTTTATTCAAACACCAAAGGTAATTATCTCTGCTTCTGGTATGTGTGATGCAGGCCGAATTCGTCATCATTTGAAACATAATCTTTGGAGAAGTGATTCCACAATTTTGTTTGTCGGATTTCAGGTTCCAGGAACACTTGGTCATTCCCTATTGAATGGGGTGAAAGAAGTGAAGCTATTCGGTGAATCCATTGAGGTACATGCAACAATCTGTAATCTTCCAGGTATCAGTGGCCATGCAGATATGGATCATCTGACCAAATGGATTCAAGCATTCGAGGAGAAGCCCAAGAAGGTATTTATTGTTCATGGAGACGATGCAGTCGCAGAGTTCTTTGCAAAACATTTGAGAGATGATCTAGGACTTGATGCAGTGGCACCATATAGTGGAGATACCTATGATCTTATGACGGGTGAGTGCGTAGAAGAAGGAACTCATCAACTTGCTGAGAAGAAAGCGAAAGGCATATTTAAGACAACAAGCACAGTATATGACAGGTTGCTGGCAGTTGGACAGCGCCTGATTACCGTCATTCATCATTGTCAGGGAATGGCCAATAAAGATCTTGCCAAATTCGCAGATCAGATTACAGCTCTTTGCGATAAATGGGATCGCTAGAGTGAGATATCATCTTGCAATTCGTAATATAGTTTGCTATAATGCAACTCGTGTTTGAACTAACACAAAAGACAGTTCGTAACCATCCTGTCTATAAATAAAACTAGGGACCCATATAATCGAAGTGTATGTAAAGGTCAGCCTAGCGCTGACCTTTTTTATGTACTATGACAATCACACGTAAATGAGTGATGTCTGTGTGAAAATTCTCATACACAATCAAATCGGTTCCCTTATCAGAAGGAGAACAAAATGAAAGCAATGGTTTTATTCAGCGGTGGTGTGGATAGCACTACCTGTCTTGCAAAGGCAATTGAGCGTTATGGACGTGAGAATGTCATTCCTTTATCTATTTCCTATGGACAAAAGCATAGTAAAGAAATCGAAGCCGCAGATGCAATTTTAGCTCACTATGGAATTACAGGACGGACATTAGATTTGTCACGCATTTTCTCAGAGAGCAATTGCTCTTTATTGAAGCAGTCTACAGATGCGATTCCAGAAGAGACTTATGCAAAGCAGCTTGAGAAAACGGATGGCAAACCGGTTAGCACCTATGTGCCTTTCCGAAATGGTCTATTCTTAGCAACAGCAGCAAGTATGGCACTCTCATTAGAATGCGAAGTAATCTATTATGGTGCACACAGCGATGATGCAGCAGGCAATGCATATCCAGATTGTAGTCAGGATTTCAATGATGCAATGTGCCAGGCAATCTCACTTGGAAGCGGTGGAATGGTAAGGATCGAAGCGCCTTTCGTAGGACTTACCAAAGCCGATGTGGTGAAAGAAGGTCTGCGACTAAATGTCCCATATGAGAAAACGTGGAGTTGCTACGAAGGCCACGAGAAAGCCTGTGGTAGATGTGGAACTTGTTTGGATCGAAAGAGAGCATTTGAACAAAATGGCGCAAAAGATCCAATCCAGTACGAAGTATAAGTAGATACCGGAATGTAAGATGTTGAATAGGAGATAATGAATTATGAATTTTAAAAGTTATACAAATACACAGAAACTTACAATTTCTGGAATGGTAATGGCACTGTATATCGTAGTGTTGTATTTTACCCAAAGCTTCTCATTTGGAGCTTATCAGATACGAATCGCAACCACCATGTACGCAATGGGTTATTTTTGTCCATTTTTGATTGTGCCGCTTGGCCTTGCCAATCTCATTTCCAATGCATTGTTTGGCGGACTTGGAATGATCGATATGATCGGTGGTTGTATCGTTGGAATGGTTACAACATCCTGCGTGGTAGCAGTACGTAAATTCCATTTGCCAGACTTCTTAGTAGCAGTACCAATCATTCTTGTACCTGGATTTGGAGTTTCGACATATCTTTCTTATCTGTTACAGGTACCATATCCAGCACTTGCATTAAGCCTTTGCATTGGACAGTCTGTGCCAGCAGTATGTGGCGTCATTGCAGTACATGTTGCAAAGAGATATTTTGCAAGCCGTAGGGTAGCGAGTAATTAAAAAGCAGAAATAAAGAGAAGTCGTAACAAATGCAATTAGAGATAAATGTAAGAGATAAATATGATATCGTAATAGCTAAATAAGAATGGAGAAATGAAGTATTATGAGTGGAAGATCAGAGCAAGAAACAGAAGGATTAAGCCTTCTTGGAAATAAGAACAACGTATATAAATCAGATTATGCACCAGAGGTATTAGAGACCTTTATCAATAAGCATCCAGACAATGATTACTTTGTAAAGTTCAACTGCCCAGAATTCACAAGCCTATGCCCAATCACAGGGCAGCCAGACTTTGCAACAATCTATATCTCCTATGTCCCAGAAGAACGTATGGTAGAGAGCAAATCCCTGAAGCTCTATCTATTTAGTTTCCGCAATCATGGAGACTTCCATGAGGACTGCATGAATATCATTATGAAGGATCTGATTAAGCTTATGGATCCAAAATACATTGAAGTGTGGGGCAAATTCACACCAAGAGGAGGAATTTCCATTGACCCATACTGTAACTATGGGAAAAAGGGAACTCCTTGGGAGAAGGTGGCATGGGAGAGATTAAGCCAGCATGACCTGTATCCAGAGAAGGTAGATAATCGTTAAGAGAGATACTTGTACATGCATTTCAGGGCATTTTTCTCTAAACGAGAGACCTGGGCTTGGGAGATGTGGATTTCATCAGCTACCTCAATCTGAGTTTTTCCTTCGAAGAAGCGAAGCTTAATGATGCGTTCATCCCGCTCGTTTAAGCGTCCTAACGCATCACTGATGGATAATTCCTGAACCCAGTTCTCCTCCTTGTTCTTCTTGTCTGATATCTGATCCATCACATAGAGGGTATCGCCACCGTCTGTATAGATGGGATCAAAGAGGCTTAAGGGGGTCTGAATTGCATCTAGGGCATAGACGATATCTTCCTTTGGAATTCCGCAATCCTCGGAGATTTCTTCTAAGGTAGGCTCATGGAGTGAGGTGCGTGAGAGCAGCTCTCTGGAATGAATGGCCTTGTAGGCAGTGTCACGAAGGGAGCGGGGAATACGGTAAGAGCTGTTATCACGAAGGTAACGACGCACCTCACCGATAATCATAGGAACTGCGTAGGTGGAGAATTTCACACCGAGATTCGGATCGAAATTATCGATGGATTTCATCAGACCAATGCATCCAATCTGAAACAGGTCATCTACATTCTCATTGTGATTCGTAAAGCGTTTTATCACAGATAGGACCAGCCGGAGATTCCCTTTGATGTATTTCTCACGGGCATCTTTATCGCCAGCCTTTATCTTCTTGAAAAGTTCTTCTTTTTCTTCCTCTTTGAGTACTGGGAGCTTGGCAGTGTTGACTCCACATATTTCAACTTTATAAGTAGACATACGAACACCTCCGGATTTGATAAAGTAAGGATGCCCGAAGGTGTCTTTTTTTATTCTAGGAAAGATTGTTTTTCTTGAAATTAAATGCTTGTCATGGAATAATAGGAAAAGAATGTTTAAAGGGAGTAAGGAAAAGTGAAAGAGAAGATAAAGCGTATCCTGTCAATGGAAATCACATGCGGGATACCATTTGCAATATTGTTAATTTTCATGCCACTGCATTTAGGACTGCTGTGGTATGACCAGCTAAGCAGCTATGGACTTGAATACTATCCAACTATGATATACATTTTCCTCCCAATTATGTGTTTTGAAATTCTATGGGATAATGTAAAACATCGCGATAACAAGGTGACGGTGGCTAGTCTGATTCTGATAGGCCTTATCATTGGGGCAGTCGTGTCAACTGCCCTCGCAAGAAATGTGCAGTTAGCAGTCGTGGGTGAGACCACAAGACATGAAGGTCTTTTTGCAATTCTTGGATATTATCTGTTGTTCTTAACAGGAACCCATGTAAAGGAAGTAAAAGAGAAGAAGATATTAATTGGAATGTTTGTAGCTGTGGCATTTGTTACAGCAATTACAGGTATATTGTTCGGATATCAGGTGTTCCCAATCTTGAATTACTGGAAGTCCGTTGCGGCACTTCCGTTCGGACAGACCAATTTCTACAGCAGTATGATTTGCATGTGCACAGCACTTGGAATGGGCTTATTTCTATATGGAAAAGAGCGCTGGCATCAAGTAGTCGGAGTGATACTTGCAGTATGCTGTTATGGCGGTACATTTTCTACCAATTGTTCTGCGCCAATCCTAGGAACCGTAGTATTATTTGTAGTCATCTTTGTGTGGGAACTAATTATCTTTATTCGTAAAAGAAATCTGGAACGGGTAAAAAAGCTTGGAATTCGACTTTTGATTCTTTTGGTTCTGTTCCTGGCAGTTATGGCATTCTTCGATGCTACAAGAAATCACTGTGTGCGAAATGAACTAAAAGCAGACAAAGAATTCAGCAAACAAGGTGTGCTTGGAGATCGGATGTTCAACAGCAGAATGGGAATATGGAAGATTGCCCTGGCACAGTTTGGAACCTATTGGCTCCACGGTGTTGGGATTGAAAACTTCCGTTCCATATCCAATGCCGAAGGTGTTCCGGCAGCCTGGCACATGTTTGATAAGGCACATAACGAATATATTCAGATACTGTGCACCCAGGGAATATTTGTGGAACTTCTCTACCTGGCATTACTAATACTTGTTGTCAGCTGCGGCTTCCGATGCTGGTACAATCATGAGAGAACGAATAGTCAGATTACGATAATTCTATTTCTTATGGTAGGCGTATACATAGAACAGGCATTTTTCAACATCAGCTCCGTTGGAGTGGCACCATATTTTTGGCTTGTAATGGGACTTATGTACGACAGAAATCATGCAATAGCAATAAAGTGGAACTGGAAATGCAAGGAAAAGCATTGAGATTCCTTGCTATCAAACAGTGTTTTGACTATAATAACTATTAGGTATACATAACAAAGAAGGTACAAATATGCAGGATGGAATTCTGGTAAACAAAATACATAATTCGAAGGGCGCAACCATCTTGATTGCACTCTTGTTCTTCTTGCTCTGTGCCATGGCAGGATCTGTTGTGTTAGCAGCAGGAACAGCAGCCTCTGGCAGACTGGCGGGACTCACCGGACAGCAGCAGACGTATTACACGGTGTCCTCAGCAGCTCGTTTACTGAGAGATGAGATGAATGACCAGAAGATGGAGTTCTCATATTCAGCTGAATCACCGGATAAGACAACACTTTCATTAGCAGATTTTCGTGCATCCATTATCTATAA